>NZ_JBVHJO010000008.1:0-404851 GCF_055559995.1 Streptomyces sp. NPDC023541
GCTCCTTCGTCGCGTCGCTTCGCGATGTCGCTGCGCTCCACCCTTGACCGACCGTCCCGCCACGGAAATACGAGGACAGCCGGGAAACCCCCAAAAGAACGGGCCGGGGATCGAGCAAGAGACGGGGCGGCCAGCGATGCGCGGGCAGAGCCCGGTGCGCGTCCAATCGCTACGCGCTCCTCGACGACGGCGTCCCCGAGCCCCTCGGGCCGGACATAAGCCGCCACCGATCGCTACGCGCTCCTGCCGGACGGCGTCCGCGAGCCCCTCGGGCCGGACATAGGCCGCCACCAATCGCTACACGCTCCGGCGAGACGGCGTCCGCGAGCCCCGTGGGCTGGGCATAGGCCGCCATCGATCGCTACGCGCTCCTGCCGGACGGCGTCCGCGAGCCCCGTGGGCTGGGCATAGGCCGCCACCGATCGCTACGCGCTCCCCACCGACCGCGTCCGGCCCTCATATAGGGCTGACGGGGGCGATATCGAGGGGCGGAAGGGCGATCCATCGACTCAGCCGAACCCAACCCCCATCAAGACCACCATGAGATCCCAGCCGCCGGTACAGATGGGGACAATTGGGGTGAATTGGCGGCTCTTTGAGGCGCGCACTCACCCAGACCTGGATTGGCATCGCTCCAGCCGTCATCTGACGCTTTTCCACCCCACACAGGGGGCCGGACGCCGTCCGTGAAGAGTGGAGGAAAGTTTCTGCGGCCCGTGACCAGCCCAAGACGGATCGCAGACGCGTGATCGAGGAGCGCGCAGCGATTAGTGGCGGCTTATGACCAGCCCAAATGGCTCGCTGACGCCGTCTCGCAGGAGCGTGTAGCGATTGGTGGCGGCTTATGCCCAGCCCAGGGGGCTCGCAGGCGCCGTCCGGCGGGAGCGCGTAGCGATTTGGGGCGCACCGGGCTCCGCCCGGACGCATCCGACGCCCCGTCCTGAAATCTGGTCCCGGCCCGTTCCTTTGGGGGTTTCCCGGCTGTCCTCGTATTTCCGTGGCGGGACGGTCGGTCAAGGGTGGAGCGCAGCGACATCGCGAAGCGACGCGAGGAACGAGCGCCCTTGACGGGCCGGCCCGACACGGAGAGACGATGGGACTGACGGGAAACCCCCAGCACATCCCTGACACCGCCCGAGCGGCTCCCGACCATCCCGGAGCCCCCGCGCCTCCCCGACCCCCGCCCGAGCCGCTCCCGACCTCCCGAAGCCCCCACGCCTCCCCGTCCCCCGCCCGAGCGGCTCCCGACCTCCCGGAGCCCCCGCGCCTCCCCGACCCCCGCCCGAGCGGCTCCCCACCTCCCGCAACCCCCGCCCCCGCCACCGCCCCCGCCTCCGCCACCACCCCACCCCGTACCCTGACGCGTCGTGATCAACTGAGAGGTGGCGTGGTGAGCCAGTACTTCGACGTGGGCGACGAGACCCTGTGGAACCCGTCCAACGGCGCCTCGCGGATGTTTCAGCGCCAAGTGGCCGCCTTCGAGGCGGAGATGGAACTCCCTTCCGGCATCGGGCCGATGGAGAACGACGAGTGCCAGATCGACCCCGCCGTCTTCGAGGTCTTCGTCAATGCCCTGTTGGCGCGGCACCGGAGGACCAGCCACGCCGTCATGCTCGCGCTCTCCGAAGGGTTCACCGCCACGGTGGTGGTGCTCGCGGAGCGCGCCGGCATCCGGGTGGACTGGGGGCAGCACGGGGCCACCCCGGAGACCCGCTTCGAAAACGTGCAGGCCTCCGGCGTGACGGGGCTGTCCGCTCCTGCGGAGGGGGGAGCGTGGGGTGCGGGGATGCGCGCGAGGGCGTGGGAACTGGGGCGGCGCATGCCGCGCTGACGGTCACGGGCAGAGGGCTTCGTCCACTGTGGCGTCGACGCGTTCCATCACCGTCTTGTCGGTCGGCTGGGTGGTCACCGCGATGTGGGCGGCACGGCGGCCGTGCTCCGTGGCTCCGCCCCGGGTCTCGTATCCGGGGAAGCTGCCGCCGTGGCCCCAGTAGACGCCGCCGCACGACAGGGGCCTGCTCACGAGCCCCAGTCCGTAGCCCGCGCCGCGGCCGAAGTAGTCGGCGGGGACGGTGGTGCGCATCTGGGCGAGCTGGGCGTCCGGGAGGAGGCGGCCCCGTAGGAGCTCGGAGAAGAAGCGGTTGAGGTCCGAGTTGGTGGAGATCAGCTGGCCGGCCGCCCAGCTCCAGGAGGGGTCCATTTCCGTGATGTCGCGCAGCGGCCCGTTCGCTGATTCCCGGTGGTAACCGTGGGGGTGCGGCTCACGGATGGTCACGTCCCCGGGGGCGGGGAAATAGGTGTGGCGCAGCCCGAGGCGCTGGATGATGCGCCGGTCGATCTCCTGGGCGAGGGGCCGGCCGGTGACCTTTTCGGCGATCAGGCCGGCCAGGACGTAATTCGTGTTGCTGTAGGCCCATTTGGCCCCGGGGGCGAAGTCGGCCTTGTGCCGGAGAGCGATGTCGAGGAGGTCGCGGGGGTGATACGGCCGGGGCTGGAGGTCGTCGTGCTCGGTGTAGTTGGGAAGTCCGCTCGTGTGTTGCAGCAGCTGGCGGACGGTGATGTGGCGTCCGTCGATGTCCTCCCCGCGGACGAGGCCGGGGAGGTAGGTGTCGACGGCGGCGTCCAGGCCGACCCTGCCCTCGCCGACCAGTTGGAGTACGACAACGGCGGTGAAGGTCTTGGTGTTGCTGCCGATGCGCACCTGCCCGTCCCTGGGCACCTTCGATCCGGTGGCCAGGTCGCCGACCCCTGCGACGTACGTACGGGTCCGGCCGGCGCGTTCCGTGACGCTCGCCAGCGCGGCGGGCAGGCCGTCGGAGCGCACGAGCCGGTTCAGGTTCTGCTGGACGGTGTCCGGTCCCGTCGCGGCCGCGACGGACGGCGCCCGGACACTCAGGGCGCTCAGGGCCATGACTGCGACGGCCGTGACCGCCGCGACCGGCCGCAGCTTCTTCCGTGCCTGCTTCCCCATGAGCCAGCTCCCCTGTGATCGTCGGCATTTTCGGCGGTGGACGCCGAGGCCGATCCTTCCGGGCGCGGCCGGGCCGTACGATCCCGCTACCGCCCGCACGCCGGGTGGGGTTACCCCCCGAAGAGGGCGCCCTGGGCCGCTTCGCGGGCGGCCAGGCGGGCACCCGACAGGACTGCCGGGTCGCCCAGGGTGGTGGCGCGGATCTCCGTGGGGACGGGGGTCAGTTTCGCCAGCCGGTGGGAGACGCGGGCGGCCAGGGCGGGGCCGCCGGCGCGGCCGAGTTCTCCGGCCAGGACTACGCATCCGGGGTCGAGGAGGGCCGCGGCGGCCGCGGCGCCCAGGGCGAGGCGTTCGGCGAGGGCTTCGAGGAAGGGCTCGCCCGCGGCGCCCGCGACGGCCTGCTCGGCGGGGCCCGTGAAGCCGTGTTCGCGCGCCAGCGCGGTCACGGCGTCCCGGCCGGCCAGAGCGTGGAACCCGCCCGCGCAGTCGGCGGCCGAGGGCAGTCCGCCGGTGCCCGGCACCGGGAGGAAGCCGATCTCGCCCGCGCCGCCGGAGGCGCCGCGGCGCAGCCGGCCGTCCAGGACGACCGCCGCGCCCACGCCGGCGCCGAGCCACAGCAGGACGAAGGAGTCCAGGTCGCGGGCGACGCCGAGGCGCTGCTCGGCGAGGGCGGCCAGGTTGGTCTCGTTCTCGACGACCACGACGGCGGGCAGGGTCCGTTGGAGGGCGGTGACCAGGTCGCGGTGCCAGGCGGGGAGGCCGAGGGTGTCGCGGAGTTCGCCGGTGGCGGGAGTGACCAGGCCGGGGGCGCCGACGACGACGGTGTGCAGTTCGGCGGCGCCGGCCTCGTGGGCGGTGCGCAGCAGGGCCGCGACCGCGTCCTCGGGTGCGCCGACGGGGAGGGCGGCTTCGGCGAGGGGGTGGCCGAGCAGGTCGGTGACGACGGCGGTGACCCGGTCGGTGCGGACGTCGAGTGCGGCCAGGTGGGCGCGGCTGGCGACGATCCCGTAGAGCTTGGCGTTGGGGCCGCGGCGCTGTTCGCCGGATTCGCCGACGACTTCGATCAGGCCGGCTTCGGTGAGCCGGTCGACGAGGTCGGCGACGGAGGGGCGGGAGAGGCCGGTCAGGGTTTTCAGCTGGGTGGCCGTCAGCGGTCCGGAGTCCTGGAGGAGTTGCAGGGCGAGGCGGTCGTTGATGGCCCGGGCCGTGCTGGGTGAGGCGGGGGACGGTACCGGTGCGGTCGCTGGAGTCACGGCGCCCATCCTAGGGAGTCGGGACCATCATCTATCAGGCAGGGTCCCTGATAGTTTATGCGTCATGACCGGGGACTCCGACCTCAGCCCGGCGCGCCTGCGCCATGCCCGTTTCGCCATCGCCGCCGTCTTCTGCGCCCACGGCGCCGTCACCGGCTCCTTCGCCACGCGCATCCCCTGGATCCAGGACCACGCCCAGCTCAGCGCGGGCACCCTGGGGCTCGCGCTCGCCTTCCCCGCCCTGGGCGCCGCGCTGGCGATGCCGCTGGCCGGGCGGATCAACCACCGCTTCGGCGCGCGGGCCGCGCTGCGGGGGCTGCTGGCCATGTGGACCCTCTCGCTGATCCTGCCGAGCCTCGCCCCGAACCTGCCCGCCCTGTGCCTCGCCCTCCTCGTCTACGGGGCCACCGCGGGCATGTCGGACGTGGCGATGAACGCGCTGGGCGTGGAGACCGAGAACCGGCTGGGCCGCTCGATCATGTCCTCCCTGCACGGCATGTGGAGCGTGGGCGCGCTGCTGGGGTCCGCCGCCGGTACGGTCGCCGCGCACACCGGGACCGACGCCCGGCTGCACCACCTGGTCGCCGCGCTCGTCCTGACCGCGGGCGGGCTGGTCGCCGTGCAGGGCGTGCTGGACCTGCGCAGCGACGAGGAGACGGAGGCGCCGCCGCACTTCGCGCTGCCGCCCAGGTCCGCGCTGCTGATCGGCGCGATCGGGTTCTGCGCGGTGTTCGCCGAGGGTGCGAGCCTGGACTGGTCGGCGGTCTACCTGCGGGACGTCCTGCACACGGACGCGGGCCTGGCGGCCGCCTCCACCACGGCCTTCGCGCTGACCATGGCCGTGGCCCGGCTCGTCGGCGACCGGGTGGTGGACCGCTTCGGGCCGGTGCGCACGGTCCGCGCGGGCGGCGTCCTGGCGACCGTGGGCGGTCTGCTCGTGGTCGGCGTCCAGCACCCGGCCGGGGCGCTGGCCGGCTTCGGGATGATCGGCCTCGGCATCGCGGTGGTGGTCCCGCTGGCCTTCGCCGCGGCGGGCCGCAGCGGCCCGGCTCCGGCGCAGGCGATCGCCGGTGTCGCGACGATCACCTACACCTCGGGGCTGATCGCACCGTCGGCGATCGGCGCCGTGGCCGACGCGACCTCGCTGGTGGTGTCGTTCGGGCTGGTGACCGTGCTGGCGTTCGCGCTGGTGGTGGGTGCAGCGGTGCTGCGCCCGAAGTCCCCGGTCGGGCAGTCCGGGGGCGGGTTCACCGGGAAGGCCGGCCCCTCGGACCGGGACGAACCTGCCGATATCCGGCCGTAATATGTCGACTGGCCGCAGCAGCACTCCGTGCGCTGCGGCCTCGATGTGGGCGCGGCCGCGGCCGCGCTCGTCCGGATGGCCGGAAAGACCGGGAAAGAGGAGTGGAACATGGGCCTCGGCGTGGGCTGGACCCTGCACGGTGACGGGCGGACTCCCGCCCCCGGCGCGGTGGTCCGGCCGGAGGAGCGGCTGTCGTGGCCGCGGACCGCCGGGCTGGGCGCCCAGCACGTCGTGGCGATGTTCGGGGCGAGTTTCGTCGCCCCGGTCCTGATGGGCCTGGATCCGAACCTGGCCATCATGATGTCCGGCATCGCGACGGTGATCTTCCTGCTCGCGACACGCGGCCGGGTGCCCTCGTACCTGGGCTGCTCGCTGTCCTTCGTCGGTGTCGCGGCGGCGATCCGGGCGGCGGGCGGGGACAGCGCGGTCGTCACGGGTGCCGTGTTCGTCGTCGGCGCGGCACTGTTCCTGGCCGGTCTCGCGGTGCGGCGCTTCGGCGCCCGCATCATCCACACGGCGATGCCGCCGATCGTGACGGGCGCGGTGGTGATGCTGATCGGCTTCAACCTGGCGCCGGTGACGGCGTCGACGTACTGGCCGCAGGACCAGTGGACGGCGCTGCTGACCATGCTGTTCACCGGGTTCGCCGTGGTCTGCCTGCGCGGTTTCTGGTCACGCATCGCGATCTTCCTGGGGCTGGTCTTCGGGTACGCGATCTCCTGGCTCTCCGACCTGCTGTTCGGGAAGATCCACTCGACGGTGGGCGGCGAGGCGGCCGTGGACCACTGGCGCCTGGACCTCTCCGCGGTCGCGAAGGCCGACTGGGGCGGGCTGCCGTCCTTCCACGGGCCGTCCTTCGAGTGGTCGGCGATCATGGTCGCCCTGCCCGTGGTGATCGCGCTGATCGCCGAGAACGCCGGGCACATCAAGGCCGTCGGCGAGATGACCGGCGACCCCCTCGACGACGAGCTGGGCACGGCCATCGCGGCGGACGGCGCCGCGTCGATGCTGTCCACGGCGGTCGGCGGCCCGCCCAACACCACGTACTCCGAGAACATCGGCGTCATGGCGGCCACGCGCGTCTACTCCACGGCGGCCTACTGGGCGGCGGCGGGTTTCGCACTGCTCTTCGGCCTGTGCCCCAAGTTCGGCGCGGTCGTCGCCGCGATCCCGGGCGGCGTCCTGGGCGGCATCACCGTCATCCTCTACGGCATGATCGGCCTGCTCGGCGCCCAGATCTGGATCAACGGCAGGGTGGACCTGCGCAATCCGCTGAACCTGGTGCCGGCCGCGGCCGGCATCATCATCGGTGTCGGCGGCGTGAAGCTGCAGATCACCGACAGCTTCGAGCTGGGCGGCATCGCGCTGGGCACGATCGTGGTGATCGGCGGCTACCACGCGCTGCGGCGCTTCGCCCCCGCGCACTTGAAGCCTCAGGAGCCCCTGCTCGACGCGGGCACGTCCGCCTACGACGACGGCGGGGAGGCGGAGGACAAGCCCCGTTGACGGGGTTTCGTCCGAACCGGGGAAGCGTACGGCCAAGTTCCCCGGATCCGCGCCGGCGCCTGCGACTCTGCCTCCCATGGAAGCGGTGCTGGCGCGGATGCGCGCCCTGGAGGAGCGGCTCCCGCCGCAGGACGGTGTCGCCGTCTTCAACCGGGTCTACCTGACGGTGACGGAGACCCTGCACCATCGGATGGCCCAGGGAGGTTTCCCCGCGCCCCGGCGGGCGGCGATCCTCAGCGTGCGGTTCGCGGAGCGGTACCTGACGGCGGTGGAGGCGGACCGGGCCCCGGCCTGCTGGCGCCCGCTGCTGCAGTACCGCCGCCATCCCGGGATCCGGCCGCTGCAGCACGCGCTGGCCGGGATCAACGCGCACATCGGTCACGACCTGGCGCTCGCGGTGGTCGCCACCTGCGGTGAGCTGGACTGCGAACCGCGGGCCCTGGAGGCGGACTTCGACCGGGTCGGCGACACGCTGGTCTCGCTGGAGGAGCACATCCGGGAGGACCTGATGCCGGGCCCGGACCTGCTGGAGATCGCCGATCCGCTGACCCACCTGGTCGGCTCGTGGAGCCTGGAGCGCGCCCGCGCGGGAGCCTGGTCGGCGGCCCGGCTGCTGTGGACGCTGCGCCGGGCGCCGGACCTGGCCGAGGAGTTCACCGACTCCCTGGACGCGGGCGTGGGGCTGGTCGGCCGCTGCCTGCTGACCCCGAGGGGCTGACGCGGGGCCGAGACGCCGTACGCGCCGACCCGGGGCCGCTGTCAGGGCCTGGCGATAGATTCCGGCCATGACGACACTTCTCCTCGACGGCGGTCCGGTCGCCCCGGACGCCCCGGTCAGCCGGACCGGGGGCGTCCCGCTGGGCCCCGCCGCAATGCTCTGGCCCGAGTGCCGCGCATGCGCGGGCCCGCTGCAGTTCCTCGCCCAGATCGTGCTCGACGCGGGTGTGCTGGCCCTGTTCATGTGCGCGAACCGCCCCGGAGAATGCGAGCAGTGGAGTCCCTCCGCGGGCGGGAACCTGGCCCTGCTGCTGCCCGCCGAGGGGCTGGTGCCCGTACCGGCGCCGCGCGGGGCGGCTCCGGAGGTGCTGGGGCTGGGCGCGGTACGGGCGGCCGTGCCCGCGGCGGCCCTGCCCTCGGTTGCCCTGCCCTCGGTATCCCTGCCGTCGGTTGCCGCGTCCGAGGGGCGGGCCGTGCTGGGCTCGCTCGGCGGCGAGCCCGACTGGCTCCAGTACGACGAGACCCCCGACTGCCCTGCGTGCGCCCGGCCGATGGGGTTCGCGGCGGGCCTGGCGGAGGGGCCGGACCCGGTCACGGCCATGAACTTCGGCTCGGGGCAGGCCTACGCCCACGTGTGCGGCGGATGCGGACGGGCGGCGCTGCTGTGGCAGTGCTGAACGTGCCGGACGCCCGGGATCCGTGGATGCGGGCATGAGAACGGGCCGCCGTCCCGCGTGCTGACGGCGCGGGGCGGCGGCCCGTGATCTGGAGGCCCCTGATCCGGGGGCCGGGAGGATCAGTCCTCCGGGAGTTCGACCGGGGCGATCTCGTCGTAGACGTCGCCCGGGCCGGGGTTGGTGGAGTCGGTGGAACCGCCGAGGTGGTGCATGACGCCCCAGACGGCGTTGAGGGCGGTCTGGACCGCGCCCTCGGCCCAGCCGGCCGTCCAGGAGATGTCGTCGCCCGCGAGGAAGATGCCGCGCTTGTCCTCGGGGAGGCGGTCCTGCATGAAGTGGGTGAACAGGCGGCGCTGGTAGCGGTAGTGGCCGGGGAGGTTGGCCTTGAACGCGCCCATGAAGTAGGGCTCGTCCTCCCAGGAGACGGTGACCGGGTTGCCGATGATGTGGCGGCGGATGTCGACCTTGGGGTAGATCTCGCCGAGGGACTTCAGCATGACCTCCATCCGCTCGTTCGCGGACAGCGGCAGCCACTTGAGGCTGTCGTCGCACCAGGTGTACGAGAGGCAGATGACGGCGGGCTTGTCCGGGCCGTTGTCGAGCAGGTAGGTGCCGCGGGTCATGCGGTCGGTCAGCGTCATCGACATGACGTCGCGGCCGGTCTCCTCGTCCTTGTCCAGCCAGAACGGCCGGTCGACGGGGACGAACAGCTTGGACGACTCCATGTAGTGGGTGCGCTCGATCGCCGTCCAGTGGTCGATCGGGAACAGCGTGTCGTCGCACTCGATCTTCGAGAGGAGCATCCAGGACTGCGCCGTGAAGATCGCGGCGCGGTACGTGCGGATGTCGCCGGAGGAGTCGGTGACGGTGATGCGGTTGCCGGCGGTGCGGTGCAGGCGGGTCACGGCGGGGCGCGGGGCGCCGTCGTGGAGGGTGGACAGGGAGGTGCCCTGGGCCCAGTGGACGATCTTCTCGGGCTCGCGCTCCCACAGGCGCAGCGGCAGCTGCTGGGAACCGCCGACGATGCCGCGGTGGTGGTCGTCGGCCTCGGTGTAGACGACGCGCAGGATCTCCAGGATGGAGTTCGGGAAGTCGGTGTCCCAGCCGCCGGTGCCGAAGCCGACCTGGCCGAAGATCTCGCGCTTGCGGAAGGACTTGAAGGCCTCCGACTTGCAGAGGAAGCCGTAGAAGGTCTCGTCGTCGAGCTTCTCGACGAGCTTGGCCCAGATCTCGCGGATGCGCGGGACGTCCCGCTCGCGCATCGCGGTGTTCATGTCGGAGAAGTCGGCGCCCTCGTCGAGGCAGGCGTTCCAGGCCTCGGCGACGTCGCGGTAGATCTGCGGGAGGTCCGCGATGGTCTCGGCGTAGTGGCTCTCGCCCTTGAGGTCGACGACCGTGGAGGGGGTGGCCTCGGCGAGCGGGTTCGGGAAGGGCTCGGTGACCAGGCCGACGAGGTCGATGTAGTGCTGCAGGGCCGTGGAGGAGGGCGGGAAGCGCATGGCGCCCATCTCGGCGGTGAGGCCCTCGGTCTCGGCGCCCTCGAAGCCGACGGTGCGCAGGCGGCCGCCGATCTGGTCGGCCTCGTAGACGACGGGCTTGAGGCCCATCTTCATGAGCTCGTAGGCGGAGATGATGCCGGAGAGTCCGCCGCCGATGACGGCGACCTCGGTGCCGAACTCGGTCGCGGGTATCTGGCCGAGGCCCGCCGGGTGGGCGAGGAAGTCGTCGTAGGCGTACGGGAAGTCCGGACCGAACATGGTGATCGGCGGCTGTCCGTCGCTGTGCGGGACGGCGGTGGTGGGCACCGTGGACGTCATGGGGTACGACTCCTTGCGGGCAGGGCTCGGGGGGGGTGGAGCGGTGGGGGCGGGAGGGGTGCTGGTGCGGGTCAGACGAGCGAGGCGTAGAGCCCGGGCCGGCGGTCGCGCAGGTAGGGGTTGTTCTCGCGCGAGGCGCTGAGCAGCTCGGGGTCGACCTCGCCGAGCACCATTTCCTCGCCGCGGCCGGCGCGGGTGCGGGTGGTGCCGTCGGGGCTCGCCAGGCAGCTGAGGCCGACGAACTCGAACTCGCCCTCGGGGCCGGTGCGGTTGACGTACGCGATGTACATCTGGTTCTCGAAGGCCCGGACGGGGACGAGGTGCTCGGCGACGAACTGGAAGGGGTGCATCTGGGCGGTCGGCACCAGGAGGAGGTCGGTGCCCGCGAGCGCGTGGGCGCGGACGTTCTCGGGGAACTCCACGTCGTAGCAGATCATGATGCCGATGCGGAGGCCGCCGAGTTCGGCCTGGACGACGGGGGTGTCGCCGGGGGTGAAGGCGTCCTGCTCGAAGCAGCCGAAGAGGTGGGTCTTGCGGTAGTTCGCGAGGGAGGCGCCGTCGGGGCCGATGAGCTGGGCGGAGTTGTAGACCGTCTCGCCGTCGCGCTCGGGGTAGCCGTAGAGGACGGCGAGTCCGTGGCGCCGGGCGATCTCGCCGACGGCCCGGGCGGAGTCTCCGTCGCGGGTCTCGGCCAGTCCGGGGACGGCGTCGAGGTCGAGCGCGTAGCCGGTCAGGAACATCTCGGAGGTGACCAGCAGCCCGGACCCCGCCTGTGCGGCGCGCTCGGCGGCCTCGTCGAGCGCCTTGAGGTTCTCGGCGACATCGCCGAGGACTCCGGAGCTCTGGAGGAGGGCGGTGCGCAGCGGGGGCATGGGCGAACCTCTGTGGCAGGAGGGGTGGGTGCGGTCCTATAGACGGTACGTTTCGCCCTCCCGGCGCAACAAGGCGCCGATGTTGCGCGCTGGTGTGCGATTCGTTGCGCGTTACGAGGTCGGGGCGGCGATTCGTTGCGTCACGCGTTCGGCGACGTCGTTCCGCTGGGGGCCCGGGGTGCCCGGGGAATCGCGAAGCCCCTGGTGGGGCGTCGTGCGGAGGCTGCCCGCCGGTGCTGGGGCGACCGTACACCGGGGCCCGGCCGGCCGCTGTGATCCGGGCGACGAGGGTGGACAGCTCGTTCCGGTGGGGCGCGGAGCGGGCTTCCGGTCCCGGGTGCGCCGCGCCGAGCGGTACGCGCGCCCGCCCGGCTTTCGCCGGGTCGCGGCGAAGAGGATCGTGGGAGGTGCACCGTCGGCGTCGGCGCCGGCGGACACCCGTCCCGGGAGGCACCTCATGCGCAAGGTCATGGACTGCAGGGACTACCCCAGCGAGATGAACTGCACCCTCGCGATCTCGGGCGAGGAGGAAGAGGTCGTCGCGGCGGCCGCCCAGCACGCCGCGGCCGTTCACGGCCACGATGACACTGCGGAGTTCCGGAACTCGCTGCGCGGCATGCTGAAGGACGAGGCGCCCCAGCACGCCTGACGCGGCCCGGGGGGCGTTTTCCGCAACCGGCGGCCCCGGACCCGCGGGGGGACGGCCTACGCGGGGGCGCCCGAGGTGAAGCGGCGCAGGAGCGGGGACAGGACGAGGACGGACTTCGTGCGTTCGACGAAGGGCTCGCCCGCGATGCGCTCCAGGACCCGCTCGAAGTGGCGCATGTCGGAGGCGAAGATCTGGACGAGGGCGTCCGCGTCGCCGGTGACGGTCGACGCGGACACCACCTCGGGGTACCGCTCCAGTCCGCGCCGGATGTCGTCCGGCGAGGTGTTGTGGCGACAGTAGATCTCGATGAAGCCCTCGGTCTCCCAGCCCATGGCGGCCGGGTCGACGCGGACGGTGAAGCCGGTGATGGCGCCTTCGGCGCGCAGCCGGTCCACGCGCCGTTTGACGGCGGGCGCGGAGAGCCCGACCTCGGAGCCGATGTCCGCGTAGGAGCGGCGGGCGTCCTCGGCGAGGGCGTGCACGATGCGTTCGTCGAGATCGTTCAGTCGCACGGGCGGTGAATCACTTCTGTTCAGCGACCTCCGCGGCCGGAGCGGCCACATCGGCCACAGTGGCCAGGCTGGAGCGGCGCATGCCGTAGAAGAAGTAGATCACGAGCCCGACCGCCATCCAGCCACCGAACACCAACCAGGTGGCCAGCGGCAGCTCGGTCATGAGAACCGCGCAGAGGACGAAGCCCAGGATCGGGGTCACCGGGAAGAGGGCGACCTTGAAGGTGCGGTTCATGTCGGGGCGGGTGTAGCGCAGGATGACGACGGCCACGTTGACCAGGCCGAAGGCGAAGAGCGTGCCGATGCTGGTGGCGTTGGCGAGCTCACCCAGCGGGATGAACGCGGCGAGCAGTCCGCAGAAGAGGCAGACGATGATCGTGTTGACCTTCGGGGTGCCGGTCTTCTCGTCGACCTTGGCGAAGGACTTGGGCATCAGGCCGTCGCGCGACATGGCGAAGAGGATGCGGGTCTGGCCGTACAGCACGGCGAAGACGACGCTGGCGATGGCGACGACCGCGCCGGCGGCCAGGATGACGCTCCAGAAGGAGTGGCCGGTGACGTTCTCCATGATCTGGGCCAGGGCGGCCTCGCTGCCCTCGAACTCCTGCCAGGGCATGGCGCCGACGGCGACCAGGGCGACGAGGCAGTAGATCGCGGTGACGATCAGCAGCGAGAGCATGATCGCGCGGGGCAGGTCCTTCTTCGGGTTCTTGGCTTCCTCACCGGCGGTGGAGGCCGCGTCGAAGCCGATGTACGAGAAGAAGAGCATGGAGGCCGCGGTGCCGATGGCGGTGACGCCGAGCGGGGCCAGCGGGGTGTAGTTGCCGGCCTTGATGCCCATGAAGCCGATGACGATGAACAGCGCCAGCGTCACGATCTTGACGGCGACCATGATCGTGTTGATGCGGGCGCTCTCCCGGGCTCCGCGGAGCAGGAAGACCATGCACAGGAGCACCACGACGAGGGCGGGGAGGTTGATGTAGCCGCCCTCGCCCAGCGGGGCGGAGAAGCCCTCGGGGATCGTGATGCCGAGCGTGCCGTCGAGCAGCTCGTTGAGGTACTGGCCCCAGCCGACGGCGACCGCCGCGACCGAGACGCCGTACTCCAGGACCAGGCACCAGCCGCAGACCCAGGCTATGAGCTCGCCCATGGTGGCGTAGGCGTAGGAGTACGAGGAGCCCGCGACCGGGATCGAGCCCGCGAGCTCGGCGTAGGAGAGCGCCGAGAACAGCGCGGTCAGGCCCGCGACGATGAACGCGATGAAGACGGCCGGGCCGGCGACCGGGGTGGCCTCGCCGAGGACGACGAAGATGCCGGTGCCCAGGGTCGCGCCGATGCTGATCATGGTCAGCTGCCACATGGTGAGCGAACGCTTCAGCGCGCCGCCCTCACCCTGGCCGCCTTCGGCGACCAGCTGCTCGACCGGCTTGCGGCGGAGCAGCGGGTTGGCGGGCCTGCGGGGCTCGGAAGCGAGCGGTGGCGCCTGGCCGTGGTCGAGCACGAGGGGACTCCTTGTCACTGCGGATCGGAGAGGTCGGGGATGAGGCGTCGACCGCGACGGTCCGGAGCAGGACAGGGCCCGATGGGGGAAGGGCCTGGCATGGGGGACCGCCGAGCAGGCGATCCGCGCCACTCCACGTACAGCGAGTGAGCCTACGAGCTGAGTGATACCGCCCGTAATGGACCATCCTTGCACATTGGCGCACGATCGTTGCGCGGATCGGTCACTGACAGTCGTTTGTTGCGTGCCGATGATCGATCGCTGCGTAGCCGCCGAGAACCCCGTTTCTTGACACTGCGTCAGGTGTGCCGCAGCGTGCCGTCCTCCGTCCGGGCGCGCGCCGCGACAGCCGGTGCACCCCTCGGCGGTGGAAACCGGGTCCGAGCGGGGTACGGGTGAACGCGGTGGCACCGGGGTGACGGGGCAGGCGCCCGGGTGGACGGCGGGGGCCGCGCGGAGCTCCCGTGTCCGACGATCGGAGGCCGAGGATGAGCGCACCCGTGCACGACGAGGGCAGACCCGGACCGTGGCAGGACGCGGGACGGGGCGGGGTTCCGGGCACGCGGCGGGGAGCGGGCCGGGGAGCGGAGCAGGACGCCTGGCAGGATCCGCGGCCCTTCCTGCGCGGGGTCGCCTGGCTGGACAGGGGCCGGCCGGTGCGCGCCGACCCGGTGGACACCATGCGGCTGCCCTGGGACACCGGCGAGCGGGCCACCCTGCCCATCGGGGTCCGGCTGGAGTTCACCACCGAGACCGCGCGGGCCGTCGAGATCCGCTACCGGGCCACGGTTCCCGGCCCGACGGACGCCCTGCGCGACCTCGCGCACGGCTTCGCCCTGTGGGACCGCCACGGGGTGGTCAGCGAGGTGTTCACCGAACCGGCCGCGGAGGCCGTCGTACGCATCGGACTCGGGGCCGGCGACGGCCCCTTCACCATCCACCCGCCCGAGAACCAGTCCCCGCTCGTCCTCGGCCTGCGCGGGATCGGCGGCGCCCTCTCCCCCGCGCCGCCCGCGCCGCGCTGGGTGGTGCACGGCGACTCCATCACCGAGGGCTGGTGGTCCACGCGCCCCGCCCACGGCTGGCCCGCCGTCGCCGGCCGGGCCCTCGGCCTGGACACCGTCAACCTCGGCTACGCGGGCGCCGCGCGCGGCGAACTGGCCACCGCCGAACAGCTCGCGGGCCTGCCCGCGGACGTCCTCACCCTCGCTTTCGGCACCAACTGCTGGTCCCGGGTGCCCTACTCGGTACCGCTGCTGTACGAGACCACGCGCGCCTTCCTCGAACTGGTCCGGCAGGGGCACCCGCGCACCCCCCTGCTGCTGGTCTCCCCCGTCCTGCGGCCCGACGCCGAACGCACCCCGAACAAGCTCGGCGCCACCCTGGGCGCCCTGCGCGACGCGATGGAGCGCGCCACCCGGGACCGGATCGCCGCCGGCGACGACCGGCTCGCCGTCCTCCCGGGCCGCGACCTGCTCGGACCCGAGCACCTCGCGGACGGGTTGCACCCCAACGACTCCGGACACCAGGTGCTCGGCCTCGCTGTGGCCACGGCCCTGCGGCGCGCCGGGTTCGACGGGGGGTGAGTGAAACAGCCCACACCGGACGCGGTGAACAGATCCCGTCCGACGGGGCGTGTCCTGTGCACAGTTGCCGCCGCTGGGGGCGGCGGTACGACAGACACGATGTGGGAGAGATCAACATGGGCATGAAGCGCGCAACCACCTTCGCCGCGGCCGCCGTCGCCGTCGTCCTGGCGGCCAGCGCCTGCGGCCCGTCGGACTACAAGGCCTCGGACACGACCCAGCCCGCCGGAGCCGCCGCCGACGCAGCCGCCCCGGCGGCGGCGGGCGGTCCGGGCAACCAGCCCGGCGGGCAGCTCGCGGCGTCCACCACCGAGCAGCTCGGCCCCGTCCTCACCGACAGCGCGGGCCTGACGCTCTACCGCTTCGACAAGGACACCGCGAAGCCGCCGAAGTCGAACTGCGAGGGGGACTGCGCGAAGACCTGGCCCGTGGTCGCGGCCGGTGACGTCACCGCCGCCGCGGGGATGGACCCCTCGCTGCTCGGCGAGGTGGTGCGCAGCGACGGTACGAAGCAGCTGACGGTGGCGGGTTGGCCCGCGTACCGCTTCAACAAGGACGCCAAGCCGGGCGACTTGAAGGGGCAGGGCGTCGGCGGGGTGTGGTTCGCGTTCGGCCCGGACGGCAAGAAGGCGGCCAAGGGCGCCCCGGCCGAGGCCGCTCCGGCGCCCGCCGCCTCTGCCGCCCCCGGCGAGGCCGCCCCGGCGCAGGCGGCGGACGGGCTGTCCGTGGCGAAGGACCCCAAGCTCGGCGAACACATCGTCGACGGCGCGGGAATGACCGTCTACCGCTTCAAGAAGGACTCCGCGTGGCCGATGGTCTCCAACTGCGTGGGCGACTGCGTGGCCAAGTGGCCGGTCGTGCCCCCCGTGGACAAGGCCAACGCCAAGGGCATCACGGAGAAGAACTACCTCGTCCTGGACCGCCCGGACGGCAAGAAGCAGCAGACCGTCGACTGCTGGCCGGTCTACACCTTCTCGGGCGACAAGAAGCCCGGTGACACCAACGGGCAGGGCGTGGGCGGCACCTGGTACGCCGTCTCCCCCGACGGCAAGCTGATCACCGTCCAGTAGCCGGTCCGGTCCCCCGACCCCCCACCACGGTCCGCGCGGCCTCTGCCCCACCTCCCCCCGGGCAGGGGCCGCGCATCCGTTCCTGCCCGAAGGGATGCCCCCGGGGGTGTCCGGCGGACGACCCGGGCCCGGCCTTGATCCGCCGGACAGCCCTTAGACTCGGCGCCATGCTGCGAGTGCTCGCTGTCGACGACGAGAAGCCGCTCCTGGAGGAACTCCTCTACCTGCTGCGCTCGGACCCCCGGGTGCGCAGCGCGGAGGGCGCCTCGGACGCCACCGAGGCGCTGCGCCGCGTCACTCGGGCGCTGGAGTCCGGTCCGGACGGGCCCGACGGCATCGACGTGGTGTTCCTCGACATCCACATGGCCGGCCTGACCGGGCTGGACATCGCCCGGCTGCTGGCCGGGTTCGCGCGGCCGCCGCTGATCGTGTTCGTCACCGCCCACGAGGGTTTCGCCGTACAGGCCTTTGACCTGAAGGCCGTGGACTACGTGCTCAAGCCGGTGCGCCCGGAGCGGCTGGCGGAGGCCGTGCGGCGGGCCTGCGCGCAGCTGGGCCGGGCCGAGGAGGTGCCGGTGGCAACCGCCGCGGCGCCGGCGGGCCCGCCGGCCGTGGTCGCGGCGCGCCGCCCTGCCCCGGAAGCCGCCGTCGCCGACCGGGGACCGGAGCAGATCGCGGTCGAGCTGGGCGGTGTCACCCGCTTCGTGGCGATCGCCGACATCGCCTACGTCGAGGCGCAGGGCGACTACGCCCGCCTGCACACCGACGAGGGCAGCCATCTGGTGCGGATCCCGCTGTCCACGCTGGAGGAGCGGTGGGGGGCGCGCGGGTTCGTGCGGATCCACCGCCGTCATCTGGTGGCGCTGGCCCGGATCGACGAGCTCCGGCTGGACTCGGGCACCACGACGGTCCGGGTGGGGGCGGCCGAACTCCAGGTCAGCCGCAGGCACTCGCGGGAGCTGCGCGACCTGTTGATGCGGCACGCGACCGTCTGAAACCGGTCGCCGCCGGGCGCGTGCGGGTGCCGTTCACCGCACCGGGAGGGGCGTACGGCGATCCGCGGGAGCCGCCTGCCGCACCGGTGGCGGGAACGGGCCGCCGATGCCGTCGCCGCTGCGTATCGTGGATCTTCCCGGCGCGGGAGGAGCGAGATGTCCGAGGTCCAGGCGCTGGTCGACGCCCTGAGCGGGCTGCCGCGGAGGCGGCCGGCGGGGCCCGCCGAGGCCGAGGTGCTGCTCGCCCTGCTGCGCAGCGCGGCCGCCCGCTGGGCGGACATCCTGTACGAGGCCGGCGAGGGCGTCCGAGATCAGGTCCCGCCGCGCGCGGAGGCGGCGCTGACACTGGCCTTCCGGCGGGCGGAGGAGTCTTACGTGGAGCTGGAGATCGCCCTGCGCGACTGCGCCGAGCACCGCGACCCGGCCGTCTGAGCGCGGGTGGGCCCGCGGGGTCCGAATCGTGCCTGTCGCCCGGTCGGGGGGCGTGCGTAGACTCCGGTCACCCCGCCCCCCGGCTGAAGGACCGCCCCGGTGAACCAGACGTACGCGCTGACCGCGGTCGCCGTCGTCGTCCTGGTCACGCTGCTGCTCGGCGCCCTGGGCCTGCGGATATCCCGGACCACCTCCGACTTCTACGTGGCCTCGCGCACGGTGGGGCCGCGGCTGAACGCGGCGGCCATCAGCGGGGAGTACCTCTCCGCGGCGTCCTTCCTCGGGGTGGCCGGGCTGGTGCTGCTCCAGGGGCCGGGGATGCTCTGGTACCCGGTGGGCTACACCGCCGGGTACGTGGTGCTGCTGGTGCTGGTGGCGGCTCCGCTGCGGCGTTCCGGCGCGTACACGCTGCCCGACTTCGCGGAGGCGCGGCTGGAGTCCCGGGCGGTGCGCCGGATCGCGGTGCTGTTCGTCGTCGGGGTCGGCTGGCTGTACCTGCTGCCGCAGTTGCAGGGGGCCGGGCTGACCCTGGAGATCCTCACCGGTGCTCCGCACTGGGTCGGCGGGCTGGTCGTCGCCTGTGTGGTGAGCGTCGCGGTGGCCGCCGGGGGGATGCGCAGCATCACCTTCGTGCAGGCCTTCCAGTACTGGCTCAAGCTCACGGCGCTGCTGGTCCCGGCGTTCTTCCTGATCGCCGCGTGGGCGGGGGACGGGGCGCCGCGGGCCACCTTCGACGCCCCGGCGGTCTTCCGGGAGCGTACGTCGGTGACGCTCGCGCAGGACGTGCGGCTGTCGGTGAAGGAGCCGCTCGCGGTGACGGTGACCGGGCAGGTCAACGGGCGCAGTCTCGTGTCGGAGCCGCTGGTGCTGGCCGCCGGTGAGCATTCCGTACGGGCCCGTGCGCGGCTGGAGTTCGCCCCGGACACGCCGGTGCCGGATGCCCGGGAGGAGCGGGGTGCGGGGGCGGGCACGTGGTCGGAGCCGCCGTCCGGGGAGCTGCGGGAGTACCGGCTGTACGCCACCTACGGGCTGATCCTGGCCACGTTCCTCGGGACGATGGGGCTGCCGCACGTCGCGGTGCGGTTCTACACCAGCCCCAACGGGCGGGCGGCGCGGCGGACGACGCTGGTGGTGCTGGGGCTGGTCGGCGTCTTCTACCTGCTGCCGCCGGTGTACGGGGCGCTGGGCCGGATCTACGCCCCCGAGCTGGCGCTGACGGGTGACGCGGACGCGGCGGTGCTGGTGCTGCCGGAGCGAATGCTGGGCGGGCTGCTGGGCGAGTTGCTGGGGGCGCTGCTGGCCGGGGGTGCCTTCGCGGCGTTCCTGTCGACGGCGTCGGGGCTGACCATGGCGGTGGCCGGGGTGCTGCACCAGGACGTGCTGCCGAGGGGCGGGGTGCGTAGTTTCCGCTCCGCGGCGCTGGTTGCGATCCTGGTGCCGCTGGGCGGGAGCGTGGCGGTCACGGAGGTGCCGGTGGCGGATGCGGTGGGGCTGGCGTTCGCCGTGTCGGCCTCGTCGTTCTGCCCGCTGCTGGTGCTGGGGATCTGGTGGCGCGGGCTGACCCCGCCGGGTGCGGTGGCCGGGCTGGTCACCGGCGGTGGCGCGGCGCTGGGGGCGGTGCTGGCGACGCGGGCCGGGCTGGCTCCGTCGGGCTGGACGCACACGATGCTGGCCTGGCCGGCGGCGTGGTCGGTGCCGCTGGGGTTCCTGACGATGGTGGTGGTGTCGCTGGCCACGCGGGCCCGGATCCCGGCGGGGACGGCGGCCACGCTGGCCCGGCTGCACCTGCCGGAGGTCGTGGCCGGGGACCGGGCGGGGGGCGGGCGGTGACCGGGGCGGGGCAGGCCCTGCCGGCCGTGCTGGCGGTGGTGGCTGCGGCCGTGATGCTGGGCCTCGGATGGGCGGCGGGACGCTGGCACGCGCGCCGCGGGGAACGTCTGGCGGGCCTGGACCTGGGGACCCCGGTGGAGCGGGCCACGTTCCACACGCTGCACACGGCTTCGCTGGCGGCTCCCCCGCTGCGAGCGGGGCTGACCGAGGACGCGGCCCGCAAGGCCGCCCGGCGGCTGCGGTCGCTGCTGGGGACGGAGGCGCTGTGCCTGACGGACCGGGAGGCGGTGCTGGCGTGGGACGGCCCCGGCGCCGACCACCATCAGCGGCGGGCGATGGCCCGGGTGGCGGTGATGCTGGAGTCGGAGCGCAGCCAGAGCGTGCGGACCGACTGCCAGCGGCCCGGCTGTCCGCTGAAGTGGGCGGTGTTCGCGCCGCTGACCGGCGAGGACGGGGTGCTGGGCGCGCTGGTGGCGTACGGGTCGCGGGAGTCGGCGGTGCTGGTGCGGGCGGCGACGGAGGTGGCGCGGTGGGTGTCGGTGCAGCTGGAGCTGTCGGAGCTGGACCGTTCGCGGACCCGGCTGATGGAGGCGGAGATCAAGGCGCTGCGGGCGCAGATCTCCCCGCACTTCATCTTCAACTCGCTGGCCGCGATCGCCTCGTTCGTGCGGACCGATCCGGAGCGGGCGCGGGAACTGCTGCTGGAGTTCGCGGACTTCACGCGGTACTCCTTCCGGCGGCACGGGGACTTCACCA
The DNA here is from genome assembly GCF_055559995.1 of Streptomyces sp. NPDC023541. Classification (NCBI taxonomy): domain Bacteria; kingdom Bacillati; phylum Actinomycetota; class Actinomycetes; order Kitasatosporales; family Streptomycetaceae; genus Streptomyces; species Streptomyces sp. NPDC023541. Next base: position 20,448 of record NZ_JBVHJO010000008.1, read on the forward strand.
CGCTCGCCGAGGAGTTGCGTTCCATCCAGCAGTACCTGGCGCTGGCCGGGGCCCGGTTCGGTGACCGGCTGAAGGTGACGTTGCAGGTGGCGCCGGAGGTGCTGCCGGTGGCGCTGCCGTTCCTGTGTCTGCAGCCGCTGGTGGAGAACGCCGTCAAGCACGGGCTGGAGGACTCCACCGAGGAGTGCCGGATCACGATCACGGCGCAGGACGCGGGCCCGGACGCGGTGATCACCGTCGAGGACAACGGGGTCGGGATGGATCCGGCCCTGCTGCGCCGGATCCTGGCCGGGGAGCGCGGGGCCTCCTCGTCGGGGGTGGGGCTGCCCAATGTCGACGAGCGGATCCGGCAGGTGTACGGGGACGCGTACGGCCCGGTGATGGAGACGGGGGTGGGCGCCGGCATGAAGGTGACCGTGCGGATCCCCAAGTACCGGGCGGGCGTGCACAGTTCGCCGTCGGGGCCGGTGGCGCCGCCCCGGACGTGAACGCCCGTGGCCCCCGGTCCGTCCGTGTGGACGGGCCGGGGGCCACGGGCCGCCCGGGACCGGGTCCCGGGCGGGAGGCTAGCTCCAGCTGGCGTGCAGCGGCTTGCCCTCGGCGTAGCCGGCGGCGGACTGGATGCCGACCACGGCCTTCTCCTCGAACTCCGCGAGGGAGCCGGCACCGGCGTAGGTGCAGGAGGAGCGGACGCCCGCGATGATGGAGTCGATCAGGTCCTCGACGCCCGGGCGGGCCGGGTCGAGGAACATGCGCGAGGTGGAGATGCCCTCCTCGAAGAGGCCCTTGCGGGCCCGGTCGTACGCCGACTCCTCGCTCGTGCGGTTCTGCACCGCGCGGGCGGAGGCCATGCCGAAGGACTCCTTGTAGAGGCGGCCCTCGGCGGACTGCTGGAGGTCGCCGGGGGACTCGTACGTACCGGCGAACCAGGAGCCGATCATGACGTTGGAGGCGCCGGCGGCCAGCGCCATCGCCACGTCGCGCGGGTGACGGACGCCGCCGTCGGCCCAGACGTGCTTGCCGTACTTCTTGGCCTCGGCCGCGCACTCCAGGACCGCGGAGAACTGCGGGCGGCCGACGCCGGTCATCATGCGGGTGGTGCACATGGCGCCGGGGCCCACGCCGACCTTGATGATGTCCGCGCCGGCGTCGACGAGGTCCTTGACGCCGTGGGCGGCGACGATGTTGCCGGCCACGATCGGGACCTGCGGGTCCAGGGCGCGGACGGCCTTGATCGCGTTGATCATCGACTCCTGGTGGCCGTGCGCCGTGTCGATGACGAGCGTGTCGACGCCCGCGTCGAGCAGCTGCTTGGCCTTGGCCACGAAGTCGCCGTTGATGCCGACGGCGGCCGCGATGCGCAGCTTGCCGTTCGCGTCGGTGGCAGGGGTGTAGAGGGTCGCGCGCAGGGCGCCCTTACGGGTGAGGATGCCGACGAGCTTGCCGTCCTTGTCGACGGCCGGGGCCAGCTTGCGGTGGCCGGCGTCGAGCTTGTTGAAGGCCTCGCGGGGGTCGATGTCGGCGTCGATGAGCAGCAGCTCCTTCGACATGACCTCGGAGAGCTGGGTGAAGCGGTCGACGCCGCTCAGGTCGTGCTCGGTGACGACGCCGACCGGGCGGCCCTCGGCGTCGACGACGACGCCGGCGCCGTGGGCGCGCTTGGGCAGCAGGGACAGTGCGTCGGCGACGGTCTGGGTGGGCGCCAGCGTGATCGGGGTGTCGAGCACGAGGTGGCGGGTCTTCACCCAGGAGATGACGTCGGTGACGACCTCGATGGGGATGTCCTGGGGGATGACCACGATGCCGCCGCGGCGGGCGACGGTCTCGGCCATCCGGCGGCCGGCGATCGCGGTCATGTTCGCCACGACCAGGGGAATGGTGGTGCCGGTCCCGTCGGGCGAGGAGAGGTCGACGCCCTGGCGGGAACCGACCGCGGAGCGGCTCGGCACCATGAACACATCGTCGTACGTCAGGTCGTACGGCGGCTTCAGGTCATTGAGGAAACGCACGTGCTGAACATCCCAGTCAATCGGAGGTGCCTCGACAGGGTGCAGCCGAGGAAACGCACGTACTTCATTCTCCCACGACCTGCGGTTCATGCCGTCCGGGCCGAACGTCCAAGGCGGTCCGGTTCGGGTGGTGGTTTCCTACGGGACCTCGGGGTCCCGCAGGGGTGCGGAAGGGCCCCTGCCCCGAGGGGCAGGATGCACCGGCCCGGGTGACAGTGGAAGGGGCGGACGGGTCCCGGGTGTCCGGGCTGAGCAGCGGTGGAGGATCCATGGCGGCAACGACGCGGGACGAGGCACCCGTCGCGGTGGAGGGCGGCGGGCTGGAGGTGCGGGTGCAGGAGATCGGCGGCGACCTCAGCGTCGGGTTCTTCCGGCTCCCGCAGGGCACCGATTTCACGGAGGCGCTCAAGGGGCTCCCGGGAGACATGTGCCCGTGTCCGCACTGGGGCTATCTCCTCAAGGGCCGGCTGCTGATGCGGACCGGGGACGGCGAGCAGGTGTACGAGGAGGGGCAGGCCTTCTACTGGGGTCCGGGGCACATCCCCGTGGCGCTCGCCGACACGGAGTACGTCGACTTCTCCCCGACCGCCGAGTTCCACCGCGTCGTTGAGCACGTCAGGGGCGGAGCCGGCTGAGGGCCGCCGCGGCGGCGGGGCGGGTGGCGGGTGCGGGGCGGCGGTGGACGGGGGCGGCGCCGCCGGTGAGGGGGAGCGCCGAGCCGCCGTGCCGGAAGGCCGTGAACTCGGCGGCGATGGCCAGGGCGGTCTCCTCGGGGGTGGCGCCGCCGAGGTCGAGGCCGATGGGTGAGCGCAGGCGGGCCAGGGCGGCGTCCGTCACCCCTTCCCCGCGCAGCCGTCTCTCGCGCTCGGCGTGGGTGCGGCGTGATCCCATGGCGCCCACGTAGCCCAGTGGCAGCCGCAGGGCCAGCTCCAGCAGGGGTACGTCGAACTTCGCGTCGTGGGTGAGTACGCAGACGGCGGTACGGGGGTCCAGCCTGCCCGCCTCCCACTGCGCGGCCAGGTGCCGGTGCGGCCAGTCGACGACCACCTCGTCGGCGTCGGGGAAGCGCGCCGGGGTCGCGAAGACGGGCCGGGCGTCGCACACGGTGACCCGGTGGCCCAGGAAGGCGCCGATCCGGGCGAGGGCGGCAGCGAAGTCGATCGCCCCGTAGACGATCAGCCGGGGCGGTTCGGCGGCGGACTCGACGAGCAGTGTGAGGGGCTCCCCGCACAGTCCGCCCGCAGTGCCGAGCTCGGCGGTGCCGGTGCGACCGGCCAGCAGCAGGGCGCGGGCCCGGCCGGCGGCGGCCCGGTCGAGGGCGGGGCCGCCGGCGAGCCCGCCCTCGTAGGAGCCGTCGGCGTGGACGGCGATGGCCCGGCCGAGCTGGCGCGGCGGGCCGGAGACCACGCGGGCGAGCGCGGCCCGGTGCCCGTCGGCGGCGGCGTCGAGGACCGAGCCGAGGACGGGCCGGACCGGGTCGCGGCCGCGTACCGGGGTGACCAGGACGTCGAGGACGCCGCCGCAGGTCAGGCCGACGGCGAAGGCGTCGTCGTCGCTGTAGCCGAAGCGGTGCAGGCCGCCGCGGCCGGAGACGATCGCGTCGAGGCAGAGCTCGTGGACGGTGGACTCCACGCAGCCTCCGGAGATGGAGCCGAGCGCGGTGCCCCGGTCGTCGACGGCGAGGGAGGCGCCGGGGCCGCGGGGTGCGCTGCCGCTGACGGCGACCACGGTGGCCAGGGCGAATTCCCGGCGCCCGGCGCACCACGCGCGTAGCTCTTCGGCGATGTCGAGCATCAGCGGATGTATTCGCGGCGGGGGGCCTGTCCGGGCAGGTGGGGGTGCGGCGGCAGCACGGCCGGGGTGGCCGGGCGGGCTGCGGCGGGGCCGGGCAGGGCGGTGGCCGGCCGGGGGAGGGCGGCGGGGCGGGCGGGGCCCGGGTAGCGGTCGTGGGCGTGCGGGCGTGTGCCGAGGAGTTGTGCGGCGTGGGCGACGCTCGCCAGGGTGGCGTGGTGGTGCCAGCCGCGGAAGGAGCGGCCCTCGAAGTCGCGGATGCCGACCGGTTCGCAGGTCTCGGTGAAGTCCAGGGAGACGCGGTCGGTGAGTTTGGCGAGCAGGAAGAGCTGGGCGAGCGGCCGGTCCCCGATGTTGGTGATCCAGAACTCGGAGGGCAGCAGAGCCGCTTCGGTCCACGCTCCGACCAGCAGCAGCGGGGTGGGCGCGGCGGGCGCGGGGCGGTCCTCGCAGGGGGTGGCGAAGACGGGGGCCGAGGTCAGCAGGGTCACCGCCCCTTCGGCCCGGCCGTGCCGGGTCCATTCGACGACGCGGCGCTGGGAGCGCAGGGAGTCGATGAGTTCGCGTGCGGGGGCGGTGTGCGGGCCGGGTTTGTGGCGGCCCGCACCGCCGAAGGAGACGGGCAGCGAGCCGTCGACCTTGAAGACGAAGGGGATGTCCTGGAGGGCGAACGAGTCGATGCTCTGCGGCAGGTCACAGTTGGCGACCTCCATCACCACGGGCCGGCGCTGGAGTTGCCAGGTGGCGGCCATCCGCTGGACGGCGTGTACGGCGTCCTGGGCGGGGGTGAGGGAGCGGGCGGTGTCGGGGATGCCGGCCCGTCGGCGGCGCAGGAGTTCACTGGTCCAGGGTCCGGGAAGGGTGAGAGTCCACTCGACCGGGAAGCTGGCCTCGCTGGAGGCGAGCCAGATCCCGCTGGCCTGCTGGCAGTTGGCGGTGCGGCCGAGCTGTGGGACGAACTGCCGGCCCACGCCGACCGAGCGGTCGCCGGCCTTCTCGATGACCATGGGCTGGAGCACCCAGGCCAGGGGGCGCTGTGCGGTGCGTTCGAGGTGCTGGGCGAGGGAGCGCCGTACGGGCGTCCAGTCCCAGGGGGACTTGCTGATGAACTGCTGCAGGCTCTGCTCGACGGAACTCGCTCCGGTTCCGGCGATGTTACGGATTGTTTTCTTCCCGTTGGTCCGCACGAGGCCGTTCAGATAAACTCGGGCCCAGTTTCGCTGGTCCCGCCGGGGTAAGGACTCAAAGAGAAGAGAGATCATGACATCGATCAATTCGGAGACTTCCTTGACGGAATCCTCCGGCAGCACTGCGCGAGCCATCTGGGCCTCCCCCGCGACCAGCTAGATCCAATACCCTACTTGACCGCGGAGAACGGCCGTAGGCCCCTGCGGCTACTTCCTGAGGTCGCTGGCAGATTCGAGCCGCTCTTCCTCTACCACGAGGGGGATGGGGATCTGGTTCGCCGCATAGTAGATCGCGATCAGGAAGTGTGCGACAAGCGTGAGCGGTGCGGAGAAGAAGGCCAGGAGGACCGTGCAGGGGTAGGCGATGGCACCGAGGCCGAAACGCACCCTGGTGGCCCGTGCGCCGTCCTTGTCCACCTGTTCGTGGAAGAGGTGCCCGACCCGGGTGACGTACCACCAGAAGAGCAGGAACGCCAAGGCGTAGGCCACGGTGACGAGGCTGTAGAGGACGGCGGCCGGGGTGGCGGAGCCGCCTTCGGTGAGGTGCTCGGCGAGCACGTTGGTCGTGTACGGGATCACCGAGACCACCATCAGCACCATCAGGTTCAGGAACAACAGTGGACGGTCGACCCGCTTGAGGTGACTGAAGATGGTGTGGTGGTTCACCCACATCACGCCGATGATGAGGAAGCTCACCACATAGGCGGCGTAATGCGGCCATTGTTCACGGACTCCATGCCAGAAGGCCGAGCCGGTTTCTTCCGGAACCTTTAGTTCCAGGACGAGGATCGTAATGATGATGGCGAATACGCCGTCACTGAATGCCTCGACCCGCCCGGTTTCATTTTCCATGACCTCCCCTTTACCGTTTCCTGCACGCGCGGCGAGGGCCGCACATACGGGGAGGGCGTGTTCACCCGCCCTCCCCGCACACGCTACCCAGATTTCCGGTCTCAGCCGCCGAAGCCGGCTGTCTGGCGCCAGATTCGGCCATCGCGGACCACAAGTGTCCCGAACGCGTGCTCCGGTTCACCGTTCAGGTTCATGATCGCCCGATAGAAGATGGTGTCCTCGGTCTCGATGTACTCCTGCAGTTCCACGAGCGTCGGCTTCACCGTGAGATAGCCGGTGAACGTCTCGCGCACCGCTTCGATGCCCTCCGAGACCCCCTCGAAGCGCAGCAGTACGGCGTCGTCGGTGTAGTTCTTCATCACCGCCTCGATGTCCAGGGCGGCCAGGGCCTCCATCTGGCGGACGAACACGGGGTGCAGCTTGGAGATGTCGTACTTGGCCATGTCGACTCCGTTTCAACGGGGAGAGGTGCCCGGGGCGGGTGCGGCTCCATGGGCGGTATCGGGTGTTTGCGCAGGTGCGGCGCAGGACTGGGCACTGCCGGCGAAGGGCAGCCGTACGACCATCCGGGTCTCGCCGGGCCGCGAGCGGGCGGTGAGCGACCCGTGGTGCCGCTGGGTCACGATGCGGTAGCTGAGGTGCAGCCCCAGGCCCGTGCCCTTGCCCACGTCCTTGGTCGTGTAGAAGGGTTCGAAAATCCGCGGCAGGACGTCCGCAGGGATGCCGCGGCCGGTGTCGGCGACCTCCACGACCATGCAGACGCCCTCGGACCGGGCACTCAGCGTCAGCACGCCGGCGCCCTCCATGGCCTCGACGGCGTTGTCGACGAGGTTGGTCCACACCTGGTTCAACTCGCCCGGATAGCCCGCCAGTTCGGGCAGATCCGGCTCGTACGCACGGACGATGCTGATGCCGTCGAGCTTGGCACGCAGCACGACCAGCGTGTTCTCCAGGCCCTCGGTCACCGCGAAGCGCTGCTCGGGCGCCCGGTCGAGATTGGCGTAATCCCGGGTGGCGGAGACGAGTTGGGAGATCCTGGGACCCGCGGCCCGCAGCTCGGCGGCGAGTGAGCGGACCTCCAGCAGCGCCGCCAGGTGGTCGAGCGCGCGGGCGAGGGACTCCTTGCCGACGCCCTCCGTCCGCCGCAGCAGCCAGTCCAGCTCCAGTCCGAGGTCGGAGACGCCCGAGCCGAGCAGGCCGGACCGTTCGGCGCCGACCCCTTCGGCCCAGTCGGCGATCTCCTCCTCGGCGTCGGCCTGGGCCAGCGGGTCGGTGGTGACCGGCGGCGGCAGCGTGTCCAGTTCGGCGGCGAGCCGGTCAAGGACCGAGCGCTCGTCGGGGGTGGCGGCCGCGCCCCACTCCTGGGCGGTCCGGGTGAGCCGGTCCAGGGCGGGAGCCAGTTCCTGCGCGGCCCGGGCGACGGCGGCCGCCGGGTTGTTCAGCTCGTGCGCGAGCCCGGCGGCGAGGGTCCCGAGCGCCTCCACGGTGGCCCGTTTACGGGCCTGCACCTCGGAGGACTTGATGCGCCAGGCCAGTACGGGGATCAGCACGGCGGCCACCCCGTGGCAGCGGGTGAGCATCTCGAAGAAGACCGCCTTGGGGTACGCCACGACCGTGGTCGCGGGCCCGCTCGCGGCGGCCGTCGCCACGTAGGCGCCGTCCGTCAGCAGCGGCAGTTCGCCGGTGAACCGGTGGGCGGCCGGGGGCTTGCCGTCGTGGTCCTCGGCGGCGGCGCTCTCCTCCTCGGTGGAGTGCCGGGTGAGGACCTCCTCCCGGCCGTCGACGACCTTGGTGACGACGAGCCCGCCCGAGAGCAGGACGTGGAAGCCGGTGGCCTCCTCGCCGTCGCGGAAGAGGACCTCCCCGTCGGAGAGGACCTGCGGTCGGGAGACCGAGACCAGCCAGTCCAACTGTTCCTCGGTGATCCCCGCGAAGACCTCCAGCCCGCGCAGGGCGGACCGCAGTTCCGGGGCGGTCGTGCCCGGGATGGGAATGCCCGGTGTGGTCACGCGGTGCTCCCCTCGGCCCTGGTACGGGCGGCGAGCCGCAGGGTGGCCAGCAGGGCCACCGCGCACACCGCGGCGACGGCGGCCATGAAGCCGACCGAGGTGCGGTGCAGGCCGTGGATGTTGGTCAGCATCCCTGCGAGTACGGCCGGCACGCTCATCGCGAGGTACGCGAAGACGTATGCGGCGGCGGTCAGTTCACCCCGGTGGGCCGGTTCGGCGAGCCCGCTCAGCGCCCGGAAGGCGCCGAGGAAGGCGGCTCCCCAGCCGCTGCCGAGAACGGCCGTGGCCGCCAGGAACACGGTGGCCGAGCCGAGGCCCAGTGCGATCAGCACCAGGGCGAGTCCGGCGAGCAGGCCCAGCAGCCCGAGCACGGCGGTGCGCAGCGCCCCGGTGCGGCCCAGCATGAGCTGGGCGACGGTGGCGGCGCCGGCGAGCAGTGCGACCGTGGCCCCGCCGACGAGGTAGTTGGTGGACTGCAGCAGGGACAGGGCCAGGTGCGGGCCGAGGGAGAGGTAGAACCCGCCCACGGACCAGACGGCCACGATGGTCAGGCCGAGGACGGCGAAGCGGCCCCGGGCGCCCTGCGGGACGTGGATCCGGTGCGGGACCACCCGCAGCCGGCCGCCGGCGCCGGGAGCGCTCTCCGGCATGCGGACGACGCCCACCAGGGTGACGGCGAAGGCCCCGATGAGCAGCAGGTAGCTGAGGACGGTCGGTGCGGGCGCGTACTGGACGAGCAGTCCGGCCCCGATCCCGCCGAGCCCGATGCCCACGGTCGGGCCGGCGCTGTTGACCTGGGCGCCGAGTGCAGGCCGTGCGGCGGGGCCGAGTTCCAGCAGGGCCGCGCCCATCGCGCCGGTGGCGAGGCCCACGGCGAGCCCCTGCACGGCTCGGGCGGCGAGGAGCAGTCCGAGCCCCTGGGCTCCGGCGAAGAGGGCCATCGAGACGATCGCCAGGACCAGTCCGGCGCCCAGGACCGGGCGCCGGCCCAGGGTGTCGGAGAGGGAGCCGAAGAGCAGGAGCCCGGCCAGCACGGTGACGGCGTACAGGGCGAAGACCACCGTGATCGTGCCGGAGGACAGCCCCCACTTCTGCTGGTAGAGCACGTAGAGGGCGGAGGGCACGGAGGAGGAGAGCATCAGCAGCACGAGGACGGCGCCCACCACCCAGAAGCCGGAGCCTCTGGGCGCACTGGCCGCGTGGGCGGCTGGCTGCACGGTTACTCCCGTGGTCGTTCTGGACGGTTCGGCCACTGCTTCACTCAACTCCCCCGTGGTGGACCACTGGTCGGGCCCCGTGGTCGGACGGTCAGGCGAGGGCCCGCTCGGCCCTCTGCAGTGCTCGGGCGGTGAGGACCCCCGCGAGGTGCCCGAGGTATTCGGCCGAGGTGCCGCGCCCGGGGACGAACAGCTGGCGGGGTTCGGCGCGGAAGGCGGCGAGTACGGCTTCCGTGGCGTACGGGCCTGCGCCCAGCCGGTCCTCGACCCCGCGCAGGCGCAGGGGCCGGGGGGTGGCCCCGGTGACGGCGATGCGCGGCCCGTCGGGGGTGATCCGTACGGCGGTGGCGCAGACCGGGTAGCGGGTGGCGCGGTCGGCGGACTTCTGGAAGGCGGCGGCCGGGCCGGCGGCGGGCACCAGGAGGGCGGTGAGGACCTCGCCGGCGGGCGCGTTGCCGGCGGCGAACTCCTCGGCCGGGAGGGTGGTGCGCCCGCCCGGGCCGGCCAGTTCGACGAGGGCGTCGGCGGTGATGGCGGCGACCGGCAGGTCGGTGGGCTGCCCGGCGGCGGCCAGGTTGCCGCCGACGGTGCCGAGGTTGCGGACCTGCGGGTCGCCGTTGGAGCGGGCCGCAGCGGCAAGTTCCGGTGCCTCGGCGAGCACCAGCGGGTCGGCGGCGAGGTCGGCGAGCGTGGTGAGGGCCCCGATGCGCAAGCGCCGGCCGTCCGAGGTGCGGGTGGTGCCGCGCAGCTCGGCGAGCTGCCGGATGTCGACGAGCAGCCGGGCGCTGTCGGCTCCGGTGCGCAGGTCGGGCAGCAGGCTCTGGCCGCCGGCGAGCACCCGGGCGCCGCGGCTTCCGGACAGCAGGGCCAGGGCCTCGTCGAGGCCGGTGGGGCGTGCGTAGTCGAACTCGGTGAGGATCACTGGGCTTCCCCTCTCAGGCGGCGCCAGACCTTCTCGGGGGTGAGCGGCATGTCGATGTGCCGGACGCCCAGGTCGGAAAGGGCGTCGACGACGGCGTTGACGACGGCGGCGGCGGGCGGGACGGTGGCGATCTCGCCCGCTCCCTTGGCTCCGAGCGGGTTGTGCGGGCTGGGCGTGACGGTCTTGTCGAGGGCGAAGAACGGCACGTCGGCGGCGCGCGGCAGGGCGTAGTGGCCGAGGTCGGCGCTGATGAGCCGGCCGTTCTCGTCGTATTCGGCGGCTTCCATGAGGGCCTGGCCGAGGCCGTGCACGATGCTGCCTTCGATCTGCCCCTGGACGATTTTCGGGTTGCCTATGTTTCCGGCGTCGTCGACGGCGGTGTAGGCCACCACCTCGGTCTCGCCGGTCAGTTCGTCGATCTCGACAACGGCGACGTGCGTGCCGAAGGGGTAGTTGAAGTCCGGCGGGTCGAAGTGGGTGGTCTCGTCGAGGGCGGGCTCGATCTCCGGGGGCAGCCCCCAGCCGTACCACATGGCCATGGCCAGTTCGGCGAGGGTCTTGGCGTTCTCCGGATTGCCGATCTCGTGGACCCCGCCGTTCTCGTAGACGACCCTGTCCTCGGGCACGCCCAGGAAGACGGCGCCGGCCCGGACCAGTTTGGCCTTGAGCTTGCGGGCGGTGAGGGCCACGGCGGGTGCCGCCATGCTGTAGGAGCGGGAGCCGTAGGTGCCCTGCCCGTACGGGGCCTTCTGCGTGTCGCCCTCGTGGACCTGGACGGTCTCGGGGTCGATGCCGAGTTCGTCGGCGGCGACCTGCGCGAAGACCGTTCCGTGGCTCTGCCCGGTGGAGGCGGAGCCGACGGTGACGGTGACCTCGCCGGTGGGGTGGACGCGGATGTTCGCGCTCTCCCAGGTCCCGCCGAGCATGCCCTCCTGCGACATCCGGGTGGAGGGGCCGACGCCGCAGATCGCGACGTAGGTGGCGATGCCGACGCCGAGGCGCTTGCCGCGGGTGCGGGCCTCGGCCTTGCGGGCGGGCATGCCGGCGTAGCCGGCCAGCTCGATGGCCTTGTCGAAGTTCAGCTGGTAGTCCCCGGAGTCGTAGGTCCAGCCGAGACCGTTGTCGTACGGGAACTTCTCCTTCGGCACCAGGTTCCTGCGCCGCACCGCCGCCGGGTCCATGCCGATCTCGGAGGCGTACCGGTCGACGAGCCGCTCCATGAGGAAGGCGGCCTCGGCGCGTCCGCTGCCCCGCTGCGCGCCGAGGGAGACGGTGTTGGTGAAGGCGGCGTACACCTCGCAGAAGGCGGCGTCGATGTCGTACATGCCGCTGATGGAGCGGCCCATCAGGGCGGTGGCGACTCCGGGGCCGATCGTCGAGGGGTAGGCGCCGAGGTTGGCGTGGCTGGTGCAGCGCACGGCGGTGATGCGGCCGTCTCGGGTGCCGGCGAGGGTGACGTGCTGGCGGTGGTCGCGGCCCTGGACGGTGGAGTTCATCAGCCCGGTGCGGGTGTCCACCCATTTCACGGGCCGGCCGAGCGCCTTGGAGAGCAGCAGCACCAGGGGCATGTCGGGGTACAGGTAGCCCTTGGTGCCGAAGCTGCCGCCGACGGTCGGGGCGATCACCCGGAGCTTGTTGAAGGGGATGCCGAGGACCAGTGCGGCGAGCAGGAAGCGGTGGTTGTGCGGGCCCTGGGTGGAGGCGTAGAGGGTGTACTCGCCGGTGGCCGGGTCGTAGTCGCCGATCGCGCCGCGCGGCTCGATGGGGCTGTTGATGGTGCGCTGGTTGACCAGGTCGAGCTCGACGGTGACCTCGGCGGTGGCGATGGCCGCGTCGGTGCGGTCCTTGTCGCCGCAGGTCCAGTACGCGTTGAGGTTGCCCGGGACGGCCTCGTGGAGCTGGGGCGCGCCGTCGGCGAGGGCCTCGTCGGCGCGGGTGACGACGGGCAGCGGCTCGTACTCGACGGAGATGGCGGCCAGCGCCGCGGCGGCCTGCCGCGGGGTCTCGGCGACGACCACGGCGATGGGGTCGCCGACGTGGCGGACGGTGTCGCCGGTCAGGACCGGGCGGGCGCCGGGCAGTCCGTAGGGGTGCGGCGGGAAGTGGCTCTCGACCCCGCCGGGGATCCAGATGCAGGGCAGCGGCATGACGTCGGTGAAGTCGGCCGCGGTGGCCACCTTCAGCACCCCGGGCAGTTGCTCGGCCGCCTCGGTCTCGATGGACAGGATCCTCGCGTGGGCCACCGGGCTTCCCAGGATGGCCATGTGCGCGGTGCCCGGCAGGTCGATGTCCGCCACGTACGTGGCCTCGCCGCGCAGGAGCTGCGGGTCCTCGCGGCTGTCCAGCGGCTGCCCGAGCACGCCGCCCCGGTCGGCCGGGGGCTCCCCCGTCACTGTGGTCATGTCCCTCACACCTCCGGTGCGGCTGCGGTGGATGCGGCGGAGCCGGCGGTCACCTCGTCGCGGGTGGCGGCGCAGGCGCGCTGCACTCCCCGTACGACGCTGTGGTAGCCGGTGCAGCGGCACAGGTTGCCGGTGAGCCACTCGCGAATCTCGGGCTCGGTGGGGGCCGGGCCGCCGGCGGTGGCTTCGACGAGCTCGCCGAGGGCCATGACCATGCCCGGGGTGCAGAAGCCGCACTGTGTGCCGTGCTCCTGGCGCAGGGCCTCCTGGAGGCCGGACAGTTCCCCGCCCCGGGTGGTGACGCCCTCGATGGTGGCCACCTCGGCGCCGGCCGCGGAGGCGGTGAGGACCAGGCAGCTCTTGACGGACCGGCCGTCGAGGCGGACCACGCAGGTGCCGCACTGGCCGGTGTCGCAGCCGACCTTGGTGCCGGTCAGGCCGAGGCCGTCGCGGAGCCGTTCGACGAGCAGTTCGTTCGGCTGCGCCGAGAACTGCTCGGGTCTTCCGTTCACATTCAGTGTGATATCCATGCCAGCGCCTGCGCTTCCGTGAGCGGCCGGTTGAAGAGGGGCCCGCCGGGTTGCTGGAGAATTCCCCCGGAGTGCAGCGGGCCGGTGTCGACGGGGGCGAATCCGAGATCCGTGATGATTCCCGCGACGATTTTCTTCGCTTTCACGTCGTCGCCCGCGGTGAAATGTGCCAGGCGCTCTCCGGATGCGGTTCCGGCGACGGCGAGGGTTTCGAAATGCATGGTGTTCAGTGATTTCACGACGTGGGCGTCCGGATACCACTCGGCGACCAGGTCGCTGGAGCCGCGCCCGCCGAGGTCGGCGGGCGCGCCGGGGCCGCCGAACGCGTTCGTCGCGTCCACCAGCACCTTGTCCTGCGCGGCGTGCGGCGGGAGCAGTCCGCGGACGCGCTCGAAGGGCACCATCAGCACCAGGAGTTCGGCCTGGGCGGCGGCCTCGGAGGGGTGCGCCGCCGAGGCCGCCGGTCCCAGCTCGGCCACGAGCGGGCCGAGGGTCTGCGGGCCCCGGGCGTTGGCGAGGACCACCTGGTGGCCCGCCGCCACGAGGATCCTCGCGAGGACCGTGCCGATGCGCCCGGTGCCGATGATGCCTGTACGCATTGACGCTCCTCGGAAAGGGGGGTGTCTCAGTCCATGCCGATCCAGACCGACTTGGTCTGGGTGTAGCTCTCCAGGGATTCGGGCCCGCATTCGCGGCCGAATCCGGAGGCCTTGTAGCCGCCGTAGGGCACCGAGGGGTCGTACTGGTTGTAGCAGTTGACCCAGACCGTGCCCGCCTTGATCTGCGAGGCGACGCGGTGTGCGCGGCGCAGGTCCTTGGTGTGGACCCCCGCGGCGAGGCCGTACGCGCTGTCGTTGGCGATGCGCACGGCGTCCTCCTCGGTGTCGAAGGGAATGATCGACAGGACCGGGCCGAAGATCTCCTCCTGGGCGATGCGCATCCCGTTGTCGACGCCGGTGAACACGGTCGGGAGGAAGTACAGGCCTTCGGCGGAGGCTCCCTCGGGGGTCCACCCGGTGCCGCCCGTCCGCAGGACCGCGCCCTCCTTCTCGCCGACCTCGATGTAGGAGCTGACCTTGTCGAACTGGGCGCGGTGGGCCAGGGGCCCGAAGAGGGTGGCCGGGTCGCGCGGGTCGCCGGGCCTGAGGGCGGCGGCCCGGCGCACGAGGCGTTCCACCAGCTCGTCGTGGACGGGGCGCTGGAGGAGCAGCCGGGATCCGGCCGTGCAGATCTCGCCCTTGTTGTAGTAGATGCCGAAGAAGGCGAGTTCCTCGGCGGCGTCGAGGTCGGCGTCGGCGAAGACGATGTTGGCGGACTTGCCGCCGAGTTCCATCGTCACCTTCTTCAGGGTGCCGGCCGCCTTGCGGATGATCGACTGGCCGACCACGGTGGAACCGGTGAAGGCGATCTTGTCGATGTCGGGGTGGCCGGTGAGCGTCTCGCCCAGCTCCACGCCGGGGCCGGTGACCACGTTCAGCACCCCGTCGGGGATCTCCGCCTCCTGGAACAGCTCGGCGATCTTCAGCGCGGTGAGCGGGGTGGCCGGGGAGGGCTTGTGGACGACGGTGTTGCCCGCCGCCAGGGCCGGTGCGATCTTCGTCATCGACAGCAGCAGCGGGAAGTTGAACGGGGTGATCGCGCAGACCACGCCCAGCGGTTCGCGCAGGGTGTAGGCGAGCTGGCCGCCGGCCGGGGCGCGCGAGGAGCCGTCGACGCGGGTCACGGCCCCGGCGTAGTAGTGCATGAGCTGGGCGGCCATGGGGGCGTCGACCGTGCTGGAGAAGGCGAACGGCTTGCCCATGTCCACGGTCTCCAGCAGGGCGATCTCCTCCAGGTCGCGCTCGATCAGCTCACCGACCCGGTTCAGCCGCAGCGCCCGCTCCTGGGCGGACAGCCTGCTCCACGGCCCTTCCTCGTACGCCGTGCGGGCGGCGGCGACGGCCGCGTCCGCGTCGGCCGCGGCGGCCTGGGCGACCGGCACGATCTCCTGTCCGTCCACGGGGCTGATGTCCGGCTCGGTACGGCCGTCCCGGGCCGGGACCCATTTGCCGCCGATGAACAGTTTCCCAGGGTTGGCGAGGGGCGGGCCGCTCAGCTCACGCTTGGTCATGGCTGCCTTCCGGTGTCGGATGCGGGGCGGGCGGGGGTCAGCCCTTCGCGAGCTGGCCCAAGAACGTCTCCGCGAGGGCCTTGGAGGAATAGGGGTTCTGGCCGGTCGTCAGCCTGCGGTCGACGACCACGTGTGAGTCCCAGATCGCGGCGGCCTTCTCGTAGCGGGCGCCGAGCCGGGTGAGCTCGACTTCGAGGATCAGCGGGAGCCGGCCGGCCATGTTGGTGACCAGTTCCTCGTCGTGCGAGAAGGCCGTCATCCGGTAGCCCTCGAAGGGCCAGCGGCCTTCGCCGTCGCGCAGCGCGAGCAGTGAGGTGTGGCCGTGGCAGACCGTGGCGAGGGGCTTGTCCTGGGCGATGACCCAGCGCAGGACCTGGGCGAGTTCGTCGGACTTGGGCAGGTCGCCGATCGCGCCGTGGCCGCCGCTGACGTAGACGCCGTCGTAGTCGGCGACGTCCTTCTCGGTGAGGGACTCCAGGGCCAGGGGAGCCCTCAGCTGGGGGGTGTTCTCGATGACGTGGACGTACTCGGCCGCGTTGGCCGCGTCCTCGTCGGGTGAACCCTGGGGCCGGACCCACTGGAGGAACTGGGGGTCGATGCTCGTCAGGTCGACCGTGGGCGGGCGGCCCGCGATCGTCGCCACGTCCACGTCGTGGCCGGCGGCCTTGAAGAGCGAAAAGGGAACGACGAATTCCTCCGCCCAGAATCCCGACGGATGCTGTTCGCCGTCCAGCAGGTGCAGGGTCGCCTTGGCGGTCATGACGACGAGAATCTTCATGATTCTCTCCTTGTTCTGGATTCGCTGCCGATTCAACACGCCCCCCGCAGGGGGCGTAAGGGGGTGACGTCAGGCCCGCGATACTTCGTCACGTGCGTCCAACGCCGAGATGATGGTGCGGAATTCACCGACCAAGGGGTGGTCGGGATGGGCTTCTGCAAATATGCGCTCCCCGTACAGGGAGGCCATCTCCGGCGAATAGGGAAGGATTCCGGCCACGGGTGCGCCGTAGACCTCCTCGGAGCGCCGCCGTGCCGCGTCCCGGTCGATGCCCGCGGGTGCCATGCTCAGCACCAGGGTCCGCCGGCAGGCCAGGCGCCCGGCGAGGGCGATGGTCTCCTCGACCCCGGAGAGGTCGATCCGGTCTGCCCGGGCCATGATCATCAGTACGTCGGCGCTCGCCATCGCGGTCACCGACTCGTTGTTGAGCCCGGCGTGCGTGTCGAGCAGCAGCACGTCCAGGGCGTAGTGCTCGGCCAGCCGGTCGAAGCCCTCCGGCAGCAGGCCCACGTCGTAGCCGCCGGCCATCAGCTCCCGCAAGGCCGCCGTCCCGGTCCGGGCCGGGACGACGTACAGCCCGGGCACGCCGGCCGGCTGGGCGGCGGCCTCGATCTCGCAGCGGCCGAGCAGGTAGTCGGCCAGGGAGGGGCCGGGGCCGAGCCGGAACAGCAGGTCCAGGGTGGGTGACTGGATGTCGGTGTCCACCACCCCCACCCGGCGCCCACCGGCCGCGATCAGCAGCGCGAGGTTGGCCAGTACCGAAGACTTCCCGGTACCGCCGCGGTGCGAGTGCACCACGATGGTGCGGGTCACCTAGGCCACCACCTGATGGCCGGTGCCGTCCGCGTACGGCCCCCGCGCCGTACGCGGACGGTGCAGGGCGAGCATGGTGACGTCGTCGTGCTGTTCGGCGGTTCCGGTGTGCTCGCGCACCGCCAGGTCCATCCGGTCGACGACGTCCTTGCCGCTCGCCGGCGGGCCGGCGAGCAGGTCCAGCATCCGTTCGTCGCCGAGGAAGCTGCCGTTCGGGCAGCGGGCCTCGGGGACTCCGTCGGTGAACACGAAGAGGGTGTCGCCCGGGTCCAGCTGGGCGTAGCCGAGCGTGTAGACGCAGTCGGGCAGGACTCCGACGGCAGGTCCGGTGATGTCCAGGGCGGCGGGCGGGCTGCCGTCCGCGGGCAGCAGGAGGGGCGGGTTGTGGCCGCCGTTGATGTAGACGAGGCTGCCGGTGAGCGGGTCCAGCACCCCGAAGAACAGGGTGGCGAAGTAGCCCTGCCGCAGGTGGTTCCTCGTGAGGTAGCCGTTGGTGGCGGTGACCGCGTTGAGCAGCGGGGTGGCGCCGACCACCGGGATCCGCCGGCTGCCGCCGGCCCGGCCGGCGGCGACCAGGTGCTGGAGTCCGCTGTTCTGCGCGGTGTGCCGGAGCAGGGAGCGGATGAGCGCCATGAAGAGCGCTGCGCCGACCCCCTTGTCGCAGACGTCGGCGACGACGAAGGCCAGCCGGCGGCCGCGGGAGATCTCGAAGACGTCGTAGAAGTCCCCGGCGACCTGCCGGGCGGGTCGGAAGCGTACGTCGATCTCCCAGCCGTCGGGTACGGGCAGTGATTCGGGCAGGAAGCCCGCCTGGATCTCCCGGCCGATCTCCAGTTCCTTCTCGTAGCCCATGAGTTCGGCGCGGGCGTCGGCCTCGCGCAGGGTGCGGCCGAGTCCGGCGCGCTCCGAGCAGCTGTGCAGCCGTGCCCCGACCAGGGCGGGGAGGAAGGGGGGTACGAGGTAGTCGTGCCCGATCCGGACGTGTTCCTCCAGGGCGGCGAACTCCGTCACGGTCCAGACGACCACGATGGGGGCCCCGGCCCAGCGGCGCAGCCGGCGTACGGCCGTCCGTACGGCGTCCCCGTCGGACTCGGCCGGGGCGAGCAGCACGTCCGCGACGGGCAGCCGTTCCAGCGGGCCTTCGCGCAGCTCCGTCAGCGTGCGGGTGATGAGTGAGGCGTCCATCGTCCGCAGGGCGTCGAGGAGTTCGGGCGGTGGTGCCGGGTGCGCGTCGAGGATGATCACGGTCGTGGAGGGCATGGGTCCGTCCCCTCAGCCTTCACAGTCAGCGTGCTGATGTTGCGGCCGTCCCTGTGCGCATAGGAGAACTCGTCCACGCTGGTCAGGGCCAGGTGGATGCCGAGGCCGCCGATCCGCCGGTCCTGCGGGGGAACCCCGGGGCAGGGCGGCAGGCGGCCCGCGACGGGGTCGAAGGCGGGGGCGGAGTCCTCGATGGTGATCTGCACCCCGCCGGGGCCGGAGCGGCCGCGGACGGTGATCCGTCCGTCGCCGCCCCGGTACCCGTGCATCACGACGTTCGTGGCCAGTTCGTCGACGGCCAGCCGGAGCCGGTAGGAGGCGCGTTTACCGAGCCCCGCCCGTCCGGCCAGCCGCAGGACGAACGCGGCGATGTCGCCCAGCGCCCCGACCGTGGCGGGCACCTCCAGTACGACGGGCGTTCTCGCCAGCTCGACCATGTCACTCACGGTCGTCACTCATCGGAGATGACGATGCTGCGGTCGAGGCCGGCCGTCCGGATGGTCCGGGAGACGGGCTCGATGGCACCGACCACCTTGATGGTGACGTTGTCGGCGATCTTCTGCTGGGCGAAGACCAGGGAGCGCAGTCCGGCGCTGGCCATGTAGCCGACGCCGGCCATCCTGATCTCGACGGTGGTGGTGCCGTGACCGGCGGCCTTCTCGATGGTCCGGTGGAAGTCCGGCGCGGTCTCGGCGTCCAGCTCGCCCGACAGTTCGATCACGGTGGTGTCGCCCTCGATGCTCAGGGACACGGAAAGCGGCATGTCAGGTCTCCTTCGGTCAGGGCGTGTCGGATTCGTCGGCGTCGCCGGTGCGGCCCACCAGGACGACCACGGAGCGCGGGCCGATCAGGTACTTGCCGGCGTTGTCCAGCTCCGGCTCGGTGCCCGGGGTGCGGATGTCGTGCGGTGCCCCGGCCCCCGTGTCGGCGAACAGGCGCCAGCTGCGTCCGCCGGGCAGGGCGGGCAGTTCCAGGTCGTGCGACTCCCAGTGCGAGTTCATGGCCACGTACACCACGTCGTCGTCCCCGGCGCCGCAGCGGGCGACCGCCACCAGCCGGCTCTCCCCCGACCAGTCGGGCTGCCAGGCCCGCTCCCCGTGCCAGCTGATGTCGGGCAGGCCGAGGTGCTCGCGGACCCGTCCGGTGGGGTGGGAGGTGGAGCGCAGCTCGCGGTGGTGCTTGCGGAAGGCGATCATCTCGCGTGTGAAGCGCAGCAGTTCGGCTTGGCCGTCGACCTGGTCCCAGTCGAACCAGGACAGTTCGTTGTCCTGGCAGTACGTGTTGTTGTTGCCCTGCTGGGTCCTGCCGACCTCGTCGCCGGAGAGGAGCATCGGGATGCCCTGGCTGGTGAGGAGGATGGCGAGGGCGTTCTTGATCTGCCGGGTGCGCAGGGCGTTGACCGCCGGATCGTCGGTGGGGCCCTCGGCGCCGCAGTTCCAGCTGTTGTTGTCGTTGGCGCCGTCGTTGTTGCCCTCGCCGTTGGCCTCGTTGTGCTTGTCGTTGTAGGAGACGAGGTCGGCGAGGGTGAAGCCGTCGTGCGCGGTCAGGAAGTTGACCGAGGCGGCGGTGCCGCGGCCGGAGTAGAGGTCGGGCGAGCCGGCGATGCGGGTGGCCAGTTCTCCGGTGACTCCGGGGTCGCCCTTGAGGAAGCGGCGCACGGTGTCGCGGTACTTGCCGTTCCACTCCGCCCAGCGGCCGTACGCCGGGAAGTTGCCGACCTCGTAGAGGCCGCCGGCGTCCCAGGCCTCGGCGATGAGCTTGGTGTGTCGCAGGACCGGGTCGTAGGCGAGCAGTTCCAGCAGCGGCGGGTTGGGCAGCGGGGTGCCGTCCAGGGACCGGCCGAGGATGGCGGCGAGGTCGAAGCGGAACCCGTCGATGTGGTAGTCGGCCACCCAGTGGCGCAGGCAGTCGAGGACGAAGTTGCGTACGACGGGGTGGTTGCAGTTGACGGTGTTGCCGGTGCCACTGAAGTTGAAGTAGTACCCCTCGGGCGTGAGCATGTAGTAGGTGGCGTTGTCGAGCCCCTTGAAGGAGATCGTCGGCCCCTGCTCATTGCCCTCGGCGGTGTGGTTGAAGACGACGTCGAGGATGACCTCGATGCCGGCCGCGTGCAGGTCCTTGATCAGGGTGCGGAACTCGTCGCCCTGCATCCCGTAGCGTCCGGTGGCCGCGTAGCCGGCCTTGGGTGCGAAGAAGGAGACGGTGTTGTAGCCCCAGTAGTCGAAGAGCTTCTCGCCCGTCTCCGGGTTGGAGCGCGGGTTGTCGCTCTCGTCGAACTCGAACACGGGCAGCAGCTCGATGCAGTTGACCCCGAGTTCCTTCAGGTACGGGATCTTCTCGCGCAGTCCCGCGAACGTGCCGGGTGCGGTCACCTGGGAGTTGGGGTGCCGGGTGAAGCCGCGTACGTGGGCCTCGTAGACGACGAGGTCCTCGGCGGGGATGCCCAGCGGGGTGTCGTCGCCCCAGTCGAAGTCCTGGAGGCAGACGCGGGAGCGGTACTGGTAGTCACGGCTGTAGTCCGGCTCCACGCCCCACACGTCACGGCCGGCGATCAGCCGGGCGTAGGGGTCGGAGAGGACCTGGCGGGCGTCGAAGCGGTGGCCGGTGACCGGGTCGTAGGGGCCGTCGGCCCGGTACCCGTACTCGATGTTCTCGTGGTCGAGGCCGAAGACGGTCATGGCGAACACGCTGCCGGTGCGGAATTCCTCGGGGAACTCCAGTTCGGCCATCGGTTCGGGCTCTCCGCGCTTGTAGATGACCAGGGTCATGGAGGTGGCCTGGTCGGAGAAGACGGAGAAGCTGACCCCGCCGGGGACCACGTTGGCCCCGAAGGGGAACGGTTTGCCCGCGCGGACGCGGTACCCGCCCACCTCGTGGGTCGGGTACGCGTCGACGCGAAGGACCTGCTCGGACCGGGTCTCGCTCATCGCGCGGCCTTGGCCTTGGCGGCCGCCGATGCCGCCGCGGCGGCCTCGCCGGTCTCGAAGAAGTCGAGGAAACCGGTGGCCGACATGACGAACCGGACTTCCTCGCTCACCCCGTAAAGGGTGACGGCCACGCCGGCGTGCTGGGCCTCGCGGTAGACGACGAGCAGGGTGCGCAGGCCCGCGCTGGAGACGTAGGTCACCGCCGTGAGGTCGATCCGCAGCGGCTTGCCCTCGCGGACCAGCGGCAGCAGGGACTGGAGCAGCGTGCCGGACGTCTCGCTGTTGATCTCACCGGTGGCGACGAGCACGGTGGCCGTCTTGTTCCGGCGTTCTTTGACGTTGAGAGTCATTGCATTCCCCTCTGGTTGGGGCGCCCCCCGTTGAGCGCTACTTCTTGGCCGTCGGCCGCAGCCGGACCTTCACCTTGACGCGGCTCTGGACGTCGGGCAGGCGCACCGTGAGCGCCTCCGCGTCGAAGTCGGTGTACGGCTTCTCGTCGATCTCCACGGACGCGATGCGCACCGAGCCGGCGGGCAGCAGGTCGGGCGAGACGCGCAGGATGCGGTCGGGCAGGCCGGTCGGGTCGGGCTGGAAGTGGAAGTCCATCTCCCGGCCGTTGATCAGCAGGTTGTTGTAGACGGCGGCGAGGTAGCAGAGCTCCGCCGAGTGGTACATGGACATCGAGTGGCTGCCCTTGAGCCGCTCGGTGCCGAGCAGGTACGGCGTACCGCTGGCGAGGACGTTGAAGTAGACGGCGCCCTCGTCGTGGTCGAGGAAGAAGGTGTTGTAGAAGGCCTGCGCCTGCCGGGCCTCGCGCAGGTTCGCGTCGCCGCCGACGGTGCCGTTCAGGATGAGGTAGGCGAGGATCGCCTGCTCCTGCTGCCACCAGGCCTTGCGGTCGTGCCAGGCGAAACGATACGTCTCCTGGTCCCCCTGCTTCACGCGCTCCACGACGTCGTACCAGCCGCCGCGCTGCACGTCGCTGCCGACGGCCGGCATGATCGCGCCGATCTTCTTGGCGAGCTCCTCGTACGCCGGCTTGGCCTTCAGCGAGTTCATCCGCATCAGGTTCCAGGCGATCTTCAGGTTGTGGCCGACGACCGCGCGGTCCTGCTGCCAGCTGTGCGCGGTGTCGTGCGACCAGTCGCGCAAGAAGCGCTCCTGGACGAAGGGGCTGTTCTTGTAGTCCGGGAACTTGTCCGCGATGGTGTCGAAGGTGTACTCGAGGAAGTCGGCGTACTTCTGGTCGCCGGTCGCCAGGTACAGGTTGATCAGGTAGGCGGGCGCGTGGTCGCCGACCGAGTTCCAGTTCTTGCGCTCGGCGTTCTCCCCGAGGGACTCGTGGTCGGCGCTGAAGAGGATCGGGTCGATGTGCGAGTAGTAGCCGCCCTGCTCCGGGTCGAAGAAGAACTTGTCGAACAGCCGGATGGTGGCGTCCGCGTCGTTCTTGATCCGGACGTCACCGGTGATCCGGTACGTCTGGATGGGCCCGGCCAGCGCGTAGATCTGCTCGTACATCGGGATCGCGTCGTAGTCGTCGGAGAACTCCGAGGTGAACAGCTTGCGTTCGGTGTCCCCGTCGACGCTGATGCCGTGGTACCAGAAGACCACGTCCTCCTCGCCGTCCACGACCCGCATGTGCTTGCGCAGGTACTCGGTGCCGCGCTCGGCGACCTCCAGGTACTCGTCCTTGCCGGTCAGCAGGTAGGCCGAGGCCATGCCGTAGACCAGGCGGGAGATGGTGTCGGTCTCCTGGACGTGGCTGGCGGTCTTGTCACCGCCGAGTCGGATCTCGGTGCGGTACTCGGTGAAGTCCACCGGCCCGTCGCCGAACTGTGCCCGCCTGTAGAAGTCGGCCAGCGACTCGATCTGCTTGATCCACCAGCTGCCCTCCTCGAAGCGGTAGTCCTCGGCGCCGCGGCCGAGGAACACCAGGCGCTTGGCCTCGAACCGGCCGCCGTGCTCCGGGTAGTGCACGCCGTGGACGAAGAGGAACCGGCCCGGCGAGAGCATCTCGTCGATGTGCCCGGAGGCGTCGATGTAGGGCTCGTCCAGGTTGCGGACCAGCTCGGCGCTGGGGTCGCCGGCGACGGAGACGTCGAACTCCCGACTGTCCGGGGTCTTCAGCCGCAGCAGGCGCGTACCGGAGTGGAAGCGGACGACATAGCCCGCGATGGTGTCGGAGAAGGAGAAGCTCACGGCGTGCGCCATGTCATGCACCGTCCTTGTCGTGAGTGCTGTCGTCCTCGTATCCCTGGCTCACTTCGACGACCACCCCGTCCGGGTCGCGGACCCACACAGTCCGCCAGCCGCAGATGAAGTCGTCGAAGTCCAGCGGTCCAAGGGTCACTTCCGCCGCGTCGCCCAGGTCGGCCAGGAACGCGTCCACGCTGTCGGTCTGGAACGCCAGGTGGCGCATCCTGCCCGGAACCTGCGGCCCGTCGCCGGGCGCCGGCCGGGCCGGGTCGGCGCCGGCCGCGAAGAGCTCCAGGTACGCGTCCCCCTTGCGCAGGAACACGATGCGGGACTCCCCGAGGTCGACCACCCTGGCCCGGGAGAAGCCGAAGTACCGGGTGTAGAAGTCCTCGGTGGTCTTCTGGTCCACGCAGTTCAGGCCCACGTGCGACCAGGCCATCGGCCGGTCCCCGGAGCCCGGCATCAGCCAGCCCCCCGGCCCCGCCCGGCCGCGATCAGCTCGATGATCCGGCGGGCGAACAGGTGGTGGTGCGCGCCGGTACGGCCGGTGACCAGGTCCCCGTCGACCACCACGTCCTCGTCGACGTACTCCCCGCCCATGTTGCGGACGTCGCCGATCAGGTTGTTGTGGCAGACCACCTTGCGGCCCCGGATCTTCCCGGGGATCGAGGACGCCAGCCACATGCCGTGGCAGATGACCCCCTTCAGCACCGTCGGCTCCTCGAAGGCCCGGCGCAGCAGCTCGGTCGCCGGGGCGAGGACGTCCACGTCCTCGGTGTAGCGCAGCCGGTCGGCCACCATGCCCGAGGGCACGATGACCGCCGCGTACCGGCGCAGTTCCTCGTCGGTCAGCCCCTCCAGGGACCGGTTCACGGTGAAGGGCGCCCGGTACTCGTGTCCGGTGAAGGTGATGGAGTCGTTGCCCCACAGCCGGGTCAGGAAGTCGACCTCGGCTCCCTCCTCCGCGAACCGGTGCTGGTAGTAGAAGATCTCCGGCTCGTAGTAGTCGCTCTCGACCAGCACCGCGATCCGGGTCCCGGACAGCGGGCCCTCGCGCAGGACGGCATCAGGCACGGCGGGTCCCCCTCAGGAAGTCCGCCGCGCGCTCGGCGATCATCGCGATGGCGGTGTGGCAGTTGCCCGACGGGACCGCGGGCATGACGCTGGCGTCCACGATGCGCAGGTTGCGCACGCCGTGCACCCGCAGCTCGGGGTCGACGACGGCGAGGTCGTCGATGCCCATGCGGCAGGAGCCGGCCTGGTGGTGGTAGCTCTCCGACTTCTGCCTCACGAACGTGCGCAGTTCTTCGTCGCCGGCACAGCCGGGACCGGGCTGCAGCTCCTGCTTGTACCAGGGCGAGAAGGCCGAGGTCGCGAAGATCTCCCGGGCGATCTTGACGCCCTGCACCATGCGTTCCAGGTCCCACCGGTCGCCCAGGTAGTTCGGATTGATCAGCGGGTGGGCCAGCGGGTCGGCGCTCGCCAGCTTGATCCAGCCGCGCGAGACCGGGCGTACGACGCCGGGCAGGATGGACACCGTGTTCGGGTGGTCCTTGCCGACGATCACGTCGAAGGGGACGTGGACGAAGGCGATCTGCAGGTCGGGGGCGGGCAGCCCCGGCTGCGAGGACAGGAACAGAGCGCTCTCCGACAGGTTCTGCGCCGGCGGCGGGAGCTCCTGGGTGACCTCGGCCATCAGCCCGGTCAGGACGTGGTTGTGGAAGTTCTCGCCGACCCCGGGCAGGGCCGCGGTGACCTCGATGCCGTGCTCGCGCAGCTGCTCGGGGTGGCCGATGCCGGAGAGCAGCAGCAGCTTCGGCGACTCGATCGCCCCGGCCGCCACGACCACCTCGCGCCGGGCCCGTACGGTGTGCGGCCCGGGCGCGGCGGCGCTGCTGTGGCCGTCGCGGACGGTCCGGCCGGGGACGTCGCTGTCCGAAAGCACGGCGGGCGCCTGGAGCTGGACGTACTCGACGCCCGTGCAGGTATCGCCGTCGAAGAGCAGCCGGGTGCTCTGGGCGCTGGTGCGCAGCGTCAGGTTGGGCCGGCCGAGCGCGGGCTCCAGATAGGCGGCCAGGGCGCCCTGGCGGCGGCCGTCGGCCACGTCGATGTGGTGCCAGCCGGTGCCGAAGAGCCCGCGCCGGGGCCCGTCGGTGTTGAAGTCGGCGATCTCCTCGTGCCCCAGCTCGACGGCAGCGTCGATGAAGGCCCGGGAGACCGGGTTGGGGCCGTGCAGCCCCGCGTTGGTGATCCGCTGCGGGCCGCGGGTGCCGGTGGTGGAGGCGGTGACGTCCTCCTGGCCCTCCAGCAGGGCGAAGTACGGCAGCACGTCCTCGTACGCCCAGCCGGCCGCGCCCTGGTAGGCCCAGTTGTCGAAGTCCGAGGCGTGGCCGCGGATGTGCATCATGATGTAGAGGTTGCTGCTGCCGCCGGGGGCCTTGCCGCGCGGTTCGTACGTACGGCGGCCGTCGAGCCCGGGCTGCGGTGTGCTGGTGTAGCCCCAGTCCACGGGGCCGCCGAGGAGCTTGTACCAGGAGGACGGGTCGTCCACCTCCGGCGGGATCCGGGAGCCGCCCGCCTCCAGGACGAGGACGGAGACGTCCGGGTCCTCGGAGAGCCGGCCCGCCAGGACGCTGCCCGCGGTACCGGATCCCACGACGATGTAGTCGTACTCTTCCACGCTCACCGCTCCCCCCTCAGTCCTGGCTCAGCACCTGGAAGGGGACCGTGTCGTGGTAGTTCGCCATGTAGGCGATCTTTCCGTCCACGATCCGGAAGAAGTTCATGACCTCGGCCTCGACGGGCTCGCCCGAGGCGCTGACCGCGGTCAGGTGGGAGACGGCCGCGGCCTTCTCACCGTCGACGAGGAAGTGCACGGGCTCGTTGCGGAAGACGCGGTACATCGTCCCCATGCCCTTCATCATCGAGCGGAGCACCTCCAGGCCCTCGATGTGGCCGGCGAGTTGCTCGTCCATGACCTGGTCGTCGGCGAACAGGTCGCACCAGCGGTCCCAGTCCCCGGCGTTGGCGTACTCGTAGTACTTCTGCAGGATCTGTCGTGCGTCCATTGCGCTCATCCCCCTATCGGTCCCTGCGGGTTCCGTCCGGCGCGAACGGCGCCCAGAACTGGCTGAAGGCAGTCGCCGAGTCCCCGAAGAGACCGTCGCGCCCCTCGACGATCCGGCCGTCCCGCCACCGCATGAAGTGGAAGACGGGGTAGTCCATCCGCTCGTACGGGGACCCGCTCGCCTCGGCCGCGCCGGCCCGCAGGGCGACGTTGCGGCACACGTCCGCCGAGCAGCCCTCGCCGACCAGCACCGCTTCCAGGTCCATCCGGAAGGTGCCGCCCGTGAGCTTGTGGGTTTGCCCCATCAGCTCCAGGAAGGCGTCCAGGCTCTCGTACCAGCCGGCCAGGGGGTGGTTGCCCGGCACCAGCCAGCGCAGGTCCTCCGAGTAGTACTCCAGGATCCGCGCCCGGTCGCCGGAACCGAGGGCGGCGTAGGCCGCCCGGACCCGCTCCCGTGTCACTTCGGTCATCGTCGCTTCTCCTTCACCGCGGTCGCGGTCGCGGTCACGGTCACAGGGAGCCGGAACCGGGCATCGGGGCCAGGTCGTTGACGGTGTACTGCTTGATCAGCGGCCCGTAGGGGCCGGCGACCACGGTCCAGGTCTGGTCGGCGTCGAAGCCGAGCCACTGGCTGCGGGCGGCCGGCGGGTCCCAGATCTTGGCCTGCCAGTTGACGAGGACCCGGACGACCGCCCGATCGCCCTCGATGACCGGCTCCACCTTGGTGACCGTGTGCACCTCGTCGAAGAAGCGGTGGGTGACGGCCCCGTACCAGCGGCCGAAGCCCTCGTGTCCGAGGAAGGTGTCCTCGGGAACCTTGAACTCCAGGTCCTCGGTGATCAGGGCGAGCACATCGGCCAGGCCCACGTGCTGGTCCAGCGCCACGTACCAGTTCTCGGCGAAACTGCGGATCGCGTCCTCGGTCAGCTGCCGCTCGGCGGGCATGCGGTCTCCTCCTGTTCCGTGTCGGGCGGGATGACTGGGCGGGGCAGGTCGGATGGGGGCCGGTCGGATCGGGGCAGGTCGGATCGGAGCGGTTCGGTTCAGGTCCGATCCGGTCTGCGGTCAGATCTGGACGTCGACGAGGAACGGTCCGGGGTGGGACAGCATCCGGCCCACCGCGGCGACCGCCTCGTCCGGCTTCTCCACCCGCATCCCGCCGGCGCCGAGCGAACGGGCGAGCCCAGCGAAGTCGATCTCGGGGTGCGAGAGGTCGAAGGAGCCCGGGAAGCCGTGTTCCGGGATGTCCCGCTCCCGCCAGTACTGGGCGATGTTGTCGTCCAGCAGCCGGTACTTGCGGTTGTTGCAGACGACGAACTTGGCGTCGATGCCGTGCCGGGCGGCCGTCCACAGTGCCTGGTAGGTGTACATGGACCCGCCGTCGCCCGAGAAGCCCACGACGAGCCGGTCCGGGCGGGCCAGCTTGGCGCCGACCGCCCCCGGGAAGCCCACGCCGAGCGATCCGCCCCGGGTGAGGTGGTAGTCGCCGGGGCGCTCCGCCGGCAGGTACCGGGTGACCAGCGGCGACGTGGTCAGCGCCTCGTCGAAGACGATCAGGTCCCCGCCGGTGCGCTCGGCCAGGGCCCGCAGGAAGACGGCCATCGGCGTGCCGTCGTCCTCGGCGGCCGCGCCCGCCGACCGGGCCCGCTCCCGGGTCCGTACGTCGAGCCGGGCGGCCGCGGCGGCCCGCCGCTGCGGGGGCAGCTGCCGCTCCAGTACGCCGGCCAGCGCGCGCAGCGCCTGCCGGGGATCCGCGGCGAGGCCGAGGTCCACCGGGTGGTTCTTGGCGATCTCATAGGCGTTGAGGTCGATGTGGACGACCTTCGCGTCGGCCCGGAAGGGGCTCTCCAGCTCGGGGAACACCTCCGGGAAGACGTAGGTGCCCACGACCAGCACCCCGTCGGCGTCGCCGATCAGCTCCTTGCTGTGCGGGCCGAACATGTGGCCCGTCTGGCCGCGCCGCAGCGGGTGCGAGGCGGCGATGTTCACCTCGGAGGAGTCGACCTCGTACACGTCGGCGCCCAGCAGCTCGGCGACGGCGGCGAGCTCGCGCTGCGCCCCGGAGAGCGCCACCCCGTCTCCGACCAGCACGACCGGCCGCTCGGCCAAGGCCAGCAATTCGGCCGCCCGGCCCACCGACGCCGGCGAGGGCGCCACGTCCGTGAGGGGGACCGTCGCCGGCAGCACGGGCTCTGAGTTGAGCTCGTCCAGCACGTCCATCGGCAGCGCGACGAACACGGGCCCGCGCGGCGGGGTGAGCGCGATCTTCACGGCCCGGCGGACGGTGCGCAGGACGGACCGCGGATCGGTGACGCGGGTCGCGTACTTGGTCACGGGCCTGGCCATCGCGACCAGGTCGGACGCCATCTGCGCGTCCATGGCGTCGTAGCGCACCCCGGCGTCGCCGGCGACGACGACGAGCGGGGTGTGGCCGCGCAGCGACTGGTAGAGCATCCCGATACCGTTGCCCAGGCCCACTCCGGAGTGCAGCTGGAGCAGGGCCGCGCCGCCGGTCGCCCGGGCGTACCCGTCGGCGATGCCGGCGGCCACGGTCTCCTGGAGGGCCAGGACGTACCGGAAGTCCTCCGCCGCGTCCACCGCGTCGAGGAATCCCTGTTCCACCGTCCCCGGATTTCCGAACATCACCTTCAGGCCGTCGGCCTTGAACTGCTCGATCAGCCTTTCCCGTCCGGGAGTGGCTTCCATGAATTCCCCCTCGACCATCCGATTTCCCAGCGGTTTCCCGGTTCACCAGCCGTATCGGGTGAGCCCGTTTTCCAGGACTTCCACGATCTTCTGCCCCGTCAGATAGGAGTCGGGGGTGGAACGTCCGGTGACGAAGGGGAAGTCCACGATCACTGAGACCGGCTTTCCGAAGTTCCCGTGGTACGCGCCGCGCGGTCCGGTCGCGTCGCGCAGGATGTACTCCAGCGGGTACGGCGGCGGCCCCATGTTGAAGTCGGTACCGAGGAATCCGGTGCCGTCCTTGTAGTCGTACTCCTTGCAGTGGCCGGTCACGTGCTTGCCCCGGATGATGCTCTTGCGGTCGTCCCAGTCCCGGGCGAAGGCCAGGCAGGCGACCCCGTAGCACTCGGCGGCCACGACCTTGCCGGCCTTCCGGAAGCCCAGGATCAGGGCGTGCACGCGCTCGTTGTTGGCGAGGTCGGCGATCGGGCCGCTGCCGCCGACGATGAGGATCGCGTCGTATCCGGCGATGTCGGCGTCGAGTCCGTCGAGATCGCGGTGGTACTGCTCCAGCTTGGGCAGGTAGGCCGGGTCGCTCGTGTACGGGCGCTCGGGCACCCACGCCTCGATGTCGAGCGGCGAGTCCAGCCGGCTCGACTGCTCGAACTCCCGCCCCAGCCGGGCGTTCTCCTCGGTGGTCACCGAGCGTCCGAGCGGCGGGTCGACGTAGTTCGCGTCGAGGCTCGGCGGAAGAGCGTGCGCACGCTTTCCGGTCGGCGTCGCGAATATGACCTCGTAGCCCCGCTCGTCGAACTTCGAGACGGGGCCTATCAGTTCCTCGGCCCAGTAACCGTGTTCGGAGACAATGACCAGAATCTTTCTGCTCACGTATTCCTCCAGCGCCGCCTGTTGTCGTTGGCGTCCCCCACACTGGCCGGGCCCAGAGCCTTCGTCAAAGCGCCGGCATGCGACTTCGTGAGGTAGCCGGACAGGTGACCGCGGCACTTCAGGAAGTCGTTCGCGGACGTCATGAAGTAGCCCCAGGACTAGGTGACTTCGGCCGAATCGGTGAACCGTTTCGCGAGACCCGTCCTAAGGTCTGGACGCGCCGTGAATCGCGGGCGCGCGAAGCACGAGGAGAGGGACGGCGACGATGGCGATGGACCTGTTGTGCACACACATCGATCAGATACGTCCGGTGAGGCCCACCGCGGTGGGCTGCGAGGAATGCCTCGTCGCCGGCGATACCTGGGTGCACCTGAGGCTGTGCCTCAGCTGCGGACACGTCGGGTGCTGCGACTCGTCGAAGAACCGTCACGCCACCCGGCACTACCGAACCACCGAGCACCCGATCGCGGCCTCCCACGAGCCGGGCGAGGACTGGGTCTGGTGCTACGCCGACAAGCTGATGTTGGACTCGGCATGAGCACGGCCCGGGAGAGCTCCCCTGCCGCCCCCGCCCCCGTCGCCCCCGCCTCGGCCGCGGCCGAGCGCGCGGAGAGCCGCAAGCCTGTGATCCTGGCCGTCGACGACGACCCGCAGGTGCTGCGCGCCGTCCGCCGCGACCTGCGCAGCGCCTACGGCGACCGCTACCGGGTCCTCGGTGCCTCCTCGGCGGCCGACGCCCTGAAGATCCTGGACTCCCTCGACGAGCGCGGCCACGACCCGGCGCTGTTCCTCGTGGACCAGCGCATGCCGGACGTGACCGGCGTCGAGTTCCTGCTGGAGGCCGTCAGCCGCTTCCCGGATGCCCGCCGGGTGCTGCTGACGGCGTACGCCGAGACCGACGCGGCGATCACCGCCATCAACCGGGTCCGTCTGGACTACTACCTGCTCAAGCCGTGGGACCCTCCCCACGAGCGGCTCTTCCCAGTCCTGGACGACCTGCTCTCGGACTGGCTGGCGACCTACCGCCCCGCCTACGACGGGATCATCGTCGCCGGCCACCTCGTCTCCCCCGGCACCCACGCCGTACGGGACTTCTTCACCCGCAACGGCCAGCCGTTCCGCTTCCTCAACGTCGAGCGGGACCCCGAGGCACTGACCCTGATCGCCGCCCAGCCCGACGTTGCCCTGCCCTTGGTCCGCTTCCCGGACGGGGCGGTCCTCTCGGCACCGACCGACACGCAGCTCGCCCAGCACCTGGGCCTGGCCACCACCGCCTCGCGCCCGCACTACGAGTGCGTCATCGTCGGCGCGGGCCCCGCGGGCCTGGCGGCGGGCGTCTACTCGGCCTCCGAGGGCCTCTCCACCCTGATGCTGGACTCCCGCGCCCCGGGCGGCCAGGCCGGCACCTCCAGCCTGATCGAGAACTACCTCGGCTTCCCCTCGGGCCTCTCCGGCGGTGACCTGACCCGCCGGGCGACCATCCAGGCCTCCCGGTTCGGCGCCGAGATCCTGCACCCGGTGGAGGTGGTCTCACTGACCCGGGACGACCCGGCGAAGATCCTCACCCTCGCCGACGGCACGGAGATCTCCGCCGAGACGGTCCTGCTCGCGACCGGAGTCTCGTACAACCGGCTCGACGCCCCGGGCGCCGACCGCTTCGAGGGCGCCGGCCTCTACTACGGCGCGGCGACCACGGAGAGCTCTGCCTGCATCTCCCAGCACGTGTTCATCGTCGGCGGGGCCAACTCGGCGGGGCAGGCCGCCGTGCATTTCGCGAAGTACGCCGCCCGCGTGACCATCCTGGTCCGCGCGTCCTCCCTGGACGCGAGCATGTCCCGCTACCTGATCGACGAGATCGAACGCACCCCGAACATCGAGGTCAAGGTGCGCACCACGGTGGTCCGGCTGGACGGCGAGGAGCACCTGGAGCGCCTCACCCTCCACGACGCGGACACCGGCAAGGACACCGAGGTCGCCGCCCGCTTCATGTTCACCTTCATCGGGGCCCGCCCGCACACCGACTGGCTCTCGGGCGTCGTCGAGCGGGACGAGTACGGCTTCGTCCTCACCGGCTCGGACCTGATCTCCAACGGGGGCGAGCTCCCGGCCGAATGGAGCCTGGAGCGCGCGCCCTACCCCCTGGAGACGAGCGTGCCCGGCGTCTTCGCGGCGGGCGACGTCCGCGCCCACTCGGTCAAACGGGTGGCGTCGGGCGTGGGCGAGGGGGCGATGGCCGTCTCGCTGATCCACCGCTACCGCTCGATGGGCTGAGAGCGAACGCTCCAGGGCTTGTGATCACGTACACATCGGACGCAACGTTGATTACATGATTACATCCGAACAGAGCGAGCAGCTCCGCGCGTGGTTCGCCGAACGCCTGCCGGCGGACGTCTATGAGTCCCTCGACCCCGTGACCGCCGACCGCGAGGAGATCACGGTCGTCGGCACCGTCCCGGCGACCGAGTCGGTCCGGGAGTTCCGCGAACGCACCCGCGAACAGCGCATCGAAGTGGCCCGCGAGGCCGAGGAGCTCTACCGCCGCAAGGTCGCGTGGGGCGTACGGGTGGGTGACGAGACGACCCTCTTCACCCACCTCGCCGTCCCCGTCATGACCCGCCTGCGCCAGTCCGAACGCCAGGTCCTCGACACCCTCGTCGCCGGCGGCGTGGCCCGCAGCCGGGCCGACGCACTGGCCTGGTGCGTCCGCCTCGTCGGGCGCAACACCGACAGCTGGCTGGCGGACCTGCGCGACTCCCTGGACCAGGTCGGGCGGGTCCGCGCGCAGGGTCCGGACGTCGACGGCACGACGGACTCCATGAAGTCCGGGTCCGAATGACGAATCGGCCCCATGGAGCCGTGTGATCGCGTAAGGCTGGCCGAGACCTACACCCAGGGAGAGGTACGCACCATGACGACCACCGTCGAATACATCCGCTACCGGATCGCATTGGACGACCAGCAGGCCTTCGAGGACGCGTACGCCCGGGCGGCCGAGGCCCTGGCCGCCTCGCCCGAGTGCATCGACTACGAACTGGCACGGTGCGAGGAGGAGAAGGAGCGGTACATCCTCCGGATCCGCTGGACCTCGATCGAGGCCCACCTGGGCGGCTTCCGCAAGGGGGAGCACTTCCCGGCGTTCTTCAGCGCGATCCGTCCGTACGTGACGGCCATCGAGGAGATGCAGCACTACCTCGTGACGGGCGTCGTGGGCACGGGAAAGGGCGCCGGACAGCGATGAGCACCACACCCACCATCTACGAGTGGATGGGCGGGGCGGAGGCGATGAACCGCCTCACCGACGCCTTCTACGCCCACGCCCTCCAGGACGAGATCCTGGCCCCGGTCTTCGCGGGCATGGACTCGGAGCACCCGCAGCACGTCGCGATCTGGCTGGCGGAGGTCTTCGGCGGCCCGGCGGAGTACACCGCCCACCACGGCGGTCACCAGCACATGGCCACCAAGCACCTGGGCCGCGCGATCACCGAGAAGCAGCGCCGGCGCTGGGTGGACCTGCTCATGGACACGGCCGACGAGGTCGGCCTCCCGACGGACCCCGAGTTCCGCGGGGTGTTCGCCTACTACATCGAGTGGGGCACCCGCATGGCCCTCATCTATTCGGGCCCCAACCCCCCACCGGTGGACGCGGCCAAGATCCCGGTCTGGTCCTGGGGCCAGACCCCGCCCTGGATCCCCCAGACCGACTGACCCCGAGCCGGGCGCCCCCAGGCCGCCCGGTTCCCTTCTCTCCGCCCCGCCGGCGCACCTCCAGCCCCGCCGACGCCTGAGGCCGGGGGCCAGGGACGGAGCGCCGACCTTTCAGCCAGGACCGCCCCTCCAACCCCGCCGACGCCTGAGGCGCGGGACCAGGGGCGGAGCCTCGATCCTTCAGCCCCGCCGCACCATCAGCCCCGCCGACGCCTGAGGCCCGGGGTCCGGGGCGGAGCCCCGGCGGCCGGCCCGCGCCCGGGCTCAGGCTCAGGCTCACCCTCGGGCTCGGGCGCGGCCAGGAGCACCGTGAGCCCCGGCTCCCCCTCCGGCCCCCGCCAGAAGTCCACGGCCTCCTCCAGCACCTCCACGAACGTCTCCCACTCCGCCGGCCGCGCCCCCGCGTACCCGCGCCGAGGTCACGGCGACCAGCCGCCCCACCCAGTTCCCGAAGACGGTGCCGTCCTGCCGGTACGGGTACGGGCCGCCCTTGTCGATGAGCGCGAGGACGTCCCGCGCCTGGCGCGGCAGCACGTCGGCACGTACGACGGCCATCCCCCGCGCCCAGCTGGGACCGGCATCGGGAGCCACGGCACTGGAGGCCGCGCTGGAGGCCGCACTCGGCTCGGCACTGCCGCCGGCCACGGCGGGGCCGGGTGGTTTACGCGCACCACAGCCCGCCGTTGCGACGAGCGCGGCGCAGAGGAACACGGCCCCCAGCGAACGCCAAACCCATCGGGGCACGTTCCGGAAGATCATGCGCCGATCGTGCCAAATATCCGATTCGCCCGCGAATCGTTCGGTCGCGTCAGAGCGCGGCCATCTTGCTGTACGGACTCAGGATGCGCTTCTGGACCGAACCGAAGTCGACGAGAACGGCGATCCCCTCCTCAATTCCGACGACACGGCCGAGGCCGTGCTCGTCGTGAGTAACCCGGTCGCCCACGTTGAACTGCCGGATGGGCTGTTCCACGGGGGCTTTGAACGGGCTGGACGGCAAGTGGCGGCGAGGAACTGCTGATTTTGTCATCGGAACCAGTATGCGCCCCGCGGGCGCCCGTGCGGTCGCCCTTCGCATCTCAATCCGGGCACCATCCGCACCTCCAGCGCCCCGGAAGCGCCCGCACCAGGGCAGCGTGGATGCACAGGGAGGCACACGGAGACACACGGAGGCGGCGCGGCCCCCGGCCCCGCAGGCCCACAGGTCCCCGCTTCGTGTGCGGCGCCCGCCGCCCCCGCCCCCGCCCCGCCCCTACAGGTCGTCGGGGTCGGCCCGGTCCAGCGCCGGCCGCAGTCCCGGGGCCGACTCCGTCAGGAGGTAGTCGGCGACCGCCGTGTCCGTGACGAGGCTGGTGACCAGCCCCGACCGCAGCACCGCGCCGATGGCGGAGGCCTTGCGCAGCCCGCCTGCGATCGCCACGACCTCCGGGATCCGCCGCAGCCGGTCCGCCTCGACCGTGATGCACCGCTCGCCGAGGTCCCGGCCGACCCGCCGGCCTTCGGCGTCGAAGAGGTGGGCGGACATCTCGGCCGCGACGCCCAGCGAGGCGTAGTGGGCCCGCTCCTCGTCCGTCAGCATGTCGTGGACGGTCGAGATGCCCGGCTCCCACGAACCGATGGAGACGGCCGCGACCGTCACCTTGTCGAAGTAGTCGAAGGCGCGCGCGATCCCGGTCTGGCTGCGCAGCGCGGCCGCGGTCGCCGGGTCGGGCAGCAGCATGGGGGCGTAGATCGGGTGCGCGTCGCCGCCCGAGACCTGCGCGGCCCTGCGTACGGCCTCCACCGAGCCGCGCTCCGCGGTACCCGCGTCGTACACCCCGGTCAGCTGCACCACCGTGCACTGGGGCAGGCGGTGCAGGGAGGCGGCCATGTGGATCGTCGAGCGGCCCCACGCGAGGCCCAGTACGTCGCCCTCGTTGACCAGTTCGCCCAGCAGGTCGGCGGCGACCGCGCCCAGGTTCTCCGGGTCCGGGGCGTCCTCGGTGGCGTCGGCCGGCGACTCCACCACGACGGCGTGCCGGAGCCCGTACCGGGCCCGGAGCGCGTCCGACCGCTCCGCGTCGAGCTCGGCCGGGACCCGGATCTCGATGCGCACGAGGTCGCGTTCGAGGGCGGTCTCCAGCACCCGGGCCACCTTGAAGCGGCTCACGCCGAACTCCTCGGCGATCTGGATCTTGGACTTGCCCTCCAGGTAGAAGCGGCGGGCCATGGCCGCCGCCTGCACCAGCTCCGCGGGTCCCATCCGCAGGGCTGACCGTCCCGCCGACATTGCAGACACCGCGTTCTCCTCACTGCTGTTCACACTCTCGTGTTCACACTCTCGACTCGCCGTTCATCCTGTCAGATCCGACGGCCGTTGATCAGCCTGGACAGCTCCCGTTCACCGAGCTGTTCACCAACGCTTGGCTCAGTGGTCGCAAGCCCACGGCGCCGCCGCGATCGCCGCGCCCGCCTGGTCACGCAGCGTGCGGACGGCGGCCGCCGGATCGACCGCCCCGTAGACCGCGCTGCCCGCCACGAAGACGTCCGCGCCGGCCTCGGCGCAGCGCTCGATGGTCGAGGCCGAGACCCCGCCGTCGACCTGGAGCCACAGCTCCAGGTCGTGCTTGGCGATCAGCTCCCGGGTGCGGCGGATCTTCGGGAGCATGATGTCGAGAAAGGGCTGGCCGCCGAAGCCGGGCTCGACCGTCATGATCAGCAGCATGTCGAGCTCGGGAAGGATGTCCTCGTACTGTTCGATCGGCGTCGCGGGCTTGAGCGCCATGGAGGCCCGCGCCCCCTTCGCCCGGATCTCGCGCGCGAGGCGTACGGGCGCCGCCGCGGCCTCGGCGTGGAAGGTGACCGAGCCCGCGCCGGCCTCCACGTACTGCGGGGCCCAGCGGTCGGGGTTCTCGATCATCAGATGAAGGTCCAGCGGGATGTCCGTGGCCCGGCTCAAGGACTCCACGATCGGCATTCCGAGGGTGAGGTTCGGGACGAAATGGTTGTCCATGACGTCGACATGCAGCCAGTCGGCCCCCTCGACGGCCTTCGCCTCCTCGGCGAGACGGGCGAAGTCGGCGGACAGGATGCTGGGATAGATCTGAGCGGCCATGCCCCAAGCCTGCCATGCCTGCGGCCGGTTCCGGCCACGACCCCGCAAGTCAAGAACCTCGCAGCGATACTTAAGCGATGACGGAGAACATTTAACTTGTTCTTAGAGATTGCCGTTCGGCACGGTTCTGTCCATGACACCCTCTCCGCTCCGAGGCCCGGGCCACCGCCCCCGGTCGGTCCGCACGACGCCCGAACACACCGCGGGAACACCCGCCATCCCCTCCGCCACGCGTTCCCCTTGGCGCAATCGGGACTTCCGCACCCTCTTCGGCGCCGCCACCCTCAACCAGCTCGGCACCAACACCGGCTACGTGGCCGTCCCCCTGCTCGCCCTCACCGCCCTCGACGCCGGCCCCGCCCAGGTCGGCACCCTCGCCGCGCTCTCCACGCTCGCCTTCCTGCTGATCGGCCTGCCGGCCGGAGCCTGGGTCGACCGCCTGCGCACCCGCGGCGTCCTCATCACCGCCGACCTCGCCCGGGCGGTGCTCTTCGCCTCCTTACCCCTCGCCTGGTGGCTGGACGCCCTCACTTTGGGGCAGCTGTACGGCGTCGTCCTACTGGCCGGCTGCGCCACCGTCTTCTCCGACGTCGGCTCGCAGAGCGTCCTGCCCCGGCTCGTCGGCCGGGAGGGCCTCATCCGCGCGAACACCGCGATGGTGACTCTCATGGCCGCCGCCAACATCGCCGGCCGCGGAGCCGGCGGCGCCCTGGTCGCCGCGCTGACCGCCCCCTTGGCACTGGCCTGCTCCTCCGCGGCGTACCTCGCCTCCGCACTCCGCCTCACCGGGATCCGGGCCGCACCCACCGCGCCGGCCACCGCCCGGACCCCGCTCACGACCCAGATCCGGGAGGGACTCCAGCACGTACTGGGCCACCCCGAGCTGCGCGCCCTGGCCCTGGCCGCCACCCTCAACAACCTGGGTAGCGCGATCCTCAACACCATGCTCCCGGTCCTCTTCGTCCGCGACCTGGGCCTGTCCCCCGCCTCGCTCGGCCTGTTCTGGGCGGCCGGCGGCGTGGGCCTGCTCCTGGGAGCCCGCCTGGCCCGGCCCTTCGCGGCGCGCGTGGGCTACGGGCGCGCCCTGCTGCTCACCCTGACCCCGGCGGCCCTGCTGGTGCCCCTGCTCGACCACGGCCCGCGGCTCTGGCTCGCGGGCGGCGCCTGGCTGCTGACCATGATGAAGATCGGCTCGGACAACGTCCTGGGGGTCAGCCTCCGCCAGCACCTCACCCCGGACCCCCTGATGGGCCGCATGAACGCCACTTTCCGCTTCACCCTGACCGGCGCCGTGGCCCTGGGCTCCGCCACCTCGGGCCTCATGACGGAAGTCACCACCCTCCACACCACGCTCTGGACCGGAGCCGCCCTCCTCTCCCTGTCCTGGACCCCGGTGGCCTTCTCCCCCCTCAAGCGACGCCGCGACCCAATGCCGTGAGGGGCCGGCTCCGGCTGGGGCAGGGCGACAGCGGGGGGACAGACACACGGGCGGGGGGACGCACGGGCGGGGGGCACCCGGGCGGGGGGCACCCGGGCGGGGGGCACCCGGGCGGGGGCGAAAGGAACGGGGCGGCTTCGGGAGGTCGGGAGCCGCTCGGGCGGTGTCAGGGATGTGCTGGGGGTTTCCCGTCAGTCCCATCGTCTCTCCGTGTCGGGCCGGCCCGTCAAGGGCGCTCGTTCCTCGCGTCACTTCGTGATGGCCTGCGGCCACCCTTGACCGACCGTCCCGCCACGGACATACGAGGACAGCCGGGAAACCCCCAAAGGAACGGGCCGGGACCAGTTTTCAGGGGCGGGGCGTCGGATGCGTCCGGGCAGAGCCCGGTGCGCATCCGATCGCTACGCGCTCCTGCCAGACGGCGCCTGCGAGCCCCTCGGGCTGGGCATAAGCCGCCACCATTCGCTACGCGCTCCTGCCAGACGGCGTCCGCAAGCCCCTTGTGGCTGGACATAAGCCGCCCCAAATCGCTACGCGCTCCTGCGAGACGGCGCCTGCGAGCCCCTTGGGCTGGGCATAAGCCGCCACCATTCGCTACGCGCTCCTGCCAGACGGCGCCCGCAAGCCCCTTGTGGCTGGACATAAGCCGCCCCAAATCGCTACGCGCTCCTGCGAGACGGCGCCTGCGAGCCCCTCGGGCTGGGCATAAGCCGCCACCAACCGCTACTCGCTTCTCGATCAGGCGTCTGCGATCCGTCTGGGGCTGGTCTCGGGCCGCAGAAAGCTTCCTCCGCTCTTCACGAACGGCGTCCGGCCCCCTGTGTGGGGTGGAAAAGCGTCAGATGACGGCTGGAGCGATGCCAATCCATGTCTAGGTGAGTGTGCGCCTCAAAGAGTCGTCAATTCGCCCCAATTGCCCCTGTCTGTACCGGCGGGTGGAATCTTGTCGTGGTCTTGATGGGGGTTGGGTTCGGCTGAGCCGATGGATCGCCCTTCCGCCCCTCGATATCGCCCCCATCAGCCCCAGATGAGGGTCGGACGCCGTCCTCGAAAAGCGGGTAGCGATCGATGGCGGCCTATGCCCAACCCAAGGGGCTCGCAGGCGCCGTCTCGCAGGAGCGCGTAGCGATTTGGGGCGGCTTATGCCCAGCCCAAAGGGCTCGCGGACGCCGTCAGGCAGGAGCGCGTAGCGATTGGATGCGCACCGGGCTCCGCCCGGACGCATCCGACGCCCCGTCCCTGAAAACTGGTCCCGGCCCGTTCCTTTGGGGGTTTCCCGGCTGTCCTCGGATTTCCGTGGCGGGACGGTCGGTCAAGGGTGGAGCGCAGCGACATCGCGAAGCGACGCGAGGAACGAGCGCCCTTGACGGGCCGGCCCGACACGGAGAGACGATGGGACTGACGGGAAACCCCCAGCACAACCCTGACACCGCCCGAGCGGCTCCCGACCTCCCGAAGCCCCCGCCGCGCCCTTCCAGCCCGGCCCCGGCCCACCCGGCTCACCCCGCCCCGCCCCGCTAGCCGCGTGCATCAGCATGACCAGCAATCCCAGCCATCCCCACGTCGTCACCCCGGCGGCATCGGCTGCTGCGAAGCTCCAATGAACAGATGGGCATACATGGCGCGAAGGTAGACCTTCAGGCTTTCCCTGCAGGGAATTCGATATCAGTCAGTCGTTCATATTCGGCCGGACCGAAGGAATCATCGGCAATAATCTTCTCGAATCCCGCACGGACCAGCTCCACATAGGAGTCGCTGAAGCTCAGCACAGTGGGCCGCAGGCAGCCACCCACGTAGTAGCCCTGCTCAAGGTTCAAATAGGCTCTGAAGAAGTTCCTGAAACGAGGGTCCACTGCAATCTTTCGCTATGGACGGAAGCCGGGGCATGCCCGCACCGGCCTCCGTCGTCGGTCAGGCGGGCGGCGCGCCGCGCAGGTGGCGCAGCAGGCGCTCCAGGGCGGCCCAACTCTCGGCCGTCTCGGCGTCGCCGAGCGCGTAGTAGTAGCCCGGCCTGGCGTTCGGGCCCAGTTGCACCGGGCGTTCCTTGAGCGGCGTCCTGCTCGCGGTGTCGCGCCCCGCCTCCTGGACCTCCGCCGGACCGAGTACGAACGCGTACGGCAGCGGCGGGTGTTCGTAGTGGGGCGGGGCGCTCAGGTCCCGGCGGGCTTCGCGCAGCTGGCACAGCATGGTCTTGAGCCCGTACCGGGTCACCAGCTCCTCGGCCAGCTCCGGCAGCGCGCCCAGCGGTATCTCCTCGCCCGGCCCGAAGCCGACGGTGAGGGTGACGTCCTCCTCCACCCCCTCGGGGGTGCGGATCACGCGCAGGGTGGCGACCGCGGGCCGTTCGGGCGTGCCGACGACAACGGTCCAGGTGGAGCGCGGGGCCCGCTCGTACGCCAGCTCGGTCAGCTGGCGCCGCGACCAGCTCAGGGCGGCCGGCTCAGAGGTCCCCCAGCCGGCCGGCAGCCCGCCGGTGAGCGCCTGCCAGGCGGCCTCGAGCGCGCCGCCGAGGACGAGGTCCGCCGTGGGGCGGTGCAGGGTGCGGAAGGAGACGGTGAGCTGACGCTCACCGGTGGGCCCGGCCTCCGTGAAGGCGTCGGCCACCGGCGTCTCGCCGTTCTCGTCGCGGGCCGGAGCGAAGGTGTCGTCCTGCCATGTGAGGACGGCGCCCGTGAGGCCGTCGTAATAGCCGCAGCGCTCGTCCTGCACCACCCACCGGGAGGGCATGGACTGCAGCAGCAGGCGGGTGGGCGTGGAGAGGCGGCAGTGCGGCGGGGTGACGATCTGCAGGGACCGGTCGCTCTCCACGGTGGCCCGCAGCGCCTCCGAGAGCCAGCTCGTCATGGGGATGACCGGGCGGTCTTGGAGCACCACGGCGGCCTTGTCGGTGAGCATGTCGACGGCCGGCTGGGCGGCGGCGGGGGCCGGTACGGCGGTGATTCCCGAGACGTCGACCGGGCGGGCCGCGCCGACGGTGCCCGGGGCGTTCGGCGGCCAGACCCTGCCGCCCAGGAGCATCGTCAGACGGGCCGCGAAGGCTCCGGCGAGCTGCTCGGCCTGCGGTACGCCCGCGGCGGCGCGGGCCTCGACCCACCACGCCGGGCCGTCGCCCGACAGCTCGGCGCCGGACCCCAGCAGCCGGGCCGCCTCGCCCGGCACCTGGAGCATCAGCGGGACCTCGATCGAGACGAGCGGCCGGCCGTCGGCGTCGCACAGCTGGACCACGGCGCCCTCTCCGGCGGACTCGACCACCAGGTCCGGGCCGCCCGCGAGCAGGCCCGCCAGGACGCTGAGCGCGTCCGGCATGCGCTCGGTGAGCGCGATCACGTCCTTGGTCATGCCGTGTTCCTTGTCGTCATGTCTTTCAGTGCCTCGCGGACCTCCGCGCACACTCGTTCGTTTCCGAAAGTCAGCAGGTACTCGCCGAACCGCCGGCCTTCCGGGCCCCGCGCACGGGAGACGATGGGGACGGCATGGATCAGCGCCCGCGGGGAGCGGCTGACGCCGAGCACGCTCATGGCCGACTCCACGCCCAGGCACCCGTCGACCGTGGAAACACCGGACGCCAGGTCCACCAGCTGTGTGGGCAGGTCGAACGAGCACTTCTCACCCGCCGCCAGGGACCGCACGCCCCGACCGATGACCTCTCTGACGTCGTCCAGCAGCACCTGGAACGTGTCCCTGTCGAACAACTCACCCAGCCTGTCCTCGAAGTACTCGCGGTCGGCGAGCCGCACCAGCGCCCGGGCGGCGTCGAGCCGAAGGGCCTCGGTTCCCTTCGCCCTCGTCAGATCCCGCTCGGCGACAGCAGGCGCGAGCTGCGCGAACGTGCTGTCCACAGAGAACTTCCGGTCGATCGAGAAGTCGTACCAGGGGGCCCTCTTGGGATCCGCGGCGGCACGGATCACCGCCTCGTATCCGGCCGCCTCGCC
Source organism: Streptomyces sp. NPDC023541 (assembly GCF_055559995.1). NCBI lineage: Bacteria > Bacillati > Actinomycetota > Actinomycetes > Kitasatosporales > Streptomycetaceae > Streptomyces > Streptomyces sp. NPDC023541. The sequence continues at coordinate 62,260 of NZ_JBVHJO010000008.1, forward strand.
CCAGGTCGTCAGCGTCACGCACGCCAGGAAGCGCTCGATCTCGGGAGTGCCCGGATCGTTCATCAACGCAACGAGGCCGGGAACGCGGGTCAGGTGACGGGGGCTTTCGAACGCGTCGTAGATGACGTTGTCGATGTCGTCCGTCGGCCGCCCGTCGAAATCCGTTCCGAGCAGTTGGCCATATCCCCGCATGGACCGGCTCCCGATCCCACCGAATCCGTCGTCCACTAGCCGAGCGCCGCACTGACGTCAGGCCCCAGCCCGTCGATGATGTCGGGAGCCTTCAAGCCGTAACCCTCGGCGCATCCGTAGTACGTCGGCTCGCCGGGCTCCGCCGCGACGCCGAGTACTTGCTCGATCTCCCGCAGGGCGGCGGCGAGGCGGGGCGCGTTGTGGGCGTGGATGCGCGGTTGCGGCCGGCCTCGGAAATCGCATTGCGCCCAGACGTCGTGGTGCACGGACAGTTCGACCCAGACATCCGTTTCGTCAGGCGCCAGAAAGAGTTCCACCAGCCGATCCTCTCGGTGCCGTTCACCGTCCGCATCGAACCAGGCGCCCGTTCCCAGCAACATGATCGAGCTGATTCGCGCCTGCGGATGACAGGAACGCAGCCGATCGGGCAATGCCGGCCCGGCAATCGCACTCGAGCTGACGCCCAGGCGGTTGTGGCCCGCGAGGCCCCTTCTGCCGGCGTGGGACCAGTCCCACTCGATTGAATGCAGCTCCAGCAGATCGTGCTTCTCGAGCACCGCGCTCATGCGCGCCGCAGCGTTGAGCGCGAATTCCAGACCGGGGCCCGGCACGTCGTCCAGGATCCAGGTCCACGAGCCGCTCTCCTTGGGCGCGCGCATCAACATGGTCGGCAAACTCTCCTACGTCGGGGCAGCAAATACTGCGGGGATATTTGACGACCGAGCCGACAGAGCCTTGGCGCGGCCGAAAAAAGGTCGCTGTCCCTCCAACTCCACGCACTGCGCCTCGACGTCGGTGAAGATCCGCCCGCAGAAGCTTCGCCCACTCGCTGACGAATTCCTCAGCGGGGACCACGACATCGCCCCGATCAGCGAGCAGCGGCTCATGGTTGCCGAGCGTGCTGTGCCAGCGCGCCCGGACCCTCAGCACATCGCCTTCGCGGACGACGGTCCACTCGGCCGAGAACGTGTCCGACCCCCAGAAGACCCGGGCATCCGAGAATCCCGGGCGTCGCACCTTCTCAAGGAGGGGCACGAGGTCGTCAAGCACGACGGCAACGTCATTGCGGGAAGACAGCCGAACCGGCACCAGATTCCACACGTCAGCCGCCGAGGAGTACAGCTCGCCGACCGCGTCGGCCGTGTCGGCGGCACGCCAACACGGCCGAACGACCGGGCAACCCGCCTGGCTCGCAAGACTCAGCGCCACGTGGTCACCCGGGCGGCATCGGCTGTTCCGGCGCCTCGTTGAACAGGTAGTCGTACATCGCCTGGAGGTAGGATCGAAGAGTCTCCCTGTCGGGAAATTCGATATCGGTCAGCCGCTCATATTCGGCCGGCCCGAATGACTCGTCCGCCAAAGCCTGGGCAAATCCTGAACGGACCGCTTCGACAAACGATTCATTGAATCCCATCAGCGTGGGCCTGAGATATCCACTCGTATCATAGCCCTCCATCATGTTGAGATACCCCTTGACAAAGCGCTCGAATCGCTCGTCCACTGAACTCCTCTTTTACGGGTGACGGCCGGGCGCCGGGTTGGCGAACATGGTGTGCAGGGTCAATTTTCCATCGTGGATGCGGTAGCCGGGAACGATCGATCCACCTTCGAAGTCAACCGGCTTGAACTCGGTGAGATTGTTAGGGTCGCGATAATAGCCGCTGAATCGATCATGAGCTTCCGGCCCCAAAATGTCCTCGATGGATGTGTCTTTCGGCATCTCCCCGGTTCGCGCGAACTCGTCGCGGAAATATGCGTCCGCACGCACCATGTCTTCCGCGTGATCAAATCGTGTGGCGTAAGGGCCGACACGGTGGACGCCACCGTGCACGCCGTCCACCGTGGTGCCGGTCAGAGGGTCGATGTTGTTTTCAGACTTGAGCAGCCCCGGGTAGTTCGAGTTCGGCCCGTACACCTTCGGCACCCCATTGGCATCGCGGAGTACCGTACCAAGGCGGTCAATCAATGCCTGGTCGGCAGGGTAGAGATGACGGCCCGGCGCATGCCCCTCGCCGCCCCGCCGGTCGTCCAGGTCCTTGATGCGCTGGTCTACCACCTTGGGGTCCATCGGCTGATCGCCCGCGCCGCCGGTCGAAGCGTCCGGGGTATCGCCCTGGCCGCCCCCGTCACCGGAGTTGCCCGAGGCGCCGTGGCCGCCGGCGTCACCCTGGTGCGGAACGCCAGAGCCGTCGCCGTGGTGCGGGCCGGTCGAGCCCCCGCCCGAGCCGTCGCCGCCCGTCGTGGCAGTGTCGCCATGCGTGGCAGTACCCCCGCCCGTCGCATGAGGGGCGGTGTGTGCCCCTGCTCCCCCGCCTCCGCCCGGCGTGGTGTGGCTGTTGTGGGCCGTGTTGTGGCCCGCCCCGCCAGGGGTGTGGGATGCCGAGCCGCCGACGGAGTGGTTGCTGCCTCCCGGGGCGTGGGATCCGCCGGTCGGGTGGGTCGGGCCCGTCGGGTGGCCCGTGGAGTTCTCCGCGTGGCTGGGGCCGCCCGCGCCTTCGAGGACGCGTTCCCTGACCGGTGCCGGCTCGTGGGTGTTGGGCAGGTCGTCCTTGTGCGGCTCCCGGACCGGCTCGGTGTCGGGGACGACGTTGCCGTGCTCGTCACGGATGGTGCCGTCGTGGCCGATGACGCGCTTCTTGCCGTTCGGGTCGGTGTACTCGTGGCCGGCCGGGGGCGGGGTCGTTTCCGCCGGGTGCGGGGAGGTTCCGCCGGGCATGTTGTGGGCCATGTCGTCCACGCCCGCACGGCTGGCCTTGAAGCCCTCCATGAAGTCGCCGACCTTGATCTTCGTGACGTTGGCCGCCTTGCCCAGGTAGCTCATCGGGTCGACGAGCACGCCCGCCTTGCCCACCGCGGTCGCGATCTCCGAGCCCACACCCAGCTTTCCGGCCCTGCCGAGCTTGAGGAACGAACCAGCGCCGATGGTCAGGATGTTGAACACCACCGTCCCGCCGGCCCGCGCCGGATCCTTGCCCCACTCGTCCCACGCGACCAGCGACTTGCCGAAGTTGCGCAGGGCGGCCTTGCTCGTCTCCCGGTCGCTGTGGTCGACCGGGCCGAACATCTTGTCCATCGCCCAGTCGTAGGGCGTGATGATGTAGCCGCTGACACCGGCGAAGACGTCGCCGATGCCCGACCAGGTCTTCTTGAAGGTGTCCATGTCGAACACGTTGACCATGTTGCCGAGGCCCTTGAGGGTGCCCCAGACGCCGTCGACGAAGAAGCCCTTGAGGCCGCTGCCGACGTTGTCCTTCGTCCACTCCCACGCGGCCCGAAGGCCCGTGTACTCGCGCTCGTCGGCCGTCCCCCAAGGCGTCTCCTTGGCGTCCTTGACGTCGCTCTCCTTGAAGCCGTACATGCCGGCCTTGTGCGAGCCGTCGTCGACGACGAAGTGCGTGCCGCCCACCAGGGTGGTGATCTTGTTGGCCGCGTCGCGCTCGACGCCCTGGAACGCCACCCACGTCACGCCGACCTCGCGGACGAGGCGCGCGTTCTCGTCGATCTTGCCCTGGTCCTGCTGCCAGTCCTCGTCGTCCTTGTTGTCCGCGACGAACTTCTCCGCATCACTGCGGAGTTGCTTCATCTTCGCCACCAGCGGCCGGGCGGTCGACGCGAAAGTCGTCAGCGCACCGCTGACCGACTCCAGCTTCGTCGCGAACGCGTCCGCCTTGTCCCGGACGGGAATCGTCGAGTTGAGCAACTCCTCCTGTTCGGGAGCGTCATAGACCGGGTCCAGTGCCTGGAAGGCGTTGTGCACGTCCCTGCCGGTGCCGCGGATGCTGGAGGCGGTCGTCTTGAGCGCGGCCGCGTGCGTCTCCAGGGTCTCCAGGTTGCCGGTGAAGGTCGGTATCTTCCCGACGTCGATCACTTCTTGGGACCCTTCAGCTCTTCCGCGGTCGGAGCCTTGGAGTACTCCTCCTGCTTGTTCTTCGCCATCTGCAGGTCGCCCTTGACGTACTCCTCAGTGGCAAGGCGTGCCCCGGTGATGGACTTTCCCGTCCGGACGGGAAGGAACTTCAGGTCGTTTTCCGTTCGCTGCTGAAACTCGAGCAAGGCCTGGGCCACAGGGCCGAACGCGCCCTCCTTGGGCAGCTCGGTCCCACCCAGCACCATCGTGCCCGCCCACGTCGCGGCGCCGACCAGGCCGTCGCTGTACGACGTGAACTCTTCCTCGAACTTACTGCCCGCTTCGGCGGTTTTGTTCAGGACGCCTTGGACGCCGGCCGGCTTGATGTCCCACGTAGACACGTTGTCCCCCGTTCCTCACAACGCTTCTCTCCAGTGCCCCGACGCCGGCCGACGGCACCGCCGCCCACCCGCACAGGTGATCCATTTCTATCAACCTGGCATTGCTGTCTGCAAAGTGAATGCGGGTCATTCCGGCCCGGCGGCCGTCCCTGTCACGGAGTTGTGACACAGCGCGGAACTACCCCTCGTCGTTTCACGACCCTCCGGTTCAGGAGTCGGCCGGCAGGAGCTGGACCAGGCCGGGCCAGTTCTCCTCGTCCGCCTCGACGTGGACGGCGCGGACCCTCCAGCGGCCGGCGGGCAGTGGGACCGGAGCCTGGGAAGGTATCCCGCCACCGGGATACTCGACGTTCAGATCGGATCCCGCTTCGGCGGAATCCATGAGTACGGCCGGCCCGTCCGAGACCCATGTCCCACACTCCTCCCACGCCGTGGCGGGGTCCGCGAGCACAGCCTCGGCGGCGGCCCTCAGCCCGGCCTCGGAGTCGGCGGCCAGCCACCGCAGGAAGGCCCGGTGCTCGGGCAGATAGCAGGTGGTGGCCGGCTCGTCCGCCAGTACGAGCGCCTCGGCGCCAGCCCCGCCGACGCCGATCACGCCGGCCAGACCTGCCACCGCACAGGCCCGGTCGTAGTCGTCGGCAGCGGTGGCGTCCCCCACCATGACCCCGGACTCCGTGCAGCCGTGCCACGCGGCCGACGCGGACACGGGGACGACGATCAGAGGGCCGCCCATCGAGTCCACCCAGGCGGTGGGGGTGGGGGTGTGGGAAGCGTTGCCCGCGGCGGGCGCAGAGAGGTTCATGGCTGCAGTGTGCCGCCGACCACTGACAGGCCCGCCCGACCGCCGCAGTACTGCTTACGCCGTGCGGCGCAGGAGGGCCAGGTACATCGCGTCCGTGCCGTGCAGGTGGGGCCACAGCTGGACGTCCGGGCCGTCGCCCAGGGCCGGGACGCCCGCCATGAAGGGCCGGGCGTCGATGAGTTCGGCGGACACCGGCGCATGGCCGGCGCCGCGGCCCTTGAGGACGTCGTCCACCACGACCCGGGTCTCCGCCAGGTGCGGTGAGCACGTCGCGTAGCCGACGACCCCGCCGACCCGCACCGCCGACAGGGCCTGCCGCAGCAGGCCGCGCTGCAGTGGCGCGAAGCCCTCCAGGTCCTCCGGGCGACGGCGCCAGCGGGCCTCCGGGCGGCGGCGCAGCGCGCCCAGGCCGGAGCACGGCACGTCCATCAGGACGCGGTCGAAGGAGCCCGGCAGCCACGCCGGGCGGGTGCCGTCCGCCGCGATGACCTGGTACGGGCCCGGGTTGCCCGCGAGGGCCCGACCCACCAGCCGCGCCCGGTGCGGCTGCTTCTCCGACGCCAGCAGGAACGCCCCGCGCTCGGCAGCGAGCGCGGCGAGCAGCGCCGCCTTGCCGCCCGGGCCCGCACAGCCGTCGAGCCAGCGCTCGTCACGGCCCTCGACCGGCGCGGCCGCCAGGGCCATCGCCACCAGCTGGCTGCCCTCGTCCTGCACGCCGGCGCGGCCCTCGCGCACCGCCTCCAGCGCGCCCGGCTCGCCGCCCTCGGCCATCCGGACCGCGTACGGCGACCAGCGCCCGGGGAGTGCCGACTCCTCGCCGACCGCTTCCAGCAGCTCCTGGGGCGTGGACCGGCCGGGCCGTGCGACCAGGGTCACCTCGGGCCGCTCGTTGTCGGCCTCCAGCAGGTCCTCGATCCCGGCGCGCCCGCCGCCCAGGGCGTCCCACAGGGCGCTGACGACCCACCGGGGGTGCGAGTGGTAGACGGCGAGGTGTTCCTCGGCGTCGTCCTCGTACGGCGGTGCGACCCGCTCCAGCCAGCCGTCCAGGTCGTGCGCGGCGATCTTGCGCAGCACGGCGTTGACGAACTTGGCGCGTCCGTCGCCGAGCACCACCCGGGCCAGTTCCACGCTCGCCGAGACGGCGGCGTGGGTGGGGATCCGGGTGCCCAGCAGCTGGTGCGCGCCGAGGGAGAGGACGTCGAGAACCGGCGGGTCGACCTCGCGCAGCGGCCGGTCGATGCAGGCCTTGATGACCGCGTCGTACGTGCCCTGCCGGCGCAGCGTTCCGTAGACCAGTTCGGTGGCCAGCGCCGCGTCGCGCGCCTGGAAGCTCTCGTCCTGGCGGGCCTTCTTGAGCAGCGGCGGCAGAACGAGGTTGGCGTAGGCGTCACGTTCGTCCACTGCCCGCAGCACCTCGAAGGCCAGCATCCGGACGGGGTCCTTCTGGGGCCGACGGTGCGGCTTGGCCTGCTTGCCGCCCGCTCCCGCGGGGGCGGGCTTGCGACGGGGCTGACGGGGCTGTTCGCTCACGTGAAAGGTGCTCCGGATGTACGAGTGGTACGGCTGCTGGGAGTGCTACGCCTGCTACGAGTTGGTAGGGGCCCTGCGCGTGCTGGAATCCGCCGGGTCCCGCCGGGACCGCGGGAAAGTCCGCACCGATCAGCCTACGTCGGCTGCGCCGAGCCGCTCGCCGGGGGCGATCCGTACCCCGCGCGCCCAGTCGGCGGCGCGCATCGGCTTCTTGCCCTGCGGCTGGACCCAGAGCAGCTCGACGGCGTGCGAGCCGGTGCCGACGTAGACGTTGTTCTTGGCCGCGGACAGCATGCCCGGCGCCAGGTCCGTACGGTCGGCGACCATGCCCAGCGAGATCAGCTTGAGGCGTTCCCCACGGAAGACGGTCCACGCGCCCGGGGCCGGCGTGCAGCCGCGCACGACGCGGTCGGCGCGCATCGCGGGCGCCGTCCAGTCGATCCGGGCGTCGTCCACCGTGATCTTGGGTGCGAGGGAGATCCCTTCGAGGGGCTGGGCGACGGCGCGCAGAGTGCCGTCCTCGATGCCGTCCATGGTGGCGGCGAGCAGTCCGGCGCCGGCGAAGGCGAGGCGCGTGAGCAGGTCGCCGCTGTTGTCGGTCGGACGGATCTCCTCGGTGAGTACGCCGTAGACCGGACCCGAGTCCAGGCCTTCCTCGATCTGGAAGGTGGAGGCGCCGGTGAGCTGGTCCCCCGCCATGATCGAGTGCTGGACGGGGGCGGCTCCGCGCCAGGAGGGCAGCAGCGAGAAGTGCAGGTTGACCCAGCCGTGGCGGGGAATGTCGAGGGCGCTCTTGGGGAGGATGGCGCCGTAGGCGACGACGGGGCAGCAGTCGGGGTCGATCTCGCGCAGCCGGGCCTGGAAGTCGGGGTCGCGCGGCCGGGTGGGCTTGAGGACCTCGATGCCGGCCTCTTCGGCGCGTTCGGCGACCGGGCTGGCGACGAGTCGGCGGCCGCGGCCGGCCGGGGCGTCGGGCCGGGTGACGACGGCCGCGACCTCGTGCCGCCCGGAGGCGATCAGGGCGTCCAGGGCGGGTACGGCGACCTCGGGGGTGCCTGCGAAGACGAGCTTCACTGGGGGTCCTACCTCGCTATGTCGGCTGTCAGCAGCGCACCAGTCTATGGGGCGTCCGCCGGGCGGCCCACCTGTGGTGCCACGGGGTGGCGAGGGGGCGTGCGTACACGCGCGCGCCACTCGCATATGCCGACACGCCCCCCTAGCGTGACCTGCGCGACGGGTGGCGCGTTGGTCAAGAGAGATTGACCGAAACGGGCCGCGTGTGAACGATGTCTGCGGCCCGATCCGCCCTTCAGCACCGGTTCGAGAGGCTTCTTCATGGCCGACCACGCCACCCACGACGCCCAAGCCCGGGCCAGCCTGCACCTCCTGGTACGGGACATCGAGCGGGTTCGCCGGCAGGTGGATGCCCTGCGTACGCTCACGGCCCAGCTCGGCAACGTGTACCGCCCGCGTCGTTCGGGCCCCTCCACTGGCTTCGTCGTCTACGGCCGGGCGCCCGCGCCCACCGTCCGCCTCGCCCAGGAGCTGCGCGACAGCGTGGAGACGCTGGTGACCGCCGCGGTGGACTTCGACCGCTCGCTCGGCTTCTCGTGGGACGCGGTCGGCTCGGCGCTCGGCGTCACCAAGCAGGCGGTGCACCGCCGCTACGGTGCCCGGCGGGCACAGTCCGCGGAGGCGGCGGAGCCGCTGGCCGAGGGGACGACCACCCGGACCATGGGGCCGCTGCCCACCGTCCCGGCCGCCCGTTCGGTGCCGCCGCAGCCGGTGCGCGAGGAGGCCCAGGCAGCCGCCGGCGGTGCCCCCGCGCGCAGCCTCGTGGAGGCTCCGCGCTCCCCCGCCTTCCCCGGTCCGCGCAACGGCTGACCCTGTCCCGCCGCCGGGACGCCGACCCCCGACGGCCGGCCCAGGGCCGCCGCGCAGAAAACCGCCCCGGCGGGGAGGACCGTACGGTGCTCCCCGCCGGGGCTTCGGCGTTCGGCACGGTCTCGGTGGCGGCCGAGGCCCATGCCGGTCGCTGCCGGCCGATGCCATGCAGCCGGTGCCGGCCCGTGCCGGCCGATGTCAGCCGATGTCCAACGGGTCGATCCGGACCCGCACCGCCTCCGCCGCGGGAACACCGCGGGCCAGGCGCGCCGCCTGCGCGGACTTCAGCACGGCAGCCAGGGCGGCTCCGCTGCCCGGCGGGACCCGGACCAGGGCCCGCTCCCCGGGGGACGGCTCCCCCCGACGTCCGGGCAGCGGCACCGGGCCGAGGATCTCGGCGTCGGGCGGCAGCCCGGCTCCGGCCAGGAAGGCCTCCACGGCTTCGCCCCGCCCGGCGACCGCGGCCATCCGGGAGACGGGCGGGAAGCCGAGCTGGGCCCGCTCCGCGAGCTCCCGCACGGCGTGGCCCACCGGGTCCCAGCGGACGAGGGCCTGGACGGGGCGCAGCGTCGGCTCGGCGACCACCACGACCTGGCCGTCGGCCCGTACGAGGGAGGCGGCGGCGATCCAGCGGCGCAGGGCGTCCTCGCCGGCGCGCAGGTCGGGGCGGGTCAGCATGGCCCAGCCGTCGAGGAGCAGCGCGGCGGCGTACCCGGTGCCCGCCGCCACCGGTTCGGCGCCGGGGGTGCTCACGACGAGTGCCGGCCGGTCGGGGACTTCGTCCAGGACGTGGTCGCGGCCGGAGGTGCGTACGGGCACGGCAGGGAAGGCCCGCCCGAGTTCCTCGGCGGTGCGCCGGGCGCCCACGACCTGGGCTCGCAGCCGGAAGGACCCGCATTCCTCGCAGTGCCAGGACGCCTCGTCGCGGCCGCACCAACCGCACGTGAGGTCCCGCTCGTCGGGGGCTTCCAGGGGTCCGGCGCAGACGGTGCAGCGGGCGGGGGTCCGGCACCGCTCGCACGACAGCCGGGGTACGTAGCCCCTTCGGGGCACCTGTACGAGGACGGGCCCGGTCTTGAGTCCCTCCCGTACGGTCTCCCACGCGAGGCTGGGCAGTCGGGCGGCCCGGGCCGCCTCGTCGCGGGCGAGCAGTTCGTCGCCGACGGTGCGGATCCGGGGCGCGTGGGCCCGTACCGTCTCGCGGGCCGCCACCAGCGGGCGGGCCCAGCCGGACTCGACGAGCTGGGCGGCCTCCACGGTGCAGCTGGTGCTGCCGGCGAGGAAGCCGCAGCCGTCGCTGACGGCGCGCAGTTCCAGCACCTCGCGGACGTGTGGGAAGGGGGCGCGGTCCTCGCTGTGGCTGGAATCGCCGTCGTCCCAGATCGCGACGAGTCCGAGGTCGCGTACGGGGGCGAACATCGCGGCCCGGGTGCCGATGACGGCGCGGACGGAGCCGCGGTGGACGGCGAGCCACTGCCGGTAGCGCTTCTCGGGCCCGGACTCGGCGGTCAGCAGGGCGTGCCGTCCTTGGCCGAGGAGGGCGGTCAGGGCGGCGTCCACCCGTGCGGCGGTCCGGCCGTCGGGGAGCACGGCGAGGGCGCCGCGGCCGGAGGCCAGGGTGGCGGCCACGGCCCGGGCGAGTTCGTCGGCCCAACCGGGGCCGGGCAGCGCGGTCCACACCGCGCGGGGGGTGGCTCCGGCGGCGAGGGCGCGCAGGAAGCCGGGGCCGGCTCCGTACCGTTCCCAGCCTGCGGGCTCGGGCGCCGGTGGCGCGGGCAGCGGCTCCGGGGAGGGCTTGGCCTCGGCGCGGGCGTTGCGCGGGGGCAGGGCGAGCTGGAGCACGTCGGCGAGGCTGCCGGCGTACCGGTCGGCGACGGCACGGGCGAGCGCGAGCATGCGCGGGCTGAGCACGACCTCCGGCGAGACGACTTGGGCGAGGGCGGCGAGGGCTCCGTTGTAGTCCGATTCGGCGCGGCGCTCCACGATGAAGCCGTCGATGAGGCCGCCGCCCTCGCGGCGGCCTCCGTGGACCTGGTGGGAGCCTGCGCCGAAGCGGACGCGGACGCGGACGCCGGGCTGGGCGGCGTCGGAGAGCTCGGCCGGCACGGCGTAGTCGAAGGTCCGGTCGAGGTGGAGCACGCCCTTGTTCACGAGGACCCGGGCGACGGGCAGTTCTTCGGCCAGGGCGGCCCCCCGCCAGGTACGCGGCTTCGCCTTGGGCGCCTTGGCCTTCGCCTCGGCGACCATCTCCCGGAGCAGCGCGAGCTGCTCCGGCGGGGAATCGTTCGCGCTGCTCACATCAGCATTCTTACCAAACCGCTCTGACAGGCGGGCGTACGCGAAAGGCCCCGGACCGTGGGTCCGGGGCCCTTCGGCGGGTGGTCCTTACAGGCCGGCGGCGGCGCGCAGGGCGTCCACGCGGTCGGTGCGCTCCCAGGTGAAGTCCGGCAGCTCGCGGCCGAAGTGGCCGTAGGCGGCGGTCTGGGCGTAGATCGGGCGCAGCAGGTCGAGGTCGCGGATGATCGCGGCCGGGCGCAGGTCGAAGACCTCTCCGATCGCGTCCTCGATCTTCTGCGTCTCGACCTTGGCGGTGCCGAAGGTCTCGACGAAGAGGCCGACGGGCTCGGCCTTGCCGATGGCGTACGCGACCTGGACCTCGCAGCGCGAGGCGAGACCGGCGGCGACCACGTTCTTGGCGACCCAGCGCATGGCGTAGGCCGCGGAGCGGTCGACCTTGGACGGGTCCTTGCCGGAGAAGGCACCGCCGCCGTGGCGGGCCATGCCGCCGTAGGTGTCGATGATGATCTTGCGGCCGGTCAGGCCGGCGTCGCCCATGGGGCCGCCGATCTCGAAGCGGCCGGTCGGGTTCACGAGCAGGCGGTAGCCCTCGGTGTCGAGCTTGATGCCGTCCTCGACGAGCTGGGCCAGGACGTGCTCGACGACGAACTCGCGGATGTCGGGCGCGAGCAGCGAGTCGAGGTCGATGTCGGAGGCGTGCTGCGAGGAGACCACGACGGTGTCGAGGCGGACGGCCTTGTCGCCGTCGTACTCGATGGTGACCTGGGTCTTGCCGTCGGGGCGCAGGTACGGGATGGTCCCGTTCTTGCGGACCTCGGACAGGCGGCGCGAGAGCCGGTGCGCGATGTGGATCGGCAGCGGCATGAGCTCGGGGGTCTCGTCGCAGGCGTAGCCGAACATCAGGCCCTGGTCGCCGGCGCCCTGCTTGTCCAGCTCGTCCTCGTCGCCCTCGACGCGCTTCTCGTAGGCGGTGTCGACGCCCTGCGCGATGTCCGGGGACTGGGCGCCGATGGACACCGACACGCCGCAGGAGGCGCCGTCGAAGCCCTTCTTCGAGGAGTCGTAGCCGATCTCCAGGATCTTCTCGCGCACGAGCTGCGCGATCGGCGCGTAGGCCTTCGTCGTCACCTCTCCCGCGATGTGCACGAGACCCGTGGTGATGAGGGTCTCCACGGCGACGCGCGAGGTCGGGTCCTCGGTGAGGAGCGCATCGAGGATCGTGTCGCTGATCTGGTCAGCGATCTTGTCGGGGTGGCCCTCGGTGACGGACTCCGAGGTGAAGAGACGACGGGACACAACGCTCCCTGGGGTTGCAGCGGCTGCTGGCTGATCATTTGGCGGAACCACATCGGGGGCTGCGCCCGATCACGTTCCGGGTGCAGTTTATCGGTCGCCACCGTTGCCCGGACCATCCGTCTCGCCTTGTGGGAGCCGTGTGACCTGCGGCACTCCATTCTTACGTACGGAAGTGACCGAGTGAAGGGGAATCCGCTCAGGCGCGTCGCGACGTATACCGCTGCGTAACCTCGTCCCAGATCGCTTCGGCGAGGACTTCCTTCGGACCGTAGGGCACCGGAATTTCCGACCCGTCAGAGACCAGGATGATCGCCTCGTTCTCCTCGGATCCGAAGGTGCGGCTCTCTCCCACCTCGTTCACGACGAGAAGATCACATCCCTTGCGACGGAGCTTGGCCCGGCCGTTGTCCAGGACGTCGTCGGTCTCCGCGGCGAAGCCCACGATCACCTGGCCCTCGCGGGCCCGGTCGGCGGAGATCTCGGCGAGGACGTCGGGGTTGCGCACGAGCGCGACCGGAGCGGGGTCCTCCCCGTCCTTCTTCTTGATCTTGCCGCCGGCGTACTCGGCCGGCCGGAAGTCGGCCACGGCCGCGGCCATGACCACGACGTCGGCGTCCGCCGCCGCCTTGAGGACCGCTTCGCGCAGCTGTACCGCCGTGCCCACGCGTACGACGTCCACCCCGGCGGGATCGGCCAGCGCGGTGTTGGCCGCGATCAGGGTGACCCGCGCCCCGCGGGCGACGGCCGTACGGGCGAGCGCGTAGCCCTGCTTGCCGGAGGAGCGGTTGCCGAGGAAGCGCACCGGGTCCAGCGGTTCGCGGGTGCCGCCCGCGCTGATCACGACGTGGCGACCGGTGAGGTCCGCCTCGGCCACCCCGCGGCGCAGGACCTGTCGGCACACCTCGAAGATCTCCTCGGGGTCGGGCAGCCGCCCCTTGCCGGTGTCCTTGCCGGTGAGCCGGCCCACGGCGGGCTCGATGACGACGGCGCCGCGGCGGCGCAGCGTGGCCACGTTCTCCTGGGTGGCGGGGTGCTCCCACATCTCGGTGTGCATGGCCGGGGCGAAGACCACCGGGCAGCGGGCGGTGAGCAGGGTGTTCGTGAGCAGGTCGTCGGCGAGCCCGTGGGCGGCCTTGGCCAGCATGTCGGCGGTGGCCGGGGCGACGACGACGAGGTCCGCGCCCTGGCCGATGCGTACGTGGGGCACCTCGTGGACGGTCTCCCACACCTCGGTGGAGGCGGGGTTCCCGGACAGGGCGGCCCAGGTGGCCTCGCCGACGAAGTTCAGGGAGGCGGCCGTGGGAACCACCCGTACGTCGTGTCCGGACTCGGTCAGCCGGCGGAGCAGTTCGCACGCCTTGTAGGCGGCGATCCCGCCGCTGACGCCCAGCACGACCTTCGGCTTACCCATCCGAGCACACCCCTTTTGACACTCTCGACTCGTCCGACGCGTTCGGCTCTGACCGTCGTACCCACCCATGACACACCACAGGCCCGGCAGATGTTCTGCCGGGCCTGTGGTGAAGGAATTTCTCGGTGCCTTACTGGGCCGGGGCCTCGATGGCCTCGGAGGTCAGCAGACCCGCGTTGATCTCGCGCAGCGCGATCGAAAGCGGCTTCTCGTGGACGTGGGTGTCCACCAGCGGGCCGACGTACTCGAGCAGGCCCTCACCGAGCTGCGAGTAGTACGCGTTGATCTGACGCGCGCGCTTGGCCGCGTAGATCACGAGGCTGTACTTCGAGTCAGTGGCCTCGAGCAGCTCGTCGATCGGCGGGTTGATGATGCCCTCGGGCGCAGTGATGGAAGAGGACACGCTCTACCTTCCGAAGATGGATGAAAGATTGGGCCGTCTGGAGTCGGGCGAATCCGTGAAGACCGATCGACGATTCAGACAACTTCCATCAAGGCTAGCAGCTCACGGGCCACGTCCTCGACGGAGGTGTTGACCAGGGTGACGTCGAACTCCGACTCGGCAGCGAGTTCGATCTTGGCAGCGGCGAGCCGGCGCTCGATCACCTCGACCGATTCGGTGCCCCGGCCGGTCAGCCGGCGGACCAGCTCCTCCCAGCTCGGCGGGGCCAGGAAGACCAGCTGGGCTTCGGGCATCGACTCGCGGACGAGTCGTGCGCCCTGGAGGTCGATCTCCAGCAGTACGGGCTCGCCGTTTTCCAGGCGCTCCAGCACCGCGCCGCGCGGTGTGCCGTAGCGGTTGCCCGCGAACTCGGCCCACTCCAGCAGCTCGCCGTTGGCGATCAGCTTGTCGAACTCGTCGTCGTTGACGAAGAAGTACTGGACTCCGTGTCGCTCACCGGGCCGCGGCTTGCGGGTGGTGGCCGACACCGAGAGCCATACCTCGGGGTGAACCTTGCGCATATGCGCGACGACCGTGCTCTTGCCGACCCCTGAGGGGCCGGAGAGCACGGTCAGCCGCGGACGAACCTCTGCTGCCATAGAGCGATTATCCAGGTTCTCGGGACTGCCTGAGAACACCGGGAGAACGCCAGGCGACGCCTCAGGCGCCGGTGCTGCCGAACTCGCGCTCCAGAGAGGCGATCTGGTTGGAGCCGAGACCTCGGACACGCCGGGACTCGGAGATGCCGAGACGCTCCATGATCTGCTTGGCGCGCACCTTGCCCACGCCAGGCAGGGACTCCAGCAGGGCGGAGACCTTCATCTTGCCGATGACGTCGTTCTCCTGGCCCGTCTTGATGACCTCTTGGAGCGAGGCGCCGGAGTGCTTGAGTCGATTCTTCACCTCGGCCCGCTCCCGGCGAGCCGCGGCGGCCTTTTCGAGCGCGGCTGCGCGCTGTTCAGGGGTAAGGGGCGGAAGAGCCACGCCTACGTCACCTCGGATGTCGAACTGTCGGATACGGACCGGTGGGGAACCCAAGGGCACCACACCAGGCGAGCTCCCGAACAGCGATGGAACTCGTTCGCTGCGCGTTCACTCTGCTCGGAGACTAGCGGCCAACACCGCTCCAGTCAGCGAGAACGAACGAAAAGTCCTGGTCAGCCTCCACTGAACCGTACATCACGGACAAAATACCCGTGTTTTGTCCGGTGAAGAGCGTTCGAATTTCGTCAGAAAGTGCGAGACCCCGCTCCGCGCGGCTGCGGAGCGGGGTCTCGGGGAGGTCCCGGCGGGTGCCGGTTACCCGGAAACGGCCTCGCGGATCTCGTCGGCGAAGCGCCGCGCCGAGTCGCGCAGCGCGTTCACGTCCGGGCCGTGCTTCAGGACGCCGCGCGAGACGTTCGGGACGACGTTGCGCACGGCCTTGCCGAAGACCGCGGGCAGGTCCGCCGCGGTCGCACCCTGTGCGCCGATGCCGGGCGCCAGCAGCGGGCCGTTGATGTCCAGGTCGAAGGAGGACAGATCACCCAGGGTGGCGCCGACCACCGCGCCGAAGGATCCCATCGGGGAGGCGCCGGCGTTCTCCTCGGCCAGGTGCGCCAGCATGGTGGCTCCGATGGTCCGGCCGTCCTCGCGGACGGCCCGCTGGACCTCGGCGCCCTCCGGGTTCGACGTCAGGGCCAGGACGAACAGACCCGCGCCGGACTCGCGCGCCAGCTCCACCGCCGGCGCCAGCGAACCGTAGCCCAGGTACGGGGACACCGTCAGCGCGTCGGAGAACAGCGGCGAGGCCGGGTCCAGGAAGGCCGAGGCGTACGCGGCCATGGTCGAGCCGATGTCACCGCGCTTGGCGTCCATGACGACCAGGGTCCCGGCCGCCCGGGCGTCCGCGACGGTCCGCTCCAGGACGGCGACGCCCTGGGAGCCGAACCGCTCGAAGAAGGCGGCCTGCGGCTTGAAGACCGCCACCGACTCCGCGAGGGCCTCGACGACCGTGCGGGAGAAGCGCTCCAGGCCCGCGATGTCGTCCTGCAGGCCCCACTGCGCCAGCAGGGCGGCGTGCGGGTCGATGCCCACGCACAACGGGCCACGGGAGTCCATCGCGGCGCGCAGTCGGGTGCCGAACGGGGTCAGGGTCACTGTGCGGCCTTTCGGGTCTCGGCGCCCACCGCGTCGGCGAGCGTCGCGTACGGGCTGGCGGCCAGGCGCGCGGCCAGGCCCTTGTGGATGGCGCGGGCGTAGCACGGGCCCTCGTAGATGAAGGCGCTGTAGCCCTGGACCAGCGTGGCGCCGGCCAGGATCCGCTGCCAGGCGTCCTCGGCGTTCTCGATGCCGCCGACCCCGATGAGGACCATGCGGTCGCCCACGCGGGCGTACAGGCGGCGCAGGACCTCCAGGGAGCGCTCCTTGACGGGCGCGCCGGAGAGCCCGCCGGTCTCCTTGACCAGGGCGGGGTCGGACTTCAGGCCCAGCCCCTCGCGGGCGATGGTGGTGTTGGTGGCGATGATGCCGTCGAGGCCCAGCTCCAGGGCCAGGTCGGCGACGGCGTCGACGTCCTCGTCCGCGAGGTCGGGTGCGATCTTGACGAGGAGCGGCACCCGGCGGTCGGTCACGGTGCGGTCCGCGGCCTCGCGCACGGCCGTCAGCAGCGGGCGCAGCGACTCGGTGGCCTGGAGGTTGCGCAGGCCGGGGGTGTTGGGAGAGGAGACGTTGACGACGAGGTAGTCGGCGTGGCGGGCGAGGCGCTCGGTGGAGGTGACGTAGTCCCCCACGGCCTCTTCCTCGGGTACGACCTTCGTCTTGCCGATGTTGACGCCGACGACCGTGCGGAAGACGGCCTCGCGGGCCGCCAGGCGGGCCGCCACGGCCGCCGAGCCCTCGTTGTTGAAGCCCATCCGGTTGATCAGGGCGCGGTCCGGCACGAGGCGGAACAGCCGCTTCTTCGGGTTGCCGGGCTGCGGCTCGGCCGTGACCGTGCCGATCTCGACGTGGTCGAAGCCGAGCATCGACATGCCGTCGATGGCGACGGCGTTCTTGTCGAAGCCGGCGGCCAGGCCGAAGGGGCCGTGGAAGCGCAGGCCCAGGGCCTCCGTGCGCAGCTCCTGGTGGCGGGGGGCGAGGTAGGCGGCGACGAAGGTGCGCAGCACCGGGGTGCGCGCTGCCGTGCGGATCCAGCGGAAGGCCGTGTAGTGGGCCCGCTCGGGGTCCATCCGCTTGAAGACCAGGTTGAAGAACAGCTTGTACATCGTCCGATTTTTCCCTTGAATCCCTTGTGCGCTCGGATGGACCTCATGAAAGGGGGGACACCGGTCGTTGTCGCCGGTGCCCCCCTTTCGAACGGGCTGCTAGTCGCGGGCCGCGGTCAGGTGCTCCGCGTGCTCCTGGAGGGAGCGGACGCCCACGTCGCCGCGGTTGAGCGCGTCGATGCCCTGGACGGCGGCGGCGAGCGCCTGGACCGTGGTCAGGCAGGGGACGCTGCGGGCCACGGCCGCCGTGCGGATCTCGTAGCCGTCGAGGCGGCCGCCGGTGCCGTACGGGGTGTTGACGATCAGGTCGACCTGGCCGTCGTGGATCAGCTGGACGATGGTCTTCTCGCCGTTCGGGCCCTCGCCCTCGCTGAGCTTGCGCACCACGGTGGCGTTGATGCCGTTGCGCCGCAGGACCTCGGCGGTGCCGGAAGTGGCCATCAGCTCGAAGCCGTGGGCGACGAGCTCGCGGGCAGGGAAGATCATCGAGCGCTTGTCGCGGTTGGCGACGGAGATGAAGGCGCGGCCCTTGGTCGGCAGCGGGCCGTAGGCGCCGGCCTGCGACTTGGCGTAGGCGGTGCCGAAGACGGCGTCGATGCCCATGACCTCGCCGGTGGAGCGCATCTCCGGGCCGAGGACGGTGTCCACGCCGCGGCCGTGGATGTCGCGGAAGCGCGACCACGGCATGACGGCCTCCTTGACGGAGATCGGCGCGTCGATCGGCAGGGTGCCGCCGTCGCCGGTCTTCGGCAGCAGGCCCTCTTCGCGCAGCTCGGCGATGGTGGCGCCGAGCGAGATGCGGGCGGCGGCCTTCGCGAGCGGGACGGCGGTGGCCTTCGAGGTGAAGGGCACCGTCCGGGAGGCGCGCGGGTTGGCCTCCAGGACGTAGAGGATGTCGCCGGCCATCGCGAACTGGATGTTGATCAGGCCGCGGACGCCGACGCCCTTGGCGATGGCCTCGGTGGAGGCGCGCAGGCGCTTGATGTCGTAGCCGCCGAGGGTGATCGGGGGCAGGGCGCAGGCCGAGTCGCCGGAGTGGATGCCGGCTTCCTCGATGTGCTCCATGACGCCGCCGAGGTAGAGCTCGTTGCCGTCGTAGAGGGCGTCGACGTCGATCTCGATGGCGTCGTCGAGGAAGCGGTCGACCAGCACGGGGCGGGTCGGGGAGATCTCGGTGGACTCCGCGATGTACGACTCCAGGCGGGCCTCGTCGTAGACGATCTCCATGCCGCGGCCGCCGAGCACGTACGAGGGGCGCACCAGGACCGGGTAGCCGATCTCGTCGGCGATCGCCTTCGCGCCGGTGAAGGTGGTGGCCGTGCCGTGCTTGGGGGCGGGCAGGCCGGCCTCGGCGAGGACGCGGCCGAAGGCGCCGCGGTCCTCGGCGGCGTGGATGGCCTCCGGGGAGGTGCCCACGACGGGGACGCCGTTGTCCTTGAGGGCCTGGGCGAGGCCCAGGGGGGTCTGGCCGCCGAGCTGGACGACGACGCCGGCGATGGGGCCGGCGAGGGACTCGGCGTGGACGATCTCCAGCACGTCCTCGAGCGTCAGCGGCTCGAAGTACAGGCGGTCGGAGGTGTCGTAGTCGGTGGAGACGGTCTCCGGGTTGCAGTTGACCATCACGGTCTCGTAGCCGGCGTCGCTGAGGGCGAAGGAGGCGTGGACGCAGGAGTAGTCGAACTCGATGCCCTGGCCGATGCGGTTCGGGCCGGAGCCCAGGATGATGACGGCGGGCTTGGTGCGGGGGGCGACCTCGGACTCCTCGTCGTACGAGGAGTAGAAGTACGGGGTCTTCGCGGCGAACTCGGCGGCGCAGGTGTCGACCGTCTTGTAGACCGGGCGGACGCCGAGGGCGTGGCGGACCTCGCGGACGACGTCCTCGCGCAGGCCCCGGATCTCGGCGATCTGGGAGTCGGAGAAGCCGTGGCGCTTGGCCTCGGCGAGCAGCTCGGGTTCGAGCTTCTCGGCGCCGGCGAGCTCGTCGGCGATCTCCTTGATCAGGAAGAGCTGGTCGACGAACCAGGGGTCGATCTTCGTGGACTCGAAGACCTCTTCCTGGGTGGCGCCGGCGCGGATGGCCTGCATGACGGTGTTGATGCGGCCGTCGGTGGGGCGGACGGCGGTGGCGAGGAGCTCGTCCTTGTCGCCGGGCTCGCCGACGAAGGTGAACTGCGAGCCCTTCTTCTCCAGGGAGCGCAGGGCCTTCTGGAGGGCCTCGGTGAAGTTGCGGCCGATGGCCATGGCCTCGCCGACCGACTTCATGGTGGTGGTGAGGGTGGCGTCGGCGGCCGGGAACTTCTCGAAGGCGAAGCGCGGGGCCTTGACGACGACGTAGTCGAGGGTCGGCTCGAAGGAGGCCGGCGTCTTCTCGGTGATGTCGTTGGGGACCTCGTCGAGCGTGTAGCCGATGGCCAGCTTGGCGGCGATCTTGGCGATCGGGAAGCCGGTGGCCTTCGACGCGAGCGCCGAGGAGCGCGAGACGCGCGGGTTCATCTCGATGACGATGACGCGGCCGTCGACCGGGTCGATCGCGAACTGGATGTTGCAGCCGCCGGTGTCGACGCCGACCTCGCGGATGATCGCGATGCCGATGTCGCGCAGCCGCTGGTACTCGCGGTCGGTGAGCGTCATGGCGGGGGCGACGGTGATGGAGTCGCCGGTGTGGACGCCCATCGGGTCGAAGTTCTCGATGGAGCAGACGACGACCACGTTGTCCTTGGTGTCGCGCATCAGCTCCAGCTCGTACTCCTTCCAGCCGAGGATGGACTCCTCCAGGAGCACCTCGGTGGTCGGGGAGAGCGTGAGGCCCTGGCCGGCGATGCGGCGCAGCTCGTCCTCGTCGTGGGCGAAGCCGGAGCCGGCGCCGCCCATCGTGAAGGAGGGGCGGACGACGACGGGGTAGCCGCCGAGGGTCTCGACGCCCTTGAGGACGTCGTCCATCGAGTGGCAGATGACCGAGCGGGCGGACTCGCCGTAACCGATCTTGGCCTTGACGGCCTCGACGACGCCCTTGAAGAGGTCGCGGTCCTCGCCCTTGTTGATGGCCTCGACGTTGGCGCCGATGAGCTCGACGCCGTACTTCTCCAGCACCCCCTGCTCGTGCATGGAGATGGCGGTGTTCAGCGCGGTCTGGCCGCCGAGGGTCGGGAGCAGCGCGTCGGGGCGCTCCTTCGCGATGATCTTCTCGACGAACTCGGGGGTGATCGGCTCGACGTACGTGGCGTCGGCGATCTCCGGGTCGGTCATGATCGTCGCCGGGTTGGAGTT
The DNA here is from genome assembly GCF_055559995.1 of Streptomyces sp. NPDC023541. Classification (NCBI taxonomy): domain Bacteria; kingdom Bacillati; phylum Actinomycetota; class Actinomycetes; order Kitasatosporales; family Streptomycetaceae; genus Streptomyces; species Streptomyces sp. NPDC023541. The sequence continues at coordinate 82,875 of NZ_JBVHJO010000008.1, forward strand.
GACCAGGATGACGCGCAGGCCTTCGGCCTTGAGGACGCGGCAGGCCTGGGTGCCGGAGTAGTCGAACTCGGCGGCCTGTCCGATGACGATCGGGCCGGAGCCGATGACCAGGACGGACTGGATATCGGAGCGCTTAGGCACGATCGGCCTCCATCTGGGCGGTGCTCATCAAAGACGTGAAGCGGTCGAAGAGGTACGCGGCGTCGTGCGGGCCCGCGGCCGCTTCGGGGTGGTACTGGACGGAGAAGGCCGGCTGGTCGAGCAGCTGGAGGCCTTCGACCACGTTGTCGTTCAGGCAGACGTGCGAGACCTCGGCGCGGCCGTAGGGGGTCTCGGACACCTTGTCGAGGGGCGCGTCCACGGCGAAGCCGTGGTTGTGCGCGGTGACCTCGACCTTGCCGGTGGTGCGGTCCTGGACGGGCTGGTTGATGCCGCGGTGGCCGTACTTCAGCTTGTAGGTGCCGAAGCCGAGCGCGCGGCCGAGGATCTGGTTGCCGAAGCAGATGCCGAAGAGCGGGGTCTTGCGCTCCAGGACGCCCTGCATGACGGCGACGGGGCCGTCGGCGGTGGCCGGGTCGCCCGGGCCGTTGGAGAAGAACACGCCGTCCGGGTTGACCGCGTACACGTCCTCGACGGTGGCGGTGGCGGGCAGCACGTGGACCTCGATGCCGCGCTCGGCCATGCGGTGCGGGGTCATGCCCTTGATGCCGAGGTCGACGGCGGCGACGGTGAAGCGCTTCTCGCCGATCGCGGGGACGACGTACGCCTCCTTGGTGGCGACCTCGGCGGCGAGGTTCGCGCCCTTCATCTCGGGCTGGGAGCGGACCTTGGCCAGGAGGGCCTCGTCGCGGATGCCGACCCAGGACTCGCCGGAGAAGATGCCGACGCGCATGGCGCCGCGCTCGCGCAGGTGGCGGGTCAGGGCGCGGGTGTCGATGCCGGAGATGCCGACGACGCCCTGCGCGACGAGTTCCTCGTCCAGCGTGCGCCGGGAGCGCCAGTTGGAGGGGACGCGGGCGGGGTCGCGCACGACGTAGCCGGAGACCCAGATGCGGGAGGACTCGGGGTCCTCGTCGTTGACGCCGGTGTTGCCCACGTGGGGGGCGGTCATCACGACGACCTGCCGGTGGTACGACGGGTCGGTGAGGGTCTCCTGGTAGCCGGTCATGCCGGTGGAGAACACGGCCTCGCCGAAGGTCTCCCCCACTGCGCCGTAGGCGCGGCCGCGGAAGATGCGGCCGTCCTCCAGGACGAGTACGGCGGGAGCTTTGGCTGCTCCCCTGGTGGAGGTCGTCATCGTTCGGCGCCTTCCGTCGTGATGGATGGGTTCATGAGGTTGATGGCTTCGACCCATGCGGCGTGTTCGGCCGCGCGGTCGGAGCGGAATCCGGAGTCGATCAGCTTGCCGCCGTGCGCCCAGGTGACGACGAGCAGACCGCCCTCGGTGAGTACCTTGCCCGCGATCCCCTTGTCGAGGCGGGCGCCGCGCAGCTGCGCGGCCGGTACGAAGAAGTCGCCTGCACCCGGTCGGACCACGTCGAGGCCCGCGTCGGTGAGCGTGAGCTCGACCCGGCTGCGCAGGCCCAGGCCGTGGGCGACGATCCGGTCGAGCCACTGCCCGGCGGTGGTGGAGCCGTGGTACCGGCCGGTCAGGGCCAGCCGGTGCGCGGGGAGGCCGTCGGGGGCGGCGGGGAGCTCGGGCAGATCGTTCTGCAGAGCCCCTCGCCATTTCCAGCCCTGCCGCATCAGCCAGTACACGAACGCGATGAAGACGACCAGGCCGACCACCCACGCGATGCGGGCGCCGACTTCGGTCACCTCCGCCGACTGTCGTTCGGCGGCCTCGGCGGCCAGTTGGATTACTGCAGGTGTCACGCCAGTGTCCCGTCCACGACCGTTGCCCGGCCCCGCAGGAAGGTGTGAGTGACGCGTCCCGGGAGCTCACGGCCCTCGTAAGGCGTGTTGCGGCTCCGGGAGGCGAAGTGTGCGGGGTCCACGACACCACGGTACGAGGTATCGACCAAGGTCAGGTTCGCGGGTTCACCTGCCGAGACGGGACGGCCGTGGTTCTCCAGGCTGCCGATGCGCGCCGGGGCGAAGGACATCCGCTCGGCGACGCCCGCCCAGTCGAGGAGTCCGGTCTCCACCATCGTCTGCTGGACGACGGAGAGCGCGGTCTCCAGGCCGACCATGCCCATGGCGGCGGAGGCCCACTCGCAGTCCTTGTCCTCGTGGGGGTGCGGGGCGTGGTCGGTGGCGACGATGTCGATCGTGCCGTCGGCGAGGGCCTCGCGCAGGGCCATGACGTCGCGCTCGGTGCGCAGCGGCGGGTTGACCTTGTAGACCGCGTTGTACGAGCGGACCAGCTCGTCGGTGAGGAGCAGGTGGTGCGGGGTGACCTCGGCGGTGACGTCGATGCCGCGGGACTTGGCCCAGCGGACGATCTCGACGGAGCCGGCGGTGGAGAGGTGGCAGATGTGGACGCGGGAGCCGACGTGCTCGGCGAGGAGCACGTCGCGGGCGATGATCGACTCCTCGGCGACGGCGGGCCAGCCGCCGAGGCCCAGCTCGGCGGAGACGACGCCCTCGTTCATCTGGGCGCCCTCGGTGAGGCGGGGCTCCTGGGCGTGCTGGGCGACGACGCCGCCGAAGGCCTTCACGTACTCCAGGGCCCGGCGCATGATCACGGCGTCGTCGACGCACTTGCCGTCGTCGGAGAAGACGGTGACGCGGGCGGCGGAGTCGTGCATGGCGCCCAGCTCGGAGAGCTGCTTGCCCTCCAGGCCGACGGTGACGGCGCCGATGGGCTGCACGTCGCAGTAGCCGGACTCCTTGCCCAGGCGCCAGACCTGCTCGACGACGCCGGCGGTGTCGGCGACGGGGAAGGTGTTCGCCATGGCGAAGACGGCGGTGTAGCCGCCGGAGGCGGCGGCGCGGGTGCCCGTCAGGACGGTCTCGGAGTCCTCGCGGCCGGGCTCGCGCAGGTGGGTGTGCAGGTCGACGAGGCCGGGGAGGAGGACCTGGCCCTCGGCCTCGATGACGGTCGCGCCCTCGGCGGACAGGCCGGTGCCACTCCAGTCGATTTCGCCGGTCCTGGCGGTGGCCGCGATGGTCTCGCCGTCGATCAGGACGTCCTGCGCCTCGCCGCCGAGTACCTTCGCACCACGGATAAGGATCTTGCTCATGGTTACTTGCTCTCCTCGGTACGGGCGGTGGTGACGGCGGGCTCGGAGCCTCCGAGCAGCAGGTAGAGGACGGCCATGCGGGTGGAGACGCCGTTGGCGACCTGCTCGACGGCCGTGCAGCGGTCGGAGTCGGCGACCTGGGCGGTGATCTCCATGCCGCGGTTCATCGGGCCGGGGTGCATCACGATGGCGTGCTCGGGCATCTTGGCCATGCGGTCGCCGTCGAGGCCGTACCGGCGGGAGTACTCGCGCTCGGTCGGGAAGAAGGCGGCGTTCATGCGTTCGCGCTGCACACGGAGCATCATCACCGCATCCGACTTCGGCAGCACGTCGTCGAGGCTGTACGAGACCTCGCACGGCCAGGTCTCGACGCCGATCGGCACCAGGGTGGGCGGGGCCACCAGGGTGACCTCGGCGCCGAGGGTGTGCAGCAGGTGGACGTTGGAGCGGGCCACGCGGCTGTGCAGGACGTCGCCGACGATGGTGATGCGGCGGCCGCTGAGGTCCTTGCCGAGGCCGGCGTCGCGGCCGACGAGGCGGCGGCGCATGGTGAAGGCGTCCAGCAGGGCCTGGGTGGGGTGCTCGTGGGTGCCGTCGCCGGCGTTGACCACGGCGGAGTCGATCCAGCCGGAGGTCGCGAGCCGGTAGGGGGCGCCGGAGGCGTGGTGGCGGATGACGACGGCGTCGGCGCCCATCGCCTCCAGGGTCAGCGCGGTGTCCTTCAGGGATTCGCCCTTGGAAACCGATGAGCCCTTGGCGGAGAAGTTGATGACGTCGGCGGAGAGCCGCTTGGCGGCCGCTTCGAAGGAGATCCGGGTGCGGGTCGAGTCCTCGAAGAAGAGGTTGACGACGGTGAGGCCGCGCAGGGTGGGCAGCTTCTTGATCGGCCGGTCCGCGACGCGGGCCATCTCCTCGGCGGTGTCGAGGATCAGGACGGCGTCGTCGCGCGTGAGATCGGCGGCCGAGATGAGGTGGCGCTTCATCTGGATGGCTCCGTAGGTCGGGAGGGCATGCAGGCGGACGGACGTGCAGGGGTGCGGGCGGGCAGGGCAGGGCTCGGCGCGGACCCCGCCGGGGTCCGTCGTCGTGGTGGGCTACTGCCCTGCTGCCTGGGCGGTCCGCTGGCCGAGCAGCACGGCGTCACGGCCGTCCTCCTCCTGGAGCTGGACCTTGACGGTCTCCCGCAGCGACGTGGGGAGGTTCTTGCCGACGTAGTCGGCGCGGATCGGCAGTTCGCGGTGGCCGCGGTCGACCAGGACCGCGAGCTGTACGGCGCGGGGGCGGCCGAGGTCGCCGAGGGCGTCGAGCGCGGCGCGGATGGTGCGGCCGGAGAAGAGGACGTCGTCGACGAGGACGACGAGGCGGCCGTCGAGGTCGTCACCGGGGATCTCGGTGCGGCCGATCGCGCGGGCGGGCTTCATCCGCAGGTCGTCGCGGTACATGGTGATGTCGAGGGAGCCGACGGGGATCTTCGTGCCGGTGATCTCTTCGAGCTTGGCCGCCAGCCGGCGGGCCAGGTACACACCGCGGGTGGGGATGCCGAGGAGCACCACGTCGTCGGCGCCCTTGGCGCGTTCGACGATCTCGTGGGCGATACGGGTCAGGACCCGTGCGATGTCCTGCGCCTCCAGTACGGGGCGCGCGGAATCGGAGTTCTGCTGGGCGTCCATGAAAAGGACCTCCTTCTCCGCCTCACGGGACGGACCTTAAAGGACGTCTGATGTACGTGTCCCACGGTACCAGGGCGGCGGTGGTGGCTCGGCACCCGGGGTCCGCGCAGGGGCGCCCACGGGGCTGCTGGCGCCGCCCTGGCGGGGGGATGGAGACCATTCGGCTTGACGCACCCAAGTAACGCTGCGTAACCTCACAGTGAGTTACCAGCCGCGCGGCGGAGCCGCACGTAGTTGTGTAGTCGCAGTGTCCATGCAGTCACAGCGTCACAGCGTCCGGGAGCGTTATGTCCAGCGAATACGCCAAACAGCTCGGGGCCAAGCTCCGCGCCATCCGCACCCAGCAGGGCCTTTCCCTCCACGGTGTCGAGGAGAAGTCGCAGGGCCGGTGGAAGGCCGTGGTGGTCGGGTCGTACGAGCGCGGGGACCGCGCCGTGACCGTCCAGCGCCTGGCCGAGCTGGCGGACTTCTACGGGGTGCCGGTGCAGGAACTCCTGCCGGGCACGACTCCCGGCGGAGCGGCCGAGCCGCCGCCGAAGCTGCGCCTCGACCTGGAGCGGCTGGCGGGCGTCCCCGCCGAGAAGGCCGGCCCGCTGCAGCGTTACGCGGCGACGATCCAGAGCCAGCGCGGTGACTACAACGGCAAGGTGCTGTCGATCCGCCAGGACGACCTGCGCACCCTGGCCGTCATCTACGACCAGTCGCCCTCGGTCCTGACCGAGCAGCTCATCAGCTGGGGCGTGCTCGACGCGGATGCCCGTCGCGCGGTGGCGCACGAGGACGTCTGACCCTCACGCTCCACACCAGCAGAAACGTTTACCGGTGGGTGCCGGGCCCTTGCGGGGGCCCGGCACCCACCGGTTTTTCCGTCCCCCGCGCCCCGAGGCCGTAGGGGCGACAACGGAAGGGCCCGCAGCGCGTGCGCTGCGGGCCCTTCCGAATGGCGGTGCCGGTGCCGCCGTGGGCGGCGTCCGGTCAGCTCTCGCTGCGCCGCAGGCTCGGCTTCAGGTCCTTGAAGCGGGCCAGCAGCCCGTTTACGAACGAGGGGGACTCGTCCGTGGAGAACTCCTTGGCGAGCTGGACGGCCTCGTCGATGGCCACGGCGTCCGGGGTGTCGTCCACCCAGATCAGCTCGTAGGCACCGAGCCGCACGATGTTCCGGTCCACGACCGGCATGCGGTCGAGTTCCCAGTCCACGGCGTAGGTGACGATCAGGTCGTCGATGCGGTTCACCTTGTCGGCGTAACCCTCGACAAGATCCATCGTGAAGGCGCTGACCGGCGGCTGCCGGTCGTCCGACCGCGCGTGGCGGATCCAGTCCGCGAGGACCTCGCGGACGGACACCCCGCGCTGGTCGGCCTCGAAGAGGATCTGGAAGGCGCGCTTGCGCGCGTTGCTCCGGGCAGCCACGGTTAGCTGTTCACCCGGCCGAGGTAGGCGCTGGTGCGGGTGTCGACCTTGATCTTCTCGCCGGTGGTGACGAAGAGCGGGACCTGGATCTCGTGGCCGGTCTCCAGCTTGGCGGGCTTGGTGCCGCCGGTGGAGCGGTCACCCTGGACACCCGGGTCGGTGTGCTCGATGGTCAGCTCGACGGCGGCCGGGAGCTCGACGTAGAGCACCTCGCCCTCGTGCTGGGCCACGGAGGCGGTGAAGCCCTCGATGAGGAAGTTGGCGGTGTCGCCGACGGCCTTCTTGTCGACCATCAGCTGGTCGTAGGTCTGCATGTCCATGAAGACGAAGTACTCGCCGTCCATGTAAGAGAACTGCATGTCACGGCGGTCGATGGTGGCCGTCTCGACCTTCGTGCCGGCGTTGAAGGTCTTGTCGACGACCTTGCCGGAGAGCACGTGCTTGAGCTTGGTGCGCACGAAGGCCGGGCCCTTGCCGGGCTTGACGTGCTGGAACTCGACGACGGACCAGAGCTGGTCACCGTCGAGCTTGAGCACCATGCCGTTCTTGAGGTCGTTCGTGGAAGCCACGGTTGCGGAATCTCCTGCACTGGAAGACCACGGGTGCGCGCACTACCCGGCAGTGCGGGCTAGAGCGCGAGCAGCTCCTTGGTCGTAATGGTGAGTAGCTCGGGACCGCCGTCCGCCTCGGGGCGTACGACGAGCGTGTCATCGATCCGGACACCTCCCCGGCCGGGGAGGTGAACCCCCGGTTCGACGGTGACCGGCACGCAAGCGTCCAGTTTACCCATTGCCGTAGGTGCAAGCTGCGGGTCCTCGTCGATTTCGAGGCCGACACCGTGTCCCGTCGATGGAGCGAGGGCTTCCGCGTGCCCCGCGGAGTCCAGCACGGACCGGGCCGCGTGGTCCACTTCCCGGTAGGCGGCCCCCGGCAGGAGCGCCTCCCGGCCAGCCCGCTGGGCGGTGAAGACGCAGTCGTAGAGCTCGATCTGCCAGTCGGCCGGGGTGGTGCCGATGACGAAGGTCCGGCCGATCTCGCACCGGTAGCCGCGGTAGTTGGCACCCAGGCAGACGGAGAGGAAGTCCCCCTCCTCCACCCTGCGGTCGGAGGGCCGGTGCCGGGAGTGGCCGGAGTGCGGGCCGGTGCCGACCGAGGTCGGGAAGGCGGGGCCGTCCGCGCCGTGGTCGACGAGCCGGCGCTCCAGCTCCAGCGCGAGGTGGCGTTCGGTGCGCCCGACGAGGATGGACTCCAGCAGCTCGCCCAGTGCCTGGTCGGCGATCTCGGCGGCGATCCGCAGACAGGCGATCTCGCCCTCGTCCTTGACGAGGCGCTGCTGCTCCACCGCGTTGCCGAGGTCGGCGAGGCGCAGCTTGGGCGCGACGGACCGCAGGGCCCGGTGCCGGGCGACGGTGAGGTGGTGCTCCTCCACGGCGAGCGAGTCGGCACGTACGGAGGAGGCGGCGTCGGCCGCCGCGACGGCGGGATCCCCGCCGCGGCCGGCCAGCACGGTGACTCGGAGGTGTTCGTCGAGGCGGCCCTCGTCGGCCTCGCCGGTGGGCGCGCCGGCGCAGAACATCGCGTCCTCGGTCGGTCCGACGAGCAGTACGGCGCCGAGCGGTGACGCCCCGGAGAGGTAGCGGACGTTCGCCGGACGCGTGATCAGCGCTGCGGCGTTCCCCGCGGCGGCGCATCGGTCGCGAAGCAGGCCCCGACGGGCGGCGTACACGTCTGACATGTCTTCGAGCGTACGAGCGCCGTGCGGATCCGGCCCGGCGAGCGCGTCCGGACGAGGCGCGGCACGGGCCCGCCGCGACGGGCCGACTCCCCTGGCCCCTCCTGCGACCCCGGCGGGAGCGCTACCAGCCGCCGGGTGCCGGGAGGGCTCTGGCCAGGGCCTCGTCGAGAGCGCGGGCGGTGCCTTCGACGTCGAGCTGGGAGTTGTCGATGATCGGCAGTCCGGAGCCGTACCAGCCGGCCATCCGGCCGTGGATGCGGGCGACCTCCTCGTCGGAGAGCCGGCGGTTGCCGGAGCGCTCGGCGTTGCGCTCCAGGACGATCTCCAGGCCGGGCAGGAGCACGACCGGCAGCAGCGTCGGTCCCACGTGCCGCTTCCAGCCGCCCAGTCCCACCACGGGCCGGTCGGGGAAGACGGCGTCGTCGAGGATGCAGGAGATGCCGTTGGCCAGGTAGTTGCGGGCCGCGAAACCGCAGGTGCGGCGGGCGAGCCGGTACTGGGCCTCGGAGTGCTCGTTCCAGCCGGCCTGCGGGTCGGCGAAGCCGGAGCAGACCCATTCGCGCACGTCGTCCAGGCTGACGTGCGCGGTGGGCACGGGACGGGTGCTGGCCCAGTGCCGGGCCACGGTGGTCTTGCCCGCGCCGGCGGGCCCGATCAGCAGTACGGCGAGCACGGCGCCGCCGGTCCCCGCCACCGCGGGCGGCAGCGGGATGTGCCCGGTGGCTTCCGGTACGGGCGCCACCTGGGGCGGCGGCGCCGGCGCCTGGTGCGGGGACGGGGCCTGCTGCTGGGACGGCGGCGGGGGCGGGTGCGAACCCGGCCAGCCCTGCGCCGGGGGTATGGGCGGCTGCGGGGGCGCCGCAGGACGCTGCCCCGGCTGCCCCCAGCCCCCGCCACCCACTCCTTGGTGCATCCGCTGCCACTCCGTCTCGTTCCTGCGACTGATGCGAGAACGTTATATGACCGCGGAGGCCCGACCGTCCACCAGGCCCCGGGCGGGGTGTGTCAGGAGTCGATCTCGTCCGCCAGCGCACGCAGCGCCAGCCGGTAGGAGCCGATACCGAAGCCCGCCACGGTCCCGGTCGCCACGGCCGCGATGACCGAGGTGTGCCGGAACTCCTCACGGGCGTACGGGTTGGAGATGTGCACCTCGATCAGCGGCGCCGTACGCTGCGCGGCCGCGTCCCGCATGCCGTACGAGTAGTGGGTGAAGGCCCCCGGGTTGATGACCACGGGGATCTTCCCGTCCGCCGCCTCGTGCAGCCAGCGGATGATCTCACCCTCGTCGTTGGTCTCGCGGACCTCGACGTCGAAGCCGAGTTCCTCGCCCAGCGACCGGCAGCTCTCCACCAGGCCCGCGTACGAGGTGGCCCCGTACACGTCGGGCTCGCGCGAGCCGAGCCGGCCCAGGTTCGGGCCGTTCAGCACGAGGACGGGCCGGCTCACGCCGACACCTCGCCGTAGGCGGCGATCAGGTGTGCCGGGTCGGGGCCCTCCAGGACGGTCGGCTTGCCCAGGCCGTCGAGGACGATGAAGCGCAGCAGGTTGCCGCGGGACTTCTTGTCGACCTGCATGGTCTGGAGCAGCTTGGGCCACTGGTCGCCGCGGTAGGTCAGCGGCAGCCCGACGGAGGCGAGGACCTCCTTGTGCCGGTCGGCGGTCGCGTCGTCGAGGCGGCCGGCGAGCCGGCCGAGTTCGGCGGCGAAGACCATGCCGACCGACACGGCCGCGCCGTGCCGCCACTTGTAGCGCTCGTTCTTCTCGATGGCGTGCGCGAGGGTGTGGCCGTAGTTGAGGATCTCGCGGAGTCCCGACTCCTTGAGGTCGCTGGAGACGACGTCGGCCTTGACCTGGATGGAGCGCACGATCAGTTCGGCGGTGTGCGGACCGGCGGGCGTACGGGCCGCCTGCGGGTCCTCCTCGATCAGGTCGAGGATCACCGGGTCGGCGATGAATCCGGCCTTGATGATCTCGGCGAGGCCGCTGATGTAGTCGTTGACCGGCAGGGACTCCAGCGCCGCCAGGTCGCAGAGCACGCCGGCCGGCGGGTGGAAGGCGCCCACGAGGTTCTTGCCCTCGGCGGTGTTGATGCCTGTCTTGCCGCCGACGGCCGCGTCCACCATCGCCAGGACGGTGGTCGGTACGGCGACCCAGCGCACGCCGCGCAGCCAGCTGGCCGCGACGAAGCCCGCCAGGTCTGTGGTGGCTCCCCCGCCGACGCCGACGATGACGTCGGTGCGGGTGAAGCCGGACTGGCCCAGCGCCTTCCAGCAGTACGCGGCGACCTCGACCGTCTTGGCCTCTTCGGCGTTCGGCACCTGGATGGCGATCGCCTCGTAGCCCTGGTCGGCGAGGTCGTCGCGCAGCGCCTCACCGGTCGAGGCGAGGGCCTCGGGGTGGATCACGGCGACCCGCTGGGCCTTCGTACCGATCAGGGAGCCGAGCTCGCCGAGCAGCTGCTGCCCGACCAGCACGTCGTACGGGTCATGGCCGGCGCTTCCGCCGACGTGGATCCGCGTCACCTGGTCTGTCATACGTCCTTCAACTCCAGAGCGTCGAGGACCGCCTGGGCGACCTCTTCGGGGGTGCGGTCGTCGGTGGCCACGACGACGCGCGCGACTTCGGTGTAGAGGGGGCGTCTGGCCTCCATCAGCTCGCGCCACTGGCGGCGCGGGTTGACGGCGAGCAGCGGGCGCGCGGCGCCGAGGCCCACGCGCCGTACGGCTTCCTCGACGTCCATCGAGAGATAGGCGACGGGCAGGCCGGTCAGCAGTTCTCGGGTGCCCTCGTCGAGGACGGCTCCGCCGCCGAGGGCGAGGACTCCGGTGTGCTCGGCGACGGCGGCCGCGACGGCCTGCCGTTCCAGCTCGCGGAAGTACGGCTCGCCCTCGTCGACGAAGATGTCGGAGATCGGCCGGCCCTGGGCCGTGACGATGTCCGCGTCGGTGTCCCGGTAGGGGACGCCGAGCCGCTCGGCGAGCAGCGCCCCCACCGTGGACTTGCCGGACCCCATGGGTCCGACGAGGACGACGAGCGGTCCGGCCGTCACCGGATCTGCAGGTTGTCGAGGTAGGCCCGGACGTTGCGGCGGGTCTCGGGCACCGAGTCGCCGCCGAACTTCTCGACGACGGCGTCGGCCAGCACGAGGGCGACCATCGCCTCGGCGACGATGCCGGCGGCCGGCACGGCGCAGACGTCGGAGCGCTGGTGGTGGGCCACGGTCGCCTCGCCGGTGGCGACGTCGATGGTGGCGAGGGCGCGCGGAACGGTCGCGATGGGCTTCATCGCGGCGCGGACGCGGAGCAGTTCGCCGGTGGTCAGGCCGCCTTCGGTCCCGCCGGAGCGGCCGGAGGTGCGCTTGATGCCCTCGGGGGTGGAGACGATCTCGTCGTGGGCCTTGGAGCCGGGCACGCGGGCGAGCTCGAAGCCGTCGCCGACCTCGACGCCCTTGATGGCCTGGATGCCCATGAGGGCTCCGGCGAGGCGGGCGTCGAGCCGGCGGTCCCAGTGGACGTGCGAGCCGAGGCCGACCGGGACGCCGTAGGCCAGCACCTCGACGACGCCGCCGAGGGTGTCGCCGTCCTTGTGGGCCTGGTCGATCTCCGCGACCATCGCCTTGCTGGCGTCGGCGTCGAGGCAGCGCACCGGGTCGGCGTCGAGCTTGTCGACGTCGGCGGGGGTGGGGAGGACTCCGTACGGGGCCTTGGCGGCGGCCAGCTCGACCACGTGGGAGACGATCTCGATGCCCGCGACCTCCTTGATGAAGGAGCGGGCGACGGCGCCGAGGGCGACGCGGGCGGCGGTCTCACGGGCGCTGGCGCGCTCCAGGATCGGCCGGGCCTCGTCGAAGCCGTACTTCTGCATGCCCGCGAGGTCGGCGTGGCCGGGGCGCGGACGGGTCAGCGGCGCGTTGCGGCCGGTGTCCTTGAGGAGCGAGGGGTCGACCGGGTCGGCCGACATGACGGTCTCCCACTTGGGCCACTCGGTGTTGCCGATCATGACCGCGATCGGGGAGCCCTGGGACAGGCCGTGGCGGACGCCGCCGAGGAAGGTGATCTCGTCCTGCTCGAACTTCATCCGGGCACCGCGGCCATAGCCGAGCCGGCGACGGGCCAGGTGATCGGCCACCAGCTCGGTGGTGACCGGGACGCCGGCGGGAAGACCCTCCAGCGTCGCGACCAGTGCCGGTCCGTGCGACTCTCCCGCGGTCAGCCAACGCAACCTGCTCAACGATGCTCCTCATGCTCGCGCCTGGTACTGCGACGGCGCGATCGGGTGCGCGGCCCGGACCCGCCTCACCCGAATCCTCCCACGTCCGGAGTGGTTTCTTGGGCCCCGGTCCAGCTGTCGGACGCCTTGGAGGTCAGCGGACGCGGCTGCGGCGGCCGCGGAGCCAGCTGATCGCCGTCCACACGCCGACGGAACCGAGGAGTCCGAAGACGACGGCCTTGGCCCATACCGGCAAGTCTCCGAAGGCCACCCTGATCAGGCTGAAGAGCGCCAAGGGGAGGTCCCACTTCGACGCGAGTAGCTGCTCCGTGTCCGTTCCGTCCATCCCATCCCCCTGTAAAAGTGCAGGTGAACAGGGTAGCGGGTGATATTACCGCCGAGTAGCCACAATCCCGCCAAGATCGCCCGCCGACGGGACCGGCCGGCCGCGCCGGAGCCTCAGCGGGCTCCTGAGAGGGCCGCGAGGCCTGCGCGCCGCATCACTTGGAGCGGCGCCGGGGAGCGGCCCGTCATCTGCTCGACCTGGAGGACCGCCTGGTGCACCAGCAGGTCCAGGCCGCCCAGGAGCTTGCCCCCGCGCTGTGACCAGGCGGCGGCCAGGGCCGTCGGCCAGGGGTCGTACAGGACGTCGAAGAGGGTGCCCGGGGCGGCCGGGACCGCCGCGGCCAGTTCGTCGGTGGCTCCGGCCGGGGTGGTCGCGATGACCAGGGGCGCCTCCAGCGCCGCTGCGGCCTCGGACCAGTCGGCCGTGCGGACGGGGACGCCGAGCCGCTCGCCCCACCGGCGCATCTCGCCGGCGCGCGCCGACGAGCGGACGTACGCCGTGACCTCGCCGGTGCAGATCCGCGAGAGCGCGGCCAGCGCCGAGGAGGCGGTGGCCCCGGCCCCGAGGACGGCGGCCGAGGGGACCTTCTCGACGCCGCGCTCGTGGAGCGCGGCGACGATGCCGGGGATGTCGGTGTTGTCGCCCAGGCGTCGGCCGTCCCGTGTGAGGACGACCGTGTTGACGGCCTCGACGCAGGCCGCCGTGTCGCTGACGCCGTCCAGCAGCGGGATGACAGCCCGCTTGAGCGGCATGGTCAGCGACAGCCCGGCCCACTCGGGGCCGAGCCCGGCGACGAACCCGGGGAGCGCGGCCTCGTCGATCTCGAAGCGGTCGTACGACCAGTCGTCGAGGCCGAGCTCCCCGTAGGCGGCACGGTGGAGCACCGGTGAGAGCGAGTGCTCGATGGGCGAACCCAGCACCGCGGCCCGTATCCGTGTCATGTCCTGCTACCCGCCGTTCTTCTGCTTCTGCCGTTCCTGGAACTCGGCGACGAGCTTGAGGTGCTCGTCGTAGGTCTTGGTGAAGGTCGTCGTGTTGCCGTCGACCGACACGAAGAACATCCAGCCGCCGTGGTCCGGGTTGAGCGTAGCGGTAAGGGCGTCCATGCCCGGGTTCCCGATGGGGCCGACGGGCAGCCCCTTGATGAAGTGGGTGTTGTACGGGTTGTTGAACGCCTGGGCTTCCTTGAGGTTGAAGTTGATCTCGCTCTGGTTCTTGGCGTAGTTGTACGTCGAGTCGAACTCGATCTTCTGGTTCGTGACGTCGTTGGTCTTCTTCATGCGGTTGTAGACGACCTCGGACATCTTGCGGAAGTCGTCGTGGTTCTTGCCCTCGGCGTTGACGAGGCTGGCGACCGTGACGACCTGGAGCGGGTTCTCCAGCCCCAGCTCCTTGGCCTTGGCCTCGATGCCCAGCTCCGCGTACTTGTCGGTGGCGTTCTTGACCATCTGCTTGAGCAGCGACTCGGGTGTGCTGTCCTTGCTGAGGTCGTAGCGCGTCGGGAACAGGAAGCCCTCGAGCGGGTCCATGAGCTTGGGGTTGTTCCCGGCCCAGGCCGGCAGCCCCAGGTTCTTGGCGTCGCGCAGGGCGATCTCCCGGGTGGTGCCCTCCGGCTTGCTCAGCTTCTTGTCGATCGCCTCGTACACCTTGGAGTTGCGCATGCCCTCGGTGACGGTGATGACGTTCAGCTTGGTGGGGTCGATCATCAGCGCGACGGCGGCCGCACCCGACATCTTCTTGTTCATCGGGTAGACACCCGGCTGGATGGACTTGCCCTTGGGGTTGGCGTTCGCCGCGTCGACGAAGGCCTGGGCGCTGGCGACGACGCCGGCCTCCTTGAGGATGCGGCCCATCTGCCCCAGGCCCGCGCCCTTGGGGATCTCCACGTCGACGACCTCGCCGGCGCCCTCGCCCGCGAAGTCCTCGGCAGGGGCGAACCTGGCCTTGATGTAGGTGTAGCCGTAGTAGCCGCCACCACCGACCACGCCGAGGATGACCACGGCGGCGAGCAGGCAGGCCGTGCCGCTGCGCTGCTTCTTGCCGCCCTTCGGCGAACGGCCGCCGCGACGGCCCGCGGGCTCGTCTCCGTCACCGTCGTCCTCGCCGTCGCGACCCGCGCCGCCGACGGGGAGGTCGCTCTCGGGCTCCTCCTGCTCGACCGGTTCCGGCTCCAGGTGGCGCCGGCCCGGGGGCTGCGGCGGCGGGTAGGCCTCGGCCGTGCCGTAGAGGTCGGGGGTCTCGCCCGGGTAGCCGGCCGACGGGTGCTGGGCGTAGTCCGCCCCCGCGTACGGGTCGGTCTGCACCGCGGCCGTGTACTGGCTCTGGCCGGTGTCCCAGCCCTGGCTGTCGTACACCGGCTGCTGGGGCTGCCCCTGCTGCGGGGGCTGCCCCTGCTGCGGCGTGTACTGGTGCGGCGGCTGAGCCTGCTGCGGGTGCTGAGCCTGCTGGGGATGCTGAGCCTGCTGCGGGGCGTACCCCTGCTGCGGCTGGGCGTACTGCTGCTGCGCGTACTGCTGCTGCTGGTACTCGGGGTACTGCTGGTACTCCTGGTACTGCGGCTGCTGGGGGTACTGCTGCTGGTACTGGGGCTCCTGCTGGTACTCCTGCTGCGGGGCACCGGCGTACGGCACCTGGCCCTGCTGGGTCTGGTGCCCGGTCCACCCCTGGTCCCCGTACAGGGGGTCCTCAGGGTGCCAGGGTTCGGGGCCACGGCCCCGGCCATACTCAGTCATCGGTCCCCTAGAGCCGCGAGACGCGGGGCCATGGACTCCGTCGTCCGTGGCACCCGGTTCCGCCTCTTTGACGGTGGGCGACGGCTGTTCGAATGCCGTCTCATCGCGCGGAACGTTACCGTATCGCGATCAGACAACCACTTCGACGCACTCGCCAGGCGGATTACCTGATACCCGTTCGGTCTCAAGAGCGTTCTGAAGGATCACCACAGCGGCGGCCTGGTCGATGACCGACCGGCCCTTCTTCGCGTTCCTGCCGGAGGCGCGCAGCCCCTGGGCGGCGGTGACCGTGGTCATCCGCTCGTCCACCAGACGGACCGTCACCGGCTTGATGCCCTTGGCGAGTTCGTTCGCGAAGGCGCGCACCTTGGCCGCGGCCGGCCCTTCCCGCCCGCTGAGCGAGCGGGGGAGGCCGACCACGACTTCGAGGGGCTCGTACTCCTCGACGAGCTGCCGCAGCCGCCGGTGGGCGAAGGGGATGTCCCGGCCCGGAACGGTTTCCACCGGTGTGGCCAACACCCCATCGGGGTCGCAGGACGCGACCCCGATCCGGGCGTCCCCGACGTCGATGGCCAGTCGGCGGCCGCGGCGCAGTGTCATCGTCAGGCCGTCTCGACGACGAGGCGCTCGACGGCGCTGATGGCCTCCGGGACGGCAGCCGGGTTCTGGCCGCCGCCCTGGGCGACGTCCGGCTTGCCGCCACCGCCGCCGCCGAGGGTCTTGGCGGCCGTACGGACCAGGTCACCGGCCTTGAGACCGCGCTCGCGGGCCGCCTCGTTGGTCGCGATGACGGTCAGCGGGCGGCCGCCCGCGACGGTGAACAGGGCCACGACCGCCGGACGGTCGCCGGGGATCCGCACGCGGACGTCGAGGACCAGCTTGCGCAGGTCGTCGGCGCCGATGCCGTCCGCCACCTGGCCGACGACCAGGGCGACGCCGTGGATGTCCTGGGCGTTGGCGGCGAGACCGGCGGCGGCCTGGAGGACCTTCTCCGCGCGGAACTTCTCGATCTCCTTCTCGGCGTCCTTCAGCTTGCCGAGCATCGAGGCGATCTTCTCCGGCAGCTCCTCCGGACGGCCCTTGACCAGCTCCTGCAGCTGGGCGACGACCGTGTGCTCCTTGGCGAGGAAGTTGTACGCGTCCACGCCCACCAGGGCCTCGACGCGGCGCACGCCGGAGCCGATGGAGGACTCGCCGAGCAGCTTCACCAGACCCAGCTGGGCGGTGTTGCCGACGTGCGTGCCGCCGCACAGCTCCTTGGAGAAGTCGCCGATGGTGACGACGCGCACGCGCTCGCCGTACTTCTCGCCGAACTCGGCGATGGCGCCCTGCTTCTTCGCCTCGTCGATGCTCATGATCTCGGCGGTGACGTCCAGCTCGCGGGCGAGCACGTCGTTGATCTTCTGCTCGACGTCGGTGAGGACGGTGCCCGGGACGGCGTTCGGCGAACCGAAGTCGAAGCGGAAGCGGCCGGGGCTGTTCTCGGAACCGGCCTGGGCGGCCGTGGGGCCCAGGGCGTCGCGCAGCGCCTGGTGCGTCAGGTGCGTGGCCGAGTGGGCGCGGGCGATGGCCCGGCGGCGGCCCACGTCGATGGCGGCGTACGCGGAGGCGCCCACCGTCACCTCGCCGACCTGGACGGAGCCCTTGTGCACGGAGACGCCCGGGACGGGCTGCTGCACGTCGCGGACGACGATGACGGCGCCCGAGTCGAGCTTGATGCGGCCCTGGTCGGCGAGCTGGCCGCCGCCCTCGGCGTAGAAGGGGGTGCGGTCGAGGACGACCTCGACGTCGTCGCCCTCGGAGGCGGCGGGCGCGGAGACGCCGTTGACCAGCAGGCCGACGATGGTGGACTCGCCCTGGTTGGTGGCGTAGCCGGTGAACTCGGTGGCGCCGGCGCCGTCGGCGATCTCCCGGTAGGCGGACATGTCCGCGTGGCCGGTCTTCTTGGCCTTGGCGTCGGCCTTGGCGCGGTCGCGCTGCTCCTGCATCAGGCGGCGGAAGCCGGACTCGTCCACGGAGAGGCCCTGCTCGGCGGCCATCTCCAGGGTGAGGTCGATCGGGAAGCCCCAGGTGTCGTGGAGCAGGAACGCCTTGTCACCGGAGAGGACCGTGCCGCCGGCGGCCTTGGTATCGGTCACGGCGGTGTCGAGGATGTTGGTGCCACCCTTGATGGCCTTGAGGAAGGCGGCTTCCTCGGCGAGCGCGACGGTCTCGATGCGCTTGCGGTCGGTGATGAGCTCCGGGTACTGCTGCCCCATCGTGTCGATCACGACGTCGACGAGGTCCTGGACGACGGGTCCCGTGGCGCCCATGAGGCGCATGTTGCGGATGGCGCGGCGCATGATGCGGCGCAGCACGTAGCCGCGGCCCTCGTTGCCGGGGGTGACGCCGTCGCCGATGAGCATGACGGAGGTGCGGATGTGGTCGGCGACGACGCGCATGGACACGTCGGTGTCCCGGGCGGCCCCGTACCGGACGCCGGTCAGCTCGGTGGCCTTGTCCATGACCACGCGCAGGGTGTCGGTCTCGTACATGTTCTGCACGCCCTGCAGGATCATGGCGAGGCGCTCGAGACCGAGACCGGTGTCGATGTTCTTCGACGGCAGGTCGCCGAGGATCGGGAAGTCTTCCTTCCCGTCGCCGGCGCCGCGCTCGTACTGCATGAAGACCAGGTTCCAGATCTCCACGTAGCGCTCGTCGTTGACGGCCGGGCCGCCCTCGACGCCGAACTCCGGGCCGCGGTCGTAGTTGATCTCCGAGCACGGGCCGCAGGGGCCGGGGACGCCCATGGACCAGAAGTTGTCCTTCTTGCCCAGGCGCTGGATGCGCTCGGCGGGGACGCCGATGACGTCGCGCCAGATCGTCTCGGCCTCGTCGTCGTCGAGGTAGACGGTGATCCAGAGCTTCTCGGGCTCGAGGCCGTAGCCGCCGTCCGCCACGGAGCTGGTGAGCAGCTCCCAGGCGTACTTGATGGCGCCTTCCTTGAAGTAGTCGCCGAAGGAGAAGTTGCCGCACATCTGGAAGAACGTGCCGTGGCGGGTGGTCTTGCCGACCTCTTCGATGTCCGGCGTACGGACGCACTTCTGCACGCTGGTGGCGCGGGGGGCCGGGGGCTTGGTCTCACCGAGGAAGTACGGCTTGAAGGGGACCATGCCCGCGTTGACCAGCAGCAGAGTCGGGTCGTCCGCGATGAGCGACGCCGAAGGGACAACGGCGTGACCGCGCTCCTCGAAGAAGCTCAGCCAGCGGCGGCGGATTTCAGCCGACTCCATCAGTGGTCCTCATTCCGGTTGTACGAAAGCTTTGGTCGGGGGTTGCTCTGGTCGTTCTCGATGGCCCGCAGCCGTCGCGGCCCGGGGAGGGCGGTGACGTTGTCGGGCCGGTCGGGGTCCTGGTGGAGCCCCAGTGCGTCGTTCAGCTCGTCCTCGCGCTGCGTCATTCCCGCTTTGACGTCGAGGGCGAAGTCCTTGAGGCGGTGGCCCGCCTCGACGGCCTTGTCGGCGGCCTGGGCCGCGAGGCTCTCCGGCGTCAGCTTCTTGAGCTGACGGTTGACCTTGGTGGTGGCCCACACGCCGGCGGCTGCGCCTGCGGTGAACCAGAAGGCTCGGCGGAACATCGGCGTCTCAGTCCTTCTGCTTCCGGCGCCGGGCGGCCGGCACCGTTCGGCCAACGATCACAGTACGGCGGGATGCCTTCGGCGGCACGCCGCCCGGGGCGGCGTCCCCCTTGCCCAGCGCCTTGCGGACGCCGTAGCCGAAGGCCGCGACCTTCACCAGCGGTCCCCCGAAGGCGGTGGCCACGGTGGAGGACAGCGCGGAGGCGTTGGAGGTGACCTCCTGGACGTCGCTCGCGATGGCGTCGACCCGGTCGAGCTGGGTGCGCGCGGAGCGGACGGTGCTGGAGGCGTCGGCCAGGAGCGGTACGGCCTGGTCGGTCACTTCGGACACCAGCTTGGTCGTCGCCCTGAGCACCTGCGCCAGCCGCACCAGGGCGACGGCGAGGAAGGAGATCAGGATGGCCCAGAAGACGGCCACGATGATCCCGGCCACCTCTACACCGGACACGTCACACCGCTCTCTGTCTGTACCCGAACCGCCGGCGGCAGCGATTCCTACAAATGGTCCTCCGACCCTATCGCGCCGGGGATACCCGGCCGTACCCGAATTCGGGGTAGGGGCGACGCATCTTGGACGCAGTGCATCCGGACCAGTACGCTCCGTGTCCGATGCGACAGAGACCCCTTCGACATACCGCCCGGGGCAATCTTCCCTCGGAGCTGAGCGGGTTCATCGGGCGGGGTGCCGAACTCGCCGAGGTGGGGCGGCTCCTGGAGGCCGCGCGCTGGTGACGGTCGCGGAGGGGGAGCCGGCCGAGGTCGCGGTGCTCCAGGGCGCGGCGGAGCCGATGTGGGGCGGGGTGGGGCTGCAGCTGTTCGGCGCCCCGCGGCTGATGTGCCGGGCGCGGGCGGGCTAGCTGCTGGGCGCCGAGCGGTACGCGGCGTACGCGGCCGAGGCCCGGGAGCTGGGTGGGGAGGCGCTGGTGGTGCGGGCGCTGCGGGGGGGGCGGCGCCGGCGCCGCGGCCGGCCGAGCGGGGCGGGGTGCCCGGCCCGCGGGTCGCGCGCAGCACGGCGCCGGCGGACCAGCCGTAGGAGGTGTCGTACCCCCGGAACGCGGAAAACCCGCCGCCCCATGGAGGGAGCGGCGGGTTTCCACCAGCCTGTGAGGGCTACGCCTGCCGGAAGATCAGCGGGCGTAGTACTCGACGACGAGCTGCTCGTCGCAGATGACCGGGATTTCCTTGCGGTTCGGGTCGCGGTCCAGGCGGAAGGCCAGGGCCTTCAGGTTGACCTGCAGGTAGCGCGGGGTCTCGCCCTCGCCTGCGTAGCCACCCTCACGGGCGACCTGGAACGGAACCTTCTCGCGGCTGCGCTCGCGCACGGTGATGACGTCGTCCGGGCGGACACGGAACGACGGCTTGTCGACCTTGGCGCCGTTGACCTCGATGTGGCCGTGAACGACCATCTGGCGGGCCTGGTAGATCGTGCGGGCGATGCCCGAACGCAGGACCAGGGCGTCGAGACGACGCTCGAGCTCGACGACGAGCGCCTCGCCCGTCTTGCCCTCGGCCTTCTTGGCGCGGTCGTACGCGCGGGCCATCTGGCGCTCGGAGATGTCGTACTGAGCGCGCAGACGCTGCTTCTCCAGCAGACGGACCTTGTAGTCCGAGTTCTGCTTGCGGCCACGGCCGTGCTCGCCCGGCGGGTAGGGGCGGGCCTCGAAGTACTTGACGGCCTTCGGCGTCAGGGCGATGCCGAGGGCGCGAGACTTCTTGACCTTGGGTCGCTTCTGGTTCACGGGGAACCTACCTCCATGTAAGTTAGGTGAGGCTTACCTTAGCGAGGAGGACGTAATGTCTCGACCACATGGGATCCCCCTGCCCAGTGCGCAACGCAGTTCGGATTCAGACGAAACAGAATCCGCTTGCGCCGACGATAAGCAAGGTCAGCCGCGTCCCAGGGAAGGCGTTCGGCAGCTCACCGGAGCCGAACGCGTACGAACCCTCGTAGAGTCCAACGCCTCAGTATCCCTCACACTGATCGGTGCTCGTGACAGTCACGGGTCCGAGGAGTTCGGGACAGGGATGCCGGTCGCGCGGACCGCCACCCCGGACGGGGACGTGATTCTCCTTGTCTCAGGGGAATCCACGGCTGCCAGGGCAGCCGCTCACGCCCAGGACGACGACCTCACCGCCGTGATCGAGATCACGGATGTGGCGCCGGTGTCCGTTCCACATCGTATCCGAGGCCGGGCCTGGCTGGCCGGGTGGCTGACGCCGGTGCGCGGGGACGACCGCGGGGCGTGCGCCGCGCTGCTCGCGGAGCGGCACCCCGTGGGCGAGCTGCTGGGCCTGGGCGAGTCCCTCGACGCCCCTCACGCCGGGCGCCCGGCCTGGATGATGCTGCGCCTGGAGGTCGGCGAGATCACCGTGGACGACCTGTGGGGCGCCGAGCACGTGGACCCCGACGACCTGGCCGCGGCGGAGCCCGACCCGGTGTCCCCGCACGAGGCGGAGCTGCTCCAGCACCTGCACTCCGCCCACGGCGACCGGATCGGCGAGCTGTGCGGGCTGCTCGGCGACCGAGGGGCGCGGGGCATGAGCGCCGTCCCGCTCGCCCTCGACCGCGCCGGCCTGCGCGTCCGCTTCACCGGCGGCGCCTCCGGCGGCTCCTTCGACGCCCGCTTCGACTTCCCGGAGCCGGTGAAGGACATCTGCGGCCTGCGCCGGGCGATGGGCACCCTCTTCTCGGCCGCCGCTCACTGAGGGCGGGCGGCCGGCACGTCCTGCAGCGCCCGCTTCTCCGGCGCGGTCACGGACAGCCCGCCGGGCAGCTCGGACAGCCCGGCTCGGGCACGCCTTAGGGAGTGTCGTCGAAGTGGCGTCGGCCGCCCGAAGGGCGGCCCCGCCGGCCCTGCGGGACTTTGACGACACTCCCTAGCCGCGGTCGGTGCCGCGGAGGCGTTCGCGGACCTTTTCCACCACGTCCGCGTAGCGGGCCTCGGCGCCGTAGCGGGTCGGCTCGTAGTACTGCTTGCCGTGGATCTCGTCCGGGGCGTACTGCTGGGCGGCGATGGCGCCCGGCACGTCGTGCGGGTACACGTACCCCACGGCGTGCCCCAACTTGGCCGCGCCCTTGTAGTGCCCGTCCCGCAGGTGCGTCGGGACGGAGCCGGCGAGGCCCGCCCGTACGTCGGCCAGCGCCGCGCCGATCGCGGTCGTGGCGGTGTTCGACTTGGGGGCCAGGGCAAGGGCGATGGTGGCGTGCGAGAGGGTCAGCGCGGCCTCCGGGAAGCCGATCATCGCCACGGCCTGGGCCGCGGCCACCGCGAGCGGCAGCGCCGTCGGGTCCGCGAGGCCGATGTCCTCGCTCGCGGAGATCATCAGGCGGCGCGCGATGAACCGGGGGTCCTCGCCGGCCTCGATCATCCGCGCCAGGTAGTGCAGCGCTGCGTCCACGTCGGAACCGCGGATCGACTTGATCAGGGCGCTCGCCACGTCGTAGTGCTGGTCGCCGTCCTTGTCGTAGCGGACCGCCGCCCGGTCGACCGCCTCCTCCAGGGTCTGGAGGGTGATCTCGTCCTCGCCCTTGGCGATGGCCGAGCCGGCCCCCGCCTCCAGTGCGGTCAGCGCGCGCCGGGCGTCGCCGCCTGCGATCCGCAGCAGGTGCGCCTCGGCGTCCTGCGGCAGGGTCACCGCCCCTGCCAGGCCCCGCTCCTCCGTGAGCGCGCGCCGCATCAGGCCGCTCAGGTCGGCGTCGGTCAGCGGCTCCAGCGTGAGCAGCAGCGATCGCGACAGCAGCGGGGAGATGATCGAGAAGTACGGGTTCTCCGTGGTGGCCGCGATCAGCGTCACCCAGCGGTTCTCGACGGCCGGCAGCAGGGAGTCCTGCTGGGCCTTGCTGAAGCGGTGGATCTCGTCGAGGAAGAGGACGGTCTCCTTGCCGTACCCTCCGGCCGCGCGGCGCGCGCCCTCGATGACGGCCCGTACCTCCTTGACGCCCGCGGTGATGGCGGAGAGCTCCACGAAGCGCTTCTGCGTGGCCTGGCTGACCACGTAGGCGAGGGTCGTCTTCCCGATGCCGGGCGGGCCCCAGAGGATCACCGAGGAGGCGCCGGCCGGGCCTCCGGCCCCTTCCCCGACCAGTCGCCGCAGCGGTGATCCGGGCTTCAGCAGGTGCTGCTGGCCGACGACCTCGTCCAGGGTGCGCGGGCGCATACGGACGGCGAGCGGCGAGCTCGCGGGGTCCTTCTCCTGGCGCTCTTCGGCGGCGGCGGTGAACAGGTCTGGTTCCACATGGGAAGCCTAAGCGAGCCCACCGACAACGCCGGCCGCCGTCAGGAGGTCCAGAAGTCCCACCAGCGGGTCAGGACCAGCATGCCGATGATCCCGATGTGCAGGACCGGCAGCACCCAGGTGAACTCCTCGAAGAAGCCCTTCAGCCAGCCCGGGGCCGGCAGCAGCCCGGCGCGGACGTTGTGGGAGGTGACGTACCAGAACATCAGGATCGTGGCGACCCACGCCAGGGAGCACCACAGGCACAGCGCGTTGATGTTGTAGAGCGACTGGTAGGTGAGCCAGGCGCAGAAGACGACCCCGAAGAGCGTGCCGGCGTTGAAGGTGAGCCAGTACCAGGCGCGGAACCGGGCGCCGGCCAGGATGCTCATGCCGACGCAGATCACGATGCCGTAGGCGACCAGGCCCAGCATGGGGTTCGGGAAGCCGAAGACGGCCGCCTGGTCGCTCTTCATGATGTTGCCGCAGGAGACGACCGGGTTGAGGCTGCAGCCCGGTGTGAAGTTCGGGTCCTCCAGCAGCTTGAACTTGTCGATCGTGATCACCCAGGCGGCGAGCAGGCCCGCGGCCCCCGTGATCACCAGCAGCAGGGCCAGCGCCCGGCTCGCCCCGAAGGCCGGCCCCCGGGCGGTCTCCGCGTCCGTATCCCGTGTCGTCATACCGCCCGCTCCACATCTGCCAGGTGATCAAGCACGGGCCATTGTGCCGTACGAGCCTGTGAACGGACGGGGCCGGGGAAAGATCCCCGGCCCCGTGCTCAGGCGTTCGCTGCCGCCGCCGTCAGGCGAGGCGGGCCTGGACCGTGTCGATCAGCTCGCCGACGGGCACGGCCGTCTGGTCCCCGGACTCCATGTCCTTGAGCTGGACGACCCCCTCGGCGAGGTCGCGGTCGCCCGCGACGATCGCGAAGCGGGCACCGCTGCGGTTCGCGTCCTTCATGGCGCCCTTGAGGCCCTTGCCGCCGTACGACATGTCCGCCGCGACGCCCGCCTTGCGCAGCTGCGTCACGAGCCCGAACACGGTCGCCTTGGCCTCGCCCAGTGCCACGGCGAACACGGAGGTCGACGCGGGGATGTCGAGTTCGACGCCCTCCTTCTCCAGCGCGAGGACCGTGCGGTCCACGCCGAGCGCCCAGCCGACCGACGGCAGCGCCGGTCCGCCGATCATCTCGGACAGGCCGTCGTAGCGGCCGCCGCCGCCGACCGCGATGCCCAGGCCGTCGTGGACGAACTCGAAGGTGGTGCGGGTGTAGTAGTCCAGGCCGCGCACCAGCTTGTCGTCGTCCTCGAAGGCGACGCCGGCCGCGGTCACCAGGACCCGGACCTGCTCGTGGTACGCCTTGCAGGCGTCGCACAGGTAGTCGCGCAGCACCGGGGCGCCGACGAGCTGCTTCTGGACGTCGGTCCGCTTGTCGTCGAGCACGCGCAGCGGGTTGATCTCGGCGCGGCGCATGGTCTCCGCGTCGAGGTCGAGGCCTCGCAGGAAGGACTGCAGGGCCTCCCGGTACACGGGGCGGCACTCCTTGTCGCCGAGCGAGTTCAGCAGGATCCGGAAGTCGCGCAGGCCGAGCGAGCGGTACGCCTGGTCGGCCAGGATGATCAGCTCGGCGTCCAGCGCGGGGTCCTCGGCGCCGATCGCCTCGGCACCGACCTGCGAGAAGTGGCGGTAGCGGCCCGCCTGCGGCTTCTCGTAGCGGTAGTACGAGCCGGAGTACCAGAGCTTGACCGGCAGGTTGCCCTTCTTGTGCAGGCTCGCCTCCAGGGCGGCGCGCAGCACGGAGGCGGTTCCCTCGGGGCGCAGGGCGAGCTGGTCGCCGCCCTTGGTCTCGAAGGCGTACATCTCCTTGGAGACGATGTCGGTGGACTCGCCTACGCCGCGGGCGAAGAGGCCCACGTCCTCGAAGCCGGGGGTCTCGATGTAGCCGTAGCCGGAGTTGCGGAGCGGGGCCGCGATGGCCTCGCGTACCGCCAGGTACTTCACGGAGACCGGCGGGATCAGGTCGTACGTGCCCTTGGGGGCCTGAAAAGTAGCCACGAAGCTTTCGTCACATTCCTCGTCGTGGAGCGGCTGTCGGGTCCGCTGCCAGGCCGGCGGCGACCTCCCGCAGGTACGGGTTGGTCGCGCGCTCGCGGCCGATGGTGGTCTGGGGACCGTGGCCGGACAGCACCACGGTCGTGTCGTCGAGCGGCAGGCACACGCGGGCCAGCGAATCGAGCATTTCGGCGTGGGAGCCGCCCGGCAGGTCGGTTCGTCCGATGGAGCCGGCGAAGAGCAGGTCGCCCGAGAAGAAGACCGGCGGGATGTCGGCCAGCTCGGGCATCCGGAAGGTCACCGACCCCTTGGTATGGCCCGGCGCGTGCGCCACGGAGAAGTCCATTCCGGCCAATCTCAGGGCGGCGCCGTCGGCCAGCTCGCGGACGTCGTCGGGCTCCCCCACGGTCAGCTCGCCCATGAGGGGCATCCCGATGGACCGGCCGAGGGCCTTCTCCGGGTCGCTCATCATGTAGCGGTCCTCGGGGTGGATCCAGGCCGGTACGTCGTGTGCTCCGCACACCGGGACCACCGAGGCCACATGATCGATGTGGCCGTGGGTCAGGACGACCGCGACGGGCTTGAGCCGATGCTTCCTCAGCGTCTCCTCGACACCCTGGGCGGCCTGGTGGCCCGGGTCGATGATGACGCACTCCTCGCCGGCGGCGGGGGCGACCACGTAGCAGTTGGTGCCCCAGGCGCCTGCGGGGAACCCGGCAATCAGCACGTTCGTCCTCAATCGTCGTCGGCGGGAGGGTGCAGGTCGTCAATCCTGCTGCTCAGAGCCTACCGGCGCCGCTCATTACACAGCGAACCCATATACGGTACGGCCTATCCCAGCCCGGACAGCAGTATCAGACACGTACAAGGAGACGACCCGGTGGTCACGAGCGATCAGCGGCGGCGACAGCTCGCCAGGGAGAAGTACGAGCGCCAGCAGAAGCGCCGCGCCGAGGCCCGGAAGAAGACGCGCCAGCGGGCGGCGGTGATCGGCGCGGTGGTCGCCGTGGTGATCGCGACGCTGGTGGGCCTGATCGTGGGCGGTGTCTTCGACAAGGACAAGAAGGACCAGGCCGCGGACCCGGCGGCGAACCCGTCGGCCTCGGCGACCGCGCCCGAGCCGAAGCAGTCCCCTTCGCCGGAGATGGCGATCGACCAGAAGGGGAAGTACACCTTCGCGCTGAAGACCAGCGCGGGTGACATCAACTTCGCGATGGACGCGGCGAAGACCCCGCAGACGGTGAACTCGTTCAAGTCGCTCGCCGACAAGGGCTACTTCGACAACACCAAGTGCCACCGGCTGACGGCCGGGGGGATCTTCGTGCTCCAGTGCGGCGACCCCGAGGGCACCGGCCGCGGCGGCCCGGGCTACAACATCCCGGACGAGAACCTGGACTCGCTCGGCAAGGCCAACGAGCAGGGCCAGGTGATCTACCCGGCCGGCACGGTGGCCATGGCCAACACCGGCCGGCCCGGCTCGGGCGGCAGCCAGTTCTTCCTGGTCTACAAGGACAGCCCGCTGGCGCCGACGTACACGCCGTTCGGCAAGATCGACGCGGCAGGCCTGAAGGTCCTGGAGGAGATCGCCAAGGCCGGCACGGTCGACGGCGGCCAGGACGGTGCGCCGAAGAACGATGTCAAGATCGAGAAGGGCACCGTCACCCAGAACTGACGGGGTGAGCGACCCACGGGCCGGCCGGCCCGCCCTCTGCGCCGATATTCCGTCGTGCGGGATGCGGACAGCCGGCCCGGCGGTCGCCTATGTTGGCGTTGTGCAGGGCGGGCGCTGCCCGCCCCAGGAAACTGTGGACGATGCCCAGGGGGTGAACCCCTCGCAGGCATCAGGTGGAGGAGGCGCTGTGAGCAGCGACCCGTGGGGCCGAGTCGACGAGACGGGCACCGTGTACGTGCGTACTTCCGATGGCGAGCAGGTCGTCGGTTCGTGGCAGGCGGGCACCCCTGAGGAGGCTCTGGCCTACTTCGAGCGCAAGTACGAGGGCCTGGTGGTCGAGATCGGCCTCCTCGAAAAGCGGGTGCGGACCACTGATCTGTCCGCCAAGGACGCCCAGACGGCGATCGACCACCTGCGCACGCAGGTCGACGAGCACCACGCCGTGGGCGACCTGGACGCCCTGCGCGTGCGTCTGGACAAGCTGGTCGAGACCGTGGAGTCCCGGCGCGAGGAGCGCAAGGCCCAGAAGGCCAAGCAGGCGGACGAGGCCCGGGCGGCCAAGGACGCGCTGGTCGCCGAGGCCGAGCAGCTGGCGCAGAGCGACCAGTGGCGCAGTGCCGGCGAGCGCCTGCGCGCCCTGGTGGACATCTGGAAGGGCCTGCCGCGCCTGGACCGCAAGTCGGACGACGAGCTGTGGCACCGGTTCTCGCACGCCCGTTCCGCCTTCTCCAAGCGCCGCAAGGCGCACTTCGCCTCGCTGGACGCGCAGCGTGAGGACGCCCGCAAGGTCAAGGAGAAGCTGGTCTCGGAGGCCGAGTCGCTGTCGAAGTCGACCGACTGGGGTCCGACGGCCGCCCGCTACCGCGAGCTGATGGCGGACTGGAAGGCGGCGGGCCGGGCGCAGCGCGAGGCCGAGGACGATCTGTGGAACCGTTTCCGCGGTGCGCAGGACGTGTTCTTCGCGGCCCGCAGCGAGGTGTTCGCGGAGCGTGACGCCGAGCAGACCGAGAACCTGAAGCTCAAGGAAGAGCTCGCCGACGAGGCCGAGAAGCTCGTACCCGTGACGGACCTGAAGGCGGCCCGTGCCGCGTTCCGCTCGCTCAACGAGCGCTGGGAGGCCGTCGGCCACGTGCCGCGCGACGCCCGGCCCAAGGTAGAAGGCCGGATGCACGCGGTGGAGCGCGCCATCCAGGAGGCCGAGGAAGGCGAGTGGCGCCGTACGAACCCGGAGGCGCGGGCCCGTGCGGCCGGTCTGACCGGCCAGCTCCAGGCGGCGGTCGACAAGCTGCGCGGGCAGATCGACGCGGCGCGCGCGGCGGGCAACAACGCCAAGGCCGACAAGCTGTCGCGTGAGCTGGAGGGCCGCCAGGCCCTGCTGGACCAGGCGCTGAAGGGCCTGGAGGAGTTCGGCGGCTGATATCCCGCCACCGACGAGGGCCCCGGTACGCGTTCCGTGTACCGGGGCCCTTCGTCATGCGGGCTGCGGCCCGGGGAGGGTGCCCCTACGGCCGGCGGGCCGAGGTCACGCGGTAGACGTCGTAGACGCCCTCCACGCCCCGGACGGCCTTCAGGACGTGGCCGAGGTGCTTGGGGTCGCCCATCTCGAAGGTGAACCGGGAGGTGGCCACCCGGTCGCGGGAGGTCTGCACCGCCGCCGACAGGATGTTGACGTGCTGGTCGGAGAGGACCCGGGTGACGTCCGACAGCAGCCGGGACCGGTCCAGCGCCTCGACCTGGATGGCGACCAGGAAGACCGAGGACTGGGTGGGCGCCCACTCGACCTCCAGCATCCTTTCGGGCTGCTGGGAGAGGGAGTCGACGTTGACGCAGTCCGCGCGGTGAACCGATACGCCACTGCCGCGCGTGACGAACCCGATGATCGGGTCGCCGGGCACCGGGGTGCAGCAGCGGGCGAGCTTGACCCACACGTCGTCGACGCCCTTGACGACCACACCCGGGTCGGCGTTGCTGCGCCGCTTGCCGCGGGTCCGCGCGGGCATCGATTCCTCGATGTCCTCGTTGGCGGCCTCCTCGCCGCCGAGGGCCGCGACCAGCTTCTGTACGACGCCCTGCGCGGCCACGTGGCCCTCGCCGATCGCCGCGTACAGGGAGGAGATGTCCGGGTAGCGCATCTCGTGCGCGAGGGTCACGAGCGAGTCGCCGGTCAGGATCCGCTGGATCGGCAGGTTCTGCTTGCGCATGGCCCGCGCGATGGCGTCCTTGCCGTGCTCGATGGCCTCGTCGCGGCGTTCCTTGGAGAACCAGGCGCGGATCTTGTTCCGGGCCCGCGGGGACTTGACGAAGCCCAGCCAGTCGCGGGACGGTCCCGCCCCCTCGGCCTTCGAGGTGAAGACCTCGACCAGGTCGCCGTTGTCGAGGGTCGACTCCAGCGGGACGAGGCGGCCGTTGACGCGGGCCCCTATCGTCCGGTGGCCGACCTCGGTGTGGACGGCGTACGCGAAGTCCACCGGGGTGGCACCGGCCGGCAGCGCGATGACATCGCCCTTGGGGGTGAAGACGAAGACCTCGTTGCGCGAGAGGTCGAAGCGCAGCGAGTCGAGGAACTCGCCCGGGTCCTCGGTCTCCTTCTGCCAGTCCAGCAGCTGGCGCAGCCACGCCATGTCGTTGACGGTGTCCTGGCCGGCGCTGCCCTTGGCGGCCTGGGGGACGTCGGTGCGGACCTTGGAGGTGCCCGCGACGGTCTGCTGCTTGTACTTCCAGTGCGCGGCGATGCCGTACTCGGCGCGGCGGTGCATGTCGAAGGTGCGGATCTGCAGTTCGACGGGCTTGCCGCTGGGCCCGATGACCGTCGTGTGGAGCGACTGGTACATGTTGAACTTGGGCATCGCGATGTAGTCCTTGAACCGGCCCGGGACCGGGTTCCACCGCGCGTGCACCGTGCCGAGGGCCGCGTAGCAGTCGCGGACGGTGTCGACGAGGACGCGGATGCCCACCAGGTCGTAGATCTCCGCGAAGTCACGGCCGCGGACGATCATCTTCTGGTAGACGCTGTAGTAGTGCTTGGGGCGGCCCGTCACGGTGGCCTTGATCCGGGCGGCTCTGAGGTCCACCTGGACCTCGTCCGTGACGAGGGCGAGGTACTCGTCACGCTTGGGCGCGCGCTCGGCGACCAGGCGCACGATCTCGTCGTACATCTTGGGGTAGAGGATCGCGAAGGAGAGGTCCTCCAGCTCCCACTTGATCGTGTTCATGCCCAGCCGATGCGCCAGCGGGGCGTAGATCTCAAGGGTCTCGCGGGCCTTCTTCTCCTGCTTCTCCCGCTTGAGGTAGCGCATCGTGCGCATGTTGTGCAGCCGGTCGGCGAGCTTGATGACCAGGACGCGCGGGTCCTTCGCCATGGCCACGACCATCTTGCGGACGGTCTCCGCCTGGGCCGCCTCGCCGAACTTCACCCGGTCGAGCTTGGTGACGCCGTCGACGAGCAGCGCCACGGCGTCGCCGAAGTCGCGGCGCAGGTCCTCCAGGCCGTACTCGGTGTCCTCGACGGTGTCGTGCAGCAGGCCGGCCATGAGGGTGGCCGGGTCCATGCCGAGCTCGGCGAGGATGGTCGTGACCGCGAGCGGGTGGGTGATGTACGGGTCGCCGCTCTTGCGCTTCTGGCCGCGGTGCCAGCGCTCGGCCACCTGGTAGGCCTGTTCGAGCTGGCGCAGCGTCGACGTCTCGATCTTCGGGTCGTTGCTGCGGACTATGCGGAGCAGGGGCTCCAGTACCGGGTTGTACGGGTTCGAACGCTGCACGCCTAGGCGGGCCAGGCGGGCGCGCACCCGGTTGGAGGACGCGGCCGACTTCGCGGGCGCGGGCTTGACCGGCGCCGGCTTCGGGGCGGGCTCGGCCGGCGGGGTCGGCGGGGGCGTGGCAGCGGCCGCCGTGGCCTGCTCGGCCTGCGGGTCGGGCTGCGCGGCGGAGATTGGCTGGACCTCGTCTGGCAAGAGCGCTCCTCACGGGGGTCCCCCCGGACGGAGTCAGGGGGTGGGTCCGGTGCCCGTGTCCGGTCCGGATAACCCATCGTAGCGAGGGTTGGGTCACCCCGTTCGCCGAGCCTGCCGCAACGGCCCGCGCACGCGAACGGCGGGCACCCGGGAGATTTCCGGATGCCCGCCGTCACGTACGCGCGGGCGCGGTCAGACCACGATCAGCGCGTCCAGCGGAGCCCCTGCCAGGGCCGCGGCCAGCTTGGCCCGGCCCGGGAGGAAGGACAGCTCCATCAGGACCGCCACGCCGGCGACCTCGGCCCCGGCCCGCCGGATCAGCGAGAGGGACGCCTGCGCCGTGCCGCCGGTGGCGAGCACGTCGTCGATGACCATGACCCGGTCGCCGGCCGCCAGGTCCTCGGCGTGGACCTCGATCTCCGCCGTGCCGTACTCCAGCTCGTACGACTGCGCGAGCGTCGCGCCCGGCAGCTTGCCGGCCTTGCGCACCGGCACGAAGCCGATCCCGGCCTGCACCGCCACCGGGGCCGCGAGGATGAACCCGCGCGCCTCCAGCCCGACGATCTTCGTCGCGCCGTACTGCCCGGCCAGCTCCACGAGCGCGCCGGTCAGCGCGCCGAACGCCTCGGGGTCCGCCAGCAGCGGGGTGATGTCCTTGAACATCACGCCCGGCTTCGGGTAGTCCGCCACGTCCTTGATGCGGCTGAGCAGGAGGGTCCGTACGTCGTCGGACAACTGAGCGGTCAACGCCGCCGCCCCGGCTGCTGCCGGCCCTGCGAGACGACCTGCGGCTCGTCATCGGAGCCGTGGGTGTCGTCCGCGGACTCGCCCTTGGCCGCGGCGGACGCGCGCTTGGCGAGCACCCGCTTCCTCAGCGCCTTCATCGCCGGCTCGCGCTCCTTGAGGTCCACGACCAGCGGGGTCGCGATGAAGATCGAGGAGTACGCACCGGCCGCGAGGCCGACGAACAGCGACAGCGAGATGTCGTTCAGCATGCCGGCGCCC
The DNA here is from genome assembly GCF_055559995.1 of Streptomyces sp. NPDC023541. Taxonomy (NCBI): domain Bacteria; kingdom Bacillati; phylum Actinomycetota; class Actinomycetes; order Kitasatosporales; family Streptomycetaceae; genus Streptomyces; species Streptomyces sp. NPDC023541. Next base: position 114,672 of record NZ_JBVHJO010000008.1, read on the forward strand.
AGGAAGCCGCCGCCGATGAACAGCAGGGCCGCGACCGGCAGCAGCGCCACGACCGTGGTGTTGATCGAACGGACCAGGGTGCCGTTGATGCTGCGGTTGGCGATCTCGCTGAAGGTGTAGCGGGTCTGCTTGGTGATGTCCTTCGAGCCCTCCTTCAGACCGTCGAAGACGACGACGGTGTCGTAGAGGGAGTAACCGAGGATGGTCAGCAGACCGATGACGGTGCCCGGGGTGACCTCGAAGCCGACGAGCGCGTACACGCCGACGGTGATGGTGAGGTCGTGGATCAGGGCGATCAGCGCGGCGACGGCCATGCGCCATTCGAAGGCGATGGCGAGGTAGATCACCACGAGGACCATGAAGACGCCGAGGCCGGTCCAGGCCTTGTTCGCGATCTGCTCGCCCCAGCTGGGGCCGACCAGGTCGGCGTTGATGTCGGCCTCGGTGACCTTGAGGTCGGTGGCCAGTTCCTTCTTCACGTCGGTGGCGGCGGCGGTGTCCAGACCGGAGATCTGGATGCGCATGCCGCCGGTGCCGAGCTCCTGGACGATCGCGTCGTGGCCGGAGGCCTCCTCCGCGGCCTCCGTCGCCTTGGCGACCGAGACGGCCGTCTTCGGGGTGGTGAAGACCGCTCCGCCCTTGAACTCGATGCCCATGTTCAGGCCCTGTACGGCCAGGGCCACGATCGCCGTGATGGTGATCAGGATGGAAACGCCGTACCAGAGAAAGCGCTTGCCGACGAAGTCGTAGCCGACCTCACCGCGGTACAGCTTGGCGCCGAGATCTCCCAGCTTCGACATCTCTCACGCCTCCTTTGCTTCGACGGGGGCGGGGGCGCCGGCGGTACGGCGGGAGCTGCGCAGCGGGGGCTTGGCGCCCAGCCGCTTCGGGTCCAGCCCGGACCACGGGTGACCGCTGGAGAAGAACTTCGTACGCGCCAGCAGCGTCATCACGGGCTTGGTGAAGAGGAACACCACGACCACGTCGAGCAGGGTGGTCAGACCCAGCGTGAAGGCGAAGCCCTGCACCTTGCCGACGGTGACGATGAACAGCACCGCGGCGGCGAGGAACGACACGAAGTCGGAGACCAGGATCGTGCGGCGGGCACGCGGCCAGGCGCGCTCGACGGCCGGACGCAGGGTGCGGCCCTCGCGGATCTCGTCGCGGATGCGCTCGAAGTACACGATGAACGAGTCCGCGGTGATACCGATGGCGACGATCGCACCGCAGACGGCCGGCAGGTTCAGCGCGAAGCCGATGCCCTTCCCGAGCAGCGCCATGATCGTGTAGGTCAGGATCGCGGAGACCAGGAGGCTGACGATCGCGATGAAGGCCAGGCCGCGGTAGTAGACCAGCAGGTAGACGACCACGAGGAGGAGGCCGATCGCACCGGCGATCAGGCCGGCCCGCAGCTGCTCGCCGCCGAGCGCGGCGGTGACGGTGGTGACGCTGTCCTCCTGGAAGGACAGCGGCAGGGCGCCGTACGAGAGCATGTTGCCCAGGTCCTGCGCGGACTGCTGGTCGAAGCCGCCGGAGATCTGCGCGTTGCCGCCGGTGATCGCCGTGCTGACGGACGGGTCGGAGATGACGTCGCCGTCGAGGACGATCGCGAACTGGTTCTGCGGCATCTGCTTCGCCGCCAGCTCGCCGGTGACCTTGGCGAAGGCGTCCGCGCCGTGGTCGTTGAAGTTCATCGTGACGATCCACTGACCCGACTGCGGGTCGATCTCGCCCTTGGCGCTCTTCACGTCCTTGCCCTCGACCGCGGCGGGGCCGAGGAGCCACTTGCCCCACTGCTCACCGCGCTGGCCGCAGGCGAGCGTCGGGTCGGTGGGCTTGACGCCCTTGCCCACGTCCGCGCGCTGCGCCTCGTTCGTGCAGTCGAGCGCGGCGAACTTGGCCTGCAGGTCCGCGGCGGCCGGATCGGGCGCGGGGGCGCTCGCGGACGGCGACGGGGCCGCCTTGTCGTCTGCCTTCTTCGACTCGCTCGCCGACGGCGTGGGAGTGGGCGCGTTCGGGGCCTTGAGGCCCTCGCTGAGCGCGCGGCCCTGGGAAGTGGCGCTGGACGACGGGGTGGCGGACGGGGTGGTCTTGTTCCCGTCCTGGGCCTTGGGAGCGCCGGAGCCGCTCGCGGAGGGGCTCGGGCTCTGGGTGCCCTCGGGAGCGGCGGGGGCGCCGTCCGCGAACGCGATGACCGGGCGGAAGTAGAGCTGGGCGGTGGTGCCGACCTGCTCGCGCGCCTGCTTCTCGTTCATCCCCTTGGGGATGTTGACGATGATGTGGTCGCGTCCCTGCGTCTGGACCTCGGCCTCGGAGACGCCGAGTCCGTTGACGCGGCGCTCGATGATGCCGACCGCCGTGTTCATGTTGGTCTCGTTGACGGCGTTCTCTTTGCCGGGCTCGCTCTTGGCCTTGAGCGTGATGCTCGTGCCGCCGGCGAGGTCGATGCCCAGCCGGGGAGTCGTCTGCTTGGAGATGAACATCCCCGCGGTGAGCGCCACCATCGCGATCAGGATGATCGCCAGGGCGCGCCCCGGCCTCCCCTGAGCCCCCGTGGGCCGCCGGCCCTTCTTCGGTGCTGCCACCTTGTCGTTTCTCCCTGTCCAACCGCCCCGCGCCGGGTCAGCGCGCGGACGGCCACGAAATGTGTGGTGGGGACCCCTGCCCCCCGCAGAAGTGTCACTGACGGGGACCGCGCCGACCGCCGGTCGGGCGCCCGCACGGTCCCCGGCCGCGCGCTACTTCGCGCCGGCCTCGCCGTCGGTCTTGCCGTCCTTGGGCTCGTCGTCGCCCGTGGACTGATCCTTCTTGCCCAGGTCCAGCTTCGGCGCCTCGTCCTCGCCCTTGCCGAGGTCCGTCTTCGGGGCCTCGGTGAGGGACGACGCGTCGTCCGGGACGGCCGGGGTGTCGGTCGTCACGTCGTCGATGCCGTGGACGATGCGGTTGTACTCCGCGTCCTCCAGGACGGCGCCGATGGCGTTCTTCGCGTAGATCGCGTGGACACCGGGAGCCACCTCGAGGGTGACCGTGTCGTCGCCGATCTCCTTCACCGTGGCGTACATGCCGCCGATGGTGCGGACGCCCGTGCCGGGCGTCATCTGGTCGCGCATCTGCGCGGCCTGCTGCTGCTTCTTCTTCGCGGAGCGGGTCATCAGGAACATCGCCGCGATGATCGCGATGAACGGGAGGAGTGTCACGAGATTCACGGGACGGAAATCCTTCGCACGACCGCACGCGGACGGCGGCCTTTTCTACGGGGGGTGGGCACGCCGACCCGAAGGGTCGGCATCGGCGGAGTCTAGGCGAGTCCGCACCGATGGAACAACGCCCAGCATGGCACCGCAGTTCCTGAGGGGGCGAACCTCCGCGCCGTCAGGCCCCGAACAGGCCCTGTTGCCCCGTTGATCCACTTCCGCCGTGCTGCGGCGCGACAAGCCCCAGGTGAGCCCATGCGGCGGGGGTCGCGACCCGCCCCCTGGGGGTACGGGCGAGCAGGCCTTCGCGGACCAGGAAGGGTTCCGCGACCTCCTCCACGGTCTCCCGTTCCTCCCCCACCGCCACGGCGAGGGTCGACAGCCCGACGGGCCCGCCGCCGAACAGCTTGAGGAGAGCCTCCAGAACGGCGCGATCCAGTCGGTCGAGCCCGCGGGCATCCACCTCGTACACCTGGAGGGCGGTGGCGGCCACCTCGCGGTTGATCACACCGTCCGCCCGGACCTGGGCGTAGTCGCGCACGCGGCGCAGCAGCCGGTTGGCGATGCGCGGGGTGCCGCGGGAGCGCCCGGCGATCTCGGCGGCGCCGTCGGTGTCGATCTCCACGTCGAGGAGGCGGGCGGAACGGTGGATGACGCGTTCCAGCTCCTCGGGCGCGTAGAACTCCATGTGGCCGGTGAACCCGAAGCGGTCCCGCAGCGGCGGGGGCAGCAGTCCGGCCCGGGTGGTGGCGCCGACCAGGGTGAAGGGCGGCAACTCCAGCGGGATCGCGGTGGCCCCGGGCCCCTTGCCGACGATCACGTCGACGCGGAAGTCCTCCATGGCCATGTAGAGCATCTCCTCGGCGGGCCGGGACATGCGGTGGATCTCGTCGAGGAAGAGGACCTCGCCCTCCTGGAGGGAGGAGAGGATGGCGGCGAGGTCGCCGGCGTGCTGGATGGCGGGGCCGGAGGTGATCCGGATGGGCGCCCCCATCTCGGCCGCGATGATCATCGAGAGGGTGGTCTTGCCGAGTCCGGGCGCGCCGGACAGCAGGACGTGGTCCGCGGTGGCCCCGCGCTGCCTGGCCGCCTTCAGGACCAGGTCCAGCTGCTGGCGGACCTTCTCCTGGCCGACGAACTCCCCGAGGTCCTTGGGGCGCAGGGCCGCCTCGACGGCGGTGTCCTCCCCGTCGGCGGCGGCCGCCACGATCCGGTCGTCGCTCTCGTCGTCCCAGTTCACGGTGTTCAGTCTGCCTTCTACGTCGTTGCGTTGGTCGACCCGGGCCCCGCTGCGGCTTTACCGGTCCCGCGCGGCGGCGGCAGCGGCGTCAGCGGGCGCGGTTCAGGGACTGCAGGGCGGCTCGCAGCAGCTGCGGGACGGGGGCCGAGCCGCCGGCGGCGATGGCCGCCTCCGCCTGCGGGGTCACCGCCACGACCGCCTCGTCCGCCTCGCGCGACGCGTAGCCGAGGCCGATCAGCGCGGCCGAGAGCTGCTCGGTCCAGGGGGCGGGCCCCGACGCGACCGCGCGCTGGGCGCCCACCACCGGGGCGGGGGCGCCCAGCTTGCCCTTGAGCTCCAGCAGCAGCTTCTGCGCGCCCTTCGGCCCGATGCCCGGCACCGCGGTCAGCGCCTTCGCGTCGCCCGCGGCGAAGGCCGCGCGCAGGGCGTCCGGGCTGTGCACGCCGAGCATGGCCTGCGCCACGCGCGGTCCGACGCCGCTCGCGGTCTGGAGGAGCTCGAAGACCTGGCGCTCGTCGTCGTCGGCGAAGCCGTACAGGGTCAGCGAGTCCTCCCGTACGACCAGGGAGGTGGCCAGCCGGGCCTGCTCGCCCGTCCGCAGGCCGGCGATGGTGTTCGGGGTGCAGTGCACGGCCATGCCCACTCCCCCGACCTCGATCACGGCGAGGGTGGGGGTGAGCGCGGCGACCGCGCCGTTGACGAAGGCGATCATCGGGTACGGCCTTTCGAGGCGTGCTGGGCGACCGCCCGCTGGAGGCGGTTCTGGGCGGGGGCCCGCCAGATGTGGCAGATGGCGAGGGCGAGGGCGTCGGCGGCGTCGGCGGGCCTGGGCGGTTCGGCCAGCCGCAGCAGGCGGGTGACCATCGCGCCGACCTGCGCCTTGTCGGCCCGGCCGCTGCCGGTGACGGCGGCCTTGACCTCGCTCGGGGTGTGCAGGGCGACCGGTATGCCGCGGCGGGCGGCGCACAGCATCGCGACGGCGCTCGCCTGGGCGGTGCCCATCACCGTGCTGACGTTGTGCTGGCTGAAGACCCGCTCCACGGCGACGATCTCGGGCAGGTGCGTGTCGAGCCATTCCTCGATGCCCTGCTCGACGGCGACGAGCCGGTCTCCCAGCTCCGCGTCCGCGGGCGTGCGTACGACCCCCACCCCGAGCATGGTGAGGGGACGGCCGGCCACGCCTTCGACGACGCCGACACCGCATCGCGTCAGCCCCGGGTCCACGCCCAGTACCCGCACCGCCCACCCCTCTTCACCGCACGACCGTGCCGCCTTCGCGGGCCCGACGGGCCGCGCACGCCGACGGTGATCGCCGGCGCCGTCAGGCTATCCGCTGCCACTGACAACGACGGCGGGCCGGTGGGACGTGTCCCCACCGGCCCGCCGCCGACCGCTCGGTGCGCGGCAGCGTTACGCGTCGACCTTCTCCATGACCTCGTCCGAGACGTCGAAGTTGGCGAAGACGTTCTGGACGTCGTCGCTGTCCTCGAGCGCGTCGATGAGCTTGAAGATCTTGCGGGCGCCCTCTTCGTCGAGTTCGACCTGCATGGTCGGGACGAAGCTGGAGTCCGCCGAGTCGTAGTCGATGCCGGCTTCCTGGAGCGCGGTGCGGACCGCGACCAGGTCGGTGGCCTCGCTGATGATCTCGAAGGTGTCGCCGTTGTCGTTGACCTCTTCGGCGCCGGCCTCCAGGACCGCGCCGAGGACGTCGTCCTCGCTCAGCTCGGCCTTGGGCAGGATGATGACGCCCTTGCGGTTGAACAGGTAGGAGACCGAGCCCGGGTCGGCCATCGAGCCGCCGTTGCGGGTCATGGCGACGCGGACGTCGGAGGCGGCGCGGTTGCGGTTGTCGGTGAGGCACTCGATGAGCACCGCGACACCGTTGGGACCGTAGCCCTCGTACATGATCGTCTCGTAGTCGGCGCCGCCGGCCTCGAGGCCGCCGCCGCGCTTGACCGCGGAGTCGATGTTCTTGTTCGGGACCGACTGCTTCTTGGCCTTCTGGACCGCGTCGAAGAGGGTCGGGTTGCCGTCGATGTCGGCACCGCCCATACGCGCCGCGACCTCGATGTTCTTGATCAGCTTCGCGAAGAGCTTGCCGCGCTTGGCATCGATCACGGCCTTCTTGTGCTTCGTCGTAGCCCATTTAGAGTGGCCGGACATCCGCCTGTCTCCTTCGCGTAACCAACAGTGTTCGCCTCCGATCCTACCGGGAGCTCGTCACAGCCCGGCGCGCACCATCTCGACGAAGTACGCGTGGACGCGGTCGTCGCCGGTCAGTTCGGGGTGGAACGAGGTCGCCAGGACGTTGCCCTGGCGCACGGCGACCGTGTGGCCGTCGTAGGTGGCGAGCACCTCGGCGGCGCCGCCGACGGACTCGACCCACGGGGCGCGGATGAAGACGCCCTCGACCGGGCCGCCCTCGATGCCGGTGAAGTCGATCTTCGCCTCGAAGGACTCGTTCTGGCGGCCGAAGGCGTTGCGGCGCACGATCATGTCGATGCCGCCCAGGGTCTCCTGGTCCTCACGGCCGTCGAGGAGCTTGTCCGCCAGCATGATCATGCCGGCGCACGTGCCGTACACCGGCATGCCCGCCGCCACGCGCTCGCGCAGCGGCTCCAGCATGCCGAAGAGCACGGCGAGCTTCGACATCGTCGTGGACTCGCCGCCGGGGATCACCAGGGCGTCGACCTCGGCGAGCTCCTCGGGGCGCCGGACCGGCCTGGCCACGGCGTCCGCCGCGGCCAGGGCGATCAGGTGCTCCCGTACGTCGCCCTGGAGGGCCAGGACACCGATCACGGGGGTGTTCGTCATGTCGGTACTACCAGCCGCGGTTGGCGTAGCGCTCGGTCTCGGGGAGGGTGTCGCAGTTGATGCCGACCATGGCCTCGCCCAGGTTGCGGGAGGCGTCCGCGATGATCTTCGGGTCGTCGAAGAAGGTGGTGGCCTTCACGATGGCGGCGGCGCGCTTGGCCGGGTCGCCCGACTTGAAGATGCCGGAGCCGACGAAGACACCCTCGGCGCCGAGCTGGCGCATCAGGGCGGCGTCGGCCGGGGTGGCGACACCACCGGCGGAGAACAGCACCACGGGGAGCTTGCCGAGCTCGGCGACCTCCTTGACGAGCTCGTACGGGGCGCGCAGCTCCTTGGCGGCGGCGTACAGCTCGTTGTTGTCGAAGCCGCGCAGCTTGGCGATCTCGTTCTTGATCTGGCGCAGGTGGCGGACGGCCTCGACGACGTTGCCGGTGCCGGCCTCGCCCTTCGAGCGGATCATGGCCGCGCCCTCGGCGATACGGCGCAGGGCCTCGCCCAGGTTGGTGGCGCCACAGACGAAGGGGGTGGTGAACGCCCACTTGTCGGAGTGGTTGACCTCGTCGGCCGGGGTCAGGACCTCGGACTCGTCGATGTAGTCGACGCCGAGGGACTGCAGGACCTGGGCCTCGACGAAGTGACCGATGCGGGACTTGGCCATCACGGGGATGGACACGGCCTCGATGATCTCTTCGATCATGTTCGGGTCGGACATGCGCGCGACGCCGCCGTCCTTGCGGATGTCGGCCGGAACCCGCTCCAGGGCCATGACGGCCACGGCGCCGGCGTCCTCGGCGATCTTCGCCTGCTCGGCGTTGACCACGTCCATGATCACGCCGCCCTTGAGCTGCTCGGCCATGCCGCGCTTGACGCGCGAGGTGCCGATCGCCGACTCGGCGGACTGGGGGGAGGTGGGAAGCGTGCTCACGGATTGACCTCACTCGAAAGGAAGACGGGTACTACTCCCGCTGAGGAAACCCCAAAGGATCAGTCCACTACAAGGGCCAATGTGGAGCCAGTGGCTCTTTCATTTGTCCCTCGTGGCCGACCCAGAGGTCCCGGACCTGCGCCCCAAGTGGTGTCTAGGTCGGCCGGTCCGCGAGGTCCGCCGGCGGCTCGTCGTCCATTTCGAAGGCCAGCGGGAACGGCGCGTGTCCGGCCAGTCCGAACCAGCGGACCTTGCGGTGGCGGCGCAGCGCGCGGGCGGCCCGTACGGCGTCGTTGTGGAAGCGCCGGGCCATCGGTACCCGGCGGACGGCCGCCGCCAGCTCTTCCGTGGCCTGCGCCCCGCCGGGAGCGGCCTTCAGCACCTCGACCTGGTCCGCGTCGGCGAAGACCGCCCGCAGCGCCTGGCTCAGCTCGCTCTCGGCGACCTCGCGCTGGTCCTCCTCGGCCTGCCGGGCCGCGTGCGCGGCCTCGTACAGCACCAACGAGGAGGCGGGGTCGAGGGCCCCGGAAGTGGCCACCTCCAGTGCCACCGAGGCCCGCCGGACGAGCTGCGCGTCGAGCGCGGCCCGCGCGGCGTCCATCCGCGCGTGCAGCCGGTCCAGTCGGCCGGCGGTCCAGCTGAGGTAGACGCCGATGACGGCCAGGGCCAGGGCGATCCAGACAAGGGTTTCGATCACGCTGCGCGACCCTACCGCTCCGGGGGCAGCGGGCTCCCATCGGGCCCTGCCGGGCCGGACCCGGTCCCGGTCCCGGTCCCGCAGGGTGCATGATCATCGACAACCCGGGGGGATGCGGCCGGTCAGGAGGCCGTGGTGTCCTTCGAGAAGCCCAGGCGGGTGCGGAGCGGGACGCGTTCGTCGGCGCCGACCGCCGCCGCGCCGTCCGTGACCGTCTCGTAGACCGCCAGGATGTCCGCCCCGACCGTGGACCAGTCGAAGCGGCGCACGTGCGCCGAGCCGCTGGCGCTGAGCCGCGCCCGGCGCTCCGGGTCCCGCAGCAGGGTGATCGCGCCCGCCGCGAGGGCGTCCGCGTTCTCGTTGGCGAAGAGGTCGCCGGCCCCGCCCTGGTCCAGGACCTGCGCGAAGGCGTCCAGGTCGGACGCCAGCACCGCGGCGCCCGCCGACAGGGCCTCGACCAGGATGATGCCGAAGCTCTCGCCGCCCGTGTTGGGGGCCACGTAGACGTCGACACTGCGCAGCAGACGCGCCTTGTCCTCGTCCGAGACCATCCCGAGGAATTCGACCCGCGAGCGGACCTCGGCGGGCAGCGTGGCCACCGCCTCCTCCTCGTCGCCGCGGCCCGCGACCAGCAGCCGTACGTCCGGGCAGGCCTCGACGATCTTCGGGAAGGCGGCCATGAGCACCGGCAGGCCCTTGCGCGGCTCGTCGATGCGGCCGATGAAGCCGAGCGTCTGACCGCCCCACTCCGCCTTGGGCCGGGCCTTCGCGAAGAAGTCCACGTCCACGCCGTTCGGGATCACGACCGCGTCCCCGCCCAGGTGCTCCACCAGCGTGCGCCGCGCGTACTCGCTCACCGCGATCCGCGCGCTGATCTTCTCCAGCGCGGGCTGCAGGATCGGGTACGCGGCGATCATGGCCCGGGAGCGCGGGTTCGAGGTGTGGAAGGTGGCCACGATCGGCCCCTGCGCCGCCCAGCAGGAGAGCAGTCCCAGCGAGGGCGAGGCCGGCTCGTGGATGTGGATCACGTCGAAGGTGCCGTCGTGCAGCCAGCGCCGGACCCGGGCGGCCGACAGGAATCCGAAGTTCAGCCGGGCCACGGACCCGTTGTACGGGACCGGCACGGCCCGCCCGGCGGAGACCACGTAGGGCGGCAGCGGGGTCTCGTCGTCGGCCGGGGCCAGCACGGACACCTCGTGGCCGAGGCCGATCAGGTGCTCGGCGAGGTCCCGGATGTGGAACTGGACGCCGCCCGGCACGTCCCACGAGTACGGGCACACGATGCCGATCTTCACTGCGTGCGCTCCTCCAGGTCTTCCAGCCAGAGCCGCTGCAGCATGTGCCAGTCCTCCGGGTGCTCGGCGATGCCCCACGCGAAGGCGTCCGCCACCGCCTGGGTCATGGCGGTGGTCTTCTCGGCCCGGGTCCCGGTCTTGGGGACCTCCACCTCGGGGTGGATCCGGCCGTACATCTTCGGCGTCTCGCCGTAGTACAGGGTCGCCGGGAGCAGCACCGCGCCCGTCTGCTGGGCCAGCAGCGCCGGCCCGGCCGGCATGCGCGCCTTCGCGCCGAAGAAGTCCACCTCGACCCCGGAGGCCGACAGGTCCCGGTCCGCCACCAGGCAGACCAGGCCTCCGGAGCGCAGCCGCCGGGCGAGGGTGCCGAAGGCGGCGCCGCCGCTGTGCGGCAGGACCTCCATGCCCAGGCTCTCCCGGTAGGCCACGAAGCGGTCGTAGAGGGTCTCCGGCTTGAGCCGCTCTGCGACCGTGGTGAACGGCACGCCGATGTGGCCGATGGCCCAGGCCCCGGCGAGGTCCCAGTTGGCGAGGTGCGGCAGGGCCACGACGACTCCGCGCCCGGAGGCGAGGGCATCGCGCAGGATGTTCTCGTCCTCGAACTCGACGTCCGTACCGAACCGCCGCGGGTCCATGGTCGGCAACCGGAAGGACTCCATCCAGTACCGCATGTACGAGCGCATGCCGGCCTTGGACAGCTCGCGCAGCCGCTCCGGGCCGGCGTCGGGCACCACCCGGGCCAGGTTCGACTCCAGCCGCAGCACGCTCTTCCCGCGGCGCTTCCACGCATAGTCCGCGATCCGTCGGCCGAGGGCGACCGCGGCGGGCTCGGGCAGCTTCTTGACTCCGGCCCAGCCCAGCCCGTACAGCCCGTCGACCAGCTTGTCCTGTGCGGTACCCATCAGGCGGCGCCGCCCTCGGGAGCGGCCGCGGCGTCGGCCTCGGCGGACTCGCGCCGTACCGTGACCACGCGCTGGATCAGCGTGACGAGCGAGCCGGCGGCCACCACCCACAGGCCGATCGGCAGGAGGACGCCGATCCAGGACGGCACCCCGAAGGTCTGCAGTCCGGACAGGCCGGCCGCGACCAGCGAAATCACCAGCCGCTCGGCGCGTTCGATGAGCCCGTTGACGGCCACCGGCAGCCCGATCGACTCGCCGCGCGCCTTGGTGTAGGACACCACCTGGCCACTGGCCAGGCAGAAGATCGCGACCGCGCACAGCGCGTTGTCGTTGCCGGAGCCCGCGTACCAGAGGGCCAGGCCGCCGAAGATCGCCGCGTCGGCCACCCGGTCGAGGGTGGAGTCGAGGAAGGCGCCCCACCGGCTGGAGATGCCGGCCTGGCGGGCCATGTTTCCGTCGACGAGGTCGGAGAAGACGAAGAGGGTGATGGTGATGGTGCCCCAGAAGAACTCCCCGCGGGGGAAGAAGACCAGTGCGCCCGCCACCACTCCGGCCGTGCCGATCAGGGTGACCGCGTCCGGGCTCACCCCCCGCCGGAGCAGAAATGCGGCGAATGGCGTGAGAACACGCGTGAAGAATGCACGCGCGTACTTGTTCAGCATGGCCTTCCCGGAGGGTCGCTGGGCCGCACGGCCACCACGGCCACCGGCTGGCCCATCGTAGCCAGCACGCCGCCGCCGGAACGCCGCGCACCCACCGGTTCTCGCCCGTAAGGCGTTCTTCATGCCGTGGACCGCTGCCCGTGCGCCACGGGTACGGCCCCGGTACGTCCCCGGTACGACGTATGGACGCGATGTGACAGCAGTGCAAAGCTCGTAGAACCGCGCATTCCTCATGCGCGGGGACAAGGAACCCACCTCCTCACCGTCACCACCGGGAGGCACGAGCACCATGGGAGCCACATCACACCAAGCCGGAGCCGCCGGCAGGGCACTGACGGCCGACCGCCCCTCTTCCGTACGGAACGTCGTGCTGGTCGGCCACAGCGGATCCGGCAAGACCACGCTGGTCGAAGCCCTCGCCCTGACCGCCGGAGCGGTCAACCGGGCCGGTCGGGTCGAGGACGGCGCCACCGTCTCCGACTACGACGAGATCGAACACCGACGCCACCGCTCCATCCAGCTCTCCCTCGTCCCCGTCGAATGGGACGGGATCAAGATCAACATCTTGGACACCCCCGGATACGCCGATTTCGTCGGGGAACTCAGGGCCGGTCTGCGCGCGGCGGACGCGGCCCTTTTCGTCGTCTCGGCCTCGGACGGGATCGACGGCGCCACCCGCATGGTCTGGGACGAGTGCGAGGCCGTCGGCATGCCCCGCGCCATCGTCGTGACCCACCTGGAGGCCGCCCGCTCCGACTACACGCAGATGACCGCCGTCTGCGGCGAGATCTTCGGCGCCGACGACCCCGACGCGGTCATCCCCCTCTACCTCCCCCTGCACGGCCCCGCCGGCCCGGACGGCCACGCGCCCGTCACCGGCCTGCTCGGCCTGCTCTCCCAGCGCGTGTACGAGTACGCCTCCGGCGAGCGCGTGGAGCGCGACCCGGACCCGGCGGAGCTGGCCCTCATCACCGAGGCCCGTTCGCGCCTGATCGAGGGGATCATCGCCGAGAGCGAGGACGAGACCCTCATGGACCGCTACCTCGGCGGCGAGGACATCGACCTGAAGACCCTCGTCGACGACCTGGAGCGCGCCGTCGCCCGCGGCACCTTCCACCCCGTCCTGATGGCCGCGCCCGCCGCCGACGGCGCCCGGCAGGGCCTGGGCACGGTGGAACTGCTCGAACTGATCACCGGCGGCTTCCCCACGCCCCTGGAGCGCCCCGCCGTCCCGGTCACCCGTCCCGACGGCTCCGCCCGCCCCGACGTCACCTGCGATCCCGCCGGGCCCCTGGTCGCCGAGGTCGTCAAGACCTCCTCCGACCCCTACGTCGGCCGCGTCTCCCTCGTGCGCGTCTTCTCCGGCACCCTGCACCCCGACGAGACGGTCCACGTCAGCGGGAACGGCGTCGCCGACCGCGGACACGAGGGCCGCTCCCTGCACGAAGCAGACGAGCGGATCGGCACCCTCACCGCCCCCTTCGGCAAACAACAGCGCGTCCTGGACCGGTGCATCGCCGGCGACCTGGCCTGCGTGGCGAAACTGAGCCGTGCGGAGACCGGCGACACCCTCTCCGCCAAGGACGACCCGCTCCTCATGGCGCCCTGGACGATGCCCGACCCCCTGCTCCCCCTCGCCATCGAGGCCCACAGCAAGGCCGACGAGGACAAGCTCTCGCAGGGTCTGGCCCGGCTCGTCGCCGAGGACCCCACCATGCGGTTGGAGCAGAACCCGCACACCCACCAGGTCGTCCTGTGGAGCCTCGGCGAGGCCCACCAGGACGTCGCCCTGGAGCGGCTGCGCACCCGCTACGGCGTCCAGGTCGATCCCGTCCCGCACAAGGTGAGCCTGCGCGAGACCTTCGGGGCCAAGGCGGCCGGCCGCGGCCGGCACGTCAAACAGTCCGGCGGCCACGGCCAGTTCGCCATCTGCGAGATCGAGGTGGAGCCGCTCCCGCCCGGCAGCGGCATCGAGTTCGTCGACAAGGTCGTCGGCGGCTCCGTGCCCCGCCAGTTCATCCCGTCCGTGGAGAAGGGCGTGCGCAGCCAGGCCGCCCGCGGGGTCGCGGCGGGCTACCCGCTGGTCGACGTACGCATCACCCTCCTCGACGGCAAGGCGCACTCGGTGGACTCCTCGGACGCCGCCTTCCAGACCGCCGGCGCCCTCGCCCTGCGCGAGGCCGCCGCCGAGGCCCGCATCGACCTGCTCGAACCGGTCGCCGAGCTCGACGTCCTGATCCCCGACGAGTACGTCGGGCCCGTCATGAGCGATCTCGCGGGCCGCCGCGGCCGTGTCGTCGGCACCGACCAGGCCGGGTCCGGGCGTACTCGGGTCCGCGCCGAGATCCCCGAGATCGAGATCAGCCGCTACGCCGTCGAGCTGCGCTCGGTCTCGCACGGCACGGGCCGCTTCGCCCGCGCCTACGCCCGGCACGAGCCCATGCCGCCCCAGATCGCGGAGAAGGTGCGCGAACAGGCGGAGAAGGGAAGCTAGTTGGGGTGATCCCCAGGAAGAGCCGCCCACCCGACCAGCTTGCGGTGGGCGGCATTTCCCTGTCCCATGACCGTGGGGCGAGATCCGCCGATAGGCTCGTCGGCGCACCAAAAGAGCAGGAACGCACAGCGATGGGGGCAGCGGTGGCGGACGACGGATTCGACTTCAGGCCCGGCGCGCAGATTCCTCTGCAGAACGGCGGGGGGCAGACGGCGGCGACCAACGCCCTCGCCTCGGCCGCGTACCGCGACGGCGGCAAGGACAGCAAGCTCGACGCGATACTCGGGGCCAACAGCGAGAACCACCCGGCCACGGTGAAGCCCCCGAAGCTCTCGCTCTTCGAGCCGAGCCTCGGTGAGGCCTTCTGCCGGGCCGTCGAGGCGCGCACCCTGGGGGCCGGCCGCAAGCCGCTCATCCAGTCCTTCGGCGCCGACCCGCAGACGGTCGTGGAGCACTGCCTGGCGGCGTCCCGGATCCGCAAGGAGCGGGACCGCAGGCTCCGCCTGATCATGCTGGTCTGCGGTGTGCTGTTCCTGCCCGGGCTGCTGCTGTGGCTGGGCCTCTTCCAGCTCCGCAAGTCCCTGTCCTCGAAGGACGGCAAGCACTCCTGGCTGGGCACCGTGCTGCTGGTGGGCGTCGGCCTCGTGGTGGCCGTCCTGATGTTCAGGCTGCCGCTCACCGGGTTCCTCGGCCTCTACGTCCGCGGCATGGTCATCGCGCCCGCACTGGGCTGGCTGCTCGCCCGCCGCATCTGCGAGTCGACCGCCCGTGACCTGCGCGAGCGCTGGGACGGGCTGCTGTCCGGCGGCGGGGTCGCCGCCAAGATCCCGGAGGCCGTGCCCGGCAACCCCGACGAGAAGGCCCGTGAGGACCTGCGCCACCAGCTGGCCAAGCTCACCGCGGAGGACCGCAGCAACCAGGTCTTCTACGCGGGCCCCAAGGGCATCCTCGGCATGGGCACCCGCTGGGGGAACTGGCAGATGGCCGAGGAGCTCGCCCCGAAGGACGAGGCCAAGGAGATCCACCCCTTCCGGGCCTGGGACGTCATACGCGCGATCGACGCCCAGCTGCGCAAGCTGGAGCGCGGCCCACTGCACACCGGGGGCTTCCCGCCCGCCGCGATCCAGCACTGGATCGTCACCCCGGTCGGCGAGGGCGCCGCCGAGGTGGCCCGCCCCACCGGCGAGAACGTCGACGCCTTCCTCGTCAAGCCCCACGAGGTCACCCGGATCTGCAACGAGCAGCAGTTCAACTCCGGGAACCGGCACTACCTGGGCATCCAGTACCCGCTCTGGGACGGCCAGCTGATCATCAACATGCTGGTCACGGTCACCGTGCTCTACAAGACCCTGCGCGTGGACGTCACCGCGCACGCCCTGGGCCCCGTACACGGCCTGTTCACCACCAAGTCCAAGGCCCCGGTGGTGGAGGTGCCCAAGAGCATCCGCTTCTGGGAGACCGTGGAGAAGCCGCTACCGCTGGTGGACACCCAGGAGGTGGTGCGCCTCGCCGTACGGGCACCGCTGACCTGGTACCCGCCGGTCCTCGACTTCTTCGGCGGCAAGCTCGTCCTGCCCGAGCCGTTCGGCCTGCGCCACGTCTGGGCGAGCTCGATGTGGCGCCACCGGTTCATGGCAGACGACGCCCTGCGCACGGTGGCCCCCGTCCTGAGGTCGATCCACACGGCGACCTTCAAGGTCCTGGAGGAGAACGGCGTGGACACCGAGCGCTTCACCAACCGGTCCTCGATCATGAGCGGTCTCATCCAGGAGCCGTCGCCGCGGAAGGCGGACGTGTACGACGCCTAGCAGGGGAGGGCGTGGCTAGGGTGGAGGAGGAGACGGCCCGAGGAGGCAACCGTGACCGAGCGCAAACCGCCTGGCGTGGACTTCGAGTCCTTCGTGGACCGGCAGATCAGACAGGCCACCGCACGCGGCGACTTCGCGGAGCTGCCGGGCTTCGGCAAGCCGCTGGCCTCGCTCGACGCGCCCTACGACGACCTGTGGTGGGTCAAGGACAAGATGCACCGCGAGGGCCTCGCCGTCCTGCCCCCGGCGCTCGCGCTGCGCAAGGAGGCCGAGGACGCCCTGGACGCGGCCCTGGCGGCACGGACCGAGCAGCGGGCCCGGACGGTCCTCACGGAGATCAACGAGAAGATCCGCGCGGCCCTGCGCATGCCGCCGCCGGGGCCGCCCCTGGGCCTGAGCGAGTTCGACGTCGACGAGGTGCTCGGCACCTGGCGCGCGTCACACCCGGACAGCGCCTGATCGGCGCCCGATCAGCCGACCGGCCAGGCGTCGGCGAGCATCTGGCGGGTGTCCGCCAGGAGTTGGGGCAGCACCTTGGTGTGCCCGACCACCGGCATGAAGTTCGTGTCCCCGCCCCAGCGCGGCACGATGTGCTGGTGCAGGTGCGCGGCGATGCCGGCGCCGGCCGCCGCACCCTGGTTCATGCCGATGTTGAACCCGTGCGCCCCCGAGGCCTTGCGGAGCGCGACCATCGCGCGCTTCGTGAGGTCGGCCAGCTCGGCCGTCTCCGGGGCGTCGAGCTCGGTGTAGTCGGCGACGTGGCGGTACGGCACGACCATCAGGTGGCCGCCGTTGTACGGGTAGAGGTTCAGCACGGCGTAGACGTGCCGGCCCCGCGCCACCACCAGGCCGTCCTGGTCGGACATCTCCGGAATCCCGCAGAAGGGACAGCCGTCCCCGGCATCCGGGCCGGTCGGCTTGTTCTCCCCTTGGATGTAGGCCATCCGGTGGGGCGTCCACAGACGCTGGAACGCGTCCTGCGTGCCCACCCCGATCTGCTGCTCCGGCTCAGTCGTCATGGCATGCAGCATATGACCTTGCCCGCGCGGACGAGGAAGGCCCCCGGAAAGTGATCACTTCCGGGGGCCCTCGTCACGATCAGACCTGGACGCGGTCGGCTACGACCTTCGCCAGCTTGGCGAGCGCCTCGTCCTTGGGGATGCCGTTCTCCTGCGAACCGTCGCGGTAACGGAAGGAGACCGTCCCCGCCGCCATGTCCTCGTCACCGACGATGATCATGAACGGCACCTTGAGCTTCTGGTGGTTGCGGATCTTCTTCTGCATCCGGTCGGAAGAGGCGTCCACCTCGACCCGCAGGCCCTGCTTCTTCGCCTCGGCGGCGAACTCCTGCAGGTACTCCACGTGCCCGTCGCCGATCGGGATGCCGACGGCCTGGACCGGGGCAAGCCACGGCGGCATGGCACCCGCGTAGTGCTCCAGCAGCACGGCGAAGAACCGCTCGATCGAGCCGAACAGCGCGCGGTGGATCATGACCGGGCGCTGGCGGGAGCCGTCCGGGGCGGTGTACTCCAGGTTGAAACGCTCCGGCAGGTTGAAGTCGAGCTGCACGGTCGACATCTGCCAGGTACGGCCGATGGCGTCGCGCGCCTGCACGGAGATCTTCGGGCCGTAGAAGGCCGCGCCGCCCGGGTCGGGGGTCAGCGGGAGGCCCTGCTTCTCGGCGACCTGCTGGAGGACCGAGGTGGCCTCCTCCCAGACCTCGTCCGAGCCGACGAACTTCTCCGGGTCCTTGGTGGACAGCTCCAGGTAGAAGTCGGTCAGGCCGTAGTCGCGCAGCAGGTTCAGCACGAAGGTGAGCGTGCGGTCGAGCTCCTCCGCCATCTGCTCACGGGTGCAGTAGATGTGCGCGTCGTCCTGGGTGAAGCCGCGGGCCCGGGTCAGGCCGTGCACGACGCCGGACTTCTCGTACCGGTACACGGTGCCGAACTCGAAGAGGCGCAGCGGCAGTTCGCGGTAGGAGCGGCCGCGCGCGTCGAAGATCAGGTTGTGCATCGGGCAGTTCATGGGCTTGAGGTAGTAGTCGGTACCACCGTCGAGCTGCATGGGGGGGTACATGCCCTCCGCGTACCAGTCCAGGTGGCCGCTCTTCTCGAAGAGGGCGCCCTTGGTGGCGTGCGGCGAGTAGACGAACTCGTAGCCCTCCTCCTCGTGCCGGCGGCGCGAGTAGTCCTCCATGGTGCGGCGGATGATGCCGCCGCGCGGGTGGAAGACGGCGAGGCCGGAGCCGATCTCGTCCGGGACGGAGAAGAGGTCGAGCTCGTTGCCGAGCTTGCGGTGGTCGCGCTTCTCGGCCTCGGCGAGGAAGTCGAGGTGGGCCTTCAGCTCCTCCTTCGACGGCCACGCGGTGCCGTAGATGCGCTGGAGCATCGGGTTCTTCTCGCTGCCGCGCCAGTAGGCGGCCGCGTTGCGCATGAGCTTGAACGCCGGGATGTTGCGGGTGGTGGGCAGGTGGGGACCGCGGCAGAGGTCCTTCCAGCACAGCTCGCCGGTCTTGGCGTCCAGGTTGTCGTAGATGGTCAGCTCGCCGCCGCCCACCTCGACGTTCGCACCGTCGTCGGTGGACGCGGAACCCTTGATGCCGATGAGCTCCAGCTTGTACGGCTCGTCCGCGAGCTCCTCGCGGGCGGCCTCGTCGCTGACGACGCGGCGGGAGAAGCGCTGGCCGCGCTTCTGGATCTCCTGCATCTTCTTCTCGACGGCCTTGAGGTCCTCCGGGGTGAAGGGCCGGGCCACGTCGAAGTCGTAGTAGAAGCCGTCGCGGACCGGCGGGCCGATGCCGAGCTTGGCCTCGGGGAACAGCTCCTGCACGGCCTGCGCCATCACGTGCGCGGTCGAGTGGCGCAGGATGTTGAGGCCGTCCTCGGAGGAGATCTCCACCGGCTCGACGGTCTCGCCGTCCTGCACCTCGTACGCGAGGTCCTTGAGCTCGCCCGCGACGCGGGCGGCGACGATGGTGCGCTCGCCGGCGAAGAGCTCCGCCGCCGTAGTGCCCGTGGCCACCACGCGCTCGTCCCGCTCGGAATCGCGTTGGATGATCACACGGACGTCTGACACCGGTCTCTCCTGACTCAGGGGATGCGCGAGCGAACGCCGCGCGCCTGAATCGTACCGAGCGGAGTGGCTGCGCCGCTAAACGGTTCCTCCCGGGCCCGGCCCGGACCCGTGCTCGCGAGCCGTGGCCAAGGCCCCGGCCCGTGGGGCGGGGTAGTCCCCACAGGCCGGGCGAACCCACCGCCGACCAGCGGGCCGGCTTCGCCCGAAGAAGCGGACCGCCGAAGCGGGCCAGAGGCGCGGCTCCCGCCGGGCGGAGGCAGGCGCACGCGGGGGTGAGCCCCTGCCCGAACCGGCCCGCTGCTCGGCGGTGGGTCCCGGGCTCCGGCGCCGCTGGCACGAGCAGCCGCAGGCGGGGGTGGGGCGGGGTCCCCCGCGACCTCTCCTCGGCTCGCGAACCCCTGGCCGGACCGGCCCGCCGACCAGGGGTGGGTTCGCTCGACCTGCGGGGAGGTCCCGGCGCGCCCCCACCCCACCCGTAGAGGCGGGCCGCCCCCACTGACGAAGCCGGCCCGTGGGGGGCCCGCGCAGCCCCAAGGCACCGCCCCACGCGGACCCGCCCAGCCCGAGCCATGCCCGCGCAGCCAAGGGCACCGCCCCACACCGAGCCCCCGCCGGGCCCGAACCGACACGGCCCGCGCAGCCAAGGGCACCGCCCCGCACCGAGCCCCCGCCCGACCCGAACCGGCATGCCCGCGCAACCCAAGGGGCCCGCCCCAGGCGAGCCCCCGCTCGGCCCGAGCGGGGGCATGGCCGGGCAGGTCCGGAGGCCCCGGCCGGCTCCGGCCCGGACGGGCAGGCGCCGCCAGCGGAAATTCCGGGCCGCCGCCGGGGGCCACCGGTAGCGTGGGGGCGCCCCAGCCCCCGGAGGGACCCGTATGCCGAGCCCCCAGATACGCCCGCTCGACCTGGCCGACGACGCCACCGCCCGCGCCGTGCACCGGATCGGCCGGGCCGCGTACGCCGTCGAGGCGGAGATCATCGGCTTCGACGGGATCCCCGCCCTGCGCGAGAGCCTCCCCGAGATGCGCGCGCAGGACCTGCGCTGGGTCGGGGCCGTCTGCGAGGGCGGGGAGCTGGCGGGCTTCCTCGCCTGGGAGGAGGTGCCCGACGGCGGCACCGGCACGGGCGCAGGCATCGGCATCGACCGGCTCTGCGTCGCCCCCGCCTTCTTCCGCCGCGGCGTCGCCTCCCTGCTGCTGCGCCACGCCCTCGCCGAGCTCTTCCCCGGCCGCTCCGTGAACGTCACCACGGGCGCCGCCAACGCCCCCGCCGTCCGCCTCTACGAAGGCCTCGGCTTCGTCCGCGGCGCGGACTTCTCCCCCGCCCCGGGACTGACCATGGCCTCCTTCAGTCGTCCGACGGCAGTACGTCCGCCGGGTCGAAGGACTCGTCCAGCGACTTCATGAGGCGGTCCCGCTCGACCTCGTCCAGGGGCACGGGGCTCACGTCCCTGGCATCGGTGAGCCTCCGGAAGCCGCCCCGCCGCTGCAGCCGCCCGCTGATCCGGATCGGCAGGCCCACCAGGTGCGCGTGGCCCGCCACCCGGTACGCCTCCTCGTCGAGCGCGGCGCGTACGTACGGGACCTCCGCCCCGGCGAGGACCCGCAGCCGGACCGTGCCCCCGCCGCCCGGGGCCGAGCGCCGCATCCGGACCACCGCCCCCGCGACGCGCACCGGCACGGCCGGCTCGCCGCGGGTGTAGCGCTCCGCCGCCTCCCGCAGGACCGGCAGGTCGCCCGGGGAGAACTCCACCGGCTCGGGCCGCGCCGCGCAGCCCGCCGGAACCCCCGCCGCCGGCGCCCAGGCCAGCCCGACGCGGGCACCCTCCGAGCCCCGCACCAGCGCGATCAGCGCCTCGGCGAGCTCCCGGCTGACCCCCGCGCCCACGGCGGCGTCGAAGGCCTCCATGCCGCCGGTGGCCCGCTGGTAGTCCGCGGCCTCGCGGGCCGCGTGCAGGGCGTGGTGCAGCCGCGTCACGATGCCCCGCCCGCCGTCCACCGGCACGTACGCGCTCAGATGCCGCCCGCCCGGCTGCGGCCCCACCAGGACGGTGTCCAGGGCCCGTTCGGCCTGGGCCCGGTGGCGGGCGCCGTAGTAGCCGGCCCTCGCCCGTACGGCGAGCGCCCCGGCGAGCAGCAACTGCCGTGCGGCCGAGCGCAACTGCTCCTGCACGGTCCAGGCGGCCTCGCCCTCCAGGCCGTACGCCCCGGGCGGGACCTCCCGCTCCCAGCGGATCTCGTCGCTGGGCACGCTCAGCCCGTAGAGGACCTCCCGCGCGGACGGGAGCGTGCTGCGCGAGAGCGCGGTCAGCGCCTCCTCCAGGAGGTCGGCGCAGTCGGGGAAGGCCCGGTTCTCGGGGACGAGCACGCTGGTGCCGGCGTACCCGGGCGGTGTCCAGCGCCCGTACCGGCCGGCTGCCCCGCCCCGGCGCAGCCATCCGTGCCGGTGCAGCAGTGCGCCGAGCACGGCCGGGTCGACCTGTGCGGGATCGGGCACGGCGGACTGCGGGAAGGCCGGGAAGTGCCCGGGGCGGGCGTGGTCCGGGGGCAGGAGTGGTTCGAGGTTCGACGGGTGCCAGTGCATCAGGGTGTCCCTCCCGACCCGACCCGGGTCATGATCTCGCACAGTGCCCGGTCGTCGAAGATCCGCGCGGTCGGTATCCGTACGGTGGTCCGGCGCCGGCCGGTCACCGGGTGTCCGGCAAGATTGGTCCAGTAGCAGCAGTGCCGCAGGTCGAGCCGGTCGTGTCCGGCGGCGAGCCACTGGTCGCGCTCCCGCGGGACGAGCATCACGACGAGGATCTTGTGGACGGCGACCGGGGTGCGGGCCAGCTTCACCAGGTGCTCGTTGTCGAGGGTGAAGGCGAAGGTGGGGCCGGGCGGCCGGGGTGGTACCTGGTAGGTCGCCTTCAACTGCACCTTGACGGTGACCTCGTCGTCGACGACGTGCTCGGGGGCCCCGTGACTGACGTGCCAGTCCACGCCGTTGTCCGGGAAGGGCTGGGACAGCGAGCAGCCGGCCGCGGCGGCGACGGCGTGCAGGTATCCCACCTGGAGGGTCTCCATGCAGGCGGTGGTGGCGAGTGTGCCGCGCAGCGGTACGGCCCGCGTCCCGTCCGGTGTACCTGTACCGGTACCGGTCCGCGGTTCGATCCGCCCCGCCAGCACCCCGCCCGGTTCGGGCTGTGCGAGCGCCATGGCCGGCTCCCCGTGCCTTCCGGGCTCTGCCTTCGGTGGTGGGTGGGTGACGACCGGTCATGTGTACGGCCTCCCATGGATGTTGTCTCCGCACCCGGGTCGCGGCAAACGGCGTACGGAACAAACAGCCCGGGTATCACCGATTCGGGCAGGGGCGGCACGTTCCGAGGCGGCGGCGCCCGGCTGCACCCCAACTGCCGACCGGGGACGAGGAGTTCGCCATGAACCGCTGGTATGAGGGCCCGCTGGCCGCATTCGACACGGAGACGACCGGGGTGGACGTGGAGCAGGACCGGATCGTGTCCGCCGCGCTCATCGTGCAGGAGTGCGCGGGCGGCCGGGTCCGCACGACGCGCTGGCTGGTCAATCCCGGCGTGCCGGTGCCCGCGGGCGCGACGGAAGTGCACGGCCTCACCGACGAGCACCTGCAGCGCCACGGGCGCTGGCCGGCGCCGGTGGTGGAGGAGATAGCCCGCGCGCTCGGGGAGCAGCAGATCGCGGGCCGGCCGGTGGTGGTGATGAACGCCCCGTTCGACCTGACGCTGCTGGACCGGGAGTTGCGCCGGCACCGGGCGTCGTCGTTGTCGCGATACCTGGACAACCGGCCGCTGACAGTGCTGGACCCGCGGGTGCTGGACAAGCACCTGGACCGGTACCGCAAGGGCCGCCGGACGCTGACGGACCTGTGCGCGCACTACGGGATCGAGCTGGAGGGCGCGCACGACGCGGCGGCGGACGCGCTGGCCTCGCTGGAGCTCGTACGGGCGGTGGGGCGCCGGTTCGCCTCGCGGCTGGAGCGGCTGACGCCGGCCGAACTCCACACGCTGCAGGCGGTGTGGCACGCGGCGCAGGCGCGCGGGCTGCAGGCGTGGTTCGCGCGGCAGGGCACCCCGGAGCCGGTTGATCCGCACTGGCCGCTGCGGCCGGACCTGTCGGCGGCCGCGTAGCCGGGCAGGAGGCCCGGACATGCGGAAGGCCGGTCCGTCGTCGACGGACCGGCCTGACCCGGTGGGCGATACTGGGATCGAACCAGTGACCCCTTCGGTGTGAACGAAGTGCTCTCCCGCTGAGCTAATCGCCCGGGAACGCACTGAACAATACAGAAGCCTCGGGGCTGGTTCAAACCGCTTCCCCGGCCGGGCCCGCCCGGGGGTACTCAGGGCGTACTTGAGTACCCCCGCCCATGCCCTGACCGGGTGACGGGCGCCACACTCCGCATATGAACTCCCCTCTGCCGCCGGCCGAAGAGCTGGCGCTCATCGACCGTGAGCTGGCCCAACTCGATGCCCGGCGCCTGTATTTGCTGGCCCGCCGGGACTGGCTGCTGCGTCTGCTCCAGCAGTCGGGTGCGGCGGTGGCCCCCTGGGGGCCCGCCGCGTCCGGTTCGCCGGCCCCGCCCGCCCGGTCCGCCGGCCCGGCGAAGGAGGCTTCGGCTCCCGGCGCGCAGAACGTGCTGCTCACCCTGGGCGCGGTGCTCCTGGCCGTGGCCGCGCTGGCGTTCACTCTGGTCAGCTGGGGGTCCATGGGGATCGCCGGGCGTTCGGCGGTGCTGGCCGTGGTGACGGCGGCGGCGCTGGCCGCCCCCGCTGTGCTGCTGCGCCGCGGGCTGCGGTCGACGGCGGAGTCGGTGGCCGCCGTGGGGCTGCTGCTGACGGTGCTGGACGCGTACGCCCTGTACGCGGTCGGCATGCCGGACGCGGACGGCACCGGGTACGCGGCCGGCGCGGCCGCGGTGCTGGCGGCGGTGTGGGCCGGGTACGGGTCGGCGCTGCGCACGCTGCGGATCCCGCTGCCGGCGGCGGTGGTCGCGGCGCAGCTGCCGCTGCCGCTGGCGGCGGTGGCCTGGCAGGCGGGCCCGCTGGGGCTCGGCTGGGCGCTGCTGGTGACGGCGGCGCTGGACGCGGCGCTGGCGCTGCGGGTCCGGGCGGCGGCGGTCCCGGCGGCGCTGCTGGGCTCGGCGGCGCTGCTCGTCGGGGCGGTCCAGTCGTGGTCGGCGGGGTCGGCGGCGCAGGCCCTGGCTCCGGCGGCGCTGCTGCTGGCGGGCGCGGCCCTGGGCGCGGCGGCCGCCTGGCGGGAGCCGCGGGTCTGGGGTGCCGCGCTGGTGGGCGGCGTGGCGGCCGTGGTGGCCGTGGCCGGCGTGGCCCGGCCGGAGCTCTCACCGGGCTGGGCGGTGGTGGCGCACCTGCTGGTGGGTCTGCCGCTGCTGGCGGCGGTACGGGTGCCCGCGCTGCCGGAGGCGGTGCGGCGCGGAGCGGTCGCGGCCGGTGCGGTGGTGGGCGCCCTCGGCGCGCTGGCGGCCGGCGCGGCGGTGGCTCCGGTGCTGGCGGCCCGGCTGCGGGTGCTGGAGGAGGTGTGGGCCGCGACCACCCCGGCGGCGGACCCGTACGGTCCGGGGGCGTCGCCCGCGGTGGGGCTGCTGCTGACGGCGGCGGCGGCCTGGTGGCTGTCGCGGGTGTCGGCGCGGCCGGAGCCCGGAGTTCTGGCGGTGGTGCCGGCCTGGGCGGGCCTGTTCTCGGCGCCGGTGCTGCTGGGGTTCCCGGTGGCGGCGGTGTTCGCGGTGCAGCTCGCGGTGACGGGCGCGGCGGGGGCCCTGGCCCTGCGCTCCTCCGGGCGGGGGGCCGGGATCGCAGCGGCCGGGTGTGCGCTGGCGGGCGCCGTGAACGTGTCCCTGGGCGCGCTGGACGGCCGCACGGCGACCTTCGCGGTCTGGGGCCTGCTGGGCGCGGCCTGTGCGGCGGGAGCGGCGTACGGGGCCGCCGCGCGGTGGGTGCGCTCGGGGGCGGCCGTGTGCGCGGTCGGTTACGCGACGGGGCTGTCGGTGGCGGCTGCCGCGGTGACGGACCTGGCGGTGGTCTGGTGGGCGCTGCCCGTGCTCGCGGTGCCGGCGCTGGTGGCGGCCCTCGGGCCGCGGCTGGGGGCCGTGCGGCTGCCGGCCGAGATCGCGGCGGCCGTGTCGGGTGTCCTGGCCCTGGCCCTGTCCGCGGGGCGGCCCGGGACGCTGGCGCTGGTCCTGGCGCTGTCCGGGGTGCTCTGCGCGGGGGCCGCGGTGCGGCCGGAGCGGCGGGTGCTGGGCTGGGCGGCGGGTGCGCTGTTCGCGGCGGCGACGTGGGTACGGCTGGCGGAGGCCGGGATCACGGCCCCGGAGGCCTACACGCTGCCGGTCACCGTGCCCGCGCTCGCGGTGGGCTTCCTGCGCAGGCGCCGGGACGCGCGGGCCTCGTCCTGGACGGCGTACGGACCGGGGCTGGCGGCGACGCTGCTGCCGAGCCTGCTGGCGGCCTGGGGCGACGCGGGCTGGGTGCGCCCGCTGGTGCTGGGGGTGGCCGCGCTGGCGGTGACCCTGGCGGGCGGCCGGTGGCGGCTGCAGGCCCCGCTCCTGCTGGGCGGCGCGGTGCTGGCGGCGGTGGCGGTGCACGAGCTGGCCCCGTACGTGGTGCAGGTCGCGGGGGCGCTACCGCGCTGGGTGCCGCCGGCCCTGGCGGGCGTGCTGCTGCTTGCGGTGGGCGCGACGTACGAGAAGCGGCTGCGCGACGCCCGCAGGCTGCGGTCCGCGATCGGGCGGCTGCGCTAGGTCGTGGCAGGGCGGGAACGCCAGAGGCCCGGAGACGGTGAAGTCTCCGGGCCTCTGGTCCGGGTGGGCGATACTGGGTTCGAACCAGTGACCCCTTCGGTGTGAACGAAGTGCTCTCCCACTGAGCTAATCGCCCGGACGCACCGCAAACATTACCCCATGTCAGCGGTGCTCTTTGACCGTCACTGGTCCTTGAGGTCCCAGGGCAGGACGAGCCCGTACTTCCAAAGGTAGAAGCCGATCAGGGCGCCCGCGATGACGAGGCCCGTGGTGGTCAGGATGATGTTGCGGCGGCGCACCTTCGGGTCGAGCGCCTTCTGGGCGGCCTCGGTGACCTTGCGCTTGGTCCAGCGCAGCACGAGGTGGGCCCAGGCGAACTCGGTGGCCCAGATCGCCAGGCCCGCGAAGATCGCGACCCAGCCGGGGCCGGGCAGGACGAGCATGGCGACGCCGGCGGCGATCACCGCGAGTCCGACGACGAAGACTCCGACCTGCCAGCTGAGGTGCAGGCTCTTGCGGGCCTTGATGAAGGCGGGCGCCTTCGAGACGTGCGGCTTTTCCTCCGCCGCCTCCTCGCCGTTCTCGCCGGCGGCCTGTGCGGTGGCTTCCGTGGCGGCGTCACCGGTAGCGGACTCGTTCGTTCCGCGGTCACTCCCCGTATTCATAGGTCGAATCTACCCGAGTCGGGAAGCACACGGGAACGGCGGTTTGGATCCGCCGTCCGAGGGACCCAGAGGTCCGCAAAACGGTCAGAGGGGTTTACAACGGCACCGTAGGTGGCATGTCGATTTCGCCGACGTGCGAATCCCCGAGCGCACACTGAGCGAAAGGCCCTGGCGCTTATGAACACCACGGTCAGCTGCGAGCTGCACCTGCGCCTCGTTGTGTCGAGCGAGTCCTCACTGCCTGTTCCCGCGGGCCTGCGGTATGACACGGCCGACCCCTACGCCGTGCACGCCACCTTCCACACCGGCGCCGAGGAGACGGTCGAATGGGTGTTCGCCCGCGACCTCCTCGCGGAGGGCCTCCACCGGCCCACCGGTACCGGCGACGTCCGCGTCTGGCCCTCCCGCAGTCACGGTCAGGGCGTCGTCTGCATCGCCCTGAGCTCACCGGAGGGAGAAGCGCTTCTCGAAGCACCCGCCCGAGCCCTGGAGTCGTTCCTCAAGCGGACGGACGCCGCGGTTCCACCCGGGACCGAGCACCGGCACTTCGACCTCGACAAGGAGCTCTCCCACATCCTGGCCGAAAGCTGAGCCAGGCTCTCAGCCGCTCGGCACCGTCCGACTCGGGGCGACGGTGCGGAGCGGACAACCACATACGCCTGCGCCCGGCGCTGTTCCCGCGGAAGCCACCCGCGAGGACGGCGCCTGTGTGCTGTGCGGGGACCGGCTATTGTCGGGCGGCATCGGCGGCGCCCGTCGCCGCAGGCCCGGCCCCCAGGGAGACACCGTGCAGATCCCACACGACACCCGTCGCGCGCTCGACGTCGTCGTCGCGCTGGTGAACACCGCGGCCGAATCTGACCAGCCCGACGGGCTCTCGGACATCGGCGCGCTGCGCGACTTCGTCCAGGAGTACTCGATCAGCGACGTCGGTGAGCTCGGCGCCCGCGATCTGGCCGGTGTGCGGACCGTGCGCTCGAAGTTCGCCCAGGTCTTCGCGGCGCCGACCGCCCGCGCCGCGTCCGTGCTGATCAACGAGCTGGTGGCGACCGCGGGCACCACCCCGCAGCTGACCGACCACGACGGCTACGACTGGCACGTGCACTACTTCGCGCCGGGCGCGTCGGTGGGCGACCACCTGGCGGCCGACGGCGGCATGGCACTGGCCTTCATCGTGGTCTCCGGGGAACAGGAGCGGCTGCGCCGCTGCGAGGCCCCCGACTGCCGGCGCGCCTTCGTGGACCTCTCGCGGAACCGGTCCCGGCGCTACTGCGACAGCCGGACCTGCGGGAACCGGCTGCACGTTGCGGCGTACCGGGCCCGCCGCAAGGAGGCCGACGCGGGACCGTCAGAGCAGGAAGAGATCGTGCACGGCGGCGAGCAGCAACAGGATTCCGATCACCGCTAGGAAGATCATCAGGGGTGGCTGGGAAAGCGCGAACAGACAGCCCCGCGGCTCGTCGGCGACAGGGTCGGGTACCGCGACGGGCACCACGGGGTCACTCTGCGATGTCTCGAACATGTCGGGGCGATGATGGCGCAGCGCGCCGCCCCGCACCCCTCAACACGCCAACACTCGCGCGGCAGTTCGCTCGATCTCGTGGACGCACCGCCCTCTCCGCCCCCGTTCACCCCCCGGCGTGCATTCCGCGCCGACACCGCGCACCGAGGCCGCGCCCGCAACCTGCACCGCGTGCCCCTGGCGTGCGCCCCCGCTTCCGCCCGAGGACTCGACCACTGTCACTCGGTGACAGGGACCCGAGAGCGTGGGATCCGTGCGGGCGCGCCTCGGCGGGCGGGTCAGATGCCGTGCTTCTTGAGGATGGCCTCGATGTCGGAGAAGTCGTCCGCGGGGGCCCGGGTCGGGCCGGCGCTGCCCAGGGAGGGCTTGGAGGCGGCCGGGGCGACGGCCTCCGGGGAGGGGCCGGTCTTCGCCTTCTTCACGGGCTCGCCGGCACCGCCAGGGCGGCGCCGCTCCACGGCCCGGGTGGTGGCGAGGATCAGCCAGGCCAGGCCCAGCAGCCCGAATCCGAGCCAGACGGTCGGGTTGAAGACGATGCCGGTCAGCCACTCCACGACACCCGTCATCACGAGGCCGACGGGCACCAGCGCGTACGCGGTGATCCGCGCGGCGGCCAGGAACCGCCTGCGGTAGGCGGTCACAGCGGCGATGCCCAGGCCCGCCGCGGACACCGCGGAGCAAATGGTCTCGGCAAGCATGCGGTCCTCCGGACTCTCGGCGGCGGGGCGATCTGTCCCCGTCCGTCCATCGTGCACCGCCCGCCGCCGTACGGGCCAGGCGCTGGGCCGCCCCCGTACGGATCTCCGGGGGATCTCGGGGTCGGGGTCCTCCGCAGGTGCCGGTCGGTGGGGCGGGCGGGGGCTGGGAGACTGTTCGCATGACCGATTCCGTGATCCTCGACGTCTGGTGCGAACTGCAGTGCCCGGACTGCCACCGCGCCCTGGACGACGTCCGTGCCCTGCGGGCCCGCTACGGCGACCGGCTGGACATCCGGCTGCGCCACTTCCCCCTGGAGAAGCACAAGCACGCGTTCGCCGCCGCGCAGGCGGCCGAGGAGGCCGCCGAGCAGGGGCAGGGCTGGCCCTACGCGGAGGCCCTGCTGGCCCGTACGGCGGAGCTGGCCGAGAAGGGCGAGCCCGTGCTGCTGGACGTGGCCCGCGGTCTGGGTCTGGACGTCGAGGAGTTCGACACCGCCCTGATCGACGGACGGCACATCCTGATCGTCGACGCCGACCAGGCCGAGGGCAAGGCGATCGGCGTGACCGGCACCCCGACGTACGTGATCGACGGCGAGCGTCTCGACGGCGGCAAGAGCCAGGAGGGCCTGCGCGCCCGCATCGAGGAGATCGTCGACCGTCTGACCGCGTCCTAGATCGCGTCGTCAAAGTCCCGCCTGGCCGGCGGGGCGCCCGCCCCGCCCTTCGGCCGGCCGACGCCACTTCGACGACACTCCCTAGATCAGCTCCTTGGAAGCGTTGACCGCGATGTCCCGGTAGCCGAGCGACTCGTAGAGCCGCCGGGCCGGGGTGTTGCCCTCGACCACGTGCAGGCCCAGCCGGCGGCCTCCGGCGGCCAGGACGGTCCGCTCGGCGAGGAGCATGAGGGTCCGCCCGTGGCCCTGCCCGCGGTGCTCGGGGGCGACCTTGACGTCGTACACGTACGGGACGGCGCCGAGGCCGGGCAGTTCGCACTCCCCGATCCACACCGTGCCCAGGGTCTCCCCCGCCGGGGTCTCCAGCAGGAGGAAGTCCGCTCCGGGGGTGTCCGGGCCGTCGGGCAGCATCCTGGCGTGTTCGGCTCGGGAGGCGGCCACACCCTGCTCGTCGGTCATGCCCGGGGCGACGAGCCGGCGGCCGTACTCCACGATGCCCGGTTCGAGCCAGGCGTCGAACTCGGCCCGGGTCATCGGCCGGCCGACGCTGCCCGCCGGGAGGCCCGGCGGCTGCGCCGGCAGTTCCTTGACCATGATCCGGCCGGTCTCCCGGTAGCCCAGGGCCGCGGCCATCCGCAGCGCCGGTTCGGCGTCGGCGGGCACCGACACCGCGATCCCGGTGCAGCGCCAGGAGCGCAGCACCTCCTCGGCGGCGAGCGCGGCGACCGTGCCGCGGCCGCGCCGGCGGTCGCCCTCCTCGATCCGCAGCCCCCGGATCACGCCGATGGAGGGCTGGGCGGCGGACCGGGTGGCCAGTTCGAGCGTGCCGACCCGACGGCTGTTGACCCGGACCTCGTAGGTCTGCCGCCGGGTGCCGTCACTGTTTCGCTGGAGCGGCTGCGCGGGCCGCAGGGTGGTGGTCATCACTTGGAGTTCTACCTGCCCCGCGGCTCCACGTCACTGGTGTGCGCGGACCGGTGTTCACGGATCGGGGGGTCACGGGTCGAGGTCCGCGCCGGCCTTCACCTCGAAGATCCGCATGACCTCGGCCGTGACGGGTCCGGGACCGGTTCCCGTTCCGGTTCCGAGTTTGCGGCCGTCGAGGCGGACGACCGCCTGGGCGTCGCGCAGCGAGGAGGTCACGAAGACCTCCTCGGCCTCCGCGAGCACCTCGAAGGGCAGGTCGGTCTCCTTGGCGCCGGCCCAGTCGACGATGAGGGCCCGGGTGATGCCGGCGAGGCAGCCGGATTGCAGGGGCGGGGTGTGCAGTTCCCCGTCGAGCACGACGAACACGTTGGAGCCCGTGCCTTCACAGAGCCGCCCGACGGTGTTGGCCAGCAGCGCCTCCGAGGCCCCGGCCCGGTACGCGGCGGCGAGCGCGACCACGTTCTCGGCGTACGAGGTGGTCTTCAGGCCGGCCACGGCGGAGCGCTCGTTGCGGACCCAGGGAACCGTGACGACGGAGGTGGTGTCCGGGCGGCGGGGGGACGCGGCGACGGCGGCGATCAGGGTGGGCGCGGCGTCGCCGCGGTCGGAGCCGAGCGGGGCGACGCCGCCGGTGTAGGTGAGGCGCAGCCGCCCGTGCTCGACCGGTTCGGCCTCCAGGACGGCGGCGCAGGCGCGGCGCACCTCGTCGAGGTCGGGGTCGGGGAGGCCGAGGCCGCGGGCCGAGCGGGTCAGCCGTTCCAGGTGGCGGGTGAGCGCGAAGGGCCGGCCGCGAACGGCCTTGAGCGTCTCGAAGACGCCGTCGCCCACGGTGAGCCCGTGGTCCAGGACGGACACCGTCGCGCTGTCGACGTCCCTCAGGGCTCCGTCGAGCCAGATTCTCATGGTGCTGTCCTTCCGGTGGTGCCGTTCGCCCCCTGGGTCGCGCTGGTCTCCCGGCCCGCCGCGACCCGCAGCAGGCGGGCGGCCTTGAGCTCGGTCTCGGCCCACTCGCGGTCGGGGTCGGACCCCCAGGTGATGCCGGCCCCGGTGCCGAAGAGCAGGCGGGGGCCGCCGGGGGCCGCCCGGTCGATCCAGAAGGTACGGATGCCGACGGCGAGCTCGCCGGCGCCGCGGTCGGCGTCGACCCAGCCGATGCCACCGCAGTAGGGGCCGCGCGGGGCGGTCTCCAGGGCCTCGATGATCCGCAGGGCGGAGGACTTGGGCGCGCCCGTGACGGATCCGGGCGGAAAGGTCGCGTCGAGGAGTTCGGGCCAGCCGGTGCCGTCGGCCAGTTCGCCGCTCACGGTGGAGACGAGGTGTACGAGGCCGGGGTGCTCCTCGACGGCGCACAGCTCGGGAACGGATACGGAGCCCGTGGCGCAGACCCGGCCGAGGTCGTTGCGTACGAGGTCCACGATCATCACGTTCTCGGCGTGGTCCTTGGGCAGGAGGTCGGCGACGGTGCGGCCGGTGCCCTTGATGGGTCCGGACTCGACCCGGCGGCCGTTGCGGCGCAGGAAGAGCTCGGGCGAGGCGGTGGCGATCTCCACGCCGTGAGCGGCGAGGCGAATCGTTCCTGCAAAGGGTGCGGGGTTGCCGCGGGCAAGGAGCGCGGTGAGGGCGTCGACGTCGGCGCGGTCCGGGTCGGGCAGCGGCGCCGACATCACCCGGCAGAGGTTCGCCTGGTAGACCTCGCCGGCCGCGATGTGCTCGCGGATGCGGCGTACTCCGGCGAGGTACGCGGCGCGATCGAGCGAGGAGGTCCACCGGTCGGCGCCGGGACCGCTCCAGGCACCGGGCGCGGGCTCGGGGACGGGGTCGGGTCGCACGTCCCCGAAACGCGCGCAGACGAGGCGCCCTTCGAAGTCGGCGGCCACCGCCCAGAAGCCGGTGGAGTCGAGGGCGGCGGGGTCACTGGTGACATCCCGCAGGTCGGTCGCGAGGAGGCCGCCGAAGCGGGCCATGGGGGGCAGGTCGTGCACGGCTGCGAGTCTATGACCGGCGACGCGACCGCGCCGGTGCGGTGACGGCCGGGTGACCTGTGGTGATCGAGCGGCAGCACGCTGCGGAAACGCGTTTTTGAGCTGGACGGGGAATCCGCTAGAGTTCAACACGTCGCCAGGGAGCGAAGGGGGAACACCCCGGAGCGAACAAGGTGACCTGCGGACGTAGCTCAGTTGGTAGAGCACCACCTTGCCAAGGTGGATGTCGCGAGTTCGAGTCTCGTCGTCCGCTCGAAGTGGGGGATCTTCCCGAGAACCCCTGCAGCTCCATGGTGGAGTGGCCGAGAGGCGAGGCAACGGCCTGCAAAGCCGTCTACACGGGTTCAAATCCCGTCTCCACCTCCAAGGACGATTAGCTCAGCGGGAGAGCGCTTCCCTGACACGGAAGAGGTCACTGGTTCAATCCCAGTATCGTCCACTGGTCCGCAAGGATCCCCGCGCGATTAGCTCAGCGGGAGAGCGCTTCCCTGACACGGAAGAGGTCACTGGTTCAATCCCAGTATCGCGCACGCAGTACACGTACCACCTGCGGTTTCGCACCGCGGTCCCGCGCGATTAGCTCAGCGGGAGAGCGCTTCCCTGACACGGAAGAGGTCACTGGTTCAATCCCAGTATCGCGCACCACCGGAGAGCCCCGGCCGTTTCGACGGCCGGGGCTCTCGCGTTCCTCCACACGGGTGTGCGGGCGTCAAAAAGGGTGCTGCCCGTACGACTCCCCAGTCGTACGGG
Source organism: Streptomyces sp. NPDC023541 (assembly GCF_055559995.1). Taxonomy (NCBI): domain Bacteria; kingdom Bacillati; phylum Actinomycetota; class Actinomycetes; order Kitasatosporales; family Streptomycetaceae; genus Streptomyces; species Streptomyces sp. NPDC023541. The sequence continues at coordinate 147,764 of NZ_JBVHJO010000008.1, forward strand.
CAGCACCCTTCACCTGCCGTCCGTCGCGCCCCCGTCCCCACGGGGTACGACAGGCCGATGTCCCGGCCCGGGCCGCTCTCCCGGGCCCGGGGCGCCGCTCAGCGCCCCGGCATCATGCCCACGGACGACGCCTGTGCCGCCAGCTGATCGAATCCTCCGAAGAGGAAGAGCAGCAGCGCGGCCAGGGGGAGCACCATGGCCGCGGCCACCAGTGGGTGGCGGGTGCCGGACTCATGGCTGTTGAACGCGAATGCCTTGCGTCCCTGCCGTGCGATGCCCGCCATGGCCCTCTCCCTGTCGTCTGGCAGCGGCGGGCTCTTGACCTCGGGGGACGAGTGCATCACCCGCCGCTTGACTTCAACACTAGGCGGGCGGGCGGCCGCCGGCCTCATGCCCTCGTACCCATTGCCGGGCCTCCAGGAGGATGACGGCGGCCCCGCCGTGTACACCCCTGGGTGGAGAGCGTCCCCCTTGCGTCGGGGTCTTCCCCGAGGGGATGACCGGAGGGTAGTGACTTCCCTCACTTCCGTCACTCCCTGTTCATGCGCGTCCGTCCACTGGGCATCCGCAAGATCGACTCGGGTCGCGGCGGCTCCGGCGCGCGCTCCGGTGCGCGCCGGCCTGCCGTGGTGCGCCAATCCCCTTGCCTGAAGGGCCGTTTGAGCTCCCCGTCGGCCACGGCCGGACCGGGTCCGCGGATCCCTGAGACTCCCTCAAGTGTGCTGTGCCGCACTGACGATCGAATCCCCCGACGAGGGCGCGGCCTCTGAGCACGCATGGCGGATGGTCCGTAAGCTGTGCCACGTCAACAGGACGACCGTCAGCGGGGTGGACATGGCGATGATGCGGCTCCGGCGCGAGGACCCGCGTGTCGTCGGCTCGTTCAGACTGCACCGGCGGCTCGGGGCCGGCGGCATGGGCGTGGTCTACCTGGGTTCGGACCGGCGCGGGCAGCGGGTCGCCCTCAAGGTCATCCGGCCGGACCTCGCCGAGGACCAGGAGTTCCGCTCGCGCTTCGCCCGCGAGGTGTCCGCGGCCCGGCGGATCCGGGGCGGGTGCACGGCGCGCCTGGTCGCCGCGGACCTGGAGGCCGAGCGGCCGTGGTTCGCCACGCAGTACGTGCCCGGGCCCTCGCTGCACGACAGGGTCGCCGAGGAGGGCCCCCTGACGGCCGCGCAGATCGCCGCCGTCGGCGCCGCGCTCTCCGAGGGGCTGGTCGCCGTCCACGAGGCGGGGGTCGTCCACCGGGACCTGAAGCCCTCGAACATCCTCCTGTCCCCCAAGGGCCCGCGGATCATCGACTTCGGCATCGCCTGGGCGACCGGGGCGAGCACCCTCACCCATGTGGGTACGGCCGTCGGCTCCCCCGGGTTTCTCGCACCCGAGCAGGTTCGGGGCGCCGCCGTCACCCCGGCCACCGACGTCTTCGCGCTCGGCGCCACCCTCGCCTACGCGGCGACCGCCGACTCGCCCTTCGGGCACGGCAGTTCCGAGGTCATGCTGTACCGCGTGGTGCACGAGGAACCGCACCTGCAGGGCGTCCCGGACGCACTGGCGCCCCTGGTACGGGCCTGCCTGGCCAAGGACCCCGAGGAGCGGCCCAGCACGCTCCAGTTGTCGATGCGGCTCAAGGAGATCGCGGCCCGCGAGGCTCAGGGGCTGTCGGACGGCCGCCCGCCCGCGCAGCGGGCGAGGACGGAACGGCTGCCCGAGGGCGCCCCGGACCACGCGGAGCAGCGTGCGGAGCGTCGTACGGGCGGCAGCGCGCCCAGGGCGGCCCAGGGCGGCGCACCCGGCGGCCCGCACTCGCGGCCCTCCTCCTCGCGCAACTCGCGCAGTCCCGGCGGCCCGTCCTCCCGGCCGACCGCGGGACGCACGGGCGGCCGCCCGGCGCCGAGGACGACGGGTACGGGACGGCGCCCCTCGCGGCCGGACCCGAAGCTGATGCGCCAGCGCCTGATCGTGTTCATCGTGGTCACGCTGGTCGTGGCGCTGGGCATCGCGGCCGCCCAGAAGCTGTAGCGCCAGGGGGCGGCTACCGGCCCTGGGCCACCGCGTAGAAGGCGACCGCCGCGGCGGCGCCCACGTTCAGCGAGTCCACACCGTGGGCCATGGGGATGCGCACCCACTCGTCGGCGGCGACCAGCGCCCGCGTCGACAAGCCGTCGCCCTCGGCACCGAGCATCAGGGCGACCCGCTCCAGGGACTGCGGAGCGGCCACCTCGATCGGCGTCGCCTTCTCGTGGGGGGTCAGCGCCAGCAGTTTGAAGCCGGCCTCGCGCACCGAGTCCAGGCTCTTGGGCCAGGCCTCCAGGCGGGCGTAGGGCACGGAGAACACCGCGCCCATGGAGACCTTCACCGAGCGCCGGTAGAGCGGGTCGGCGCAGTCGGGCGACAGGAGCACCGCGTCCATGCCGAGGGCGGCGGCGCTGCGGAAGATGGCCCCGATGTTGGTGTGGTCGTTGACCGCTTCCATGACGACCACGCGGCGGGTCGTGGCCAGGAGTTCCTCGGCCGTGGGCAGCGGCTTGCGCTGCATGGAGGCGAGGGCCCCCCGGTGCACGTGGTAACCGGTGACGCGTTCGGCAAGGTCGGGGCTGACGGCGTAGACCGGTGCCGGGAGCTCGTCGATGACGTCGCGCATGACGTCGACCCACTTGGCGGAGAGCAGCATCGAGCGCATCTCGTACCCGGCGTCCTTGGCCCGTCTGATGACCTTCTCGCCCTCGGCGATGAAGAGGCCTTCCGCGGGCTCTCGCCTGCGCCGGAGTTCGACGTCGGTCAGGCCCGTGTAGTCGCGCAGGCGCGGGTCGTCGGGGTCGGTGATGGTGATGAGATCAGCCACAGGGTGATACTGCCTTGTCCTGGGTGCGGTGCCAACGGCCTGTCAGGCGCTGGTGGGGGGAAGGTCCGGGGCTCCGACACGGACGACCTCGCCGATGACGATGACGGCGGGCGGGCGGACCTCCTCGGCGCGGACCGTCTCGCCGACCGTGGCGAGGGTGGCGTCCACCCGGCGCTGGGCGGCGGTGGTGCCCTCCTGGACGACGGCGACGGGGGTGTCGGCGGAGCGGCCGTGCCGGACGAGCGCCTCGGCGATCAGGCCGATCTTGTCGACGCCCATGAGGACCACCAGGGTGCCGGTGAGCTTGGCGAGGGAGGCCCAGTCCACGAGGGACCGCGGGTCGTCGGGGCCGACGTGGCCGCTGACCACGGTGAACTCGTGGGCCACGCCCCGGTGGGTGACCGGAATGCCGACGGCCGCGGGCACCGAGATGGAGCTGGAGATGCCGGGCACGACGGTGCAGGGGATCCCCTCCTCGGCGAGGGCCAGCAGCTCCTCCATCCCCCGTCCGAAGACGTACGGGTCGCCGCCCTTGAGCCGGACCACGGCCTTGCCGGCCTTGGCGTGCTCGATCAGCGCGTTGTTGATGGCCTCCTGGGCCATGAACCGGCCGTACGGGATCTTCGCGGCGTCGATGACCTCGACGTGCGGGGGGAGTTCGTCGAGCAGGTCGCGGGGGCCGAGCCGGTCGGCGATGACCACGTCGGCCTCGGCGAGGAGGCGGCGGCCGCGCACGGTGATCAGGTCGGGGTCGCCGGGGCCGCCACCGACGAGGGCGACGCCCGGGGTGGACTTGTGGCGGTGGCCGGGGGCGGCGAGGCTGCCGTCGCGCAGACCCTCGATCACCGCGTCCCGCACGGCGGCGGAACGGCGCGGGTCGTTGCCCGTCAGCACGGCGACGGTGACACCTTCGATGCGGCCGGTGGCCGGGGTCCAGGCGGTGGCCGCGGAGGCGTCGTCGGCGCGGACGCACCAGACGCGCTCGCGCTCGGCCTCGGCGGATGCCTGCTCGTTGACGTCGCGGTGCTGCGTGGCGATGAGGGCGTACCAGGCACCGGCGAGGTCGCCGTCCTGGTAGCGGCGGCGCTCCCAGCGGATTTCGCCGGTCTCGGCCATGGCGTCCACGGAGGGCGTGGCGGAGGGCGAGACGAGCAGGACGTCGGCGCCGGCCGCGATGAGCGCCGGGAGGCGGCGCTGGGCGACCTGACCACCGCCGATGACGACGACGCGGCGGCCGGCGAGGCGGAGTCCTACGGGGTAGGCGGGGGTGTCGGCCATGGCGGTGCGGCTCCTGAAGGCGGCGGTTCTGTGCGTGCCGCTGCGGCGTTGGAGCGGCGGTGTACTGACGTGCGGTGATCCGGTGCGGGTCCACCATACGGCGCGGGCCGTCCCGTAGCGCGGACGGGGGCTGCGCCCGGCCTCCCGGGGCTCCGCCCCGGACCCCGCGCCTCAGACGCCGGCGGGGCTGGATCAGCGCCGGTCCGGCTCAAGGATCGGGGCTCCTACCGGACCCGGGTGTCCCGGCCCGGAGGGCGGGGTTCGAGGCGGCTTCGCGGTGGGGCGGTGCCCCTCCGGCAGGTCTCCTCGGCTCGCGAACCCTGAGCCGGACCGGACCGGCGCTCGGCGATGGGTTCGCTCGGCTTGCGGGGACCTCTTGCGGGGGTGCGAGGCGGAGCACCGCTCCTTGAACGGCGCCCGCCCGCAGGACCCGGGCCGGGCCTACTTCTCCGTGACGCCCGCCGAGTCGAACGTGGCGACCTCGTGCATCGCGCGGGCCGCGCTCTGGACCAGCGGGAGGGCCAGCAGGGCTCCGGTGCCCTCGCCGAGGCGGAGGTCCAGGTCGACCAGGGGGCGCAGGCCCAGCTTGTTCAGGGCCGCCACGTGTCCCGGCTCGGCGCTGCGGTGGCCGGCGATGCAGGCCGACAGCGACTCGGGCGCGATGGCACGGGCCACCAGCGCGGCGGCCCCGGCGCTGACGCCGTCCAGGATCACCGGCGTGCGCAGGGACGCGCCACCCAGGAGGAGGCCCACGATCGCCGCGTGCTCCAGGCCGCCGATCGCGGCGAGGACGCCGATCGGGTCCGCCGGGTCGGGCTGGTGGAGCTCCAGGGCACGGCGTACGACGTCGACCTTGCGGGCGTGCGTCTCGTCGTTGATGCCGGTGCCGCGGCCGGTGACCTCCGCCGGGTCGACTCCCGTGAAGACCGAGATCAGGGCTGCGGAGACCGTGGTGTTCGCGATGCCCATCTCGCCCGTGAGGAGCGCCTTGTTGCCCGCCGCGACGAGGTCGCGGGCCGTCTCGATGCCGACCTCGATCGCCGCGATCGCTTCCTCGCGGGTCATCGCCGGGCCGGTGGACAGGTCGGCCGTGCCCGGGCGTACCTTGCGGGGCAGGAGGCCCGGGGTGGCGGGCAGGTCGCCCGCGACGCCGACGTCGATGACGCAGACCTCGGCGCCCACCTGGTTGGCGAAGGCGTTGCAGACCGCGCCGCCGCCCAGGAAGTTGGCGACCATCTGCGTGGTGACCTCCTGCGGCCACGGGGTGACGCCCTGGGCGTGCACGCCGTGGTCGCCCGCGAAGATCGCGACGGCGGCCGGCTCGGGGATCGGCGGCGGGCAGACCCGGGACAGGCCCGCCAGCTGGGCCGAGATGATCTCCAGCATGCCCAGCGCGCCGGCCGGCTTGGTCATGCGCTTCTGGCGCTCCCAGGCCTCGCCGAGCGCCTTCGCGTCGAGCGGGCGGATGCCGGCGACCGTCTCCGAGAGGAGGTCGTGCGGTTCCTCGCCGGGCAGCGCGCGGCGGCCGTAGGTCTCCTCGTGGACCACCCAGGAGAGGGGGCGGCGCTGCGACCAGCCGGCCTGGGCCAGCTCGGGCTCCTCCGGGAACTCGTCGACGTAGCCGACGCACAGGTACGCGACGACCTCCAGGTGCTCCGGCAGGCCGAGCTCGCGGACCATCTCGCGCTCGTCGAAGAAGCTCACCCAGCCGACGCCGAGGCCTTCGGCGCGCGCGGCGAGCCACAGGTTCTCGACGGCGAGGGCCGAGGAGTACGGGGCCATCTGCGGCTGGGTGTGCCGGCCGAGGGTGTGGCGGCCGCCGCGGGTGGGGTCGGCGGTGACGACGATGTTCACCGGGGTGTCGAGGATGGCCTCGATCTTGAGTTCCTTGAACTGCTTCGCCCGGCCCTTGGGCAGCGATTTCGCGTAGGCCTCGCGCTGGCGCTGGGCGAGCTCGTGCATCGTCCGACGGGTCTCGGCGGAGCGGATGACGACGAAGTCCCAGGGCTGGGAGTGGCCGACGCTGGGCGCGGTGTGGGCCGCCTCCAGGACGCGGAGCAACACCTCGTGCGGGATCGGGTCGGTGCGGAAGCCCTTGCGGATGTCGCGGCGCTCGCGCATCACGCGCAGGACGGCCTCACGCTCGGCGTCGGCGTAGCCGGGGGCCGGCTCGCCGGCGGCGGCGGGCTCCGCCTCGGCGACCGCCTCGGCGGCCTCGGATTCGGCTTCGGATTCGGCCTCGGGGCCGGGCTGGGGCGCGGGCTCCGCCTCGGGCTGTGCCTCAAGCTGTGCCTCGGGATCGACGGCCTCAACCTGCCCGACCGGCTCCTCGGGGGCGGCCGCCACGGGCTCCGGCTCGACGGCCACCGGCTCGACCGGGACGGCAGCGGCTACGGCCGCCACCGGCTCCGCAGGGGCGACCGCCACGGGCTCCGGCTGGACGGGCTCGGGCTGAACGGGCTCGGGCTGAACCGGCTCGGGCTGAACCGGCTCGGGCGCGACAGGCGCAACCGGCTGCTCTTCGGGGGCGGCCGCCACGGGCTGCGGCTCGACGGCCACCGGCTCGGCCGGGACGGGGGCGGCCTCGACCGGCGCCGACTGGACCGCCTCGGCGGCGACGGCCCCGACCGGTTCGGCGGCCTCGACCGGCTCCACGGGAGCGACCGGAGCGACGGCCACGGGTACGACGGCCGGTGCCTCGGCAGCGACCGGCTCGGGGCCCTCCGCCACGGGGAGCGCCTCGGCCGGTACGGCCTCGGGCTGCGCCTGGGCGTGAGCCACCGTTTCTGCGGGCACCGGCTCGGGCTCCGGCTCCACGGCGGCCTGGACGGGCTCGGCAACCTGGACGGGCTCGGGGGCGGCCACCGGCTCGGGGGCCTGTGCCGCCTCTGCCGACGGCGGCTCCGGCGCCGCAACCGGCTCCGGCGCGGGCACCGGCTCCGGCGTCCACGGCGTGCCGGCCTGCGGCGGGACCTCGCCGAGCTGCGGGGCAGCGGGGTCCTGGGCGGCCGCCGCACGCGGGACGTCCAGGTACTCGGGCCCGATGGTCGGGGGGCCGGCCTGGTGGAGCGGGGTCGTGGGCGCCGCGGGGGCGAGGGGGGCGGCCGGCGCGGGCGTGGCGGGCGTCGCGGCCGGGCCGCGGTCCGCGAGGGAGCGTACGACTCCGCCGGTGGCATCGGGCACGGGCGGCCCCATGTGCAGCGGGCGCCGGACGGGGGACGCGGGGGCGGCGGGGGCGGCGGGCGGCGGCACGAGCCCGCCGAGGTCGAGCGCTCCGGAGTCCCGGCCGCCCGTCTCGTGGGCGCCCGCGCTGTAGGAGCCCTCGGGGAAGGCGGGCTGGGGGAACTCGGTGTACGCGGCGGGTTCCGGGTACGCCGCCGGGGCGCCCGCGTACGCGGTCCCCGCGCCGTAGGAGGCGTCGGCGTACATCTGCTGCTCGGCGTGCTGGGGCTGCACGGGGAAGGCGGGGGCCTGCGGGACGACCTGCGGGTCGCTCCAGGAGCCCTGGGCACTCGGCATCAGCAGGAGTTCCTCGTCCTCCGGCTCGGCCGGATTGTCCATGAGGTCCTGGAAGGCATAACCGGGCATGGGTGCGGGGATCTGGACCGGGGCGGGGATGCCCTGCTGATCCACCATGCCCGTGTTGTCCGGGAGACCCTCGCCCGGGACCTGGCCGGTGTCAGTCATGCTTACCCCTCGCCCATCGTGTTGCCTCTTCGATCGCCCGGTCGCCCACGAGGCCTCCGAGCGGAGTTGCCGTGCGGTGTCGCGGGTGCGACGAGTCCGTCTCACGTGCGCCCGCACGACAACCAGTAAGCATTGTCGCGCCCGTTGGCGATCGTGGCGGCCATAACCACCACGGTCCTCTGTGGACTGCGCCACGTCGCGCGTCCAGGCCGTGTCGTGATGCCCGGAACGTCCGCGCGGTACGACGATCGGCCAGCCTACCCCGGCCCTGGTCTCAGCGGGCGACAGGGCGCTGAGCTGCCAGGAGGAACACCACGGAACGGTCCTGTTCGGCCCACGTGCGGGGGTCCAGGCCGACGGCCTGGAGGAGGGCGCACTCGACGTCGTAACCGTGTTCGGTGAGGACGCGGCCGATGGCCTCCGCCTCGTCGCGGGTGGAGGCGTGGCTGACGATCCGTTCGGGGCGGCGGTCGGCGACGGCCGCGACGACCTCGGCGCCGCCGCCGCCGACGCGGACGACGTCGGGTTCGGGCAGGCTCTCCAGGACGTGCGGGGCGCGCCCGGCGACGAACTGCAGTTGCACTCCTCGCTTGCGGGCGGCGGCGGTTACCCGCTCGCGGGCCCCGGGGGCGGCGTCCACGGCGATCACGGCCGCGCCGAGGGCGGCCGCGTCCACGGCCACGCCACCGGATCCGGTGCCGATGTCCCAGACGAGGTCGCCGGTACGCGGGCCGAGCCGGGCGAGTTGGGCCGCGTGCAGCAGTGCCGACTCCCCCTCGCCCTCCCCCGCCCCGGTCTGCGGGCGGGCCCAGCCGCGGTCGGCGCCGTGGGCGGCGCCCTGGCCGAGCAGCCAGCCGGGGTCGGCGGCCGGGGCCTGGCCCGCGCCGCCGATGACGATGACGACGTTCGGGTCGCGCCAGCTGTGGTCGGCGGCCTTGTCGGAGGTGAGGACGCTCACCTGCTCGCGGTCCGTGCCGAGTTCCTCGCAGACGACGAAGGTGCGGTGGACTCCGTCGAGGAGCAGGGCGAGTTCGGCGGGGCCGGCGCCGGGCGAGGTGAGGACCGCGACCTTGGGGTGGGCGCGGCAGACGTTGACGGCGCGCCGCAGGGTGCGGGGGTGGGCGACGACCACCTGGGCGTCGTCCCAGGGCATGCCGGCGCGGGCGAAGGCGGCCGCGACGGAGGAGACGGCGGGGACGACCTCGACCTCCAGGCCGTGCTCCGGAGCGCGCAGGGTGCGTACGACGCCGAAGAAGCCGGGGTCGCCGTCGGCGAAGACCACCGCGGTGCCGCGGTGGCCGGCGATGCGACGGGCGGCCAGGCCAAGGCTGCCGAGGCGGATGCGCTCGGCGGCGGGCGGGACTTCGGGGAGTGCGAGGTGGTGGGCGGCTCCGGCCACGAGGGTGGCGGCGGAGAGCGCGGACCGGGCGGCCGAGGTCAGGGGCGAACCGTCCCAGCCGATCACCGTGACCCGGTCGGCCATCGTCGTCTGTCTCCTGATGTGGGGGGGCGGGAGGGAGGGGCGGGCACGGTGAGACTACCCGGTCATCGGTTCATTTCCGGTCGGCGCCGACGGGGTGGCCGTGCGCGTCGGACCGCTGCCCGGCGACCGCTCCGTCCGGCCGTCCGCCGTGGCCGCCGTGGGTGTCGTGGCTCTCGTAGCTCCCGTAGCCGTCGTACCCGTCGTAGTCGTCGCCTTCGTCCAGGTCCTCGGGCAGGAGGCTCCAGACGATCAGGTCGGTACGGGTGTCGGCCCAGCCGCCGTCGGCGGTCTGCGTGCGCACCGTCCACGCGTTGCGCAGGACGCCCTCGCTGATGCAGCCGATCTTCTGGGCGACCTGCTGGGAGGCGGTGTTGTCGGCGGCGGTGCGCAGTTCCAGGCGCTCGAACGCCTGCTCACGGAAGAGCCATTGGGCGACGGCGAGGACGGACTCGCTGGCGTAGCCCTCGCCGCGGGCCCAGGGCGCGGTGACGTAGCCGACCTCGGTGGCGCGGGTGCGCCAGTTGGTGTTGCGGAGGTGGACGATGCCGACGAGGCGCTGGGTGAGGAACTCGGTGACGGCGAAGACGATGCCGCGGCCCTCGGCGCGTTCGGTGTGGGAGTCCCGGGTGGCCCAGGCATACGCGTCGGCCTGGGTGTAGGGGTGCGGCGCGGAGGTCCAGGCGGTGATGTGCTCGTCGTTCATCATCTCGGCGAGCGCGGTGACGTCCTCCTCCTCGAACGGGCGCAGCACCAGCCGGTCCGTGCTGATGGTGACGTCCGGGAAGGTGGTAGTCATGCGCAGCTCCATGCCTGAGAACGTGGTGCGACCGTGTTGCGAGGCGACCGTGTGGTGCGGGGCCGTTGGTGCGGGACCTGATCCACGGGTCGTAGGCCACAGCATGCAGCATCGAACGGGGGATGTGCAGGGCCGGGTTGCCCGGGAGCGGGCAGGACTCGGCGCCGGGGGCGGGCAGGACTCGGCCCCGCACGCCGACAGGGGCGTGCGGGGCCGAGATGCATGACCGTCCGGGCCCGACAGGGGTCGGGCGGCGGGGTCAGGAGGCGGGGGTGCCGAAGGCCGGGACGACCGAGCCCTGGTACTTCTCCTCGATGAACTTCTTGACCTCGTCGGAGTTCAGGAGCTTGGCGAGCTTCTGGACCCGCGGGTCGTTCTGGTTGCCGTCCTTGACCGCGAGGAAGTTGGCGTAGGGGTTGCCCTCGGCCTTCTCCAGGACGAGCGCGTCCTTGGCGGGCGACAGGTCGGCCTCGATGGCGTAGTTGCCGTTGATCACCGCGGCGTCCACGTCGCCCAGGGCGCGCGGGACGGTGGCGGCCTCCAGCTCCTTGAACTCCAGGCCCTTCTTGTCGGTGATGTCGGACAGCTTCGCGCTGGTGCCGACGCCCTCCTTCAGGGTGATCAGGTTGTTCGCGGCCAGCAGCTGGAGCGCGCGGCCCTCGTTGGTGGTGTCGTTGGGGACGGCGATGGTCTGGCCGGCCTTGATGTCGGAGAGTGCCTTGACCTTCTTGGAGTAGAGGCCGAGGGGCTCCAGGTGCACGTTCACGACGGGGACGACGTGGGTGTTGTTCTTCTTGTTGAAGTCGTCGAGGTACGGCTTGTGCTGGAAGTAGTTGCCGTCGACCTGGCCCTGCTCGGTGGCGGTGTTGGGCAGGACGTAGTCCGTGAACTCCTTGACCTCCAGCTTGAGGCCTTCCTTGGCCGCGAGCTTGTCCCTGACGAAGTTCAGGACGTCGGCGTGGGGGCTCGGGGAGGCCGCTATGACGAGCGGCTTGCTCTCGTCGGCCTTGCCGCCGTCGGCCTTGGCGGAGGACGGGTCCGAGGAGCTGCCGCAGGCGGTGAGGCCGAGGGTCAGCGCGGTGGCGGTGGCGGCGAGGGCGGTGAGCTTGATGTTCTTACGCACGAAGAGTGCCTTTCTTGCTGAACAAGTACCGAGGACTTGCTGGTGGTGGCCCAAGCACGACAAGTGCGGGCTCTGGGGGAAATCGGTGGGGCCGGGGCCGCGGTGGAGGTCAGACCGTCCGGCCGCGGCGTGCCAGGAGCCGTACGACGCCGTCGCCGATCAGCTGGACCACGGTGACGAGGACGATGAGGACCACGACGGTGGCGACCATGAAGCCGGTCTCGAAACGCTGGAAGCCGTAGGTGATGGCCTTGGAGCCGAGGCCTTCGCCGCCGACGGCGCCCGCCATGGCGGAGTAGCCGACGAGGGTGATGACGGTGGTGGTGACGCCGGCGACCAGGGAGGGCAGGGCCTGCGGCAGGAGGACCTTGCCGACCAGGGTCGGGATGCCGCCGCCCATGGACTCGACGGCCTCGATCAGGCCGTGGTCCACCTCGCGGACGGCGGTCTCGACGAGCCGGGCGAAGAAGGGGATGGCGCCGATGGCGAGCGGGACGATCATGGCGGTGGGGCCGATGAAGGTGCCGACGACCGCGGTGGTGACCGGGATCAGGAAGATCAGCAGGATGATGAACGGCAGCGATCGGCCTATGTTCACGATCACGCCGAGGACCTTGTTGAGCGGCTGGTTCTGCAGGAGGCCGCCCTTGTCGGTGAGGACCAGCAGGATGCCGATGGGCAGTCCGCCGAGCACGGTCACCAGGGTGGACCACAGCACCATGTAGAGGGTGTCGTAGGTGCCCTGGGTGAGCAGGGGCTGCATCTCGGACCAGGTCACTTGGCACCATCCTCGGCCAGTTCGGTCAGTTCGGCCAGTTCGTTGTCGATCCCGTCGGCCTCGTCGACGACGTCGACCTGGAGGCCCTGCTCGCGCAGGAAGCCCACCGGCACGACGTTCTCCTCGTAGCGGCCGGGCAGTTCGATGCGCATGCGGCCGATGAGCCGGCCGGCGACGGTGTCCATCGCGGCGCCGAGGATCGAGATGTCGATGTTGTACGTGCGCGAGAGCTGCGAGATGACCGGCTGGGCGGCGGCCTCACCGTGGAAGGTGACGTCGACGACCGTGCGGTCGGGGCCGGAGGCGGCGCCGGTGACCGGGAACAGCTCGCCGGCGAGTTCGGAGCCGGGGGTGGCGAGGAGTTCGGCGACGGTGCCGGACTCGACGATGCGGCCCTTCTTCATCAGGGCGGCCGAGTCGCAGACGGTCTTGACGACGTCCATCTCGTGCGTGATGAGCAGCACGGTCAGGCCGAGCTGCTCGTTGAGGTCGCGCAGCAGCTTCAGGATGGAGCGGGTGGTCTCGGGGTCGAGGGCGCTGGTGGCCTCGTCGGAGAGCAGCACCTTGGGGTCGCCGGCCAGGGCGCGGGCTATGCCGACGCGCTGCTTCTGGCCGCCGGAGAGCTGGGTGGGGTAGGCCTTGGCCTTGTCGGCGAGGCCGACGAGGTCGAGGAGTTGCAGGGCCTTGCGGGAGCGCTCGCGGCCGGAGACGCCGAGGATTTCCAGGGGCAGCTCGACGTTGGCCTGGACGGTGCGGGAGGACAGCAGGTTGAAGTGCTGGAAGACCATGCCGATCCGGCTGCGGGCCTCGCGGAGTTCCTTGCCGGCGCGGCGGCCGCGGCCGGCGAGCGCGGTGAGGTCGACACCGTCGACGTGGACGGTGCCGGTGGTGGGGCGCTCCAGCAGGTTCACGCAGCGGATCAGGGAGGACTTGCCGGCGCCGCTCTGGCCGATGACTCCGTACACCTCGCCCTCGCGGACGTGGAGGTCGACGCCGTCCAGGGCGGTGACCTCGCGGCCACGGGACTGGTAGACCTTCGTGAGGCCCGATGTGGTGATCACAGGAATTCCGTCGCTGTCGAGTGCACGGCGCAGCGGGGTGCCGGGCACGGGGCAAACATCTGGGACGCGATACGGGACGAACCGTCAGAAAACGATGGCTTCGACGCGTGCGCCGGGCATGAGTGGGCCGTGCTGTGCATCAGGTGGTGACGTACTGGCGCGGCCGGTCTCGCTTCGGGGCGCGAGGCTCAGGAAGGGGCCCTCAGAAGGCGCACATTCGACACATACAGCGAGCACCGGGCGTCATCGTCGCCTCGGTCGCAAGGGTGCGGCTGCTCGTCGTGGTCATGGGCCCCAGTAAACCAGACGTATCCCGTCACCGATCAAAGCTGTCCGGATAGCGGACGCAATCTGGCCGCATACCGGACAACGCCGGTCGGCCGACGCCCTCCGTCCCACCCTGCCGTCATCATCGCCGACCTGCGCCGACACGCTCCGCCGGGCCTGTGGCGGGGTCGCTGCGGGGACCGCCGGCGGGGGCCTTCGCGAGGTGCCCTGTGGTCAAGACCACGACCTCGGCGAGGGACGCGGCCGCGCCGGAGCGGTCGTACGGGAAGGGGCGCGCGCATCGGGTCTTTCGGCCCGTAATACCCTCGCTGCATGCTCGACGCCCTGACGGTCGCCATCGGCGTGGCCGCCCTCGCCCTCGCCGCCTGGTGCGGTTTCGCCGCGTTGCGGGACCAGCCCACCAAGGACTGGCACTTCATCGGCATGGCCGTCGTGACCGTTCTGGTCCTGGCCCAGCTGGTGATCGGGCTGGTCCGGTTGGCCAGGGGCGAGAAGCCCGACGAGGGCACGGTGATCTTCGTGGCCTACCTGCTCGGCGCCTTCGCCGCGGTACCGGCCGCCGGGATGCTCTCGCTGACCGAGCGGACCAAGTGGGGATCGGTGACGGTGGCCGCCGGCGCGGTCGTCCTCGCCGTCCTCGAAGTACGGCTCTACGACATCTGGGGAACGACCGGTGCCTGACGTCGAGACGACGACCGCCACTCCCGCCGGGCGCAAGCGGCTGGTCTCCGGGCCCGGGCTGCTGCTGGTGTGGCTGTACGGCGTGATGGTGGTGGGCGCGGTCTCGCGGTCGGCCTTCCAGATCTCCACCGAGTTCGACCGGGCGCCGCTGGCCTACTCGCTGTCGGCGGTGGCGGCGCTGGCCTACGCGTTCATCACGTACTCGCTCGTGCGCGGCGGCGAGGCGGCGCGCAGGGCGGCGCTGGTGTGCTGCGCCGCGGAACTGGCGGGCGTGCTGGCCGTGGGCACGTGGACGCTGGTGCGCCCGGAGTCCTTCCCCGACACGACCGTCTGGTCGCAGTTCGGGATGGGCTACCTGTTCATCCCGGTGATCCTGCCGATCACCGGGATGCTCTGGCTGCGCAAGCCCCGGGTCCCGCCGTCAAAGTAGCGCCGGGCAGGACGTTGACGACAGGCCCTGGGCGGGCTCAGGCGCTGACCGCGAAGTCGGTCGGGTCCTTGGCTTCCTTCTCCAGGATCACCAGCTGCACGCCGTCGGACGCCGTACGCCCGCCGACCTTGACGTAGCCGGCCTTGCGGTAGAGGCGCAGGTTGGACTCGCTCTTGTGACCCGTGTGCAGGCGGAAGCGGGTGGTGGTGCCGGGGCTCGCGAGGGCCTCCTCCACGGCGCGCAGCAGGCGGGCGCCGAGCCCGTGTCCCTGCAGGCGCGGGTGGACGCAGAGCTTGGCGATCTTGGCGGTGCCCTCTTCGTCCACGCTGCCGCGTACGGTTCCGACGATCTCGTCGCCGAGCCGCGCCACCAGGACGGTGTCCGTCGCGAGCTCTCCCTTGAGGGAGTCCAGGGACTGGGTGAGCGGCTGGATGAGGTAGTTGCCGTACAGCTCCGCCTCGCGCTGGAAGGCAAGGTACTGCAGTTTGAAGATCTGCTCGGCGTCCTCGGCAGTCGCCGCCGAAATGGTCACGCTCATGCCCATGTGCGCATGCCTCCAGCTCACCTGGTAGCCCGTTGGTCTACCGCTCCATTCCCCGAAGGCCAGGAGCCGCAACCTCTGCCGCGAGCATTCTGCGCAGACATCCCAGGCAACGGGAACGCACGGGCCCTAAACTTCCTTGTGAGATACCCAACTCTCCTGCGATTTCACGGTATGTGAGGTCTCTGGGCGAAAGAAGTGCCTTCATCAGTTCGGGACAGCGCCCTGGCAATCGGGCGACGGCCGATCGGAGGGCGCGGTTCTCCTCACCGTGCAGCAGGGCGTCCTCGGGCTCCGGCCCGGGCCCGCCGGCGGCGCCCGCCCGCGGCCGGCGGTCCTCCACGCGGTGACGGCGGTGGTCGTACGGGATCTCGCGGCGCGCGCGGCGCCGGGCGAGCCGGGCCTCGGCCCGTACCGCGCGGCGCAGCCAGCGGGCCGGCTCGGCCGGGTCCGCGGGATCGGGTGCGCCCCGGCCGCTCTCCAACAGCCTGACCCAGACGGCTTGTTCCAGGTCGGCCGCGTCCACTCCGGCGCCGGGGGCCTCCGCCGCCGCCTCCGCGGAGAGCAGCGGGCCCAGTTCGTTGACGAGGTCGGGGTCCATCAACAGGTCCATGCCGAGCGGGACGAGTGGGCCGCGCCCGGCGGTTTCCCCGCCGGGCGCGGCCCACTCGTTCGGGAAGCGGCGCTCAGCCGTTGACGGGGCGCCGGCCCGGGCGGAAGGCCTCGGCGGCGAGCAGTCCGGTGTCCGGGTTGTCGGTGAAGATCCCGTCGATGCCCTGTTCGAAGTACGTGCGGAAGGCGCCGAGAGCGTCGCCGTACGCGGCCGGATCCGTACCCCTGCGGTACTCGGCGGGCAGGAAGCTGTTCTCGTTGCGCGCGGTATAGGGGTGCAGCAGCAGCCCGCGGGCGTGGGCGTCCTTCACCAGCGTGGTCGGAGCGCCGAGCCGGCCGGCCGCGTCGCGCGGGAGGATCAGGTCCATGGTGGGGCCGATGCCCTGGGCGAAGCCGGCGATCCACTTCAGGCCCTCGGGCTTGACCAGGTCGGCGACCGTACGCGGGTCCTTGGCCTGTTCGAAGTCCCAGGGACGGGTGTCGGCGGCGGAGAGCAGGACCACGCGGGGCGCGGAGACCAGCCGGGAGAGCCGCTGGATGCTGGAGGGTTCGAAGGACTGGAGGAAGACGGCGGCGTCGCGGCCGTCCCGGCGGTACCGGCGCAGCAGCCGGGCCAGGGGCTCCTCCAGGCCGAGGCCCAGGCCGCGGAAGTAGCTGGGGTGCTTGGTCTCGACGTGCAGCCAGACGCGCCGGCCGCGCCGCCTGCCCTCACGGTCGGCCCAGCGGAGCACCTCTTCGAAGGTGGGGACCGCCCACTGGCCGTCGTAGAGCGTGTTGCGCTGGCGGACGGCGGGGATACGTTCCTTCGCGCGCAGGGTCTTCAGCTCGGCGAGGGTGAAGTCCTCGGTGAACCAGCCGGTGACCTGGACCCCGTCGACGGACTTGGTGGTGCGCCGGGAGGCGAACTCGGGGTGGGCGGCGACGTCGGTGGTGCCGCCGATCTCGTTCTCGTGGCGGCACACCAGGTGGCCGTCCCGGGTGGGGACCAGGTCCTGCTCGACGACGTCCGCCCCCAGGTCGAGGGCCAGCTGGTAGGAGCCGAGCGTGTGCTCTGGCCGGTAGCCGCTGGCGCCGCGGTGGCCGACGACCGTGGGGTACGGAAGGTCCCGGAAGCCGCCGTCGCCGCCGTGCCCGCCACCCTCCCCGGAGGCGGCGGCCGGTCCCGCCGCGAGTCCGGTGATCCCGGCCCCGGCGGCCATCACGGCCGCCCCCAGGACCGTGCGCCGCGCTGCCCCACCCTGCGTCATGAGTGCCACTCCTCGTCGTGAAGGCCCCGAGGGCCGTGAAGCGTGCCGGTCGTGATCGGCGTGCCGATGGTAGGCAAACGGGGGTGGCCGCGGGGGGTGCCGCGTGGGCACATCCGGGGAACTTGGCGAAAACGCGCGTCAACAATACGTATCCGACACGTGAACCCGATGTGCGCTCGGAGCTGACCCGCGAGTATCGTCCTCACCTGCGCTACTGCCGAGTGGTGGGTGCGCGAGCCGCTTTTCGATGCCGGAGGGCCCACGTTGTTCCGTACGAAGCTCATCAAAGCCACTGTCGGACCGGTCATGCGCACGATGTTCCGCACCCGCGTGGAGGGCGTCGAGAACATCCCCGGCTCCGGACCGGTGATTCTGGCGGGCAACCACCTCACCTTCATCGACTCCATGATCCTGCCGCTGGTGTGCGACCGCACGGTCCACTTCATCGGCAAGGACGAGTACGTGACCGGCAAGGGGCTCAAGGGCCGGCTCATGGCGTGGTTCTTCACCGGCTCCGGCATGATCCCCGTCGACCGTGACGGTGCGAACGGCGGCGTCGCGGCCCTGATGACCGGCCGCAGGATCCTCGAAGAGGGCAAGATCTTCGGCATCTACCCCGAGGGCACCCGCTCCCCCGACGGCCGGCTGTACCGCGGCCGCACCGGCATCGCCCGCCTCACCCTGATGACCGGTGCCCCCGTGGTGCCGTTCGCGATGATCGGCACCGACAAGCTCCAGCCCGGCGGCGCCGGCATGCCGCGCCCGGGCCGGGTCACGGTCCGCTTCGGCGAGCCGATGGAGTTCTCCCGCTACGAGGGCATGGACCGCGACCGGTACGTGCTGCGCGCCGTCACGGACTCGGTGATGGCCGAGGTCATGCGGCTCTCGGGCCAGGAGTACGTCGACATGTACGCGACCAAGGCGAAGGCCGCCTAGTCCCCCGGCTCCTCACGGCGTCACTGCCGCCTCAGTGACCGGCTGACGCCCGCCGCCGTCGTGGTGGCGAGGATCCAGCCGGTCACGATCAGCAGGTACGAGAGCCACTGGTGCCAGCCGCTCGGTGCGAAGGCCTGCTCCTGGCCGAAACCGATGATCGGCAGCATCAGGTCGATGGTGTAGAAGACCGCGTTGAAGTCAGGCGCCTCGCCCTGCTTGAGCGGGCGCGGCTCCTCCAGCGCGAACGCGACGGCCCCGGTGAGCAGCAGCGCCGTCAGCCAGCCCGCCGCGCGCAGCGGCCGGAAGCCGTACCCGACCGTCGCGTCCTGGAGGAGGCCCCACAGGCGCGCGTGCCGGGGCAGTGTGCGGCGGTGCCTGCGCAGCTTGGCGAGCTGGACGGTCCGGGCGGCCGCCTCGTCGCCCGCCGTGCGGTAGGCCGCGGCCAGCTGTTCGTACGGGTACGGGAGGTATACGGGCTCGCCGGTCTCCAGTGCGGCCAGCCGCTCCTCGGCGGGCAGGTGGGGGCCCAGTGCGCGGTAGGTCAGGCCGTCGAGGCGCAGCGGGTCCCGCCAGGTCCCGGGCCGCATGTTCAGCAGGTCGAACTGCGAGCGCCGCAGGTTCACGGTGCCCCGCACGTCCTCGCAGGCGGGCAGCCACGTCTCGCCGACCGTGCAGCTGGAGGCGCGAAGGGCGACGCCGCCCGGGTTGTCGAGGACGGCTCGGGCGAGGTTGAGGCGGCCGGGTACGCGCGATCCGGTGAGGTTGAGGCGGCCCTGGGTCCGGGCCCGCGCGGCCTGGAGGTTGGTACCGACCGTGAGGGTCTCGGCCTGCAGGGCGGTGCCGTCCGGGGCGAGCAGGCAGGCGTCGTCGAGGTTGATCTGGCCGCCGACGACGGCGCCGTTGAGGCGCAGCTGGCCGTGGACGGTCAGGTCGTTGGCGATGATGTCGGTGCCGATCTCCGCGTGGTTGAGCTGGAGCGGCGGTTCGTCCGCCTCCTCGCCCGTCGCGGGGCCCACCACCGCACCCTGGAGGAAGAGGCCGCCGGATATCTTGGCTCCCTGGAGCCGGACCGGACCGCTGATGTGGCAGCAGGAGAGCCGCAGGACGACGTCGACGCGCACGGTGGCCGCGGTGAGGCCGGGAAGGGTGGAGTAGCCGAGGACGAGGGCCTTCAGCTGGGCTCCGTACAGGAGCGGTTTGCGTTCGAACCAGCAGTCACGCATCCGGATCGGGTGGTCGATCACCGCGTAGCGCAGGTCGAGCTTCCCGATGATCCGCGCGCCCTTGATCTTGAGCCCGGCGACCCGGCCCTCCGCGGCGGGGGCGGCGCCCAGCAGGAGGGCCCGCAGCACCTCGGCCCGCAGGGTGCGTCCCGGGCCCCAGCCGGCCCCGTCCACGGAGCTGTCCTCGGGGTGCTCCCGGAAGTCGACGCCGTCGCCGCGCGGGAAGGCGTCCCAGACGCGGCGCTCGGCCGGGGTCAGATCGTTGATCTCCATCGCCGGGATGGTGCCCCGGGTTCCATGGACTGTCAACTCGGTCCGGGACAGCGCCCCTTGGCGTCGGGTCAGTGCTCGACGCCCCCCTGGAGGCGCTGGCCCCGCAGCAGGAACCAGGCGGCCGCGGCGGTGGCCAGCAGTACGGCCGCGCCGACGCCGGAGGCGAACCGCAGGCCGTCGACGAAGGCCTCCTGGGCGGCGCCGACCATGCGGGCGGCGGTGTCCGGGTCCAGCGTCCTGGCGGCCTCCACGGCTCCGCCGAGGGATTGGTGCGCGGCGTCGGCCACCGGTCCGCTGACGGACGCCGGGGCGGTGAAGCCCTGGTAGACGCCGGTGACGATGGAGCCGAGCAGGGCGATGCCGAGGGCGGCGCCGAGTTCGTACGCCGTCTCGGAGACGGCGGAGGCCGAACCGGCCTGCTCCTTGGGCACGCTGGAGAGGATCACGTCGGCGGTGACGGTGAAGGAGAAGCCGGCGCCGAGGCCGACGACGAGCAGGGCCGCGCCGAGCAGCGGGTAGCCGCTCTCCTTGTGGATCACTGTCAGCACGGCGAGGGCCAGGCCGATGGCGGCGAGGCCGCCGGTCACGACGGAGCGCACCGAGTACCGGCGGGCGTACCGGCCCGCGACCAGGCCGGTGGCCACCGCGCCGATGGCGGCGGGCAGTTCGGCCAGGCCGGCCTCCAGCGGGCCGCGGCCCTGCACGAGCTGGAGGAACTGGGAGAGGAAGAAGACCAGTCCGGAGAGGCCGAAGACGGTGAGCAGGTCGGCGAGGACCGCGCCGGAGAAGCCGCGGTGCCGGAAGAGCCGCATGTCGAGCAGCGGGGACGGCAGGGTGAACTGGCGGCGGACGAAGGCGTAGAGCGCGCCCGCGCCGAGGGTCGCGGCGAGGGCGACCTCCCAGGTCATGCCGTGCGTGGCGGCTTCCTTGACGGCGTAGACCACACCGATCACGCCGACGAGGGAGAGGGCGACGCTGACGAGGTCCCAGGGGCCCGCGACCGGGTTCTTCGATTCGGGCAGCAGCTTGGTCCCGACGAGGACCAGGGCGACCATCACGGGGAGGTTGATGAGGAAGACCGAGCCCCACCAGAAGTGCTGGAGCAGGGCTCCGCCGACGACCGGGCCGACGGCCGCGCCGGCCGAGGCGGTGGCACCCCAGATGCCGATGGCGAGGCTGCGTTCCTTGGGGTCGGTGAAGATGTTGCGGATCAGCGCGAGGGTGGACGGCATCAGGGTGGCGCCGGCCACGCCGAGCAGGGCGCGGGCGACGATCATCATCTCGGGGCTGGTCGCGTAGGCGTTCAGGACCGAGACGGCGCCGAAGGCGGTGGCGCCGACGAGGAGCAGCTTCTTGCGGCCTATGCGGTCGCCGAGGGAGCCCATGGAGACCAGGAGTCCGGCGATGACGAAGGAGTAGATGTCGCCGATCCACAGCAGCTGGGTGCCCGAGGGCTCGAGGTCTTCACTGAGGGAGGGTGTGGCGAGGCCGAGGACCGTGGCGTCGACCGCGACGAGCAGCACGGCCAGGACGAGCACGGAGAGTGCGAGCCAGCGGCCGCGGCTCTTCTCCTCCACCCCCGTCTGACGTATCAGCTGTTCGGTACGGCTCATTTCTCCACACTCCGTCGGGCGCCACCGAGCAGCAGCTCGGTGATCATGTACTGGAAGTCCTTGGCGGCGACCCGGCCGTCCATGACGGCCCAGGCGCAGCTGCCGATGAGGCCGTAGAGGGCCTCGGTGAGCCACGCGGGGCTCAGGTCGATCCGGATGTCGCCCTCTTCCTGGCCGCGCCGGAACAGGGCGGTGACGCGGGCGTCGAGCCGGGCCCAGCCCTCGTTGACCTCGTCGCCCTCGAAAAGCTGGTTCTCGGTGACGAGGAAGGCCAGCAGCTGGGCATTGGGCTCGGCCTCGGCGACGAGGCGTCTGAGCGCTTCCACCGCGGTGCCCTCGTCGAGGCGGGCATGGTCGAACGCCACCTCGAACTCCCGGATGCCGAGCTCTTCGAGGGCGCGTACGAGGGCGTCGCGCCCGGCGAAGTGCCGGTGGAGGGTCGCGCGGCCGATTCCGGCGGCGCGGGCGACCTCGTCCATCGTGGCGGTCGACTTGCGGGAGAGCAGGGCGGCCGCGTCGCGGAGCACCTGGTCACGATCCATGGCCATGAGACAAGCATACACCGATTGAGACATGCACGTCTCATTCTTGCGGAAAATGGGCTGCCCGCGGGCGGCCGGAAGAGAATCCTGCCCGGATGAAGCCACTCCTGCTGATCGACGTCGACGGACCACTGAACCCCTACGCGGCCAAGGCGCAGCGCCGACCGGAGGGGTACTCCACGCACCGGATGCGGCCGACGGGCTGGACGGAGAAGGAGAGCGCGAAGCCGCTGCGGGTCTGGCTGAACCACGGCCACGGCGCGGAGCTGCTCGCGCTCGCGGACGCGTACGAGCTGGTCTGGGCGACGACCTGGAAGGACGAGGCAAACGACTGGATAGGCCCCCACCTGGGCCTGCCCCGGCTGCCCTACATCGACTGGCCGGTGATGCACGGCCGGGCTCCGCACGGCACCTTCTGGAAGACCCAGTACATCCTGGAGTACGCGGGCGAGCGCCCCTTCGCCTGGATCGACGACGACATCACCCCGCTGGACCGCGAGTACGTCGACCTGCGCCACCCGGCGCACACGCTCCTGCTGCGCATCGACGAGCAGATCGGCCTGGCCCGCGGGGACTTCGACACCCTGGCGGACTGGGCCGCGGGGCACGGACGGGGCGCGGGGCGGTGAACGGCCGCCGCGGGCCGGGGTTTTGATCATGCTCCCGCCGCGACTTAGCATGCACATGCCCCCCGGACGTCACCGACGAAAGCGACCCATGCGCCTCCAGCGGACCCTCGCCGCGACAGCCACCCTCGGATGCCTCGCCACACTGGCCGCGTGCAAGGAGGGCGAGCCTCCGGCCGCACCGGCTGCATCGTCCTCCACGGCGGCCGCCGCCGGTACGGGCCCGCTCGCCGAGGCACAGCGGTACCTGCGGCAGTTCGCCAACTGCGACGACCTGAGCGACAACCCCGACGACCCCCGGATGCCCTCGGGCGACTTCCCCAAGGCCGGGCAGTGGTCGGTGAAGGAGCTGGGCGTCTGCAGCGACAAGGTCCGGCAGGGCGAGATCGTCATCGCCGTTCCCGGGGACATGAAGCAGTTCCAGGAGGGCTACAAGAAGTACGTCCTCGGCAGGATCGACGGCGGTGACGGCGCGTACGGGCTGGAGAGCCGGGTCCTCGTCGGCAAGGGCTTCGTCGCGTTCCCGACCAGCACCAAGACGGCTCTCGCCCTGGTCCGCTCCGACCTGCGGGTCCTGACCTGCAACCCGACCGCTCCCGTCCCCAAGGGCTACAAGCGGGAGAAGCCGCTGGTCGAACACTGCAACCTCAGCGACTTCGTCGGCTCCGAGGACGGATCGGGCAGCCCGAACCTGGAGACCCCGCAGGATCCCGCGGGCGAGGGCGAGAAGCTGGGCCAGCCCAAGACGGGAAGCCTGGGGCTCCCGCGCGCCGGCAGCATCGCCGAGCTGCGCAAACTCGTCGGCAACAGCCTCGACTGCGAGCAGCACTTCTCGACCGACCCCGCCGCGGTCGCCATCGAGTCGATCGACTACGCGCCGGTGGTGGAGGGCAGTGGCCTGGACTGGGGCGTGACCGGCCGCGCCCTGTGCGGGCAGCCCGCGACGGGGCAGCGCGCCCGCGACCTGAGCTGGCTCGACACCGTCGGGAACATGAAGCTGCTCCAGACCAAGGCGAAGGCCGCCCAGTTGGCCGACTACAAGGACGACGGCAAGCTGAAGCAGACCGCGAGCCGGCTGCTCGTCGGGGAGAACATCGCCGTCGAGACCAACAGCCCGTCGTCCCGCCGCGGCCTCTACCAGCTGCAGTTCCTTTATCTGAACTGCATTCCCGGCTTCTCCGCCCCGTCCGGGTACCGGCTGGAGAAGTCCAGCGTCGACGGCTGTGTCCTGACCAACTACGAGCCGGACCACCCGCTCGACTGAGGCGGAGGCGGACGCGCCGGAGGGGCGGCCGAAGCGATGTGCTCCGGCCGCCCCTCCGGGCATTCCGCCGCGTGCGGACGTACAGGCCCGGACCCGGGTTCCGGCGGGCGTGCGGGCCGCAGGGCGGCGGGGGCAGCGGGGCGGGGGCGGCGTTGGCGGCCCCTGCCGGTGGCGGCTACTGCTTGTGGACGGCCCAGGCGTGCTGGATGACCAGATCGGCCTTCAGCTCGGTGAGCTGGACCGCGACCGCCGACGGGGCGGTGCCGCCGCGGCCGTTGCGGGAGGCGAGCGCGCCCTTGACGTTGAGGACGGTGCGGACCTCGGGGGTCAGGTGCTCGGAGATCTTCGCGAACTGCTCGTCCGTGAGCTCCTCCAGCTCGATGCCGAGCCCCTCGCACTCCTTGACGCACTCACCGGCCACCTCGTGCGCCACCCGGAAGGGGACGCCCTGCTTCACCAGCCACTCCGCGATGTCGGTGGCGAGCGAGAAGCCCGCCGGGGCCAGCTCCTCCATCCGCTCCCGGTTGACGGTGAGCGTGGCCATCATGCCGGTGAAGGCCGGCAGCAGGACCTCCAGCGTGTCGCAGGAGTCGAAGACGGGCTCCTTGTCCTCCTGGAGGTCCCGGTTGTAGGCCAGGGGCAGTGCCTTGAGGGTCGCGAGCAGGCCCGTCAGGTTGCCGATGAGACGCCCGGACTTGCCGCGCGCCAGCTCCGCGATGTCCGGGTTCTTCTTCTGCGGCATGATCGACGAGCCGGTGGAGAAGGCGTCGTGCAGCGTCACGAAGGAGAACTCCTTCGTGTTCCAGATGATGATCTCCTCCGCGATCCGGGACAGGTTGATCCCGATCATCGCGGTGACGAAGGCGAACTCGGCGACGAAGTCCCGCGAGGCCGTGCCGTCGATCGAGTTGCCGGCCGAGCCGCGCTCGAAGCCCAGCTCCGCGGCGACCGCCTCCGGGTCCAGGCCCAGCGAGGAACCGGCCAGCGCCCCGGAGCCGTACGGCGAGACCGCGGTCCGCGTGTCCCACTGCCGCAGCCGCTCCGCGTCCCGGGACAGGGCCTGTACGTGGGCCAGTACGTGGTGGGCGAAGAGCACCGGCTGCGCGTGCTGGAGGTGGGTGCGGCCCGGCATCGCCACGTCGGCATGGCTCTCCGCGAGGCCGACCAGCGCGTCCTGGAGGTCGGCGATCAGGCCGCCGATGATCCGGGCGTGGTCGCGCAGGTACATCCGGAAGAGGGTCGCCACCTGGTCGTTGCGGGACCGGCCGGCCCGCAGCTTACCGCCGAGGTCGGCGCCGAGACGCTCCAGCAAGCCCCGCTCCAGGGCGGTGTGCACGTCCTCGTCGGCGATGGTGCCGGTGAAGGAGCCGTCGGCGACGTCGGCCTCCAGCCGGTCCAGGCCGGCGATCATGCGCTGGAGCTCGTCGGCCGTGAGCAGGCCCGCCGTGTGCAGCACGCGGGCGTGGGCGCGCGAGCCGGCGATGTCGTACGGCGCGAGGCGCCAGTCGAAGTGGACCGACGCGGACAGCTTCGCGAGGGCCTCGGCGGGACCGTCGGCGAACCGGCCGCCCCAGAGCCGGACGTCACCAGCGTTGTTGCTGCTCACAGCTACTGCTCCTCAAGACTGCATGGGTGGATGGAGAACGGCCTCCCCGCCGCGGAGGTAACGGGGAGGCCGTCCTCGGGCCGGCCGGGCGGAGGGGGATCAGGCCAGGTCGCGCTTGGCCGCGATCTTCGACGACAGGGCGAAGATGTCGATGAAGCCCTGCGCCTTGGACTGGTCGAAGGTGTCGCCGGTGTCATAGGTCGCGAGGTCGAAGTCGTACAGCGACTCCTCGGACCGGCGGCCGGTGACGACGGCGCGGCCGCCGTGCAGGGTCATCCGGATGTCACCGGTGACGTGCTGGTTGGCCTCGTCGATGAAGCCGTCCAGCGCCCGCTTGAGCGAGGAGAACCACAGGCCGTCGTAGACCAGCTCGCCCCAGCGCTGCTCGACCTGCCGCTTGTAGCGGGCGAGTTCGCGCTCGACGGTGACGCTCTCCAGTTCGCAGTGGGCGGTGATCAGCGCGATCGCGCCCGGAGCCTCGTAGACCTCGCGGGACTTGATGCCGACGAGGCGGTCCTCGACCATGTCGATCCGGCCGACGCCCTGGGCTCCGGCGCGCTCGTTGAGCTGCTGGACGGCCTGCAGGACGGTGACGGGCCGGCCGTCGAGGGCGACGGGCACGCCCTCCTCGAAGGAGATGACGACCTCGTCGGCCTCGCGCGGGACGGCCGGGTCCGAGGTGTACTCGTAGATGTCCTCGATCGGGCCGTTCCAGATGTCCTCCAGGAAGCCCGTCTCGACGGCGCGCCCGAAGACGTTCTGGTCGATGGAGTACGGGGACTTCTTGGTCGTGGCGATCGGCAGGTGCGCCTTCTCGGCGAAGGCGATGGCCCTGTCCCGGGTCATCGCGTAGTCGCGGACCGGGGCGATGCACCTCAGGTCGGGGGCGAGGGCCTGGATGCCGGCCTCGAAGCGCACCTGGTCGTTGCCCTTGCCGGTGCAGCCGTGGGCGACGGTGCCGGCGCCGTGCTTGCGGGCGGCGGCCACCAGGTGCTTGACGATGACCGGCCGGGAGAGGGCCGAGACCAGCGGGTACCGGTCCATGTACAGGGCGTTCGCCTTGACCGCCGGGAGGCAGTACTCGTCGGCGAACTCGTCCCTGGCGTCGGCGACCTCGGCCTCGACCGCACCGCAGGCCAGCGCGCGCTTGCGGATGAGGTCCAGGTCCTCGCCGCCCTGCCCGACGTCCACGGCGACGGCGATGACCTCGGCGCCCGTCTCCTCGGCGATCCAGCCGATGGCGACGGAGGTGTCCAGGCCGCCCGAGTAGGCGAGTACGACGCGCTCGGTCACGGGACTCCTCCTCGGTGGGGTGCGTTCGACGACAGGCATAACTATGCACTGCTCCGTATGTTTCGTCAATCGACGGGAGGTGGCAGGCTCGTGGCCAGGGGAGATATTCCGAGCCCGAAACCGGACCCCCGCCTACGATCGGGGCCCGGAACACTTTCGGGAGGGGTGGCGACAGATGAACCGCACAGGGGCCGGCGCAGCGGCCGGCACCGACGCCGCGAGGGGGCGCGCCCTGGCGGAGGAGCTGCTGGACGGGTGCGCGGCCGCGGTGCCGGCGCCCGGTTCGGGGCCGGACGTCTGGCTCGCCTTCGCCGAGCAGGTCCGCAGCGGGGGCCACGGCGGGCGGCGGCCGCCGGTGCCCGCGCCCCCGGCGCTGCGGCTGTGCCACCCGCGGGGCTGGGTCCGCGAGGCGGCCCTCGCCGAGCCGGACCCCCCCGCGGAGCTGGTCGCCGTCCTGACCACCGACTCGGCGGCGCCCGTACGGGACCGGGCCCGCGTCGTGCTGGAGCGCATTCTCGTCGCCCGCCCGGAGGCCACCCTGCGGGCGCTGACCCCGCTGGCGCTGCGGCTGGGGCGGCGCTCGCGGGGCGGATGGATCCTGCAACTGTTCGAGGAGGCGCTGCGCCGGCAGGCCGCGGCCGCCTCGCCCTGGTGGCACCTGCCCGGGCCGTCGGCGCCGCCGGGCGGCGGTACGGGCGCCGTCCTCGCCGAACTGCTGGACTGCCCCGACCGGCAGGTGCGGCAGTTCGCCGTCCGGCTCGCCCTCACCGGGCCCGGGCGGGCCGACGGCCTGGAGTGTGCCCGTCGGGCCGCCGCCGAGTCCGACCCGGCGGCGGCCGGACTCTGGACCGACGCCGCTCTGGCCGCGGCGGACGACGCGGTGATCGACGTGCTGGCCGGCGCCCGGATCCCCGCCGTGCGCGCCGCCGGCGTCACCGCGCTGCGCCGGGCCGGCCGGGCCGCCGAGGGCGTCTCGCACCTCGCCGACAGCTCCGGGCTCGTCCGGTCCTGCGCCCGCTGGCTGGTCGGCCAGGACGGCGGCGACCCCCGCGAGCACTACCGCTGGCTGGTCTCCGATCCCGCCGGGCCGTCGCCGTACGCGGTGGCCGGACTCGCCGAGTGCGGCCGCGGCGAGGACACCGACCTGCTGCGAGGGCTCGTGGCGCACCCCGCCGGGCCGGTCCGGGCCGCCGCGCTGGCCGGCCTGCGGCGCCGGGACGCCGTCGTGGAGGACTCCGTCCTGCTCGCACTGCTGGACGACCCGACGCCTTCCGTGGCCCGCGAGGCGAGCCTGGGCCTGCTGCCCGCGGCCGGGCGCCTGGACCCGGCGCACCTGGCCGAACGGCTGGACCCGCGCGGCCCGCTGCACATCCGGCGCGCCGCCTTCCGCCTGCTGCGCGCCCGGGGCGGGATCCACGCGCTGCGGGCCGCCGTCGCACTGATCGACGACTGGCACCCGAGGACGCGCGAAACGGCGCGGACCGCCGTGCGCGCCTGCCAGTGGCACCCGGCGCAGTTCGAAGGAGAGACGGACAGGGCGGAGCTGGCAGCCCTGCTGAAGCGGTCCGCCAAGCTCTTCGGCGAATACGGACTGGGGTTGCGTCGCAGCAGATTGGGGCTCGCGACGTGAAATCCTCCGGCCCGTTCCACACGTGCGGGCCGATAATCAGCCCATGGGAAAGCTCTACGAACGCATAGACGGCAGGCTCCGCACGTTCATCGAGGAGCAGCCTGTCTTCTTCACCGCGACCGCCCCGCTCTCGGGTGACGGCCACGTCAACCTGTCCCCCAAAGGCCGCGCCGGCACCCTCGTCGTCATCGACGAACAGCGGCTCGCCTACCTGGACTTCGGCGGCAGCGGCGCCGAGACCATCGCCCACCTCCGCGAGAACGGCCGGATCACCCTCATGTGGTGCGCCTTCAGCGGACCCCCGAACATCGTGCGCATCCACGGCGAGGGCGAGGCCGTCTTCCGCGACGACCCTCGCTGGCCCGAGCTGATCGGCCTGTTCGGCACGGCCGACGGGCCCGGCGCGCGGGCGATCATCCTGGTGCGCGCCCGCCGGATCGCGGATGTGTGCGGGTACGCCGTCCCCTTCATGGAGTACCGGGGCGAGCGCACCCTCCATGCGGACCACCTCGCCCGCAAGAGCGACGAGGAGTTCGCCGAGTACTGCGAGAAGAAGGAGCACATCGCGACGAGCCTCGACGGCCTGCCTGCACTGCCCCTGCCGCTTCCTGCACGTACCGTCTGACATGTGCTGCGTACCGCTCTCGTCACCGGCTCACTGATCGTCACGGCGCTGCTCCCCCAAGGGGCCGCGCCCTCACCCGGGCCCCTGCCCACCCGTCTCGCCGACACCGGCGGCGGCAGTCAGCTGATCACCGCCGTCGCGCCCGCGCCCGGATCCACGACCGGCCGGGTGACCTGGTGGGACCGGTGGGCGGGGCGCTGGTACGAGGTCGGGAGCGCGCCCGCCCGCTTCGGGGCCGGCGGCCTCACCGAGGGCGCGACCCGTACGCAGGGCACCAACACCACTCCGACGGGGCTGTACGAGCTGCCGTACGCCTTCGGGATCCGGCGGGCGCCGGCCGGGACGGCGTACGTCTACCGGCGGGTGAAGGCGGACTCCTGGTGGTGCCAGGACAACGCCTCGGCGGCCTACAACCGCTGGGTGGAGCCGCTGCCGGCGGACTGCGCGCCGGGCGAGGCCGAGCATCTGGTCACCTACGAGAAGCAGTACGCGCACGCGCTGCTGATCGCCTTCAACTACGACCGGCCGGTGCGCGGCCGGGGCGCCGGAGTCTTCCTGCACGTGAACGGCAAGGGTGCGACGGCGGGTTGCGTGTCGGTGCCGGCGCGCGACATGCGGAGGATCCTGCGCTGGGCGGACCCCGGCCGGCGCCCCCACATCGCGATCGGCACGCAGGACGGACCGCTCGCCGTCACCCGCTACTAGCGTCCCCCGCCTGCTCCGACTCGTCCTCGTCGGCGGCCCGGTACTCGTACGCGTCCTCCCACCAGACCTTGTCGTCCAGCCACTCGTCGCCCTCGTCGCCGGCCTCCTCGTGGACGACCTCGGCGCCGCGGCACGTGTGGCGGTCGCCGAGGCTCAGCAGCACCAGCGCGCGCTGCTCCTCGTCCAGCGCCGCGAAGGCCGGGTGCGGCTCGGAGCGCACCAGGTCGCCCAGCGGGTCGCCGCAATCGGTGCGCTCCCGGACCACCCTGCCGGCCTTCTCGGCCGTCAGCAGCGCCGACAGACCGAGGGCGGCCACCACGGCGCAGCCCCATTCCCGCAGACCGTGCGGGCGCCCGGTCACCAGCAGCGCGCTCGCCAGGACCCAGAAGAACATCACCAGGACGATGCCCACACAACTGCAGCAGGCCAGGAACGGGTTCCCCTCGCCGCCGGGCATCCGCGGGAGTTCGGGCAGCAGGGTCTGCCGTTCGCTCCGGTAGGCGTTGAGCCGCTGCAGGTACTCCTCGTCGCACCAGTCGATCCAGCCGATCGAAACGGGCTCGGGATCGTGCCGGCGTACGGCCTCCAGCAGGGCGGCGGGCATGGGGTGGTCGGGGGCCCGGGCAGGGTCGCGGCCCTGCCCGGTCAGGGACGCGGCACCTTCGTCGTCGATGCGGAGGTACCCGGCGAGGACGAGTTCGGCGGCGGCCGCCTCGGTCGCCTCGTTCCGCAACAGGGCCGCGTGGTACGGCTCCAGCTCGACGGCGGCGACGAGCCGGAGCGTCCGGCTGCGGATCCGGGCACGGCGCCACCACAGCAGGGCGATGGGCCCGTAGACCGCGGCGGTCACGGCGGACACCACCAGGGCGAGGGCGAGTTGGCGCACGCCCCGAGGCTATGTCGGCGAACGACGGTCCGGCACGGGGATTTCCGGCGCCCCGGACCGCCCGCCGGCCCGTCCCGCTCAGCCCTCCTTCTGCGCCAGCCGCAGGAGGTGGTCGGCGAGGGCCTGGCCGCCCGCCGGGTCCCGGCTGATCAGCATCAGGGTGTCGTCGCCGGCGATCGTGCCGAGGATCTCGCGGAGCTCGGCCTGGTCGATGGCCGAGGCGAGGAACTGCGCCGCGCCCGGCGGGGTGCGCAGGACCACGAGGTTCGCGGAGGCCTCCGCCGAGATCAGCAGCTCCCCGGAGAGGCGCCGCATGCGCTCCTCCTTCGCGGACTCGCCGAGCGGGGCCTGCGGGGTGCGGAAGCCGCCCTCGCTGGGCACCGCGTAGATCAGCTCGCCTCCGGTGTTGCGGATCTTCACCGCGCCCAGCTCGTCGAGGTCGCGGGAGAGCGTCGCCTGGGTGACGCTCAGCCCGTCGTCGGCGAGCAGCTTCGCCAGCTGGCTCTGGGAGCGGACCGGCTGCCGGTTGAGGATGTCCACGATCCGGCGGTGACGCGCGGTGCGGGTCTGCGGGACGGCCTGCCCGCCGTGCTCGTTGTCCTGCGCCTGGCTCATCGTCGTCTCATTCTCCGGATCCGTCCCCGTGGGCTGCGTCGAGGACGCCGGGCAGCGCCCGGACGAACGCGTCCGCCTCGGCCTCGGTGAGTACGTACGGGGGCATGAGCCGTACGACGTCGGGGGCGGGCGCGTTGACCAGGAAGCCGGCGTCCTGGGCCGCTTGCTGCACCTTGGGTGCGAGCGGCTCGGTCAGCACGATACCCAGGAGCAGGCCGGCACCCCTGACGTGGGATACCAGAGGGTGGCCCGAGGACTCGATCCCCGAGCGCAGCCGCTCGCCCCGCGCCTTGACCCGGTCGAGCAGGTCGTCGGCGGCGATGGTGTCGATGACGGCGAGGCCGGCGGCGCAGGCGACCGGGTTCCCGCCGAAGGTGGTGCCGTGCTGGCCGGGCCGCAGCAGGTCGGCGGTGGGTCCGAAGGCGACGACGGCCCCGATGGGGAGGCCGCCGCCGAGCCCCTTGGCCAGCGTGACGATGTCGGGCTCGACGCCCTCGTGGGCCTGGTGCTCGAACCACTGGCCGCAGCGGCCGATGCCGGTCTGGACCTCGTCGAGGACCAGCAGGGTGCCGGTGGCCCGGGTGATCTCGCGGGCGGCCGTCAGATATCCGGCGGGGGGAACGACCACGCCGTTCTCGCCCTGGATCGGCTCGATGACGACGAGCGCGGTCTCCTCGGTGACGGCGGCCCGCAGGGCCTCGACGTCGCCGTACGGGACGTGGGTGACGTCGCCGGGCAGGGGCAGGAAGGGCTCCTGCTTCTTCGGCTGGCCGGTGAGCGCGAGGGCGCCCATGGTCCGGCCGTGGAAGCCCCCGTCGGTGGCGACCATGTGGGTCCGCCCGGTCAGCCGGCCGATCTTGAAGGCGGCCTCGATGCTCTCGGCGCCGGAGTTGCAGAAGAAGACCTTGCCGGGGCGGCCGAAGAGCTGGAGCAGCCGCTCGCCGAGCGCGATGACCGGCTCGGAGGCGAAGAGGTTGGAGACGTGGCCGAGCGTGGAGATCTGCTCGGTCACGGCCGTCACGATCGCCGGGTGCGCGTGGCCGAGGGCGTTGACGGCGATACCGCCGACGAAGTCCGTGTACTGCTTGCCGTCGGCGTCCCAGACCTGGGCGCCCCGGCCGCGGACGAGGGCGAGGGCGGGCGTGCCGTAGTTGTCGGCCAGCGCGCCCTGCCACCGTGCGCCGTACTCCTGGTTGCCGGTGCCCTTCGTCATGCTGCTCCCCCTGGCTGTCGGTCGGGCACGACCATCGTGCCGATGCCGGAGTCCGTGAAGATCTCCAGCAGGATCGAGTGCGGGACCCGCCCGTCGAGGACGCGGGCGGTGCCGACGCCGTTGCGTACGGCGTGCAGGCAGCCCTCCATTTTGGGCACCATGCCGCTGGACAGCTCGGGCAGCAGCTTCTCCAGCTCGCTGACGGTGAGCCGGCTGATGACCTCGTCGCTGTGCGGCCAGTCGGCGTAGAGGCCCTCGACGTCGGTGAGGACCATCAGCGTCTCGGCGCCGAGGGAGGCCGCGAGCGCCGCGGCCGCCGTGTCGGCGTTGACGTTGTAGACGTGGTGGTCGTCGGCGCTGCGGGCGATGGAGGAGATGACCGGGATCCGGCCGTCGGCCAGCAGCGCCTCGATCGCGCCGGTGTCGATGTCGGTGATCTCGCCGACCCTGCCGATGTCGACGACCTCGCCGTCGATCTCGGGGCTGTGCTTGGTCGCGGTGATGGTGCGGGCGTCCTCGCCGGTCATGCCGACGGCGAGCGGACCGTGCTGGTTGAGCAGCCCGACCAGCTCGCGCTGGACCTGGCCCGCCAGGACCATCCGTACGACGTCCATGGCCTCCGGGGTCGTCACGCGCAGGCCTGCCTTGAACTCGCTGACCAGGCCCTGTTTGTCGAGCTGGGCGTTGATCTGCGGGCCGCCGCCGTGCACGACGACCGGCTTGAGGCCGGCCTGGTGCAGGAAGACGACGTCCTGGGCGAAGGCGGCCTTGAGGTCCTCGTCGATCATGGCGTTGCCGCCGAACTTGATGACGACGACCTTGCCGTTGTGGCGCCTGAGCCAGGGCAGGGCCTCGATGAGGATCCGCGCCTTGGGCAGGGCGGTGTGCTTGCGGGCGGTGCCGGGCAGGCCGGCCTTCTCGTCGCTCATGAGGAGTACGCGCTGTTCTCGTGGACGTAGTCGGCGGTCAGGTCGTTGGCCCAGATGACGGCGGACTCGCCGCCGGTGGAGAGGTCCGCGGTGATGCGGACCTCGCGGTCCTTCATCGAGACCAGGTCGCGGTCCTCGCCGACGGAGCCGTTCTTGCAGACCCATACGCCGTTGATGGCGACGTTCAGCCGGTCCGGGTCGAAGGCGGCTCTGGTGGTGCCGATCGCGGACAGCACGCGGCCCCAGTTGGGGTCCTCGCCGTGGATGGCGCACTTGAGGAGGTTGTTGCGGGCGATGGAGCGGCCGACCTCGACCGCGTCGTCCTCGCTGGCCGCGCCGATGACCTCGATGCGGATGTCCTTGCTGGCGCCCTCGGCATCGCCGATCAGCTGACGGGCCAGGTCGTCGCAGACCGTGCGGACGGCCTCGGCGAAGTCCGCGTGGGCGGGCGTACGGCCGGACGCGCCGGAGGCGAGCAGGAGCACCGTGTCGTTGGTGGACATGCAGCCGTCGGAGTCGACCCGGTCGAAGGTGGTGCGGGTGGCGGAGCGCAGCGCCTTGTCGAGGGCGGGGCCGTCCACGTCGGCGTCGGTGGTGAGCACGACCAGCATGGTGGCCAGGCCCGGGGCGAGCATGCCGGCGCCCTTGGCCATACCGCCGACGGTCCAGCCGTCCCGGGTCACGGTGGCCGTCTTGTGCACGGTGTCGGTGGTCTTGATGGCGACGGCGGCGGCCTCGCCGCCGTCCTCGGACAGGGCGGCGGCGGCGGTCTCGATGCCGGGAAGCAGCTTGTCCATGGGGAGCAGGACGCCGATCAGGCCGGTGGAGGCGACGGCGACCTCGCCGGCGTTGTGCTCGCCGAGGCCGTGCTCGTTGAGGGTGGCGGCGACCTTCTCCGCGGTGGCGTGGGTGTCCTGGAAGCCCTTGGGGCCGGTGCAGGCGTTGGCCCCGCCGGAGTTGAGGACCACCGCGCTGACGGTGCCGCCGCGCAGGACCTGTTCGGACCAGTGGACGGGCGCGGCCTTGACGCGGTTGGAGGTGAAGACGCCCGCGGCGGCGAGGCGCGGCCCGTTGTTGACCACGAGGGCCAGGTCCGGGTTGCCGTTGGCCTTGATCCCGGCGGCGATGCCCGCCGCCGTGAATCCCTGTGCTGCCGTGACGCTCACGGTGCGACTCCGATCGTCGAAAGGCCCAGGCCCTCGTGAAGCCCCAGGGCGATGTTCATGCTCTGCACCGCGCCGCCGGCGGTGCCCTTGGTGAGGTTGTCGATGGCGCTGACGGCGATGATCCGGCGGGCGGACTCGTCGTAGGCGACCTGGACGTGAACGGCGTTGGAGCCGTGGACGGACTTGGTGGACGGCATCCGGCCCTCGGGCAGCAGGTGCACGAAGGGCTCGTCGGCGTACGCCTTCTCGTACGCGGCGCGCAGCGAGTCCGCGGTCGTGCCGGGCAGGGCCTTGGCCGAGCAGGTGGCGAGGATGCCGCGGGCCATGGGCACGAGGGTCGGCGTGAAGGAGACGGAGACCCGCTCGCCGGCGAGCGGGCTGAGGTTCTGCACCATCTCGGGCGTGTGCCGGTGGCTGCCGCCGACGCCGTACGGGGTCACGGACCCCATGACCTCGGCGCCGAGCAGGTGCGGCTTGAGCGCCTTGCCCGCGCCGGAGGTGCCGGTGGCGGCGACGATCACGGCCTCGGGCTCGGCGAGCTGCGCCTGGTAGGCCGGGTAGAGCGCGAGGGAGACGGCGGTGGGGAAGCAGCCGGGGACGGCGATCCGCTTGGCGCCTTCCAGTGCGGCGCGGCCGCCGGGGAGTTCGGGGAGCCCGTAGGGCCAGGTCCCGGCGTGGGGGGCGCCGTAGAACGCGTCCCAGTCGGCCGGGTCCTTGAGGCGGTGGTCGGCGCCCATGTCGACGACGAGGACGTCGTCGCCGAGCTGGGCGGCGACGGCGGCGGACTGGCCGTGCGGAAGGGCGAGGAAGACGACGTCGTGGCCCGCGAGCACCTCGGGGGTGGTCGCTTCCAGGGTGCGGCCCGCCAGCGGCACGAGGTGCGGTTGCAGGGAGCCGAGGAGCTGCCCGGCGTTGGAGTTGCCGGTGAGTGCACCGATCTCCACCTCGGGGTGCGAGAGCAGCAGGCGCAGGACTTCTCCGCCCGCGTACCCGCTCGCTCCGGCCACCGCTACACGTACCACCATCGGACCCTCCTCATCGATGGCATGACTATACGTACGTCCGCACGTTTATGCAATGTTGTGGATCTCGGCGGGAGGGCCTGGCCGAAGGAACGGGCGCGACACGCTCCCTCTGAAAGATGTCTAGCAGCAAAGCCCGCCGTCCGGCGGCGATTGCGCCGGTCGCGTCAGGAGCGGGCCCCGGAAGGGGACCGCACCGGACCGTGGCGGTGCCGCGGAGGCGGTCCCGTCGACGAGACGGCGCGGGCCCGAGCGGCCCCGGCCGGGCCCGCCCGGGCTCTCACGCCGCGATCAGGCCGGCGCCTGGAGGCAGAGGTGCCATTGGCCGGACCAGCCCGTGAGGGTCATCGTCGACAGCGGCCGGACGTCCACGTTCCAGTAGGCCAGCGGGGGCGCCTTGAGGGCGTAGACCAGGGCGGCGCGGACCACGGAGGGTTCCGCCACCGCCACGATCGCACCGCCGTCGTCGGCGGGCCGGGTGTCGAGCCACCCGCCGATCCGGGAGATGAAGGCGAGCAGCGACTCCCCTCCGTGCGGGGCGGCCCGCGGGTCGCTGAGCCACTGGTCGACCGCCCCGGGCTCCTGCGCGGTCACCTCGGCGAGGGTCAGCCCCCGCCAGCGGCCCATGTCGCACTCGCGCAGCGCCGGCTGGGCCAGGGGCGCGTACCCGAGGGCCTCGCCCGTGGCCCGGCTGCGCGGGGTCGGCGAGCAGTAGCGCAACTCCGCCGCGCCCAGGGGTACGAGGCCCTGCGCGGCGGACTCGACGGCCCGCCAGCCGGTTCCGTCCAGCGGGCGGTCGTCGTCGAAGCGCTCGGCGAGCAGCGAGGAACTACGGGCTGCGGCGACAAGCGAAACCCGAACATGCATGCGGCGATGGTGGGCCGCGCGCGGCGGCGGGTCAAGCGTCCGGAGTGTGCGGCTCCTCTCCCAGGCCCGCGCGCAGCCTCTGCACGGCCTCCACCAGTTCGGCCGGGCCGCAGACGCCGGCGAAGCTCAGCCGCACGTACGGAGCGGGCGGTTCGGCGCAGAAGTAGGGGCGGCCGGGAGCCACCGCGACTCCGGCGCGCAGGGCCGCGGCCGCGAAGGCCGCGTCGTCGCCGCCACCGGCCATCCGGGCCCACAACTGGTAGCCGCCCGACGGCAGATGGGGCAGGGTCAGCCCGGGCAGCTCCCGCCGCAGCGCGCCCGCGAGCACGTCGCGCCGGTGACGCAGTTCGGCGGCCACGGCCTTCAGGTGGCGCGGCCAGGCGGGCGCGCCGACCAGTTCCAGTGCGGCCTCCTGCAGCGGCCGGGGCACGAAGAAGCTGTCCACCACCTGGATGGCACGGAGCCGGTCGACCACCGGGCCCCGGGCCGCCAGGGCGCCGACCCGCAGGCTGGGCGAGGTGGCCTTGGTCAGGGACCGGACGTGGACGACCACCCCGTCGTGGTCCTCGGCGGCCAGCGTCGCGGGCAGCGGACCGGAGTCGTCGTGGCCCAGGGCGCGGGCGTAGTCGTCCTCGACCACGAAGGCCCCGGCCGCCCGCGCGATCCGCAGCACCTCGGCCCGCCGCGCGGGCGCGAGGACCGCGCCGGTGGGGTTCTGGAACAGCGGCTGGCAGACGAACACCCGCGCACCGGTCGCCTCGAAGGCGGCGGCCAGCAGTTCCGGCCGGACCCCTTCGGCGTCCACCGGGACGGGCACCGGACGGCATCCGGAGGCGCGGGCGATGGCCAGCAGTCCGGGGTAGGTCGGGGACTCCACCAGGATCGGCGCCCCCGGCGGGGCCAGCGCACGTACGGCGGTGGTCAGCGCGCTCTGCCCGCCCGCGGTGACCAGTACGTCGGCGGCCCCGACGGCTCCGCCGATCTCGCGGGCGAACCAGTCTCGGAGCTCGGGCAGCCCCTCCATGGGCGGCCGGTCCCAGGCTCCCGGGCGCCGCCCGGCCCGGGCGAGCGCCGCGGCCATGGCCCGCTCGGGCTGGATGGAGGCGTGCAGGTAACCGCTGTTGAGGCCGATCACCGACGGCGGCGGCGCGGCCAGGCAGGCCAGCACCCCGGACGCATCCACCGAGCGCGGCACGATCTCCCCGGGGGTCTCCGCGCTGAGGGCGACCTCCTGCCAGGAGGTGTCCCCGGCCGCGGGGAGCGGTGTGCGCGGCGCGGCGCGGAAGGCGCCGGCGCCGGGCCGGGTGACGACGAGGCCCTCGGCGGCGAGCTGCGCGAGGGCCCGGGAGACGGTTACGGGACTGACCCGGTACCGCTCGACCAGGGCCCGGCTCGACGGGAGCTTTCCACCCACCGAGTAGCGGTCAAGCTCGGACCGCAGGCAATCTGCCAGCTCCGCCACACTGCTACGCTCATACATGACAGCACAGAATAGCGCTACTCTCCCGACCGCAATAGCGGTGAAGAATCCGCTGCTGCGCGGCACGGCTCTCGCCTCGCTCGGCGTCGTCGCCTTCTCGCTGACCT
This sequence comes from Streptomyces sp. NPDC023541, assembly GCF_055559995.1. NCBI lineage: Bacteria > Bacillati > Actinomycetota > Actinomycetes > Kitasatosporales > Streptomycetaceae > Streptomyces > Streptomyces sp. NPDC023541. Next base: position 185,235 of record NZ_JBVHJO010000008.1, read on the forward strand.
TCCCCGCCACCGCCTGGGGGCTGGAGAGCTTCGGCCCGTGGTCGCTGGTGGCCCTGCGCAGCGTCCTGGCGGCCGCGATCGCGGGCGCCTTCCTGCTGGCCCGCCGGGTCCGGCCGCCGGCCCGCGAGCACTGGGCCGGCCTCGCCGTCGTCGCCGGCGGGGTGGTCGTCGGCTTCCCGCTGCTGACGACCCTGGCGCTGCAGACCTCCACCACCTCGCACGCCGCCGTCGTGGTCGGCCTCCTGCCGCTGACCACGGCCGCGCTGTCCGCACTGCGCACCGGCACCCGCCCCCCGCGGGCCTTCTGGGCCGCGGCGGTGGCCGGGGCCGTGGTGGTGCTCGGCTTCACCCTCGCGCAGAGCGGCGGCTCGCTCTCGGCCGGCGACGGCTACCTGTTCGCCGCCCTGCTGGTGTGCGCCGCCGGGTACACCGAAGGCGGACGGCTCGCCCGTACGCTGCCGGGCTGGCAGGTGATCGGCTGGGCCCTGGTGCTGTGCCTGCCGCTCACCGTGGCCGGCTCCGCGCTCGGGCTCGTGTACGAGCCGGCGCACCTCACCGGCCACGGGCTGGCCGGACTGGTCTGGGCGGCGGCCGGCTCCACCTTCCTCGGCCTCTACGTCTGGTACCGGGGCATGGCGGAGATCGGAGCGCCGCGGGCCAGCCAGCTCCAGCTCGCCCAGCCGCTGCTGACCCTGGTCTGGTCCGTGGCGCTCCTCGGGGAGCGGCTCGCCCCCGCCGCACCGGCCGCCGCCTGCGCGGTTCTCGTCTGCATTGCGGTGACCCAACGGGTCAAACAGCCCCGGAACGACCTAAACTGCTAGCACCGGATCGGAGCGCCACCGAGGAGGTCAGACATGCGAGCGACCGAGGGCGACCAGCTGGTGCAGCACGGCAGGATCGTCGGACAACCCGACAAGGTGGGCGAGATCACCCAGGTGCTCGGCGAGAACGGGACGCCCCCGTACCGGGTCCGCTTCCAGGACGGACACGAAGCGCTGATGGCGCCCGGACCCGACTGCGTGGTCCGCCACCCCGCAGAGCCCGGTCACTGATTCACCGCGGCGGCACGGCCGAGCCGTAATGGTCGGCGACCACACGTGCCATCGCCCCGTTGGGGTCCGCGGCCACCTGCTTCGCCGAGAAGTAGACGTGGCCGCGGACCTCGGGGTAGCCGCGGGCGAACCGCACGTGCCGAGACAGCTCCGCCGGATCGCGCCAGGCCGCGGTGGGGCTGTCGGCCTCGCAGCGGTACAGCGCCTCCCCCACGTACAGGGCCACGCGGGTGCCGGCGACGGTCCGGGCCCACCAGGGGACGAGCGCCGCGTAGTCGGCCGTCGGGTGTCCGATGTGCCAGTAGGCCTGCGGCACGACGTAGTCGATCCAGCCCTGCCTGACCCAGTTGCGGGTGTCCGCGTACAGGTCGTCGTACGCGGAGAGCCCCCGGGTGCGCGAGCCGGCCGGGTCCCGGTCGGAGTTGCGCCAGATCCCGAAGGGGCTGATGCCGAACCTGACCGCGGGCCGCAGGGCGCGCAGCCGCTCGGACATCTCGCGCACCAGGGTGTCGGTGTTGCCGCGGCGCCAGGCCGCCCGCGACGAGAAGCCACCACCGTGCTCCTCATAGGCCGCGTCGTCGTCGAAGTACTCGCCGTCCACCGGATAGGGGTAGAAGTAGTCGTCCCAGTGGACCGCGTCCAGCGGGTAGCGGGTGACCGCGTCGAGCATGGCGTCCTGCACGAACCGCCGCACCTCGGGCACCCCGGGGTTGTAGTAGAGCTTCCCGCCGTACTCGACCGTCCAGCCGTCCTGCCGCGCCGGATGCTCGGGCACCAGCCGGTCGAAGTCGGTGTGGTTGGCCACCCGGTACGGGTTGAACCAGGCGTGCAGCTCCAGACCCCGGGCGTGCGCCTCGGCGACGGCCGTTCCCAGGGGGTCCCAGCCCGGATCGACCCCCTGCTCCCCCGTCAGCCACTGCGACCAGGGCTCGTACGGGGAGGGCCACAGGGCGTCGGCCGCGGGCCGGACCTGCAGGACCACGGCGTTGAGCCGGCGGCGCACGGCGGTGTCGAGGAGGGCGAGCAGCTCCTTGCGCTGCGTCGCCGCGGACAGCCCACTGCGCGAGGGCCAGTCCACGTTCGAGACGGTGGCGATCCACATGCCCCGGAACTCCGGGGTTCCGGCACCCCCGCCGGGGAGCGGACCGGAGCTCCGCGGCCCGGCGAAGGCCGGTCCCCCCGTCGCGGCGGCGATCACCGCCGCCGCTCCCGCCAGCAGTGCCCGTCGACCGATGTACGCCATGTGACAGCTCCGTTTCGCTGAGTGACGATGCGTGGTGCCCGCTCAGCATGCCCGCCCCGGCCCGCCGCGCCGCGCAAGGTCGGGAGTAACGTCGGGGGGCGTGGCGGGCGCCGGAATCGTACGGGGGACCCGCCGAGGATGAGCTGCGAAAGGCACGAAGTGACTGACCTCCCTTCCGACATCACACGAGTCGGCGTAGTGGGCTGTGGCCAGATGGGCGCGGGTATCGCCGAGGTGTGTGCCCGAAGCGGCCTTGAGGTCAAGGTCGCCGAGACCACCGGCGAAGCCCTGGAGATCGGCCGTACCCGGCTGCACAACTCCCTGACCAAGGCCGCCGAACGCGGCAAGATCACCGAAGAGGAGCGGGACGCCACCCTGGCCCGCCTCACCTTCACCACCGACCTCGGCGAGTTCGCCGACCGCGACCTCGTCATCGAGGCCGTCGTGGAGAACGAGCAGGTCAAGACCGAGATCTTCCAGGTCCTGGACCAGGTGATCACCCGCCCGGACGCGATTCTCGCCTCCAACACCTCCTCGATCCCGCTGGTCAAGCTGGCCGTCGCCACCTCGCGGCCCGACCAGGTCATCGGCATCCACTTCTTCAACCCGGCCCCCGTGCAGAAGCTCGTCGAACTGATCCCGGCGCTGACCACGGGCGAGGAGACCATCAAGCGGGCAGAGGCCCTGGTGCGGGACGTGCTCGGCAAGCACGCGGTCCGCGCCCAGGACCGTTCCGGCTTCGTCGTCAACGCGCTCCTCGTCCCCTACCTGCTGTCCGCGATCCGGATGTTCGAGTCGGGCATCGCGAGCCGCGAGGACATCGACAACGGCATGGAGCTGGGCTGCGCCCACCCCATGGGCCCGCTGAAGCTGTCCGACCTCATCGGCCTGGACACCATCGCCTCGATCGCCGACTCGATGTACGCCGAGTACAAGGAGCCGCTGTACGCCGCTCCCCCGCTGCTCCAGCGCATGGTCGACGCCGGCCGCCTGGGCCGCAAGACGGGCGCGGGCTTCTACCCGTACGGCTGACCGCCCGGGGCGAGGTCCCCCTACCGGCCCAGCCGCAGGTGGTGCAGCAGGAGCAGCCCGGCCGCCATGTTGGCGGCCGGGATCTCCCCGTCCGCGATCATGTCGGGCACCAGGTTGAGGGGGACCCACTCCCGGCGCGAGGACTCGAATTCGTCCTCGGGGTGGCCGGTGTAGGTGGCCCCGTCCGCCCAGTAGAGGTGGTGGCGGGCGTCGGTCAGCCCGTTGGACGGCTCGACGGTCATCAGGTGGTGGAGCGGGCCGGGCCGCCAGCCCGACTCCTCCTCCATCTCGCGGGCCGCCGCGGCGGCGATGTCCTCGCCGTCCTCGACCACTCCGGCGGGCAGCTCCCAGCCCCAGCTGTCGGTGATGAAGCGGTGCCGCCAGAGCAGCAGCACCTCATTGGCCTCGTTGACGGCCGTGGCCACGGCCACCGGACGCAGCCGGATCACGAAGTGGTCCAGGTGCCGGCCGTCGGGAAGTTCCACATCGGCGAGATTCACGTCGAACCAGCGGTTCTTGTACACAGTCTGCTCACTCAGGTTCGTCCACTGCACGGCTGTGCCACCTTCCGTTCGAGTAGGTGGCAAACATCGCAGCAGCTGCCCTGTCACAGCGGAACGCGCAGCGCCCCGTCGATGAGCCGCACGGTCTCCTGCGCGTCCGAGCAACCGCTGGTCAGCAGCTGTTCGCGGACCGCCCGAAGCCGGTCGCGCAGCCGCAGCGACTCCATCCCGCGGGCCCGCTCGGCCATCTCGGCCGCGCCCGCCGCGGCCCGGTCCGCCTCTCCCTGGCGGAGCTGGATCTCGCAGAGCATCGCCAGCCGGTGCACCCGCCCCCGGTCGTGCGCCGGGGTGCCGACGGCGGCGGCCGCCTGGACCCGCGCCGCCTCCAGATCCCCCAGACTGAGCAGTGCCTCGGCGACCTGGACGTTGACGAGGCCGGGCTGTACGTAGCCGGTCTCGTCCGGTTCGCTGCCCGGGTGGATCCGGGCGGCGGCCGTCTCGGCACCGCGGATGCACGCCAACGCGGCCTGCGCGTCGCCTAGTTGGGCGTAGGCCTTGGCCTGCATGGCGTGCAGGTCGGCGGCGAGCGCCGGGGTGGTGTGCCGACCCGCGGCGCGCAGCGCGGCCTCGGCGAAGGCGACGGCCTGGCGGTACTCCCTCAGGTGCAGGGACTGGTTGACGATCAGGGCGATCACGTACGCCCCGAGCCCCCGGTCCCCGCTCGCCTTGGCCAGCCGCAGCGCCTGGTGGAAGTAGCGCTGGGCCAGCCCGTGCGCGTCGGAGTCGTACGCGCAGATCCCCGCCACCGCCACCAGGGACCCGGTGGCCCGGTGCAGCCGGCGCCCGAGGTCGTCGGGGTAACTCCCTCGCAGCATCGGCGCGGTCTCGGTGCCGAGGAAGCGGACGATCCGGTCGCGGGTGGCCATGCCGCCGGCCCGGCGGTACATCAGCTCGTAGTGGGCGCGGGCGGCCTTCAGGATCTCCACGTGCTCGGGGCCGATCCGGTTCGGTCCGTCGCGCGAGACGTCGGCGTCCTCGGGCGGGTTCTCCCATTCCCAGACCGGAATGACGGCCGGGGTGCCGGTCACCGCCTCGGCGGTGAGCAGTTGGGGCCGGGCCTGCCCGTCGGAGCGCCACAGGGCCGCGGCCCGGTCCACGAACCCGCTGAGCGGGGAGGCGTGCAGGGAGACCGGGTGGTCCGCCGCGCCGAGGCCGATGTCGTCCAGGCCGAGGGGCCGCCGCAGCCGGCCTCCGAGCACCTCGCAGATCAGGTCGGGGACCTGGCCGCGGGGGCGCTGCCCCTTCAACCACCGCGTCACGGCGGTGTGTTCGTAGCGCAGGGCCAGCCCGCGGGTGCGCCCCGCCTGGTTCACGTAGGCGGCGAGCCCGGCGTGGGACATGCCCGCCTCGGCGAGGAGGGCGTCGAGCAGGACATTGGGCTGCATGGGGCGCTCCCGGAGCTCGTCGGTATCAGGCTAGTGGGTGCGCGGTTCACACGGGGTGTGAAGTGAGTACGCGCATAAATGCGATTCGCACTCTGCCGCACGGACCCTTGGAGGCGCTTCACTGAAGACCCTCGCCAAGAGGAGCTCGGGTCGTCGGCTCCCCCTCGTACAGTGCGACGACCCGTCACCGCGCCGCCCGTCCTGCTGTCTGCCCGACACTCCATGGCAGGCGGGCGGCGCCTTCCGGTCCCGTCGGCGCCCGGTTGGTCGCCGGGCGCCGGCGGCTGACCGGACCGGACGCGCGCCGGGCCCATCCACCGGGCCCGGCGTGCGTGGGTCAATGCCGGTCGTTGCGGAGCACCACAAGGGCGACGTCGTCGGCGAGCCGCCCGCCGGTGTGCCGCAGCAGGGCCGCGTGCACGCCCGCGACCAGCCGCGCGGGCGTGAGCGGTGCCCTCGCGAGGACGCTCCGCAGCGGGAAGAACCGCCCGGCGCCGTCACGGGCGTCCTCCGCCCCGTCGGTGTGCAGGAACAGCGTCTCCCCGGGCCGCAGTTCCCCGCACGCGCGGGCCCGCGGATCCCGCGGTAACGGCACCACGCCGAGCGGCGGCAGGGTCTCTCCGGCGAGGGCTCTCACGTCGATGGCGCCCGGCGCAGAGCCTCCCCCTGCGCCGGGCTCCGCCCGGGAGTACCTCTCGGCGGAGCCCCGGCAGCGCGCCGCGCAGGGCTGCGGTGCCGTCACCGGCACCGGGCGGATCAGGTAGGGCCAGGGATGGCCGCAGTTCAGGGCCGTCAGGGCACCGTCCGGAGCGATCTGGAGGAGCAGGACCGTCACGAACTCCTCCGCCGCCGGGGACTCCGGCTCGGCCGGACAGGCCGACGGGTGCTCCGACCGGGCCCGGTCCCGTACGTACCGGCCCAGGGCCCGTTCCATCCGCCGCAGGACACCGCCGAGCGAGGGCTCGTCGTACGCGGCTTCGCGGAAGGCCCCCAGGACGGCTGCCGCCGCGCCCAGCGCCGGCAGCCCGTGGCCCCGTACGTCCCCGATGACCACCCGGATCCCGTGGGCCGTCGGGACGGCCTCGTACAGGTCGCCGCCCACCGCGGCGCCCCGGCTGGCGGAGAGCTGCGCCGCGGCCAGGGCCAGACCGTCGATGCGGCCCGGCAGCGGCCGCAGCAGGGCCCGTTGTACGGCGCCCGCGATCTCCTCGGACCGGCGCAGCTCGGCCAGCAGCCCGCGCCGGATGTGCAGGGCGCACCCGGTGGCCAGCAGCAGGAAGGCGGCGCAGGTGGCCAGGCTCGGCACCAGCATTCCCGGGGTGGACAGCTCCCAGGACACGGCGGCGCCGCCCCAGGCCGCGACGCACACCCGGCGCACCCGGGTCGTCTCCCCGCGCGTGATCATCCGTAGGTCTCCCCTCCGGCCGGATCGATTGTGTCGACCGGACGGCGGCCTCCGACACGGGCCGCGGAGGTTCTCACCCGAATGAGTGAGGGGCGTATCCGATAGCGGATACGCCCCTCACCAGGCCTCGAACAGGTCCGAGGACCGTGCGGCTACGCGCCCCGGAGCACCGCTCCGGTGCGCTCGCCGGCGAGCGCCACCGCCGCGTCGCGCGCGGCCGTGGACTCCTCGGCGGTCAGCGTGCGGTCGCTCGCGCGGAAGCGCAGCGCGTACGCCAGGGACTTCTTGCCCGCGCCGACCTGCTCACCGGTGAACACGTCGAACAGGCGCAGCGACTCCAGGAGTTCGCCCGCGCCCTTGCGCAGGGCCGCCTCCACCGAGGCCGCCGGAACGGACGCGTCGACGATCAGCGCGACGTCCTGGGTCGCCACCGGGAAGGAGGAGATCCGGGGCGCCTGGACTGCCTCTCCGCCGGCCGCCGCGAGGCGGTCCAGGTCGAGTTCCATCGCACTGGTGCGGGCCGGCAGGCCCATCGCCTTGACCACCCGCGGGTGCAGCTCCCCGGCGTGGCCGATGACCTGCTCCACACCGTCGACGGTGACGACCAGCTCGGCGCAGCGGCCCGGGTGCCAGGGGCCGTACTGGCCCTGGCGGACGACGAGCTCCGTGCCGGCCTCGACGGCCAGCGCACGGGCGGCCTGGACGGCGTCGGCCCAGTCGGCCGGGCGGCCCTTGCCCCACCAGCCGGCCTGCTCGCGGGCGCCGGCCAGCACGACCGCGGCGTACCGCGGCTGCGCGGGCAGTGCCGCGTCCAGGGTGGCGACCTCTTCGTCGGTGGGACGGCGGTCGACGGGCAGCCGTACGGCGACACCCGGCCGGGCGGCGGCCCGGAAGACCGAACCGGTCTCGAAGAGCGCCAGGTCGTGGCTGCCGCGGCTGTCGTTGCGGCGCAGCGCGCCGAGCAGACCCGGCAGCAGCGTGGTGCGCAGCGCCGGCTCCTCGTCGGAGAGCGGGTTGACCAGCTTGACGACCTGGCGGGCGGCGTCGTGCGCCGGCAGCTGGAGCTGGTCGAAGACGCCCTCGCCGAGGAACGGGTAGCTGAGCGCCTCGACGTAGCCGGCGCCGGCCAGCGCGCGGCCGACGCGGCGGTGCAGCTGCTGCCGAGCGGTCAGACCGCGGCCGGAGGGCACCTGCGGCAGGGTCGACGGGAGGTTGCCGTAGCCCTCCAGCCGGATGACCTCTTCGGCGAGGTCGTTGGGCGCGGCGAGGTCGGGCCGCCACGACGGCAGCGTGACGACGAGCTCGTCCTGCCCGTAGACGTCGCAGCCGATCTCCTGGAGGCGGCGCACGACGGTCTCACGGCCGTAGTCCATGCCCGCGACCCGGTCCGGGTGGTCGGCGGCCATCGCGACGGTGCGCGGCGCGCCCGGGGCGGTGACCTCGGTGACCCCGGCCTCGGCGGTGCCGCCCGCGAGGAGCACGAGCAGGTCGACGGTCCGCTGTGCGGCCGCGGCGGCGGCCAGCGGGTCGACGCCCCGCTCGAAGCGCTTGGAGGCCTCGGAGGAGAGCTTCATGCGGCGGGCGGTGCGCGAGATCGACACGGAGTCGAAGTGCGCGGCCTCGATGACCACGTCGGTGGTCCCGGTGACGGCCCCGGTCTCCGGGTCGGTGACGGAGTCGGCGATCTCGGTGTTGGCGCCGCCCATGACACCGGCGAGACCGATCGGCCCGCTGTTGTCGGTGATCACCAGGTCCTCGGCGTCGAGCGTGCGCTTGACCCCGTCGAGGGTGGTGAACTTCTCGCCCTGCTCGGCGCGGCGGACGCCGATGGTGCCGTCGATCCGCGAGCGGTCGTAGGCGTGCAGCGGCTGACCCAGTTCGAGCATCACGTAGTTGGTGATGTCGACGGCGAGCGAGATCGGGCGCATGCCGGCCTTCTGGAGGCGGCGCCGGAGCCAGATCGGGGAGCGGGCCTCGGGGTCGAGACCGGTCACGGTGCGGGCGGTGAAGCGGTCGCAGCCGGCCGGGTCGTCGATCTTGACCGGGTAGCCGTACGAGTTCGGCCCGGGCACGTCGAGCAGCGCCGGGTCGCGCAGCGGCAGGCCGTAGGCGGTGGCCACCTCGCGGGCGATGCCGCGCAGGGACATGCAGTAGCCGCGGTCCGGGGTGACATCGATGTGCAGCACCTCGTCGACGAGCTGGAGCAGCTCGATCGCGTCGGTGCCGGTCTCGTGCTCCGGCGGCAGCACGATGATGCCGTGCGTGCCGTCGTCGCCCATGCCGAGCTCCTCGCCGGAGCAGATCATGCCGTGCGAGGTCTTGCCGTACGTCTTGCGCGAGGCGATCGCGAAGTCGCCGGGCAGGACGGCGCCGGGCAGGACCACGACGACCTTGTCGCCGACGGCGAAGTTCCGGGCGCCGCAGACGATCTCCTGCGGCTCACCGGTGCCGTTGGCGGCGCCGACGTCGACCGTGCAGAACCGGATCGGCTTGCGGAAGCCCTCGAGCTCCTCGATGGTCAGCACCTGGCCGACGACGAGGGGGCCCTTGAGCCCGGCGCCGAGCTGCTCGACCGTCTCGACCTCCAGGCCGGCGTCGACGAGCTTGGCCGCGACGTCGCGACCGGTCTCACCCGCGGGGAGGTCGACGTACTCCCGCAGCCACGAAAGCGGGACCCGCATCAGATCTCCATCCCGAAAGGCCGGGTGAAACGAACGTCACCCTCGACCATGTCTCGCATGTCTTCAACGTTGTGACGGAACATCAGCATCCGCTCGATGCCGAAGCCGAAGGCGAACCCGCTGTACTTCTCCGGGTCCACACCGCAGGCGGTGAGCACCTTCGGGTTGACCATGCCGCAGCCGCCCAGTTCGATCCAGCCCTCGCTGGAGCAGGTACGGCACGGGCGGTCGGGGTTGCCCACCGACTCGCCGCGGCACACGTAGCACTGCATGTCCATCTCGGCGGACGGCTCGGTGAACGGGAAGAAGTGCGGGCGCAGCCGGGTGGTGGTCTCCTCGCCGAACAGCTCCTTGACCATGTGGTCGATGGTGCCGCGCAGGTCCGCCATGGTCAGGCCCTCGTCCACGGCGAGCAGCTCGACCTGGTGGAAGACCGGGGTGTGCGTCGCGTCGAGCTCGTCGGTGCGGTACACGCGGCCCGGGCAGACGATGTAGACGGGGGGCTTGCGCTCCAGCAGAGAGCGCGCCTGCACCGGGGAGGTGTGGGTGCGCAGCACGACGCCGGACTCGTCGCCCTCGGTGCCCTCGGGCCCCTGGACGAAGAAGGTGTCCTGCATCTGGCGCGCCGGGTGGTCGGGCGTGAAGTTGAGGGCGTCGAAGTTGAACCACTCCGCCTCGACCTCGGGCCCTTCGGCGACCTCGTACCCCATGGCGACGAAGATGTCCGCGACGCGGTCCATCAGCGTGGTCAGGGGGTGCCGGGCGCCGGTGGGGACGCGGTCGTACGGCAGCGTGACGTCCACCGCCTCCTCGACCAGCACCCGCTCGTCGCGCTCGGCCTCGAGCTCGACGGTGCGGGCCCCGAAGGCCTTGTTCACGGCGCCGCGGGCCTGGCCCACGCGCTTGCCCGCCTCGGCCTTGGCCTGCGGGGGCAGGGCGCCGATCTCGCGGTTGGCGAGCGCCAGGGGCGAGCGGTCGCCCATGTGCGCGGTCTTCGCCTCGCGCAGCGCGTCGAGGTCGCCGGCGGACGCGAAGGCGGCGAGCGCCTCGTCCCGCATGCGCTCGATCTCTTCCGGTTTCAGTGCCTCGACCTCGACAGGGTCGTACGACTTGTTCGGTGCCGACATCTCTTCCCGTACTTCCGATGGCTGGCTGGTGGGTCCCCGTACGGTGCGATCAGACCGATCGACACAGAGACACAAAGGTGCCAAAGGACGAGTCTAAAGGTCGCCGGGGGTGAAGGAGCCCGTGGGCCGCCCGGTGAGACGCTCCGCAGGACTACTGCGTGAGGTAGGCCGGGGCGCTCACGGGCAGGATAAATCGGAACTCGGCGCCGCCGCCGGGGCCGCGGCCGACCGTGATGGTGCCGCCGTGCGCCTCCACGATGCCCTTGACGATGTACAGGCCCAGGCCGGTGCCGCCGCGCTTGCTCCCCCGCCAGAAGCGGGTGAAGACGCGGGCCATCGACTCCTCGGGGATCCCGGGGCCTTCGTCGGACACGGTGACGGCGGTTCCCTTCTCATGCGGCGATACCCCGATGGTGACCGTTCCGTCGCCGTGGCGCACCGCATTTTCGAGGAGGTTGCCGAGGATCTGGTCGATCTTGTCGGGATCGGCCCACAGGTCGGGGAGGGGGCGGCTGATGCTGACGAGGAACCGCTCGGGGGCCTGGCCGTTCGCCGTGAGCGCCTGCACGTGCCGGCCCACCGCGGTGGCGATGTCGACCGGCTGGCGGCGGACCTCCAGGCGGCCCGAGTCGATGCGCGAGATGTCGAGGAGCTCGGCGATCAGGCGGGTGACGCGGTTCGCGTCGGCGTCGACGGTCTCCAGCATCAGCCGCTTCTGGTCGTCGGTGAACCGCTCCCACTTCGCCAGGAGGGTCGCAGTGAAGCCCTTGACGGAGGTCAGCGGCGAGCGCAGCTCGTGGGCGACCGTGGCGATCAGCTCGGCATGGCTGCGTTCGGTGCGGCGGCGGGCCTCCGTACCGCGCAGGGTGACGACGAGGCGGCGCACCGGCCCGGTGGGGTGGGTACGGATGTAGCTCGCGGAGACGAGCACCTCGCGGCCGCCCGGCAGCAGCAGGTTCCGCTCGGGCTGGCCGCGACGGGTGGCCAGGCCCCCGTACGGGTCGGTCAGCGCCCACCAGCGGCGGCCTTCGAGGTCCTCCAGCGGGAGGGCCCGGTCGATGGGGGCGCCGAGCGCCTGCTCCGGCGCGAGGGCGGTGATCCGCGCGGCGGCCGCGTTGAAGCAGACCACCCGGCCGGTGTCGTCGGCGACGACGAGTCCGTCGGGCAGGTAGTCGGGGTCCACGGCGAAGCCGGGGCCGAAGCCCGCGGCCGGTGCCCCGGCGGCCGTCTGGGCTGCGCGGACCGGGCGGGCGGCGGGTCCGGCGCCGCGCGCGCGGGCCGAGTCCACGGCCTGCGGTGGCACGCCGCACAGCCCGTCGGCGGCTGCGGCCGGGGGTCCGGGAGCGTCCCGGAACCGCTCCTCGGCCGCGGCAGCGGCCCCAGGTGCGCTGTTCGTACCGACGGTCATGTCCGTCATGTCCCCGTACCCCACATCTCCGAGTAGCGCCGTGGGCCCCCCGGGCCGCCACACTACTAGCTGGGGGTCACGGAGCGGCACCCTCCGGGCGCCCGCTGTGCTCGCGCGGACGCGTAGAGACACACGGCGGCGGCCGTCGCCAGGTTCAGGCTCTCCGCCTTCCCGTGGATCGGGACCCGTACGACGGCGTCCGCGAGGGCCCGGGTCTCCTCAGGCAGGCCCCAGGCCTCGTTGCCGAAGACCCAGGCGGAGGACCCGCCCATGGTGCCCGCGTCGAGTTCGGCGTCGAGGTCGTCCTCGCCGGCGCCGTCGGCCGCGAGGATCCGCACGCCGGCCGCGCGCAGTCCGTGGACGGCCTGCTCCACCGGAACGCCGACGGCGACCGGGAGGTGGAAGAGGGAGCCCACGGAGGCGCGTACGGACTTGGGGTTGTAGAGGTCCACGGAGGCGTCGGTGAGCACGACCGCGTCGGCGCCGGCGGCGTCCGCGCAGCGCAGCACCGTACCGGCGTTGCCGGGGTCGCGGACGTGCGCGAGGACCGCGACGAGCTTGGGCTCGGCCTTGAGGATCTCCTCGAACGGCGAGTCGAGGAAGTGGCAGACGCCGACGAGGCCCTGGGGCGTGACCGTCTGGGAGACCTCGGCGAGCACCTCGTCGGAGGCGTAGTGGACGCGCGCGCCGGCGTCCAGGGCCGCACCGATGATCTCGGAGTAGCGCTCGGCGGCCTCGACGGTGGCGAACAGCTCGATCAGGGTCGGCTCTCCCGTGGGTCCGCGGTGCTCGACGGCCTCCCGGACCGCCTGGGGGCCCTCGGCGATGAACCGGCGCTCCTTGGTGCGGAAGTTGCGCCGCGCCAGTCGCCTGGCGGCGGCCACCCGCGGGGATCGGGGGGAGATCAGCTCGGCGGGGTGACCCAGGTCAGCCATGGTCTCTGCGGTTCTCTCTCGGGGTGCGGGCGCCCGGGGCGCGACGGTGCGGGGAAAGCACTCGGACCCGCAGGCGCATCGCCTGCGGGTCCGAGGGTGCCGACCGCTCATGCGGCCGGCCAAGCCTTACGCGGCGGCCTTGGGGGCGTTGACGTCGGCCGGGAGCGCCTTCTGCGCGACCTCGACGAGCGCGGCGAACGCGTTGGCGTCGTTGACGGCCAGCTCCGCGAGGATCTTGCGGTCCACCTCGATGTTGGCGGCCTTCAGACCCTGGATGAGGCGGTTGTACGTCATGCCGTTCTGGCGGGCAGCGGCGTTGATGCGCTGGATCCACAGCTGACGGAAGTCGCCCTTGCGCTTCTTGCGGTCGTTGAAGTTGTAGACCAGCGAGTGGGTGACCTGCTCCTTGGCCTTGCGGTACAGGCGCGAACGCTGACCGCGGTAGCCGGAGGCCGCCTCGAGGATCGCCCGGCGCTTCTTGTGGGCGTTTACTGCCCGCTTGACGCGTGCCACTTTTTAACTCCTTGTAGCGGGGCCGTGGGTGTCTTCACACGACCCGGAAATTCGATGGGGTCCCGGTCTCGACATGCTTCCGCTCCCGAGAAGGGGAGCGGAGGACGTCAGATGCCGAGAAGCTTCTTGATCTTCGCGGCGTCGCCGGGAGCCATCTCCGCGTTGCCGGTGAGGCGGCGGGTGACACGGGACGACTTGTGCTCGAGCAGGTGGCGCTTGCCGGCGCGCTCGCGGAGCACCTTGCCGGAGCCGGTGACCTTGAAGCGCTTCTTGGTACCGCTGTGCGTCTTGTTCTTCGGCATGGCGCCGTTATCTCCTCGTCGGTGGCGCTCCCTCGCCGGCCCGGTCCGGACCGGCTTGTGGGAGCGTCATGTTGTGTAGGTGATTCGAGACAGGTGCCTCGGAATCAGGCCTCGGCGTTCGCCTCACCGGCGTCGGCCTCGGTGACCTCGGCATCCTTGGCGTCCGTCGCCTCGACCGGGGCGGCCTCCTCGGAAGGAGCCGCCTCGTCGGCAGCGGCGACGCCCTGGCGCTCGGCCTTGCGGGCGGCCTGCGCCTCGCGGGCTTCGGCCATCGCCTCGGTCTTCTTCTTGTGCGGACCGAGGACCATGATCATGTTTCGGCCGTCCTGCTTCGGGTTCGACTCGATGAACCCGAGGTCCTCGACGTCCGAAGCGAGACGCTGCAGCAGTCGGTAGCCGAGTTCCGGCCGGGACTGCTCGCGACCACGGAACATGATCGTGATCTTGACCTTGTCGCCCTGCTTGAGGAACCGAACGACGTGACCCTTCTTGGTGTCATAGTCGTGCGGGTCGATCTTCGGCCGGAGCTTCATTTCCTTGATGACCGTGTGCGCCTGGTTCTTGCGCGCCTCACGGGCCTTCATGGCCGACTCGTACTTGAACTTGCCGTAGTCCATGAGCTTGCAGACCGGCGGGCGTGCGGACGCCGCGACCTCGACCAGGTCGAGGTCGTACTCCTGCGCGAGCTCAAGCGCCTTGGCAAGCGGCACGATGCCGACCTGCTCGCCGCTGGGACCGACGAGTCGTACCTCGGGAACGCGAATCCGGTCGTTGATGCGGGGCTCGGTGCTGATGGATCCTCCTCGGTAGCACCACACGACTGCCTGGCAGACAGCCGCTGACGTGTATTTCCGTCAGACCGACCACGGCGGGGGAATGAAAAAAGCCCCGCCGGGCACAGGCGGGGGCTCCAAAACAACCGGAGCACCGCCGCATGCGAAGATGCGGGGCGCAAACTCGGGCGGCTTTCCATCGTCCGTACGGAACGATGGATGCCGCCTGACCGGTGACCCGCCGCCCCGGAAGGCGGTCAGGTGGGAGAACGGAGCCTCCACTTGTGGGCCGGACACCACAGCATCCGGCCGGTCGATGTACATACTAGCACCCGCGTTGCAAGCCCGCCGCACGGCATATCGTGGTCCGCATGACTGACGCGACGCCCTCCACCTCCACCGAAACCACTGCCGACGGCACCCCCGACTACGACGCCATGACCCGCGACATCGCGGACGTGCCCGCCGTCGAGGTGATCACCACCGTGGCCGTGCACCTGCTGAGCGCCGCGGCGGTCAACCTGGGCCTGGACAAGCCGGACTCCGAGCACAAGGACCTCGACGAGGCCCGCAAGCTGATCACGGCCCTCGCCGGCCTGGTCACCGCGAGCGCCACCGAGATCAGCTCCTTCCACGCCGCCCCGCTGCGCGACGGCCTGAAGTCGCTCCAGTTGGCCTTCCGCGAGGCGTCGATCGTCCCGGACGAGCCGGGCCAGGGCCCGGGCGAGAAGTTCACCGGCCCCGTGTTCGGCTGATCCCGCCCGGAACACGACGAAGGAGGGGCGGACCGTGACACCACGGCCCGCCCCTCCTTCGTCGTTCAGCGGGTGAAGAGCGCCTCGCCGGGCGGGGCCGGGGCGTCCGACGGCAGCAGTGCCAGGTTCAGGCCGCGCACCAGGCGGGCCCGCAGGGTGGTGTCCGCCGCCAGGGCCTCTGCGACGCGGCGGGCAGCTGCGGGGGCCTGGGCGTCGGCGGCCAGCACGATCGCGAGGATCCCGTCGGCGTCCGCGCCGGCCGGGCCGAGGTGGGCGCGGAGCACGGCGGGCTCGGCGGACACGGCGGCCCGTACGGCCTCCCGTACGGCGGGGTCGGCCAGCGGGTCGGTGTCGGTACGGCCCTCGGCGAGCGCGAGCAGCGCGGGGCCGGTCAGCTGGTAGGCGACCGGGCCGGCCAGGTCGAGCACCACCGTGTCGGCCTTCTCGTGCGCGGCGGCCGCCAGCGCCTGGTGCAGCGGTACGGCCACCGGCCGGGCGGCCGGGTCCCAGAGCGCGAGCGAGGCGATCGAGGTGAAGGCGGGCAGGGCCCGCCGGTCGCCCGCCCGCAGGGTCGGGACGGCCATGTCGCTGGTCTTCTCCCGCTTCAGGCCGGTCCCCGGGTCGGTCTCCACCTCGCCGAGCACGGCGACCACCGGGACCAGCAGCCGGGCGCCCTTGAGCGCCGCCAGTACCCGCGGCTCCTGGGTGCGGTCCTCGGCCCAGGCGGCGAGGGCCGCGGTCAGCTCGGGATCGGCGGAGCCGTCGTCATCGGAGAAGCCCGGGTCGGGAATGTTCTTGTTCGCCATGTTCGCCACAGTTACCCGACCCTACTGTGCCGGGTGTGCGTCGTGGCCCCGGGGACCCCGGCGCGGGCGCCGGGCCAGTACGGCGGCCAGGACGAGCAGCGCGGCTCCCGCGACCGCCGCCGCCGGGGCGCCGAGCCGGGCGCCCCGCTCGCGGGGTCGGACCGGCTCGGGGCCCGGGCCGAAGTACCGGCTCGCGGCGGCGGCCGGCGCGGGCACCGCGGCCTCCGCCCGCATCGCCTCCGCGACCTGCAGTGCGGCGGCGGGGTCCACCGTTCCGTGACCGCGGGCGTCGTCGCGGCCGCCGGCCGGGGAGTCGGAGGCGGTGTCCTCCAGCAGTTTCTTGATCTGGGCCGGGGACAGGTCGGGGTGCGCGGCCTTGACGAGGGCCGCCGCGCCGGAGACGAAGGCCGCGGCGGCACTGGTGCCCCAGCCCTCGTAGTAGGAGCGGTCGGGGTCGGCGATGACGACGTCGACGCCGGGGGCGCTCACGGTCGCGTACCAGTTGCGCGTGGAGAACTTGGCCTTCCGGCCGCGGCGGTCGACCGCGGTCACGGCGATGACCCCCGGATAGGCCGCCGGGTAGGAGACGCGGTCGCCGGACTCGCCTCCGTTGCCCGCGGAGGCGACGACGACCACGCCCTTGGCGAGGGCGTACTGGACGGCCTCGTCCTCGCCGGCCTCGTGGTGGGCGGAGTCGCTGTCGTCCCCGAGGGACAGATTGATCACGTCGGCGCCGTGGTCCGTCGCCCAGCGGATGCCTTCTGCCAGGGCACCGCCCTTGCTCTCGCGGGCCTTGGCCCGGCCCGGGTCGCCCTCTTCGAGGATCACCCGCACCGGAAGGATCCGTGCCTGCGGGGCGATGCCGAGCACTCCCTGGCCGCGGCTCGGGCCGTGGCCGTGCCCAGCGATGATGCTCGCCATGGCGGTCCCGTGGCGGGCCCAGGCGCGGTCGCCGGGGCCGGCGCCCATGCCGATGAGGTCGGTGCCGGCGAGGACCTGCCCGGACAGGTCGGGGTGGGACTCGTCGACACCGGTGTCGAGGACGGCGACGGTCACGCCGTCGCCCCGCGTGGTGCCCCAGGCCTCCTCGGCGCGCAGGGCCAGGAGTCCCCACTGGCGGTCGCGGATGGTGTCGGCGGCGGCCGGGACGGCGGTGGCGGTGGCGAGCAGGGCGGTGGCGGCGAGTACGGCTGCGCCGCGGAGGGTGCGGGTGCGGAGGCGGGTGCCAGTGCGGGCGGGGCCGGGGGCGGGGGCGGGGGTCATCGTGCGGCCTTCGGCGCGGGCGGGGTGGCTGTGGCGGGGGCGGTGCCTGGGGCGGGCGGTGCGGCGAGGGCGGCCAGGCCGTCCCCGAGGCGGGCGGCGAGCGCCTTGGCCTCGTGGCCGAGGCCCGCCTGGGCGGCGGCTCCCGTGGCGTCCTTCTTGACGAGGTCCTCGGCGGGGCGGGGGGCGTCCTGCGGGCGGCCGTCGGCGAAGGCGGAGACGGCGTAGACGACGACGGGGGCCTCGGTGCGTACGGAGGTGGCCCAGGCGGCCCGCTGGTTGTCGGCGAACCCGTAGGCGGGCGGGGCGGTGAGCCGGCCGTCGAGCGAGCGCATCGTGGCCTCGTCGGCGGGGGTGAAGACCATGCCGACGGCGATCAGGGAGCTGCGCGTGGCGTCGGTGTAGGTGGCGCGGAGAACGCGGGTGCAGCCGGTGGGGGCCAGCAGTGCCTGCCAGTCGGCCGCGAGGGCGGCCGGGCAGTCGGCGTCGGGGGCGAGCGCGATGCGGGTCCATGTGCGGTCGGCGCCGCCGGGGCCGGCCGAGGGGCCGGCGAGGACGGGCGGGAGGAGGCTGTCCGCGGGGGCGGCGCGCCACAGCGAGCCGGCCCTGCGGTAAGCGGCGTCGGCGGGCAAGGGGCGGTTCGCGGCGCGGTGTTCGGCCCAGGTGGTGACGGCGGCTCCGCCGACGAGGCCGCCGCCGAGGACGAGGCAGAGGGTCGCGGCCGCGACACGGGCGGGGCGGCGACGCGGCGGGGCGTGTGCGGGCTGGGGCGGCGGGGACCAGGGGTCGGGCTCGCCCGGGATCGTGGTCCGCGGTGTCGTCGTGGTCATCCGGCGGCTCCGCCCCCCGTTCCGTACGGCTGCCTGCCCGTACTCTACGGGGTTCGCGGGTGCCGCCTGGCTGGGCGGGTCGGGCGGAGTCCGGGGTCCGGCGGGGCGGGGGTCCGCGGGGGCGGGGGTCCGCGGGGGCGGTGCGGGCCCGGGCGGGCCGGGCGGCGGTGGAACACGGGGCCGGCGCCGGGGCCGGGTCGGGGTGTCGTCCGGGACTGCATGATTTATGGCGCCTGGGGCGGACCGACCCGTACAGGCGCCTACCGCGCCACAAATCACGTTTTACGTCCCGGCCAACACCCCGCCCAGCCCCCGCCCCCGTCCAGCAGATCCAGCCCGACCGACCAACCCCCCCCCAGCCCCACCGGCTTCCCCCCTCAGCCCCGCCGGCTCCCACTTCAGCCTCGCCGGCGTTTGAGGCGCGGGGTCCGGGGCGGAGTCCCGGGGTTGGGCCGGGGCCTACCCACCGGTAGAGACCTCTGGCAAGCTGCCGCCCATGAACTCCGCCGCCGCCGACCGCGCCCGGTACGACCGGGCGACCGCGCACCTGGACGCGCCGCTGGCCATCGTGGATCTCGAGGCCTTCGACGCCAACGCCGACGATCTCGTGCGCCGGGCCGGCGGCAAGCCGGTCCGGGTCGCCAGCAAGTCGGTCCGGTGCCGGGCCCTGCTCGAACGGGTACTGGCCCGGCCCGGGTTCGCCGGGGTCATGTCGTACACGCTCGCCGAGTCGCTCTGGCTGGCCCGCTCCGGGTTCGAGGACGTGCTGCTCGCCTATCCGTCCGCGGACCGGGCCGGTTTCGGCGAGCTGGCGAACGACGCCAAGCTGGCCGCCGCCGTGACCGTGATGGTGGACGATCCCGCGCAGCTGGAGCTGATCGACGGGGCCCGCGACGGCGGCGGCGAGGAGATCCGGGTCTGCCTGGAGCTGGACACCGCCCTGCGGCTGCTCGGCGGCCGGATCCGCGTGGGGGCGCGCCGCTCGCCACTGCGCGAGCCCGCGCAACTGGCCGCGCTGGCCCGTACGGTCGCCGGGCGGCCCGGGTTCCGGGTGGTGGGGCTGATGGCGTACGAGGGGCACGTCGCCGGGGTCGGGGACGCGCTGGCGGGGCGCCCGCTGCGGTCGCGGGCCATCCGGCTCATGCAGGGCGCGGCGCGCAGGGAGCTGGTGGCGCGGCGGGCCGAGGTGGCGGCGGCGGTGCGGGCCGTCGTGCCGGACCTTGAGTTCGTCAACGGCGGCGGTACGGGCAGCGTGCAGCAGACCGCGGCCGAGGACGCGGTGACGGAGATCGCCGCCGGGTCGGGGCTGTACGTGCCGCGGCTCTTCGACAACTACACCTCGTTCAGCGGGCGTCCGGCGGCACTGTTCGCGCAGCCGGTGGTGCGCCGCCCCGGGGTGGGGGTGGTGACGGTGCTCGGCGGCGGCTATCCGGCCTCGGGGGCGGCCGGCCCGGACCGGCTGCCGGTTCCCCACCTGCCGCAGGGGCTGCGCTTCGACCCCCAGGAGGGTGCGGGTGAGGTGCAGACGCCGCTCCTGGGGAGCCCGGCCGACGACCTGCTGATCGGCGACCGGGTGTGGTTCCGCCATGCGAAGGCGGGCGAGCTGTGCGAACGCTTCGACACCTTGCACCTCGTCGAGGGCGATCGGGTCACGCAGAGCGTCCCCACCTACCGGGGCGAGGGCCGCACCTTCCTGTGACGGTCCGCGGGAACACGGTGTCCGCCTGGTCCGGGACGACGCTGGTGTCGCCGCGGCGGACCGGTCCGGTGGGTGCCGCCGCTGCTGTCGTAGGCCCGGCACATCAGTTCGTTCTTGTTCCGGTTGGGGACGAGCCGCAGGGCGGTCGCGCACCGCAGGAACGAGATGTCGGTGTCGGAGTCGCCCGCCGCGGACACCTGGCGGCGGACGACCGGCTGGACCGGAGGCGGGTGGTGTACGCCCCGGCGCGGGCCGTGGTGTTGCGGATGCCGATGACGTGGTCCGCGTCGGTGCCGACGCCCTCGGCCCAGTCCTCGACGACCGGCTGCGGGGAGGCCGAGCTGATCCAGACGTCGAAGCCGGCTCTCCGTAGGCCCTCGCTCAGGGGTGCCGACCTGCTGGGTGGCGCCGACGGGCGCGGCGAGGTTCTCGGCGCGGGCGGAGGCGGCGGAGCCGCGGATCTCGCGGGCGGACCAGCCCTGCATCAGCTGGGGCAGCCGGGCGTGTCCGGGTTCCATGGTGCGGCGGTCCCGGCCGGCGAAGGCGGCGGCTCCGGTGCGGGTCGCGGCGGTGCCGTAGACCGCGTGGATCTCGTCCGCGCAGCCGGCGCCGGCGGGGGTCCCGGTGGGCACCGGGGCGCCGGGGCGGGCGAGGGCGTCGCAGGCGTCGGCGACTGGCCTGGCGCGCGGGACCGGTAGGGGTTGCAGCGGCCGTACCCGGTCGATGAGCTGCTGGAGGCGCCGGGTGGGGTTGCGCGGAAACACGGGTGAACGCTGCTTGGCGGTGAAGGCGTCACGGACGGTGGAGCACGACAGCCGGGCGTGGTGCGACGCCCGGCTGTCGGGTGGGGGGCTACAGCGGGGTGACGTACGCGCCCGAGATGCCGCCGTCGACGAGGAAGTCGGTGGCGTTGATGAAGGACGAGTCGTCGCTGGCGAGGAAGGCGACGGCGGCGGCGATCTCGGTGGGCTCGGCGAACCGGCCCAGCGGGATGTGTACGAGCCGGCGGGCGGCGCGCTCGGGGTCCTTGGCGAACAGCTCCTGGAGCAGCGGGGTGTTGACGGGCCCGGGGCACAGGGCGTTGACGCGGATGCCCTCGCGGGCGAACTGCACGCCGAGCTCGCGCGACATGGCGAGGACGCCGCCCTTGGATGCGGTGTAGGAGATCTGGGAGGTGGCGGCGCCCATGATGGCGACGAAGGAGGCGGTGTTGATGATCGAACCGCGGCCCTGGCGCTGCATGTAGGGCAGTGCGGCCTTGCAGCAGAGGTAGACGGACGTGAGGTTGACGTCCTGGACGCGGCGCCAGGCGTCGAGCTCGGTGGTGAGGATGGAGTCGTCGTCCGGGGGCGAGATGCCGGCGTTGTTGAAGGCGATGTCGACGGAGCCGTAGGTGTCGAAGGCGGTCTTGAAGAGGGCGTCGACGTCTTCCTTGTCGGTGACGTCGACCTTGACGAAGAGGCCTCCGACCTCCTCGGCGGCGGCCTTGCCGGCCGTTTCGTCGATGTCCGCGCAGACGACGTCGGCGCCTTCGGAGGCCAGTCGGCGGGCGGTGGCGAGGCCGATGCCGCTGCCGGCTCCCGTGATGACGGCGGTGCGGCCGACGAGGCGGCGGCAGATGATCTCGGTGGGCTCTACGGACATGTGGTTCAGGCCTCCGTGCTGATGAAGACGTTCTTGGTCTCGGTGAAAGCGGTGAGGGCGTCGGGTCCGAGCTCGCGGCCGAGTCCGGACTGCTTGTAGCCGCCGAAGGGGGTCCAGTAGCGGACGCTGCTGTGGGAGTTGACGGACAGGTTGCCGGCGGCGACGGCGCGCGAGACGCGCAGCGCGCGCCCGATGTCGCGGGTCCAGAGGGAGCCGGAGAGGCCGTATTCGGTGGCGTTGGCCAGGCGTACGGCGTCCTCCTCGTCCTCGAAGGGCAGGACGACGGCGACGGGGCCGAAGACCTCCTCGGTGGCGACGGGCGCGGTGGGGGCGACGTCGGTGACGAGGGTCGGCGGGTACCAGAAGCCGGGGCCCTCGGGGGCGGTGCCGCGGACGGCGGTCAGGTCGTCGGTGACGAAGGACCGTACGCGGTCCAGCTGGGTCCGTGAGATCAGCGGGCCCATCTGCGTCTTCTCGTCGAGCGGGTCACCCACGGCGACGGCCTCGATGCCGGGGGCCACGAGGTCGAGGAAGCGGTCGTAGGCGGAGCGCTGTACGAGGATGCGGGTGCGGGCGCAGCAGTCCTGGCCGCTGTTGTCGAGGAAGGCCATGGGGGCGGCGGCCGCGGCGGCTTCCAGGTCCGCGTCGGCGAAGACGATGTTGGGGCTCTTGCCGCCGAGTTCGAGGGTGACGCGCTTCACCCGGCCGGCGCACTTGGCCATGATCTGCTTGCCGACGCGCGTGGAGCCGGTGAAGACGATCTTCGCGACGCCGGGGTGTTCGACGAGCGCGTCGCCCGCGGTGTCGCCGTGGCCGGGGAGCACCTGGAAGAGGTGTTCGGGGATCCCGGCTTCGAGGGCGAGTTCGGCGAGGCGCAGAGCGGTAAGAGGGGTGGTCTCGGCGGGCTTGAGGATGACGGCGTTGCCGGCGGCGAGCGCCGGGGCCAGGCCCCAGGCGGCGATCGGCATGGGGAAGTTCCAGGGGGCGATCACGCCGATGACGCCGAGGGGTTCGAGGAAGGTGACGTCGATGCCGCCGGCGACGGGGATCTGGCGGCCGGAGAGCCGTTCCACTCCCCCGGCGGCGAAGTCGAGGAGGTCGCGTACGTTGCCGGCTTCCCAGCGGGCGTTGCCGATGGTGTGCCCGGCTTCGCGGACTTCCAGCCGGGCCAGTTCCTCGATGTTCGCGTCGACGACCGCGGCGAAGCGGCGCAGCAGGCGGGCCCGGTCGGCGGGGGCAGCCGCCGACCAGGCGCGCTGGGCGGCGGCTGCCCGGGCGACGGCGGCGCCGACGTCGTCCCGTGTGGCGGCCGGGACGACGGCGACGAGTTCCTCGGTGGCCGGATTCAGTACTTCCAGCGCGTCGGACACGTGGTGCCTCACAGTTTCGGTTCGATGGCGAGCGTGAGCGTGGCTACAGGCGTTCGAAGGAGCGGCGCAGCTCCCAGTCGGTCACCGCGGAGTCGTAGGCGTCGAGTTCCACGCGGGCCATGTTGCGGTAGTGGGCGACGACCTCGGGGCCGAAGGCGGCCTTGGCGATCTCGCTGTTCTCCCAGAGGTCGGCGGCCTCGCGCAGGGTGGCGGGTACGTGTGCGTAGTCGCCGGTGTAGGCGTTGCCGGTGCACATCGGCGGCAGCTCCAGGCGGTTCTCGATGCCGTAGAGCCCGGCCGCGACCAGGCCGGCGACGGCGAGGTAGGGGTTGACGTCGCCGCCGGGGAGGCGGTTCTCGAAGCGCATGGAGCGGCCGTGGCCGACGACGCGCAGGGCGCAGGTGCGGTTGTCGAGGCCCCAGGCGACGGCGGTCGGTGCGAAGGATCCCGGCCGGAAACGCTTGTACGAGTTGATGTTCGGGGCGTAGAGAAGGGAGAAGTCGCGCAGCGCGGCGAGCTGGCCGGCCAGGAAGTGGCGCATCACGGGGGACATGCCGTGTTCCTCGTGGCCCTCTCCGGCCATCGCGTTGCGTCCGTCGGCGTCGGTGAGCGAGAGGTGGATGTGACAGGAGTTGCCCTCCCGCTCGTCGTACTTGGCCATGAAGGTGAGCGAGACGCCTTCTTGGGAAGCGATCTCCTTGGCGCCGGTCTTGTAGACGGAGTGCTGGTCGCAGGTGGTGAGCGCCTCGTCGTAGCGGAAGGCGATCTCGTGCTGGCCGAGGTTGCACTCGCCCTTGGCCGACTCGACGGTCAGGCCGGCGGCCTGCATCTCGTTGCGGATCCGGCGCAGCAGGGGTTCGATGCGGCCGGTCCCGAGGACGGAGTAGTCGATGTTGTACTGGTTGGCGGGGGTCAGGCCGCGGTAGTTGGCGTTCCAGGCCTGTTCGTAGGTGTCCTGGAAGACCATGAACTCCAGCTCGGTGCCGACCATCGCGGTGTATCCGTGCTCGGTGAGGCGTTCCAGCTGGCGGCGCAGGATCTGGCGGGGTGCGGCCACGACGGGCGTGCCGTCGTTCCAGGCCAGGTCGGCGAGGATGAAGGCGCTGCCGGGGTTCCAGGGGATGCGGCGCAGGGTGGCGGGGTCGGGGTGCATGGCGAAGTCGCCGTAGCCCCGCTCCCACGAGGACATCTCGTAGCCGTCGACGGTGTTCATGTCGGTGTCGACGGCCAGGAGGTAGTTGCAGCCCTCGGTGCCGTGCTCGAGGACTTCGTCCAGGAAGAACTGTGCGGCGAACCGCTTGCCCTGGAGCCGCCCCTGCATGTCGGGGAAGGCCAGGACGACTGTGTCGATCTCACCGCTGGCGACGAGGATGCGGAGCTCCTCGGGCGCGAGCGGCGGCTTGCGGTCTACCACGGGATTCTCTCCTTCGGTGAGCCGAGGAGGCCTAAGGTATTGAATAGAACCATTGCTTGGGAAGGGGAGGAGCCGAGATGACCGATACGGCGAGCGAAGGCGACGCCGCCCGGCGCCTGAACCCGGTGCTGCGCCAGGTGCGGGCGGGCAACGGGTTCGAGGAGGCGCTGGAGCAGATCCTCCAAGTGGTCCGCCTGGGGCTGGTCCCCGGCGGCGAGAGGCTCCCGCCCGAGCGCGAGCTCGCGGAGCGGATGGGGATCAGCCGGGTCACCCTGCGCGAGGTCCTGAAGGTACTGCAGGACCAGGGCCTGGTGGAGGCGCGGCGCGGCCGGTACGGCGGAACGTTCGTGCTGCCCCGCCCCGACACCCCGGCCGGCGGCACGGAGGAGGAGCTGCGCAGACGGGTGGCGGGCGTCGACATCGAGGACGCCCTGCGCTTCCGCGAGGTCCTGGAGGTGGGGGCGGCCGGGCTGTGCGCCTCCCAGGGGCTGACCGAGGAGGGCACCGAACGGCTGCTCGCCGCGCTCGGGGCCACCCACGACGCCCCGCTCGCCGACTATCGCCGCCAGGACACCCTCTTCCACCTCACGCTGTGCGAGCTCGCCGGGTCCGCCACCCTGACGGCCCAGTACGCCGCCGTCCGGGCCACCGTCAACGACCTGCTCGACTGCATCCCGCTGCTGGTGCGCAACCTGGAGCACTCGCAGCAGCAGCACAGCACGCTGGTCGAGGCGGTGCTGGAACGGGACGCGGCCGGGGCGCGGGAGACCATGCGCGAGCACTGCTGCGGCACGGCGGCGCTGCTGCGGGGGTTCCTCGCCTGAGGTGGACGGGACGAGGGGGGAAGGGGGTGTCCGAGAGGCTTTCGTAACGTCTGTTTTACGCAGAGGTCTTGCGCGCTCCGCTCCACTGCGGCAAAGGTACGCCCCACAACCATTGCCCTGAGGCAGGAGCGCACGATGGCCGACGACATCGAGGCACGGCTGACAGCCGTGCCCGCACCCACCACGTCACCCGCCGGCGGCGACGGCCCGGACGACTACCTGGAGCGCCGCACACTGCGCCGCGGCAGCGCCGGCTGGCTGCTCCTGACCGGGCTCGGAGTCGCCTACGTCGTCTCCGGTGACTTCTCCGGCTGGAACGTCGGCCTCGACAAGGGCGGCTTCGGCGGCCTCGCCATCGCCACCGTCCTCATGGGCGCCATGTACGCCTGCCTGGTGTTCTCCCTCGCGGAGCTGTCCACCGTCCTGCCGACCGCGGGCGGCGGGTACGGCTTCGCCCGCCGGGCGCTGGGCCCCTGGGGCGGCTTCCTCACCGGCACCGCCATCCTCATCGAGTACATCCTCGCCCCGGCGGCGATCGTCATCTTCATCGGCGACTACGTGGAGTCCCTCGGCCTCTTCGGCCTCACCTCCAGCTGGCCCGTCTACCTCGGCTGTTTCGTGGTCTTCATCGGCGTGCACCTGTGGGGCGTCGGCGAGGCGCTCCGCTTCAGCCTCGTCGTGACCGCCGTCGCCGTCGCCGCGCTGCTGATCTTCGCGGTGGGCGCCTTCACGGAGTTCAGCGCCGACGGCCTGAACGACATCCCGGTCGACACGAGCGCCTTCGGCTCCAACTCATGGCTGCCGTTGGGCGTGCTCGGCATCTGGGCCGCGTTCCCCTTCGGCATGTGGTTCTTCCTCGGCGTGGAGGGCGTACCGCTGGCGGCCGAGGAGGCGAAGGACCCGGTCCGCTCCATGCCGAAGGCCCTGTCCATCAGCATGGGCATCCTCGCCCTACTGGCCCTGATCACTTTCTTCGCGGCGACCGGCGCGCAGGGCGCCGACGCCGTCAAGTCGGCCGGCAACCCCCTCGTCGTCGCCCTGGAGGGGGACGGCGGCCCGACCGCGCTGAGCCGATTCGTGAACTACGCGGGCCTGGCGGGCCTGGTGGCCTCCTTCTTCTCGCTGATCTACGCGGGCTCGCGCCAGCTCTTCGCCCTCTCGCGCGCCGGCTACCTGCCCCGCTTCCTCTCGCTCACCTCGAAGCGCAAGGCCCCGTACCTGGGCCTGATCATCCCCGGCGCGATCGGTTTCGCCCTGGCCGCGGCCACCGGCAACGGCGCCCGCATGCTCAACATCGCCGTCTTCGGCGCCACCATCTCCTACGCCCTGATGGCGCTCTCGCACATCGTGCTGCGCCGCCGGGAGCCGCAGCTGGAGCGCCCCTACCGCACCCCGGGCGGGGTCCTGACCTCCTCGGTGGCCTTCGTACTCGCCCTGTCGGCCCTGGTCGCCACCTTCCTCGTGGACAAGGACGCGGCGTTCATCGCCCTGGCCGTGTACGCCGTCGCCCTGGCCTACTTCGCGCTCTACAGTCGCCGCCACCTCGTGGCGTCGGCCCCCGAGGAGGAGTTCGCGGCCCTCGCGGAAGCCGAGGCGGAACTGGCCCGCGACTGAAACCCTGTCACCGTCCGCCCCCGCCCCCTTCCGGAGGTATCGAACGTGCCCAGGCCGCTCATCGGCATCACCACCTACGTCGAGGAATCCACCCGTTACGGGGTGTGGGACCTCCCGACATCGCTCGTACCGACCGGGTACCACCAACTCGTCCAGGCGGCGGGCGGCGCGGCCGTGCTGCTTCCCCCGGACGAGCCCGGATCGGCGGCGGAGGTGCTGAGCCGGGTGGACGGCCTGGTCGTCGCGGGCGGCCCGGACGTGGACCCGGTCCACTACGGAGCCGCGCGCGACCCCCGTACGGGCGCCCCCGCGACGGTCCGCGACCAGTGGGAGCTGGCCCTCATCAACGCCGCCCTGGAGGCGGACGTGCCCGTGCTCGGCATCTGCCGCGGGATGCAGGCCCTGAACGTGGCCCTGGGCGGCACCCTGATCCAGCACATCGACGGCCACGTCGACACCCCGGGCGTCATGTCCCGGCACCCGGTCCGCCCGGTCCCGGGCACCCGGTACGCGGACCTCGTCCCCGAGGAGGCGCAGGTGCCGACCTACCACCACCAGGCGGTCGAGCGCCTGGGCCGCGGCCTGGTCGTCTCGGCGCACGCGCTCGACGGAACGGTGGAGGCCATCGAGCTGCCCGACCCCGCGCGCTGGGTGCTGGGCGTGCAGTGGCACCCGGAGCGGGACGAGGACACCCGGGTGATGGCGTCCCTGATCGAGGCCGCCGCCGTCCGCGGCGCGGTACCGGTGGCCTGACCGACCGCCGGCCGCGGGACTCCAGCGCCTTCCCCAGCGCCGGGGCCCGCGGCCGGCCCCCGCACCCCGCTCGCGCCCCGCGCCGGGCGCGGCCGCCACGAATGGCCCTCCGGCCGACGGGCGGGCACGCTGGACGGGTGAGCACCGACGCGCACCGCACGGCGAAGGGACCGGTGGCCCGGTTCCTGGACAACCCGGTCGTGGGCATGGCGCCGTGGATCGTCTTCTCGCTGCTGGTCGGCCCCGGACGGTTCGAACTGGCCGTCGGACTGGCCCTGGCCGCGGCGGTCGCCCTGATCGCGGTGGGCCACCTGGTCAACCGCGGCAGCTCCTGGAAGCTGCTGGAACTGGCCGACGTGGTCTTCTTCGCGTCGATGGCCGTCATCGGAGCCCTGGTCGACGAAGGGACCCTGCGCTGGCTGGAGACGTACGCGGGCGAGGTGGCCAACATCGCGCTGGCGGTGATCGCCTTCGGCTCGATGGCCGTGCGGATGCCGTTCACCCTCCAGTACGCCCGCGAGCAGGTCGACCCGTCCCTCTGGCACACCCGCGGCTTCCTGCGCACCAACTACATGATCACGGGGGCGTGGGGCATCGCCTTCCTGGTGGCCGCCGCCGCGGGCGCGTACGGGGACCTGGTCCTGCACAACCCGAGCAACCTCTGGACCGGCTGGATCATCCAGATCCTGGCGATCGTCGCCGCGGTGAAGTTCACCGTCTGGTACCCGGACGTCGCCCGCGCCCGGGCGGTCCGCGAAGCCGCCGGACTGCCTCCCGAGCCCACACGGTGGGCGGGCTTCCTGGTGCCGCTGGCGGGCCTGCTCGTACCGATCGGCATCGCGGTCCTGATCTTCGACACCGTGTGGTGGCTGGGAATCGCCCTGATCGTCCTGGGCTCCCTCCTGACGAAGCGCCTGCAGTCGCGCTCCCAGGCGCCGGGCTGACACCCGCCGGGCCTGTGGCGGCGGCCCGGCGGGCGTGATACGTGCCGGAGCCACCCTTCTTACGGGTGCACCCATAGGCCCCCGTGCCCCAGCGAATCGCCCCTCCGCGCCCTAACGACATCGACGGCCCGGTCGGCCACGCCGAACAGATCCTCACCGTGCGCCCCCTGCCGGGAGGTCAGGGGGCTTCCTGTCGAGCAGGCCGGATCCAGGAGCGCAGTCCGGCGTCATAGGGCATCCCAGCCCGCAGGGCCGAGGGGAAGGATCGCAAGGCGGATGAAGGAGGCTGCGCGGAGCGTCGTCGAGCGAGGACAACGGGGCGAGGCGCGGCGCAGGGCGCGCCGCCGGGCCGGCCTGAGCGCGGGCACTCCTCAGGGGGTGCCCCGGGTCAGGGACAGCAGGTCCCGGGCGGGGCCGGCCGGGCGGGCGCCCGCCGGCCAGACGGCCCGCAAGGCCCGGCCGAGTTCCGCGCCCGACACCGGCACCTCCACCAGCCGGCGCGCCGCCAGCTCGTCCACCACCGCCAGCTCCGACAACACGCACGGCCCCGCACCGCCCAGCGCGGCCGCCTTCACCGCCGTCGTCGACGCCAGCTCCAGCAGCGGCGCGGCCAGACCGCCGTGCCCGGCGAGCGCGGCGTCCAGTACCTGCCGGGTACCCGATCCCCGCTCGCGCAGGATCAGCGGGGTCGCCGCCAGTTCCGCCGCCTCCACGCCCCGCGTGCGCCGCGCCCACCGATGGACGGGCGCCACCGCCACGACGAGGCGGTCCTGCGCGATCACCGCCGAGTCCAGTCCCTCCGGCACCGTCAGGCCCTCCACGAAGCCGAGGTCGGCCTCGTGCGCGAGAACCCGCTGCACGACCACCGCGGAATTGCCCGCGTGCAGCGACACCGCCGTGTCGGGCCGCTGGCCGCGCAGCGCGATCAGCCACCCCGGCAGGAGGTACTCCGCGATGGTCATGCTGGCGGCCACCCGCAGCCGCGAGTCCCGCCGCCCCCGCAGTGCCTGCGCCCCCGCGTCGAGGGCCTCCGCCGCCTCCACCACCCGCCGGGCCCAGTCGGTGACCAGTGCGCCTTCGGCCGTCAGCGTCGACCCCCGCGGGGAACGGTCCACCAGCGCCACACCGAGCCGGGTCTCCATCGCGCGGATCCGGCTGCTCGCCGCGGGCTGGGTGATCCCCAGCCGCCGGGCGGCGCCGCTGAGGCTCCCGACGCGGGCCACCTCCAGCAGCAGTTCCAGCGCGCCCAGGTCCGGTACGCGGTGCGCCAGCGGAACCCACTTCTCATCACCCATAACATCAGTTTATGGCCTTATAGAAAGGTGATCCCTGCCGTTCGTCCCGCCCCGGCATGACGCTGGACCCATGGCCACCACCCTCGTGCGACCCCGCACCCTCTCCGAACCCGCGCCCACCGCCCACAAGGCACCGGCGCTGCGACACCTCGGCCCGAACTGGTACGCCTCCGTCATGGGCACCGCGATCGTCGCCAACGCCGGCGCGGCCCTTCCGTACCAGCTCCCCGGCCAGCGCGTGGCCTGCCAGCTCGTCTGGGCGCTGTCCGCCGCCGCCCTCGCCGTCCTGCTCACCGCGCGCGCCGGGCACTGGCTCCACCACCGCGACCAGGCCCGCGCCCACCTCCTCGACCCCGCCGTCGCCCCCTTCTACGGGTGCCTCTCGATGGCGTTGCTGGCCGTGGGCGGCGGCACCCTCATCGTCGGCAGGGACCTGATCGGGACCGGCGCCGCCGTGGCCGTGGACGCCGTGCTCTTCACCGCGGGCACCGCGATCGGCCTGGTCGCGGCAGTGACCGTGCCCTACCTGATGGTGGTGCGCCACAAGGTCGAGCCGAAGCAGGCCACCCCCGTCTGGCTGCTGCCCCTCGTCGCCCCCATGGTCTCGGCGGCCCTCGGCCCGCTGCTGATACCCCACCTGTCGCCCGGCCAGCCCCGCGAGGCCATGCTGCTCGCCTGCTACGCCATGTTCGGCATCAGCCTGCTCGCCACCCTGCTGATGCTGCCCCTGATCTTCGGCCGGCTGATCGTGGGCGGCCCCCTCCCCCTGGCCCTCACCCCGACGCTGTTCCTGGTCCTCGGCCCCCTGGGACAGTCGACCACCGCCGTGAACCAGCTCGCCGACATGGCCCCCCAGGCCATCGGCGCCCCCTACGCCGGCGCGCTCGGCGCCTTCGCGGTCGTCTACGGGGTGCCCGTGATGGGATTCGCCCTGCTGTGGCTGGCCCTCGCCGTGTGCATGCTGGTCCGGGCGGCCCGGGCCGGCATGGGCTTCGCGATGACCTGGTGGGCGCTGACCTTCCCCGTCGGCACCTGTGTCACGGGCGCCGCCGGCCTGGCCCGCCACACCGGGCTCAACGCGCTCTGCTGGCTCGCCGCGGCCCTCTTCCTCGCCCTGCTGACCGCTTGGCTCCTCGCCGCCGCCCACACCCTGCGGGGCCTGTTCTCAGGCCGCCTGCTCGCCGACTAGTACGTCCACTTGCCGACCTCGAGCTCGTAGGTGACCGAGAGGGAGAAGGATCCCGCCGTACCGTCGATGGTCAGGGTGCCTGTGCCTCCGGGGACGGGCCCCAGCCGCACCCACAGCCCGCAACCGTACGTATTGACCGTCTCCGCCGTCTGCGTCACCGGGTTGCCTTCGACCCCCTTGATCCGGATGGCGGTTGGCTCCATGCGCTCCACCGCCACGTCGCTGCTGCCGATCACGACCTTGCCTTCCGCTTCGGCCATCTTCGCCGCGCACTCGGCCTTCGTACCGGTGAAGTTGACCACCGGGAAGACCACGGGCCGTGCCACAGGGATCGCGCAGCGGCGCTCGGCCTTGCCGCCGAAGGTGCCCGCGAGGAACCAGGCGTCGGCGGGCTGGTTCTCGGCGCAGAAGCGGCCGTCCGGGTCGGACACCGGGTTGGTGGCGGCCGGACTGGATGCGGCCCAGCTCCACCAGCGGCTCTGGATCTCGGCGGTGCTGAGCTCGGCGATCCCGCGCGGCGGGCGCCGGGGGTCGTCCTCGGCCTGCCCGGCCGAACACCCTCCGACGAGCAGGGCCGTCACCGCGAGCAGCATGAATGATCTTCCAGTACGCATCCGCGCATGCTAGTTCGGATCGTCCTGCGGACCGACCCAAGGACCGAAATCCGGCCACGGCGCCCTTCCTTCGGCGGGGCGGGCGGGTGCATTGCCCTGCGGACCGGCCCGCTCACCGGGATCCGGGCGCGGGGCCCTTCCTTCGGCGGGGCGGGCGGGTTCGGATCGTGATGCGGGCCGGTTCGCGGGTCGGGATCCGGGCGCGGTGCGGGCGGGTCCGCGGGGCCGGGCAGGGGTGTCTCCTCGGCTCGGCGCGTGCGAGCGATCGCGGTTGTGCTCGGTGGTTGCGCGCTCGTCCTGCGGGGACACCCCTCCCCGTCCCCGCTCCCCACGCGTCGGGCCCGGTTCCGGGAACCGCCCAGTCGGCCCGGGCGTTTTCGGGGCACTGTCGGAGCCCTGCCGTGGGGCGGGGACACGGCGGAGTGTCCCCGCAGGACGAGGCGCGACCACCGGGTACCACCGCGACATGCCCGCGGGCGCCGAGCCGAGGAGACACTCCGGCGGGGCACCGCCCCACACCACCAGCCCCGCCGGCGATCGAGGCGCGGGGCCCGGGGCAGCGCCCCAGCACCACCCACCCCCCGCAACCGAACCACAGGGCCCGGGGCGGCGCCCCAGCACCGCCCACCCGCCGCAGCCGAACCGCAGGGCCCCGGCAGCGCCCCAGCACCACCCACCCGCCACAGCCGAACCGCAGGGCCCGGGCGGCAGCCACCGGCGGACCGGCGAGGATCAGCCCGCGGAGCGCAGCGCCTGCGCCAACACCCCCGGCGCCTCCGCCAGCGAAGGCCCGTACCAGGTCAGGTGCCGTCCGCTGACCAGGGCCGCCGGCAGGCCGGGGAAGGCCTCCGGCCCGTCGCCCGCCGCGAAGGCGTACGGCTCGTCCGGCAGCACCACCAGATCGCAGCCGGCCGCGGCCAGCTCCTCCACCGCGATCCTCGGATACCGCTCCGCGTGCCCGGCGTAGACGTTCCGGACGCCGAGCCGGCCCAGCAGGTCACCCGCGAAGGTGTCCCGGCCCAGCACCATCCACGGCCGCCGCCACACCGGTACGAAGGCCGTGAGCTCTCCCACCCGCTCCGCCCGGGCCCATGCGGCCTCCGCGTCCGCCAGCCACGCCGGCCTCGCCACTCCCAGCGCGCCCACCAGTACCCGGTCCAGTTCCCGCAGCGCCTGCGGCAGGTCCCGGACCTCGGTGACGAGCACCTCCAGTCCCGCCGCGCGCAGCGCGGCCAGGTCCGGTGCCCGGTTCTCCTCCTCGTTGGCGATCACCAGGTCGGGCCGGAGTTCCGCGATCCTGCGCACGTCAGGGTTCTTCGTCCCCCCGATCCGCTCCGCCGCCCCGAGATCGCCGGGGTGCGTGCACCAGTCGGTGACCCCGACCAGCAGCCCCGGCGCGCTCACGGCCACCGCCTCGGTCAGCGACGGCACCAGCGACACGACCCGCCGCCGCACCCTTTCAGCGCCCCGGCGACGGCGGCTCGGACGTCGCGTGGATGTGGTCGCCGACGGCGACCACCAGGATCCGGGTGTCCTCGGAGACGGCCCGCCACCGGTGGCGCACGCCCCCGGACAGGAACAGCGCGTCCCCGCTCTCCAGCCGGTACGCCCGTCCCTCGGCCTCCACCTGGCAGGCGCCCTCGACCACGTACATCAGCTCGTCGTTGCGGTGCTGGTACTCGCGCCCGGCGTCCTGGTCCCCGGTGAACTCCAGTGCGTGCAGCTGGTGGTGTCCGCGGACGAGGGGCCGTACGCCCGGCACCGGGGTCAGCGCCGACTCGTCGCCGGCCCGTACGAGGTCCACCGTGCGCGCGGTGTCGGAGGCGGCCAGCAGCTCGACGGCCGTGGTCTCCAGGGCGTCCGCGACGCGCTCCAGGGACCGCATGCTGGGCCGGGCCCGCTCGTTCTCTATCTGACTCAGGAAGGGCACCGACAGACCGCTTCGCGCCGACACGGCGGCCAGCGTCAGGTGGAGCGCGCGGCGGCGCTTGCGCACGGCCACACCCACCCGCAGCGGTTCCTTGCCGTCCTTGTCCTTGCGCTTGTCGTCCACGTCGTTCAGCTTGCCGCTCAGACCGTCCGTGCCGTCCCTGTCGTTCATGTCGGGGCTGCCCTCCCCATGTCCGTCGCACATCGGTGTGCTGTAAGCACCTTACGCAGCAACCGCCTCCGGTTTCGCCCGCACCGACCTTCCCGTACCCGCCCGCTCACCGTCAGTGGCGCTCCGGGGGCGTTCGGGCGCGCGCCGGGGCGCCCCGGCGACCGGAAACGCCCCCGCGGACCGTTGCGGCATCATCGTCTCCGTGACGACACGACGCCTGATGCTCCTGGACACCGCCTCCCTCTACTACCGCGCCTACTTCGGCGTGCCGGACTCCGTGAAGGCTCCCGACGGCACCCCGGTCAACGCCGTGCGCGGGCTCCTCGACTTCATCGGCCGGCTCGTCCAGGACCACCGGCCGGACGACCTGGTGGCCTGCATGGACGCCGACTGGCGGCCGCACTGGCGGGTGGAGCTGATCCCCTCGTACAAGGCCCACCGGGTCGCGGTCGAGACCGAGACGGGTCCCGACGTGGAGGAGACCCCGGACACGCTCGCCCCGCAGGTGCCGATCATCGAGGCCGCCCTGGACGCGTTCGGCATCGCCCGGGTCGGCGTCGCCGGCTACGAGGCGGACGACGTGATCGGGACGCTCACCGCCCGTGCGACGGGGCCGGTCGACATCGTCACCGGTGACCGGGACCTCTACCAGCTCGTGGACGACGCCCGGCAGCGGCGGGTGCTGTACCCCCTCAAGGGCGTGGGCACGCTCCAGGTCACGGACGAGGCGTGGCTGCGGGCGAAGTACGGGGTGGACGGCCCCGGTTACGCAGACCTCGCCCTGCTGCGGGGCGACCCCAGCGACGGCCTGCCGGGCGTCCCCGGAATCGGTGAGAAGACGGCGGCGAAGCTGCTCGACGCCTACGGCGACCTGGCCGGGGTCATCGCGGCGGTCGACGACCCGAAGTCGAAACTGACGCCCACCCAGCGCAAGCGGCTGGATGAGTCGCGGCCGTATCTGGCGGTGGCTCCGAAGGTGGTCAAGGTGGCCTCCGACGTGCCGCTTCCGCGGTTCGACGCGGCTCTTCCGGCGGTCCCGGCCCAGCCCGAGCTGGTCGACGCACTAGCCCATCGGTGGGGATTGGGAGGCGCTGTCTCCCGTCTGAGCGGCGCCCTGCACCCCTGAGGTGCTAACTTAGGTAAGGCTAAGTTTCATGGGAGTCAGGGGATACCGTGGCAGAAGGACGCGGCCGCACTGTCGGCACCGCCGTTGTCGTACGCACCGAGCGGCTCTCGCCGCACATGGTGCGGCTCGTGCTGGGTGGTGAGGGCCTGGCGGACTTCGGCGCGGGCGAGTACACCGACCATTACGTGAAGCTCCTTTTCGCTCCCGAGGGTGTCACTTACCCCGCCCCGTGGGATCTGGAACGCATCCGCGGCGACTTTCCGCGGGCGCAGTGGCCGCGCCAGCGCGCCTACACCGTGCGCAACTGGGACGTGCTGCACCGGGAGCTGACCCTGGACTTCGTCGTCCACGGCGACGAGGGCCTGGCCGGCCCGTGGGCGGCCCGGGCCCAGCCGGGCGACCTCGTACGGTTCCTCGGCCCGGGCGGCGCCTACGCCCCGGACCCGGCGGCGGGCTGGCACCTCCTGGTGGGTGACGAGAGCGCGCTGCCGGCGATCGCCGCTGCGATGGAGCGGATGCCGGCGGGCGCGGAGGTCCACGCCATCGTGGAGATCGACGGCCCGGCCGACGAGCTGAAGGTCGCCACCCCGGACGGCGTCGTACCGGTCTGGCTGCACCGCGGCGACCGCCCGGTCGGCGAGGCCCTCGTGGAGGCGGTCCAGGCCCTGGAGTTCCCCTCGACGGACGTCCACGCCTTCGTCCACGGCGAGGCCGGCTTCGTCAAGGACCTGCGCCGCCACCTCCGCCTGGAGCGCGGCATCGCCCGGGAACGCCTGTCGATCTCGGGCTACTGGCGCCTGGGCGAGACGGACGAGGGCTGGCGCGCGATCAAGCGTGACTGGAACGCGTCGGTGGAGGCCGAACAGGAACACCGCGCCGCCGCCTGACCCCTCCGGGGCGGTCGGCGGCCATAGGGCCCCGTTCCCGCCGCTCTCGCCCCGGCCCTTGCCCCACTGGCGCCATGGGCCCGGGCCTGCCCCGCCCCGTCCGGCCCTCCGGGCCCAACCCAGCCCCGCCGACGTTCGGAGCGCGGGCGCCCAGGGGCGGCGCCCCCGCCCTACCCCAGCCCCGCCGACGTTCGAGGCGCGCGGGCCCGGGGGCGGCGCCCCCGCAGAGACGGCGCCGACGCCCCGTGACGTCCGCGCCCACGGGGCCGGGGCAGCGCACCGCCCGCGCTCCAGGCGCGCCGGCCCGGCGGGGCCGGCACCCTCGGAGGTGGCGCGCCGCGCGCCGCGAGGCGTACGGCGGGACAATGTCCCCATGCGTACGTTCCGCGCCCTCGGGGCGGCAGCGGCCGCGGCCCTCCTCACCGCCTCGGCGGCGACGGCCGCACCGAGCCCGCCCCCACCCCCGCAGCCCCAACTCACGGACGCCGCCGTCGACAAGGCCGTCGCCCGGCTCGACGGCACGGTCACGGACATGATGCGCCGCACCGGCGTTCCCGGCGTCG
Source organism: Streptomyces sp. NPDC023541 (assembly GCF_055559995.1). Classification (NCBI taxonomy): domain Bacteria; kingdom Bacillati; phylum Actinomycetota; class Actinomycetes; order Kitasatosporales; family Streptomycetaceae; genus Streptomyces; species Streptomyces sp. NPDC023541. The sequence goes on from NZ_JBVHJO010000008.1 coordinate 221,342, forward strand.
CGGTGGCCGTCGTCCACGACGACGAGGTGGTCCACCTCAAGGGCTTCGGCGTCCGCCGCACCGGCGAGCCCGCCGAAGTCGGCCCCGACACCGTCTTCCAGATCGCCTCCGTCTCCAAGCCCGTCTCCTCCACCGTCATCGCCGGCGCCTTCACCACCCCCGACGAGTGGGACCGTCACGTCACCCTCCCCGGCTTCGCCTTCAAGGACCCCTGGGTCACCGACCACGTCACGACCGCCGACCTGTTCTCCCACCGCAGCGGCCTGCCCGACCACGCCGGCGACCTCCTCGAAGACCTCGGCTACGACCAGTCGTACATCCTCGACCACCTGCGCCTGGAGCCCCTCACGCCCTTCCGCGCGAGCTACGCCTACACCAACTTCGGCCTGACGGCCGCTGCCGAGGCCGTCGCCCGCGCCAAGGGCACGAGCTGGCAGAAGCTCGCCGACGACACCCTCTTCAAGCCCGCGGGCATGGCGCACACCAGCACCGAGTTCTCCGCCTACGTCAACGCCCCTAACCACGCGGCCACCCACGTCAAGAATTCGGACGGCACCTGGAGCCCCCGCTACGTCCGCGACCCGGACGCCCAGGCCCCCGCCGGCGGCGTCAGTTCCACCGCCCGCGACATGTCCCGCTGGCTGCGGCTCCAGCTGGCCGACGGCACCCTCGACGGCAAGCGGATCATCCCCGCCGCCACGCTCGCCCGCACGCACGTTCCCGAGATCGTCTCTCAGCCGCCCACCTCCCCCACCGGCCGCGCCGGCTTCTACGGCCTCGGCTGGAACGTGTCCTACGACGACGCGGGCCGACTGCGCCTGAGCCACTCCGGCGCCTTCGAACTCGGTACCAACGCCAACGTCACGATGCTCCCCCTGGAGAAGCTCGGCATCGTCGTCCTCACCAACGGCGCCCCCGTCGGCCTGGCCGACGCCGTCGCCCTCGATTTCTTCGACGTCGCCCAGCACGGCAAGGCCACGACCGACTGGCTGCCCCTGCTCGCGTCCGTCTACGCGAAGGAGGTCGACAACGCCCGGTCCCCCACCGACTACGCCCACCCGCCCGCCTCCGCCAAGCCCGCCAAGGACAGCGCCGCGTACACCGGCACCTACGACAACCCGTACTACGGCAAGGCGACCGTGACGGCCGACGACAAGGGCGCGCTGACCCTCGCCCTCGGGCCGAAGCCGCTGCGCTTCCCGCTGACCCACTACGACGGCGACACCTTCAGCTTCGAGACCACCGGCGAGATGGCGGCCGGCCGCACCGGGGTGACCTTCGCCGACGGCACGGTCCGCGTCGAGTCCCTCGATGCGAACCACCTGGGCACCTTCACCGAGCAGTAGCCGCATAGCCTGTTCCCCGATGAGACGCAGATCCCCGGCACCCCCCTCGCCCCTCCCCCAGCGGGCCGGCATCGACCCGGTCCGGCTCCGGCTGCCACCCGACCCGGACGGGACGTGGCCGGACCTCGGCAGCTACCTCGCCGCCCGCTACGCCGGCACCCGCGGCGAGGAGTCCATGGCGCGGCTGCTGGCCGCGGGCCGGGTCCTCGGCCCCGGCGGGCGGGTGCTGCACGCCGGGGACCCGTACGAACCGGGCACCCACCTGTGGTTCCACCGGGACATGGACCCGGAACCGCGGGTGCCGTTCTCGGTGCGCGTGGTCCACCGGGACGCGCACCTGCTGGTCGTGGACAAGCCGCACTTCCTGGCGACCACTCCGCGCGGCAGCCACATCACCGAGACCGCCCTGGCCCGGCTGCGCGAGGAGTTGGACCTGCCCGGGCTCAGCCCGGCGCACCGCCTCGACCGGCTCACCGCCGGCCTGGTGATGTTCAGCGTCCGGCCCGAGGACCGGGGCGCCTACCAGCTCCTCTTCCAGCGGCGCGAGGTGCACAAGGAGTACGAGGCGCTCGCCGCCCGCGACCCGGCGCTCACCTTCCCGCGCACGGTCCGCAGCCGGATCGAGAAGGTCCGCGGGGTGATCGCCGCGACCGAGGTCCCCGGCCCACCCAACGCCGAGACCCTGGTCGAGCTCGTCGGCGTCCGCGGCGGCCTGGGCCGCTACCGGCTGACCCCGCACACCGGCCGTACCCACCAGCTGCGGGTGCACATGAGCGGCCTGGGCCTGCCCATCCTGGGCGATCCGGTGTACCCGGAGGTCACCGACCCGGCCCCGGACGACTACCGGCGGCCGCTGCAACTCCTCGCCCGCGTACTGGCCTTCACCGACCCGGTCACCGGCGCGGCGCACCGCTTCGAGAGCGCCCGCACCCTCCAGGCCTGGCGCGACCGTCCCGGCTGGGAGGCCGGCCCCCGGGCGGACACCCCGCCCACGCCAGCGCCCTGACACAACTCGGCCGCCGCACGGAGGAGTTCCCCGCACGGCGGCCGATCACCGCATGTGTGCCGTCTAGCCGACGGAGCTGTAGGCCACCACGCCGCGAAGCAGCGCGTCCACGGCCTTGCGGGCGTTCTTCGCCACCGTGCTGCCGCTGTCACCGGAGGCCGAGGGGGCCGCCGCCGCGACCTGGCCGAGCACGTCGATGACCTGCTTGCACCAGCGCACGAAGTCACCGGCCGGCATCTCCGCCTCGCGCAGCACCTCGTCCAGGCTCTTGTCGGAGGCCCACTGGTACGCCGCCCACGCGAAGCCGAGGTCCGGCTCGCGCTGGCCCACGCCCTCCGCCTGGTTGATGCGGTGCTCCTCCTCCAGGGCGTCGAGCCGGCCCCAGATGCGGACCATCTCGCCGAGCGCCACCTTCGCCGCGCCGCCCGGGACCTTCGGCGCGACCGCGTCGTCGGACTGCCGGGCCTCGAAGACCAACGCCGAGACACAGGCGGCCAGTTCCGCCGGGTTCAACCCCTCCCAGATCCCGGCGCGCAGGCATTCGGACGCCAGCAGGTCGAGCTCCCCGTACAGCCGGGCGAGCCGCTTGCCGTGCACGGTGACCTCGTCCTCGCGCAGGTAGTCCAGCTCGGTCAGCAGGGCGTGGATCCGGTCGAAGGTGCGGGCGATCGTGTTCGTCCGGCCCTCGATCCGCCGCTCCAGCTGCTGGGTGTCCCGCCGGAGCCGGTGGTACCGCTCCGCCCAGCGGGCGTGGTCCTCGCGCTCGTCGCAGCCGTGGCAGGGGTGCGCCCGCAGCTCGGCGCGCAGCCTGGCGATCTCGCGGTCGTCGGCGGCCGCGGCCCGGCCGCGGGAGCGCCGCTCCGGCGCGAGGTGCCCGGCCTTGCTCCGCAGCTGGGAGGCCAGGTCCCGACGGGACTGCGGCGAGCGCGCGTTGAAGGACTTGGGGATCCGCATCCGGTCCAGCGCCTCGACCGGGACGGGGAAGTCGATCGCGGCGAGCCGCTTGACCTGCCGCTCGGCGGTGAGCACCAGCGGCCGCGGGCCCTCCGCGTACTCGTACCCGCGGTGCCCGTGGACCCGTCCGGCCGGCACGCCCGGGTCGAGGACCAGCGCCAGCCCGGCGAACTTGCCCGTCGGCACGTGGATGATGTCGCCCGGCTTGAGCTTCTCCAGCGAACTGGCCGCCTGCACCCGCCGCTGGGCGGCGCCCTGCTTGGCCAGCTCCGTCTCGCGGTCCTTGAGGTCGCGGCGCAGCTGCGCGTACTCCTCGAAGTTCCCCAGGTGGCAGGTCATGCCCTCCCGGTAGCCCTCCAGGCCCTCCTCGTTGCGCTGCACCTGCCGGGAGATCCCGACGACCGAGCGGTCGGCCTGGAACTGCGCGAAGGAGGTCTCCAGCAGCTCGCGCGAGCGGTGCCGCCCGAACTGGCTGACCAGGTTGACGGCCATGTTGTACGAGGGCTTGAAGCTGGAACGCAGCGGATACGTACGGGTGCCCGCGAGCCCGGCGAGGCCGGCCGGGTCCATGCCCCGCTGCCAGAGCACGACCGCGTGGCCCTCGACGTCGATGCCGCGCCGTCCGGCCCGGCCGGTCAGCTGGGTGTACTCACCGGGGGTGATGTCGGCGTGCTGCTCGCCGTTCCACTTGACGAGCTTCTCCAGGATCACCGTGCGCGCGGGCATGTTGATGCCCAGTGCCAGGGTCTCCGTGGCGAAGACGGCCTTGACCAGGCCGCGGACGAACAGCTCCTCCACGACCTCCTTGAAGGTCGGCAGCATGCCCGCGTGGTGCGCGGCGATGCCCCGCTCCAGCCCTTCGAGCCATTCGTAGTACCCGAGGACGTGCAGGTCCTCGGTGGGGATGGAGGCGGTCCGCGCCTCGACGATCTCGCGGACCCTGATCCGCGCGGATTCGTCGTTGAGCCGCAGACCCGCGAACAGGCACTGCTGGACCGCGGCCTCGCAGCCGGCCCGGCTGAAGATGAAGTTGATGGCGGGCAGCAGCCCGTCGTTGTCGAGGCGGGCGATGACCTCGGGGCGGGACGGGGTCCAGATCCGGCCGCGGGAGCGCCGCTCGCGCTCGCGGTCGGCCTCGCGGACCATCTTGCCGCGCCGCCGGTCCTTCGGGCTGTAGGTGCGGCTGTTCTCCTCGCGCGCCATGCGCAGCAGGTCGGGATTGACCTCCCGGCGCGCGGAGCCGCGGCCGCCGTGGTCGGACTCCTCCTCGAAGAGGTCGTAGATCCGGCGGCCGGCCAGGACGTGCTGCCACAGCGGTACGGGCCGCTCCTCGGAGACGATCACCTCGGTGTCGCCGCGCACGGTGTCCAGCCAGTCGCCGAACTCCTCGGCGTTGGACACGGTGGCCGACAGGGAGACCAGGGTCACCGACTCGGGGAGGTGGATGATCACTTCCTCCCAGACGGCTCCGCGGAACCGGTCGGAGAGGTAGTGGACCTCGTCCATCACGACGTATCCGAGGCCGCGCAGCGACTGGGAGCCCGCGTAGAGCATGTTGCGGAGCACCTCGGTGGTCATCACGACCACCGGCGCCTCGGAGTTGACGCTGTTGTCACCCGTCAGCAGGCCCACCTTGTCGGCGCCGTAGCGCTTGACGAGGTCGGCGTACTTCTGGTTCGAGAGCGCCTTGATCGGCGTCGTGTAGAAGCACTTGCGGCCCTGCGCGAGGGCCAGGTGCACGGCGAACTCGCCGACGATGGTCTTGCCCGAGCCGGTCGGAGCGGCGACGAGGACGCCCTTGCCGGCCTCCAGCGCCTTGCATGCCTCCACCTGGTAGGGATCCAGGTCGAAGTCGTACATCTCCCGGAAGGGGGCCAGGGCGGTGGCCTCTTCGGCGGCGCGGATCCGGGCAGCGGCGTACCGCTCGGCGGGTGAGAGTTCTTCGGTCATCTTGCTGTCGAGCCTACCCGCCGGGTCTGACAACAGTCGCGATCATTTATGTGAGGAGCCGGACCGCTCCGGGCACGCACTCGGCGGTCACCGGGAGGGGCCCCAGCGGCTCCCCGTCGGCGTACGCGGTCAGGCCGGGCGCCTCCAGGGTGATCTTCCGGGCCCGGTGGACGCTCACCTTCGGGTGGGAGATGTGGCCGCCCCGGTAGACCTGCGGGAACACCTTCAGCAGGGTGGCCCGGCTGCAGTCGCCGACGACCGTGACGTCGAAGAGGCCGTCGTCGGGGACCGCGCCGGGGCAGATGCGCATGCCGCCGCCGTAGGAGGAGCCGTTGCCGACGGCCACCAGCGTGGCCCCGGTCTCGATCACCGGGCCGTCGTCGAGGGTGATGCGGTACGGGAAGGGCCGGAAGGCGGCCAGTTCCGCGATCATGGCGAGGTCGTACTTGAAGCGGCCCGCCGGCAGCCGCATCCGGTTGCCCCGGTCGTTGACCCTCGAGTCGAAGCCCGAGCACAGCACGGTGCCGTACCAGGTGCCGCCCACGCGCCCCAGGTCGATCTCCCGGGTCCGGCCCTCCTTGAGCGCCTCGGCGGCCGTCCGCCCCGCCCGCGCGGGATCCCGTACGGGCAGTCCCGTGGCCCGCGCGAAGTCGTTGCCGGTGCCCACGGCGACCACACCGAGCGGCACCCGGGTGCCCGCGACCGCCTGGAGCGCCAGGGATACCATCCCGTCGCCGCCGACCGCGACGACGGCGCCGGCGCCTTCGCGGACCGCGGCCGTCAGCCGGGCCAGCGCGTCCGGCGCGTCGGTGCCCACCAGGGTCCGTACCGAGAATCCGGCGTCCCGCAGAGCGGAAGCGGCCGGCTGCGCGGCATGCGCGCCCCGGCCGCGCCCCGCGGTGGGATTGACGAAAAGGGTGACCTCGTAGCTCACCCCCGGGAATGTACCGGAGCCCGTCCCCGGACCCCGGTGACCCCGTGGGGCACCTCCCGGCCGTGGCCGGGGGCATACCTGTCAGGTGGCGTCGTCGTACCCGTTGATCCGCTGTCGTCCGCCGTCGGCCTGTTCGGGCAGGGCGGCGGCCGGGGCGGGCACCGCGTCGATCGCGCCGATCGGCGCCGGGGTGAGGTCGAGCTCCGAGGCCTCGTCGTCGCTCAGCCCCGCGTCGGGGTCGTTGCGCCGACGGCGGCGGTCGTTGAGGAGGCAGATGCCGACGGCCGCGAAGTACAGGGCCACGATGGGCAGGGCCAGCGCGAGCATGGTCGGCGGGTCACCGGTGGGCGTGGCGAAGGCGGCGAAGACGGTGATGCCGAGGACCATGCCCCGCCACCAGCCGGCGAGCCGCTTTCCGGTGAGCACGCCGGTGAAGTTCAGCAGGATCAGCAGCAGCGGCAGCTCGAAGGCCAGGCCGAAGACGATCACCATGCGGGTGACCAGGTCGAGGTAGTCGTCGACCGGCAGCAGGTTGCGCGCGTGGTCGGGGGTGAACTCGAGCATGATCGTCGCGGTCTGCGGGAGGATCTTGTACGCGAGCACGGCGCCGGCCATGAACAGGGGCGCGCCGACCGCGACGAAGCTGCGCGCGTACTTCTTCTCGTGGCTGTGCAGCCCGGGCGCGGCGAACGCCCACAACTGGTAGAGCCACACCGGAGCGGAGAGCACCACACCGGCCATCAGCGAGACCTTCAGGGCGATCGAGAACGCCGAGATCAGGCCGTTCACGGTCATGTCGGCGCAGGGGCGCCCGTTGCGCTGGGTCACCACCCCGTTGGTGCAGCCGACGGAGTCCAGCATCGGCTTCAACAGGAAGTTGATGATGTCCCGGTAGAAGAAGGCCGCGACGATCGTGATGACGAGGATCGCCAGCACCGACTTCAGCAGGCGGTTACGCAGTTCACGCAGGTGCTCGACGAGAGGCATGCGCCCTTCGGCGTCCTTTGCCTGTCGTTCTTGTTTCCCCTGCTTGCGGGCAGACTTGAGCAACCCACGTCCCTTGTCTCGTTGCAGATGACTGGCGTGAAGGGCGTCCGTCAGCCCTGGGCGGTGCGGTTCGGCTCGCTGACCGGCCGGGAGCTGGTGACGTCACCGGGCGCGGCCTGGATGGTGCGCGGGGCGACCGGCTGCTGCGCGGACTGGTCGGCCGGGGCGGCGGCCGCGTCGTCGGCTTCGCCGTCCTTCTTCATGGCCTTGGCCTCGCTCTTGAGGATGCGGGCCGACTTGCCGAGGGAGCGGGCCATGTCGGGGAGCTTCTTGGCGCCGAAGAGCAGGATGATGACTCCGACGATGACGAGGATTTCCCAACCCCTGAGGTTGCCCATGAAGTCTTCCTTTTCTCCGAGGTTTGCAGCGCACCGGTACGGGCGCCTGGGACTGTCTCTACCGAGGATCGTAACCCCCGGGGGTTAACGCCCGGCAATCCCCCGACGTATCCCGTCTTGCGTCCTGGCCGGTTGTCAATCCCCCGGTCACACGCCTGTCGCGTTCGTTACGGCCGCGCGTCGTGGCCCGCCCGGGCCAGACCCGCCGCCTCCCGCTCCAGATCGGCCGACGCGGCGGTGATCCGGCGGCTGGCCAGCGCGACCTCCGCGGAGAGCCGGCGCACCTCCACGTACACGCGCACGGCCAGCACGGCGAGCACGGACACTCCGAGGAAGCCCAGGGCAATTGCGAACATCGGCCACAGCATGGGCCGAGCCTAGGCCACCGGGCGCCTCAGATGCTGCGCAGGGTGCTCACGCCGCCACCGGTCAGCAGCTCCACGATGCGGTCCCCGGCCGGTTTGCGGACGGCGGCACCGCATTGAGGACACGTGAAGGAGTAGAAGGTGGCCCTGCGGCTGCCGCCGATGGCCAGCCGCAGGGCTCCCGCGCCCAGCTCGAAGCGGGCGCGGCACTCGGGACAGGAGGCCTTGAAGGCGACGGGCCCGGACGTTGGCGACATCGACCGCGCTCCCCTCAGACCTGTTCCCCGTACCCCGCGAGGGCCTCCCGGGCGGCGCTGCGCGCGCTGTCCGCCAGCTCGGCGGGGGCGGTGATCCGCCCCTCTCGGCCCAGCCGCAGCGCGAGGCGGCGCAGCGAGCCCGGGTCCGGGGTGCGCAGCGTGATCCGCAGGCCGCCGTCCGCGAGCTCCTCGGCGCTGTCGTGCGGGTAGTACTCGGCGACCCAGCGTCCGCCCGGTCCGACCTCGACCACGACCTCGGGGTCCTCGGCGGACGGCTGGACGAGGCCCACCGACAGGTCGCGCGGCTCGATGGCGGGCGGCTCCGCCCGCTCGTCCAGCAGCCGGATCTCGGCGACCCGGTCGAGCCGGAAGGTGCGCCGGGCCTCGGAGAGGTGGCACCAGCCCTCCATGTAGGTGTGTCCCACCGCGAAGAGCCGGATCGGGTCGACCTCGCGCTCGGTGAGCTCGTCACGGGCCGGCGAGTAGTAGCGCAGCCACAGCCGCCGGCGTTCCGCGATGGCCCGGTCGACGTCCGCGAAGACCCCGCCCTCGGACTCGAAGGTCACCGAGAGCCGGGAGCTGGCCCCGGCCGCCTCGCCCGCGGCCGCCTCCAGCTTCGCGGTCGCCCGCAGCAGGGCGTCCCGGTCGCTCTCGCGCAGCCCCGGCAGGGTCGCCACCGCACGCGCGGCGACCAGCAGCGCGGTCGCCTCGTCGGCGGCGAGCCGCAGCGGCTCGGCGGTGGACTCCCCCGAGGCGTCGGGATTGCGCCACCAGATGCGCTCCCCGTCGGTGTCGATGTCGAGCAGGTCCCCGCCCCGGAAGCTGGTCCCGCACATGGGCAGCACGTCGAGGTCCGAGATCAGCTCGTCCTCGGTGATGCCGAAGGCGCGCGCGACGTCGGCGACGTGCGCACCCGGGCGCTCGCGCAGGTACGTCACCAGGGACAGCATCCGGCGGGTCTGGTCGATGGCGTTGGCAGCCATGCTGGTACGTCTCCCCCTCAGGGCACGTCTGTGGATGTCGCGGTTCGAAAAGGGTGCGGCGGCGGACGGGCGCCGCACGGGCGGCGGTTCCGGAAAGCCCGTCAGGCCCCGGCGACGGCCCGCAGCCGGTCCACCACGTCCGCCCGCAGATCTGCCGGCCCGACCACGACGACGTCGGGACCGAACTCCACCAGCCAGGCGTCGAGCCCGTGCCCGTAGGGGATCTCCAGCTCGTCCCAGCCGTCCGTGCCCTCGCGCACCGCCGTGGCCTTGGCCCGCAGCGGGTAGCCCGCCCCGGCCCGCAGCCGGATCAGCGCGGAGCGGTCCGCGCTCTCCCCGGCCCAGCTCGCCACGGTCTCCCGCACGGTCACCACGTCCGGCACCTCCGCGGTGTACCTCGCCGCGCGCGAGCGGACCTTCCCGGTGATCCGGGAGAGGCGGAACACCCGCTCCGCCCCGCGCTCACGGTCGTAGCCGGCCAGGTACCAGTGACCGCGCCAGCACTCCAGCGCCCACGGCTCCACCTGGCGGGTCTCGGGCCGGGCAGCGGTCGACTTGCGGTAGTCGAAGACCACCGGCCGGCGGTCGCGGCAGGCCAGCATCAGCGGCTCGAAGGCCGCCTCGTGGACCGGGATGCGCGGCTCGATGGCACTGTGCTGGCCCTCGTACGGGTTACCGGCCTCGGGCATCCCGCCCGCCCGCAGCTTCTGCAGGGCGCCGCTGGCGGCCCCCGCGAGACGGGCCTGCTGCCAGACCTTGGCGGCCAGGCCCAGGGCGGCGGCCTCCTCGGCGTCCAGGGAGACCGGGGGCAGCCGGTTGCTGTCCCGGCGGGCCATATAGCCCGTCTCCCCCTCCAGGTTCTCCACCGTCTCGATGACCAGACCGAGTTCGCGCAGGTCGTCCTTGTCCCGCTCGAACATCCGGTTGAAGGACTCGTCGTTGCCGGCTTCCATGTAGGCCTCGATGGAACCGCGCAACTCGCGCTTGCTCAGCGGCCGGCGGGTCCCCAGCAGACACAGCGCCAGATTCATCAGCCGCTCGGCCTTGGCAATCGCCATCGACGCCCAACCCCCGTTCTCGACACACACCCGTGACCGCTGACCGTACCGCCCCGGCGGTCGCGGACAAAAGCGAGGGCCCCCGCCTCACGGCGGGGGCCCGGCAACTGCTCACGGATGTTCCGCTCAGCCGACCTTGACCAGGTCGCAGACGAAGATCAGCGTCTCGCCCGGGGCGATCGCACCGCCCGCACCACGGTCGCCGTACGCCAGGTGGGCCGGGATGACCAGCTTGCGGCGGCCGCCGACCTTCATGCCCTGGACACCGCGGTCCCAGCCGCTGATGACCTGACCGACACCGAGCTTGAACTGGAGCGCGGAACCGCGGTTCCAGGAGGCGTCGAACTCCTCGCCGGTGGAGAAGGCCACGCCCACGTAGTGGACGGCGACCATGTCGCCGGCCTTGGCCTCGGCACCGTCACCCAGCCAGATGTCCTCGATCACGAGGTCCTTGGGGGCCTCGCCCTCGGGGAAGTCGATCTCGGGCTTCTCGAGCTTGTCGCTCACGGAACTGCTCCTCAAACTATGGGACAACCGGGACAGTCTTACATCACCGCGAGGATGTCGAGGCTGAAGACCAGCGTCGAGTTCGCCGGGATGGTCCCCTGCTCCTTGTCGCCGAAGCCCATGTCCGGCGGGATCACCAGCAGGATGCGGCTGCCGACCTTCTTGCCGACGATGCCCTCCTTGAGGCCCTTCACCTGCAGCTGCTCCAGCGGCCAGGTCACCGACTGGTCGGAGGTGTAGGTGCTCTCGAAGGTCTTGTCGTCCTTCCAGGTCTTGCCGTGGAACTTGACGACGACGCTGTTCTTGTCCGTCACGGCCGGACCGTCGCCCTCCAGGACGTAGTTCGACACGAGCTTCGCCGGCGGGGTGACGTCCTTCGGGACGGCCACGGAGACTTCCTTGCCGTCCGTGTTCGTACCGACCTTCGGCAGGTCCTTGTTGTCCTGGGCGACTTCCTTGCCCGTGGCCGAGACCGGGACCGTGGCACCCTTGACGATGTCCACGACGAACACCAGCGTGGCGTTCCCCTTGATCTTCGGGGGCGACCCCTGCGCTCCGTAACCGAGGTCCGGCGGGATCACCAGCTCGACGCGGCTGCCGACCTTCTGGCCCTCGAGGCCCTGGTCCCAGCCCTTGATGACGGCGCCGGCGCCGATCGTCACGTCGAACGGCTGGCCCTTGCCGAAGCTCTGGTCGAACGGCTCGGTACCGTCCCACACCTGACCGTAGTAGTTGACCTGGGCGATGTCGCCCTTCTTCAGCACCTGCCCGGTGCCCTCCTTGACGGTCACCACCTTCAGCTCCTTGGGCGGCTCGCCCTTCCCCTTCGACAGGGTGGGCGTCTCCCCGAACTCGGCGCCCTTCGTGATCGCGGGCGCTCCGTTCTTCATCTGGGCGGAGTCGGAGCCGCTGTCGTCGCCACACGCCGCTGTCGACAGCAGCAGAAGGGGTACGACAAGCAGGCCGGCAAGTCGGCGCACGTGTTCCTCAGATCTCAGACGGCAAGGCGGTCGCCCGCCACTCTAAGCCGTGCGCAGGGCCCCGTACGAGAGACGTACGGGGCCCTTGGCGAGATGGGGGACGTCACCCCGCCCGCTCACATACCGGCGATGAGCTTCTCCACACGGTCGTCCACCGACCGGAACGGGTCCTTGCACAGCACCGTCCGCTGCGCCTGGTCATTGAGCTTCAGGTGCACCCAGTCGACCGTGAAGTCCCGCCGCTGCTCCTGCGCACGGCGGATGAAGTCGCCGCGCAGCCGCGCCCTCGTCGTCTGCGGGGGCACCGACTTGCCCTCGAAGATCTTGAGGTCGTTGCAGATCCGCGCCGCCTGCCCCTTGCGCTCCAGCAGGTAGTACAGCCCGCGCCTGCGATGGATGTCGTGGTAGGCGAGGTCTATCTGGGCGACCCGCGGATTCGACATGGTCATGTTGTGCTTGCCCCGGTACCGCTCGATCAGCTGGTACTTCATGACCCAGTCGATCTCGGTGCCGATCCGGTCCAGGTCCTCCGCCTCGACCGCGTCCAGCGTGCGGCCCCACAGCTCCAGGACCTGGTCCACCACGCCGGTACGGATGCCCCGGCGCTCGGCGAAGTCCACCGCCTTGTCGTAGTACTCCCGCTGGATCTCCAGCGCGGAGGCCTCCCGGCCGGACGCCAGGCGCACCTTGCGCTGGCCCGTGATGTCGTGGCTGACCTCGCGGATCGCCCGGATCGGATTCTCCAGGGTCAGGTCCCGCATCACCGTGCCCGCCTCGATCATGCGCAGCACCAGGTCGGTCGCCCCGACCTTCAGCAACATGGTCGTCTCGGACATGTTCGAGTCGCCCACGATCACGTGGAGGCGGCGGTACCGCTCCGCGTCCGCGTGCGGCTCGTCGCGCGTGTTGATGATCGGCCGGGAACGCGTCGTCGCGGAGCTGACGCCCTCCCAGATGTGCTCGGCCCGCTGGCTCACGCAGTAGACCGCGCCCCGAGGGGTCTGCAGCACCTTGCCGGCACCGCAGATCAGCTGCCGCGTGACGAGGAACGGAATGAGGATGTCCGCCAGGCGGGAGAATTCCCCGTGCCGGGCCACCAGGTAGTTCTCGTGGCAGCCGTACGAGTTGCCCGCCGAGTCGGTGTTGTTCTTGAAGAGATAGACGTCGCCCGCGATTCCTTCCTCGTGCAGGCGGCGTTCGGCGTCGACGAGCAGTCCTTCGAGAATGCGCTCGCCTGCTTTGTCGTGCGTGACCAACTCGGTCACGTTGTCGCATTCGGGAGTTGCATATTCCGGATGCGAACCCACGTCGAGGTACAGGCGGGCGCCGTTCCGCAGGAAGACATTGCTGCTGCGGCCCCATGACACGACACGGCGGAAGAGGTAGCGCGCCACTTCGTCAGGAGACAGTCGGCGCTGTCCCCTGAACGTGCACGTGACGCCGTACTCGTTCTCCAGCCCGAAAATGCGGCGGTCCATGACTGAACATTACGCCTTCTGCCCTCTTCTGAAACCGGGTTCGCAGCCGCCGTTTCGATCAGTTCCCCCGAGGAGGTCGCCGAACGGCGGGCGGGAGCCCCGCGAACCCACGGGCGCGCCGCACCGACGCGCCCGCCCGTCACTGCGCCGACCGGGCCTGCGCAGCCACCTCACCAGAGCCGTCCGGCACTCCCCGGGCCGAACCCGCCACCGCACGGCCGCGCCCCGCAGTTGACAGCGCCCCCTGAGTCACCATCAGCACCAGCAGCGCCGAACCGCCCGCGGCACACGCCACGCCGAAGCCCCACGCCGTGCCCCCCAGCTCCACCGCCGGTCCCGCCGCCGCCGTGCCGATCGCCGCCCCCACCCCGAAGAAGGTGACCAGCCACGAGAACGCCTCCGTCACCGTGCCCGCCGGCGCGTGCCGGTCCACCACGATGAACGCACACGCCAGGGCCGGCGCCAGGAACACACCCGACACCGCCGCCAGGGCGGTCATCGCCACCGGCCCCGGAGTCAGCAGCAACGGCAGGTAGCAGACCGCGAGCAGCGCCACCAGCAACCGCAGCCGCCGCTCGGGCGCACCCGCCCACTGCCGCGCACCGTAGAACACACCGCCGATCAGCGCGCCCAGACCCAGCGCCGCCATCAGCCAGCCGTACACCGCCTGGCCCCCGTGGCCGTCGGCGTACGCCACACCGGCCACCGTGATCGAACCCAGTGCCATACCCACGAAGAAGAACGAGCCCAGCAGCGCCAGCAGCCCGCGCGAGCGCAGCGCGCCCAACCAGTGCGCATCCCGCGGCTCCGAGCGCCACGCCCGCGACGGCTCGCTGACCACCACCGACAGCGCGCCCAGCACCCCGATCGCGTTCAGCGCCAGCAGCGCCCCGGCCGGCGACCACATCGCGACGAACAGCGTCACCAGCAGGGGACCGACGGTGAACATGATCTCCTGGGCCACGGCGTCCATCGCGTACGCCGCGTGCACCCTCTCCTCACGGCCCCCCAGCACGCTCGGCCACAGGGCTCGCAGCCCGCCCTCCAGCGGGGGCGTGAAGAGCCCGCCGACCACCACGGCGGCGTACGCCGCGACCACCGAGCCGGTGCCCGCCAGCGCCAGCCACACCATTCCCAGCGCGGACAGCAGCGCGGCCGGCAACTGCACCCGCGGCTGGCCGAACAGGTCCACGGCCCGCCCGAGCAGGGGCTGACCCACCGCGTTCGCCAGCCCGTACACGGCGGCCAGCGCCCCCGCCAGGCTGTAGCTGCCGCCCTCCGCACGCGTGAACAGCACGATCGCGATCGGCGCGGTGGCGTTCGGCAGCCTGCCGATCAGCGTGCCCGCCAACAGCCTCGCGGCGTGCCGGGTCCCCAGCAGCTCCGCGTATCCCGCGGCCATAACTGCCCCCTTCTGCCCGGACCCAGCCGGAGTAATACGTATAACTTGACGCGTCATACGTACCATGGCCACAGTCCACGGGTCCACCCCGCAGACCACGAAACCACCCCTGACCTCGCACTACAGGAGCACCGTGTGACGAGACCCACCAGCCGGGACGTGGCCGCCGCCGCCGGGGTCTCCCAGGCCACCGTCTCCCTCGTCCTCGGCGACAAATGGCCCGGCCGCGTCTCCGAACGCACCGCCGCCCTCGTCCGCGAGACCGCCACCCGGCTCGGCTACCGCCCCAACCTCGCCGCCCGCAACCTCCGCCTCGGCTCCACCCGCACCGCCCTCCTCGTCGTCCCCGCCCTCACCAACGAGTTCTTCGCCCGCGTCTACACCGGCGCCGCCCGCGTCGCCGCCGAACACGGCTTCGGCGTGGTCCTCTACCCCTCCCCCGACGGCACCGGCCCCGCCCGCGACCCCTTCGCCTCGGCCCGCGCCGCCCTCGACGGAGTCATCGCCTCCTCCATGGCCGCCCACGCCCTGCACGCCATCGGCGGCGACACCCTCCCCCTCGTCATGCTCGACAGCGACCCCCGCGCCGGAGCCGCCGCCGCCCACGTCAACCTCGCCATGGCCGACGGCATGCGCCAGATCACCGAACACCTCCTCGCCCTCGGCCACCGGCGCTTCCTCCACCTCGCCTCCGCCGTCGACTCCTGGACCTTCCACACCCGCGCAGAGGCCCTCACGACCCTCCTGGGCCCCGGCACCGAGCTGCGCACCGTACGGTCGCCCCTCACCGTCGACGGCGCCCGTACGGCCATGGAGGCCTCCCTCGCGGCCCCCGAGGGCCGACCCACCGCCATCGTCTGCGACGACGACATCCTCGCCGCCGGCGCCTGCAAGGCCGCCCGCCGCCTCGGTCTGCGCGTCCCCGAGGACCTCTCCGTCACCGGCTTCGACGACCTCGCCCTCGCCACCGCCGTCGAACCGGAACTCACCACCGTCCACCTCCCCGCCGAACGCGTCGGCGAACAGGGCATGACCGCCCTCCTCGCCGTCCTCGAAGGCACCCCCTGGACCGCCCCCGACATCCCCGTCACCCTCGTCACCCGCGACTCCACGGGCCCCGCCCCCACCCCGTAGGGCGCCGCGACCGCCGCCCGGACACGACGAAGCCCCGGCCACCCCCTGCGGGGCGACCGGGGCCGCATACACGTCCTGCCCGGCGTCCTACTCGACGTCCTACTCGGCGTCGTCCTCCGGCGCCTCGTCGTTCGACACCGCGTCCGCCTGCGCCGCTGCCGGCACGTCCGCCTCCAGCAGCCGCGACAGCTGCCGGCCCCGAATCCGCTTGAACTTGCGCTGCTGCGAGCGCGTCCGGTCCAGCACCGCCACCTCCAGCCGCTCGGCCGGAATCGCCTTGTCGGCACCGTTGGCCTGGCTGGACAACGCCGCCACCGCCAGCTTCAGCGCCTCCGACAGCGTCATCCCGTCCTGGTGGCGCTGGTCCAGGTAGGTGCTGATCTGCTCGGCGTTGCCGCCGACCGCGACCGAGCCGTGCTCGTCCACGATCGACCCGTCGTGCGGCAGCCGGTAGATCTGGTCACCGGCGGCCGTCGCACCGACCTCCGCCACCACCAGCTCCACCTCGTACGGCTTCTCACCGGCCGAGGAGAAGATGGTGCCGAGGGTCTGCGCATACACGTTGGCCAGCCCACGCGCCGTCACATCGTCACGGTCGTAGGTGTATCCGCGCAGATCCGCGTACCGCACACCGCCGATCCGCAGGTTCTCGTACTCGTTGTACTTGCCGGCGGCCGCGAAGCCGATCCGGTCGTAGATCTCGCTGAACTTGTGCAGCGCGCGGGACGGGTTCTCACCGACGAACACGATGCCGTCGGCGTACTGCAGCACGACAAGGCTGCGACCGCGGGCGATGCCCTTCCGGGCGTATTCCGCCCGGTCGGCCATGGCCTGCTGGGGTGACACATAGAACGGAGTCGACACCGGCTTTCCGTCCCTTTCTTCTGGGTTCCTACGAAGCGACGGATGGTCAGAGCAGGGCGGCGCGCGGGCCGTCGGGCTGCTCCAGCCGACGGTTGGTGACCGTACGGGCGAGCTCCTGCGACTCGTCGTCGGTCAGCCTGCGGAACCCCTCGTCCGTGATGACGGTGACGATCGGGTAGATGTGGCGGTACAGGTCCGGCCCGCCGGTCGCCGAGTCGTCGTCGGCGGCGTCGTACAGCGCCTGGACGACCAGGGTGGTGGCCTGCTCCTCCGTCAGATCGGGGCGGAAGAGCTTCTTCATGGAGCCCCGCGCGAAGATCGAGCCGGAACCGGTCGCCGCGTAGCCGTGCTCCTCGGAGCGACCGCCCGTGACGTCGTAGGAGAAGATCCGCCCCTTCTCCTTCGCCTCGTCGTAGCCCGCGAACAGGGGCACGACGGCCAAACCCTGCATGGCCATCCCCAGATTGCTCCGGATCATGGTGGAGAGCCGGTTGGCCTTGCCCTCCAGGGAGAGCGTCGTCCCCTCCACCTTCTCGAAGTGCTCCAGCTCCAGCTGGAACAGCTTGACCATCTCCACGGCCAGGCCGGCCGTACCGGCGATGCCGACGGCGGAGTACTCGTCCGCCGGGAACACCTTCTCGATGTCCCGCTGCGCGATCATGTTCCCCATGGTCGCCCGCCGGTCACCCGCGAGCACGACCCCGCCGGGGAAGGTGGCGGCCACGATGGTCGTCCCGTGCGGCGCCTCGACGACACCTTCCGGCAGCTTGCGGTTCCCGGGCAGCATCTCGGGCGAGTGCGCGCCCAGGAAGTCCATGAAGGACGAAGACCCCGGCGTCAGGAAGGCTGCCGGTAGACGCCCTGTGCTACGAGTGTTGGGTTCCACAGGTTTCCTTCCACGTAAGCGGCTGCACGCCGTATGACGTCCGGCCGATCCTTGAACTGCCCCAAAGCTGCGTTACAGCTGAAGCACAGTACGCCTCGGACCTTACCCGTCTGATGATCGTGATCCACATGCTCTGCTGGAGCGATCCGACAGATCGCGCAGACCCCGCCCTGAGCAGCGATCATCTCGTCGCGCTCGGCCTCGGTGATGCCGTACTTGCGCTTGTAGTAGCTCGCTCCATTGCGTTGCGCCCGACACGAACGGCAGTAGCTGGACCATCCGTCCGAGGTGGTTTTTTCGGCTTCCCATTCGGAATGGGGCTTGATCTCGCGACACTGAGGGCACCGCTTGTGGCCGGACGGCACGGCCACCTTCACCCGCACCGTCCGCCCTTTCGCCTCCTGGCGAGCCTTGTAGTACTCCGCCCGGCACGTTCGGCAATACGCCTGTAAGCCGTCGGCGGCAGAGCGGTTGTTCGCATATTCCGCCCGTGGCCAGTCCTGCTTACATCGCGAACACCGCTTCGTGCCCTCAGACACCTACCCCGCCCCCAAGCCTTCGATTCGAAGGTCAAGTGACCTTACTGGCCACCCTTCTGAACGAAGGACCGCACGAAATCCTCAGCATTCTCTTCGAGTACATCGTCAATCTCGTCAAGTACGGAGTCGACGTCGTCGGAGAGCTTCTCCTGGCGCTCCTTGAGGTCGGTCGATTCCTCGACCGCCGCCTCCTCGACCTCCTCGGTCGAGCGCGTCGCCTTCTGCTGTCCGCCGCCGGTGTCCTTGGTCGCCATGTCTACCTCACCCCGCTCGGTTCGCACGCTCATGTCGAGAGACCCCGGGATTCGGGATCTCTCAAGATCAGACCCTACGTCGGACCCTATAGGGAGGGTCCGACATTCGTCCCGGCACTTTCACAACGTCCGGTTCTCCTCATGATTCCCGGACCGACCGCATTTCAGGCCCGCTCACTGCCCCGAAAGCACCCGGACCAGGTCCTCCGCCGTGCGACAGCGGTCCAGGAGCTCCTTGACGTGGTTGCGGGTCCCCCGCAGGGGTTCCAGCGTCGGGACGCGCTGCAGCGAGTCCCGGCCCGGGAGGTCGAAGATCACCGAGTCCCAGGAGGCCGCCGCCACGTCGTCCGCGTACTGCTCCAGGCAGCGCCCGCGGAAGTAGGCCCGCGTGTCCTCCGGAGGCTTGCTCTGAGCCCGCTCGACCGCGGCCTCCTCCACCAGCCGCTTCATCTTGCCGCGGGCCGCCAGGCGGTTGTACAGGCCCTTCTCGGGCCGTACGTCCGCGTACTGGAGGTCCACCAGGTGCAGTCGCGCCGCGTCCCAGTCCAGCCCGTCCCGGCGCCGGTAGCCCTCCAGGATCTCCCGCTTGGCGATCCAGTCCAGCTCACCCGACAGGCTCATCGGGTCGCTCTCCAGCCGGCCCAGCACGTCCTCCCAGCGGGCCAGCACGTCCTTGGTCTGCTCATCGGCGTCGGTCCCGAAACGCTCGTCCACGTACTTGCGGGCCAGCTCGAAGTACTCCATCTGGAGTTGCACCGCGGTGAGTGTCCGGCCGCTGCGCAGCGTGATGAGGTGCCCCAGGTCCGGGTCGTGGGAGACCTGGTGGAGGGTGCGTACGGGCTGGTCGACGGCGAGGTCGACGCTGATGAACTGGTCCTCGATCATGGACAGGACCAGGGCCGTCGTGCCGAGTTTGAGGTAGGTGGAGACCTCGGAGAGGTTGGCGTCTCCGATGATCACGTGGAGCCGGCGGTACTTCTCGGCGTCGGAGTGCGGCTCGTCGCGGGTGTTGATGATGGGCCGCTTCAGTGTGGTCTCCAGGCCGACCTCGACCTCGAAGTAGTCCGCGCGCTGGCTGATCTGGAAGCCGTGCTCGCGGCCGTCCTGGCCGATGCCCACGCGTCCCGCTCCGGTCACGACCTGTCGCGAGACGAAGAAGGGGGTCAGGTGGCGCACGATCTCCGAGAAGGGGGTTTCCCGCTTCATCAGGTAGTTCTCGTGCGTGCCGTAGGAGGCGCCCTTGTTGTCGGTGTTGTTCTTGTAGAGGTGGATGGGCTGGGCCCCGGGCAGCTGGGCGGCCCGTACGGCGGCCTCGGCCATGATCCGTTCGCCGGCCTTGTCCCAGAGCACGGCGTCCAGCGGGTTCGTGATCTCCGGGGAGCTGTATTCGGGGTGTGCGTGGTCGACGTAGAGCCGTGCGCCGTTCGTCAGGATGACGTTGGCGAGGCCGATGTCCTCGTCGGTCAGCTGGCTGCTGTCGGCGGCCTCGCGGGCGAGGTCGAAGCCGCGGGCGTCCCGCAGCGGGTTCTCCTCCTCGAAGTCCCAGCGGGCGCGTCGCGCCCGGTGCATCGCCGCCGCGTAGGCGTTGACGATCTGGGACGAGGTGAGCATGGCATTGGCGTTCGGGTGACCGGGGACGGAGATCCCGTACTCCGTCTCGATCCCCATTACTCGCCGTACGGTCATGCGGCCCTCCTTGCCCGGCGGCGCCCCCCTCCGGGGGCGGCGCTCAAGTACCGCTGGTGCTCCGGTGCGTGTGACTGTGCGGTGCCCGTCCCCGCACTGCGCGACCGGCGGTACGGAAGAGCCTAGAACCACTGCGCGCTCGTGGGGAGATCATTTCCGTCATTGAATCTGCCCTGTCACCGGCTGGAATACGGCCGGTCAATCGGTCGGGTAAAGCAGTCGGCTGCGGATGCCCGGGGAGGGCATCCGCAGCCGCTCCGGTTCAGAGGTACTGACCGGTGTTCGCCACCGTGTCGATGGAGCGTCCGGTGTCCGCGCCTTGCTTTCCGGTGACGAGTGTGCGGATGAATACGATCCGCTCGCCCTTCTTGCCGGAGATTCGGGCCCAGTCGTCCGGGTTGGTGGTGTTGGGCAGGTCCTCGTTCTCCTTGAACTCGTCCACGCAGGCCTGGAGGAGGTGGGAGACCCGCAGGCCCTTCTGGTTGTGTTCGAGGAAGGCCTTGATGGCCATCTTCTTGGCCCGGTCGACGATGTTCTGGATCATCGCGCCCGAGTTGAAGTCCTTGAAGTACAGGACTTCCTTGTCGCCGTTGGCGTACGTGACCTCGAGGAAGCGGTTCTCCTCGGTTTCGGCGTACATCTGCTCGACGACGGTCTGGATCATGCTGTGGACGGTGCCGGCCGTGGAGCCCTGGTGTTCGGACAGGTCGTCCGTGTGCAGGGGCAGCGATGCCTTGAGGTACTTCGCGAAGATGTCCTTCGCGGCCTCGGCGTCCGGACGCTCGATCTTGATCTTCACGTCGAGGCGGCCGGGGCGCAGGATGGCCGGGTCGATCATGTCCTCGCGGTTGGAGGCGCCGATGACGATGACGTTCTCCAGGCCCTCCACGCCGTCGATCTCGGCGAGGAGCTGCGGGACGATGGTGTTCTCGACGTCGGAGCTGACTCCGGATCCGCGGGTGCGGAAGAGGGATTCCATCTCGTCGAAGAAGACGATGACGGGGGTGCCCTCGCTGGCCTTTTCGCGGGCCCGCTGGAAGACCAGGCGGATGTGCCGCTCGGTCTCGCCGACGTACTTGTTGAGGAGTTCGGGGCCCTTGATGTTCAGGAAGTACGACTTCCCCTGGGCCTGTCCGGTCACCTCGGCGACCTTCTTGGCAAGGGAGTTGGCGACGGCCTTGGCGATGAGCGTCTTGCCGCAGCCGGGCGGGCCGTAGAGCAGGATGCCCTTCGGGGGCCGCAGTTCGTGTTCCTTGAACAGGTCGGGGTAGAGGTAGGGGAGCTCGACCGCGTCGCGGATCAGCTCGATCTGGTCGCCCAGGCCGCCGATCTTGTCGTAGTCGATGTCGGGGACCTCTTCGAGGACCAGGTCCTCGACCTCGCTCTTGGGGACGACCTCGTAGACGTAGCCGGAGCGGGGTTCGAGCAGGAGGGCGTCGCCGGGACGGATGGTGATGTCCAGGAGCGGCTCGGCGAGCCTCACCACCCGTTCCTCGTCGGTGTGCCCGACGACCAGGGCGCGCTCGCCGTCCTCGAGGATCTCCTTGAGGGTGACGATGTCCCCGGCCCGCTCGTATGCCATGGCCTCGACCACGTTGAGGGCCTCGTTGAGCATGACCTCCTGGCCGCGCCGGAGGTCTTCCGGGTCGACGCTGGGGCTGACGTTCACGCGGAGCTTTCGGCCTCCGGTGAAGATGTCGACGGTGCCGTCCTCGTTCGCCTGGAGGAAGACACCGAAGCCTGCCGGCGGCTGTGCGAGCCGGTCGACTTCTTCCTTGAGGGCCACGATCTGGTCCCGGGCCTCACGGAGGGTATTCGCCAGTCGTTCGTTCTGCGCGGAGACGCCGGCCAGATTTGTCTGGAGCTCGACGATCCGCTCTTCGAGAATCCTCGTGTGTCGCGGAGAGTCGGCGAGCTTGCGTCGCAGGACGGCGATTTCCTGCTCGAGATAGGCAACCTGGCCGGCGGGGTCCTCGGACCCTCGCGCGGGCCGGATGCCGCGGTTGATGTCGTCGTCGTGGGCTGCCACGGTCCTCACCTCCTCCAAGGGGAGCTGGACGCTTCCTGACCCTACCTGGGCTGGTGGTGATTGAAACCCCTAGATCACAAAGACGATAGAGGTGTGTCCGATCTTCACCCTTGCGTACTCCCTCACGCCAAGGAAATACCCACCCATCAAACTCGGGAAGCCGCCGGTTGTAAGGTCGAAGTGTTCAACACCCGTCAGGGCCCGTGCGACTTGCTGCGGGTTGTGACCGGGATGGATCACTCACCGCAGGGAACGGCAGGAGATATGACCGTGCAGCAGGAGGCTCCGACGGGCGGCGCCGGTGGGGCGGGCGAGCCGCTTGAGGTCTGGATCGACCAGGACCTCTGCACCGGGGACGGCATCTGCGCGCAGTACGCGCCCGAGGTGTTCGAGCTGGACATCGATGGTCTGGCGTACGTGAAGAGCGCGGACGACGAGCTGCTGCAGGAGGTGGGGGCGACCGCTCCGGTGCCGCTGCCGCTGCTGCGGGACGTGGTGGACTCGGCGAAGGAATGCCCGGGCGACTGCATTCACGTAAGGCGCGTTTCGGACGGTGTGGAGGTCTTCGGTCCGGACGCGGAGTGACGTTTCAAACACTCCTGGCGGCTGAGTCCGTCAGCTCCTGGCGGAATTTTCCGTCGCCCCAGCGCCACTTGGCAAGCTGCTTCTTGTCGGGGCAGCAGCGGGGTACCTCGGGGCCGGAGTAGCCGAGGAGGGTCGCGGTGACGGTGCGGTCGCGCACGGTGAGCTCCGTGGCGGTCCGGCGCTGCGGGGTGTCCAGGAGGGTGGCCACGACGCGGGGGCGGGAGCCTTCGGCGGGGTCCTGGGTGAGTACGTAGATGGCGTGCGGCGGGGTGCCGGAGCCCGCGTCGCAGCGGACGGCCGCCACGGTCTCGGGGCGGCCGTCGCCGTCGAGGTCGCCCTGGGCAGTGGCGGTGACCGCCCGGGGTGCGCCCTTGCAGTCGAGGGGGTAGGTGGCGGCCGCGGCGTCGGGAGCGGTGGCTCCGGGACCTTGCGCGGCGGGTTCCCCGGCGGCGGTGGTGGCGGTGGCGTCGGCGGGGGTGCCGGTGGCCGGCTGTACGAGTCCCGCCGCGGCGATGACGGCGGCCAGGGCGGTGGCCGTGGCGAGCCAGTGGAGGGGCCTGGTCCGGGTGTGGGCCGGGGTGTGGGGCGTTGCCAGCGTGGCGGGGGTGTGCAGCACGCGGGGTGTCTCCTGTGCGAAGGGTGACGGGGAGCCAGCATCGTGCCACACGTCACACGGGGGTGGAACGGCAGGGTCCGGAGTCGGTGCGCAGACAACCAAAAGGCGCTGCGGCGCAGTTCCCCGGTGGTGGGGGGAACTGCGCCGCAGCGCCGTCGTGTTGGGTCGGCGGAGGGTCCTTGGGGGCCGTTACGCGGAGCGGTCGCTGCCGGGGCCCTCGTAGTCCTCGCCGTAGGCGCCCTTGGCGGGGCGGCGGCGGCGCATGGGGGGCTCGACGCCGTCCGCGAGGCGGCGGGCGGTGACGAGGAAGCCGGTGTGGCCGATCATGCGGTGGTCCGGGCGGACGGCGAGGCCTTCGACGTGCCAGTTGCGGATCATCGATTCCCACGGCTGCGGCTCGGCGAAGCAGCCGATCTCGCGGATGGACTCGACGGTCTTGGACAGCTGGGTGGTGGTGGCCACGTAGCAGCAGAGGATGCCGCCGGGGACGAGGGCCTTGGAGACGGCCTCCAGGCATTCCCAGGGGGCGAGCATGTCGAGGATGACGCGGTCGACGTCGGTGTCGGACAGGTTGTCCTGGAGGTCGCCGACGGTGAGCTGCCAGGCCGGGTGGGGGCCGCCGAAGTAGCGTTCCACGTTGGCGGTGGCGATCTCGGCGAAGTCCGCGCGGCGCTCGTAGCTGTGGAGCATGCCCTGGTCGCCGATGGCGCGCAGCAGGAAGCTGCTCAGGGATCCGGAGCCCACACCCGCTTCCACGACGCGGGCGCCGGGGAAGATGTCGGCGAAGGCCAGGATCTGGCCCGCGTCCTTGGGGTAGACCACGGCGGCGCCGCGGGGCATGGACAGGACGTAGTCGGGGAGCAGGGGGCGCAGCGCGAGGTACGCGACGTTCCCCGTGGTACGGACAACACTGCCTTCGGGAGCACCGATCAGCTCGTCGTGGGGGAAGGAACCCTTGTGGGTGTGGAAATTCTTCCCGGCTTCGAGCGTGAACGTGTAGTGGCGGCCCTTGGGGTCGGTGAGCTGAACCTGGTCCCCGACCTTGAAGGGCCCGCGTCGGCGGGCGGCACCGGTCGGTTCGGACATGTGAACAGTGTATTGGCTTCAGGACTGGGGCCGTGCCATGGCCTTCACGAAGGCCTTCTCGACGTCGAGGGTGGACAGGACGCCGTAGATGGCACCGCCGGGTTCGAGGACGAGGTATTCGGTGGCGGGGGTGGCGCGGAGGTGGTCGAGGAGTTGTTCGCCGGTGAGTTCCGAGGAAACCTTCATGCCGTCGGTGAGGTCCTGGGCGAGGGTGCTGACGGCGACCCAGGGGCGGCGGTGTTCGGGGACGGAGGCGATGGCGCTCTCGCGGACGATGGCGGTGGGGTCTCCGTGGCCGTCGACGACGACGAGGGCGCGGGCTCCGGCTTCGTTGGCGCGGCGGAGGGCTTCGGAGAGGGGGGTGGCGTTCTCGACGGGGATGGCGCGGCGGGTGAGGGTGCGGGCGCGCAGTTCGGGGAGGTGTTCGCGCAGGCGGGCCATGCGGAGGCTGTTGCCGGCGCCGGTCCAGATGATGGCGGCCAGGATGGCGGCGAGGAGGGCGTCCATGACGGTGTCCATGCCGCCGGTCTCTTCGGTGCGGTTGCCGAGGAGTCCGGTGTGGGTGAGGAGGGGCAGGCCGAGGAGGACGGCGACGGCGAGGGCGCGGCCGACCCAGGCGGCGGCGACGGTGCCGGCCATGGGCTTGCCGGTGATGCCCCAGATGACGGCGCGGAGCATGCGGCCGCCGTCGAGGGGGAGGCCGGGGAGCAGGTTGAAGGCCGCGACGAGCAGGTTGGAGATCATGAGGCCGGCGAGGAGGACGCCGGGGACGGTCGCGGGGTCGACGGCTTTCATGCCGAGGTAGAAGGCTCCGGCGAGGAGGAGGGAGAGGAGGGGGCCGACGAAGGCGAGGACGAATTCGCGGCCGGGGGTCTCGGACTCCTTCTCGATCTCGGAGACTCCGCCGAAGAACTGGAGCTGGATGCGGCGGACGGGGAGTTTGAAGCGGAGGGCGGCGACCGTGTGGGCGAGTTCGTGGACGAGGACGGAGGCGTAGAAGGCGACGGCGAAGAAGAGGGAGACGAGGTAGCGGACGGGTCCGAGGTCGGGCAGGACGCGGTCGAGCTGGTCTCCGAAGACCCAGGTGATGAGGGCGGCGACGAGGAACCAGCTGGGTGAGACGTAGACGGGCACGCCGAAGGGGCGGCCCATGAGGAGTCCGCCGCCCGGTCCGGAGCGCCGGTTATCGCGCTCGCCGGTCTGGTCGGTGTCTGCCACGTCTGTCCTTCGTTCGGTGCCGGGGGTTCGCGTGTGGTTCTCGTGGTGTACGGCGCGGTGTGAACAGCGCCTGGTGATGCTCCGATCATGCAGTGCGAGGGGGCTTGGCGTCGATGGTATGCGCGTGCTGTCGGTCGCGGGTCGTAGGGTTTTGTCCATGACGACGAGCCCCGGTGCCGTGCCCGGCGCGGCCCAAGCCGCAAGCCCGAGCGCTGTGGCACCTTCTTCCCTCTCTCCTTCCCGGGCGAGCGATTTCATGCAGTGCCCTTTGCTGTACCGGTTCCGGGTGATCGACAAGCTGCCGGAGAAGCCGAGTGCGGCGGCGACGCGGGGGACGCTGGTGCACGCGGTGCTGGAGCGGCTCTTCGATCATCCCGCGGTGGAGCGGACGGCGCCGCGGGCGAAGGAGCTGATTCCGGGGCAGTGGGACCGGTTGCTGGGGTCGCGTCCGGAGCTGGCGGAGCTGTTCCCGGAGGGTGACGAGGGGGCGGGGCTGGCGCGGTGGCTGACGGAGGCGGAGGCGCTGGTCGATCGCTGGTTCACGTTGGAGGACCCGACGCGGCTGGAGCCGGTGGAGCGGGAGTTCTTCGTGGAGACGGAGCTGGAGTCGGGGCTGCGGCTGCGCGGGATCATCGACCGGGTGGACGTGGCGCCGACGGGTGAGGTGCGGATCGTCGACTACAAGACGGGAAAGGCGCCGCGGCCGGAGTACGCGGAGGGTGCGCTGTTCCAGATGAAGTTCTACGCGCTGGTGGTGTGGCGGCTGAAGCAGGTGGTGCCGCGGCGGCTGCAGCTGGTGTATCTGGGCAGTGGGGACGTGCTGACGTACGACCCGGTGGTGGCGGACCTGGAGCGGGTGGAGCGCAAGCTGCTCGCGTTGTGGGAGGCGATCCGGGAGGCGACGCAGACGGGTGAGTGGCGGCCGCGCCCGACGAAGCTGTGCGGCTGGTGTGATCACCAGGCGTCGTGTCCGGAGTTCGGCGGTACTCCCCCGGTGTATCCGCTGCCGGTCGTGCCGCGGCCCGGTGGTGCTTCGGCGGGTAGCTAGGCCTCTTGGGGATCGCGTCGGCCGGTCCGGGCGTTGATTCGCCGCATACCCCCTGGACGGCCTGGGGCCCGGGGCGGGGGCGGGATTTCTTGATCGTCGGGTCAGGGCAGAATGGGCGTGTCCGCCGAAGCCGTCCGACGAATACGAGGTATCGCCCGTGGCCATCCGCGTTCTTCTGGTCGACGACCAGCCACTGTTGCGCACCGGCTTCCGGATGATCCTGGAGGCGGAGGAGGAGCTGGCTGTGGTCGGCGAGGCCGGGGACGGCCTGCAGGCGCTGGACCAGGTGCGGGCGCTGCAGCCGGACGTGGTGCTGATGGACATCCGGATGCCGCGGATGGACGGGGTCGAGGCGACGCGGCAGATCACGGGGCCGGGCCGGGACGGTCCGGCGAAGGTGCTGGTGCTGACCACGTTCGATCTTGACGAGTACGTGGTGGAGGCGTTGCGTGCGGGGGCGAGCGGCTTCCTGTTGAAGGACGCGCCGGCGAACGAGCTGGTGCAGGCGATCCGGGTCGTGGCGGCCGGCGAGGCGATGCTCGCGCCGAGCATCACGCGGCGGCTGCTGGACAAGTACGCGGGGCATCTGCCGTCGGGTGAGGAGCGCGTCCCGGACACGCTGGGGACGCTGACCGAGCGCGAGGTGGAGGTGCTGAAGCTGGTGGCGCGGGGGCTGTCGAACGCGGAGATCGCGGCGGACCTGTTCGTGAGCGAGACGACGGTCAAGACGCACGTGGGGCACGTCCTGACGAAGTTGGGGCTGCGTGACCGGGTCCAGGCGGCGGTGTACGCGTACGAGAGCGGTCTGGTGCGGCCCGGGGCGCAGTAGCCGGTGGCCGGCTGTGGCCGCGGGCACAGTGCCCGTGACGGCCGAGGGGCCGCACGCGCGGCGGAACGTCGGTGGACGTCCGCGCCGCTGCGTGCGGCCCCTCGGTGCGTTCGGGGCGCGGCCCGCGTCAGCCCTTGCTGATCTCCCAGAAGCGGAAGACCGTCGAGGCGTCCAGGGACCACTGGAGGCCGTTGACGTTCTGGCGGGTGACGGCGTACTGCTTGCCCTGCCAGAGCGGGAGGAGCGGGAGCTCCTCGGCGACGATGTCCTGGAGGCGGTTGTAGTCGGTGTTGGCCGCGGTGCGGTCGGACTTCGCGGAGGTCGACGGGATGATCGTCCCGGTGATCTCCTTGTTGTCGTAGTTGTTGTTCAGGACGTTGCCCGGGCCGAAGAACGGCTGGGTGAAGTTGTCGGCGTCCGGGTAGTCGGGGACCCAGCCCTTGACGTAGATGCCGTACTTGCCGGCCTGGATGTCCTTCTCGTACTGCTCGTACTCGACGGACTTGACGTCGGCTTCGAAGAGGCCGCTGTCGTTGAGCTGCTTGGCGATGACCTCGAACTGCTGGTCGGTGGAGGGGCCGTAGCGGGACGGGGTCGAGTACAGGGTGACCTTGACCTTGCCGTTGATGTTGGCGGCCTTGAGGACGGCCTTGGCCTTCTCGGGCTGCGGGGTGCCGCCGTAGCGGTCGAAGAACGGCGTGGTGTGGCCGGCGATGCCGGTGGGGACGATGGAGTACAGGGCGGTGGCGGTGCCGGCGTACACGTCCTTGACCAGGGCTTCGCGGTCCACGAGGTAGGCGATGGCCTTGCGGACGGGGAGCTTGCCGACGACGGGGTCGTTCATGTTGAAGACCATGTGCTCGACTTCGGCGCCGGTGCCCTGGACGACGTCGACCTTGTCGTCGCCGGTCTTGGTGGAGGCGAGGGCGGCGATGTCCTTGGCGGCGAGGCCGCGGAAGGCGAAGTCGACGTCTCCGCTTTCGAGGACGGTCTTGAGGCCGGCCTGGTCGCCGTTGAAGAACTTCAGCGTGACGCCGGTGTTCTTGGCCTTGGCCTTGCCCGTGTAGGACTCGTTGACGGAGAAGGTGGCGCTCTTCTCGCTGAAGGAGTCGAGCTTGTAGACGCCGGAGCCGACGGCCTTGTTGTCGGTGCGGAGCTTGTCGGCCGGGTACTCGCGGTGGTCGACGATGGAGCCCGCACCCGAGGCGATCTTGCTCGGGAAGGTGGCGTCGGAGGTCTTCAGGCGGAAGACGACGGTCTGCGCGTCAGGGGCGTCGATGCCGGCGATCGAGGCGAGCATGACGGCGGGGCCGTTCTCGTCGTTGATCTTCAGCGTGCGCTCGAAGGAGTACTTGACGTCCTTCGAGGTGAGCTCGTGCCCGTTGCTGAACTTCAGGTCCTTCTTCAGGGTGCACTTGAAGAGCTTGCTGTCGCCGCCCTCGAAGGCGCAGCTCTGGGCGGCGTCGGGCTCGGGGGTGGTGCCGCCCTTGGGGAAGCTCAGCAGCGACTGGAAGACGTTGTTGAAGAGCAGCCAGGAGCCCGGGTCGTAGCCGGACGCCGGGTCGGTGGACTTCACCTTGTCGGATATGCCCATGACCACGCCCTTGCCGCTGCCGGCATTGGAGCCATCGGTCGAACCGCAACCGCTGAGCAGCGCGGCGGCGGTGGCTGCGCCGAGCGGGGCCGCCAGCCACTGGTTACGTCGATTCACGCGAACGTCCTTCACAGTCGAACTGTTTCGTTGCTCCGGCCCGCGACACCCGCTGCCGGTCTTTGCCTTGCTCAGCCGCTTACGCCGCGGCCGAGCTCCCACAACTGGAGGTCGGAGATGGCGTTGACCGACCACTCCACTCCGGTGATCCCGTCGCGTGCGGCGACGTACTGCTTGCCCTGCCACAGGGGCAGGACGGGTACGTCCTCCGCGACGATGTCCTGCATCTCCGTGACCGCGGGCGCGGCGACGTTACGGTCGACCGCGCGCCGGGACTCGGGGAGGAGCCTGGTGCGCACCGCGCTGTTGGCGTACGGCGTGCCCAGGAAGTTGTCCTGCTCCAGGAACGGGGCGAGGAAGTTGTCGGCGTCCGGGTAGTCGGGGAACCAGCCGAGCCCGTAGGCGGCGTGGTCGCCCTTCTTCTGCGCGGGGCGGAAGTCCGCCCATTCGCTGCCCTGGACGGTGATGTCGAAGAGCTGGGTGGAGTTGAGCTGGGCCTTGAGGGCCTCGAACTCGGCCGCCGTGCCGTCGCCGTAGTGGTCGCTGGTGTAGTGCAGGGTCAGCTTGACCGGGGTCTTGATCCCGGCGTCCTTCAGCAGCGCGGCGGCCTTGGGCGTGTTGGCGTCGCCGTACTTGTTGTAGAAGGAGTTGACGTGGCCGGTCACGGCGGTGGGCACCAGCGAGTAGAGCGGCTGGGCGGACTTGCCGTAGACCTTGGAGATGAGCGCGCTGCGGTCGACGGCGGCGGCGAGGGCCTGGCGGACGGCCTTGTCCTTGACGACGGGCGCGTCGGTGTTGAAGCCGATGTAGCGGATCTCCAGGCCGGGCATGGGGACCAGCTTGACGCCCTTGGGCGGGTTGGCGCTGAGCTCGTTGATCTGGGCGGGCGACAGGGTGCGGGAGACCACGTGGATCTTGCCGTCGGCGAGTGCCTTGCCCATGGCCGGGGAGTCGGGATAGGTGCGCAGCTCGACCTTGTCGTTCTGCAGCTTGAGGTCGCCCTTGTAGTGGGGGTTCTTGCTGAAGACGGCGCGGACGAGGTGGTTGTCCTTGACCTCGGCCTTCATGGTGTAGGGCCCGGAGCCGTCGACTGCGAAGCCTTCGCGGAGCTTCTTGGCGTCGTAGTTCTTCTCGCTGACGATGCCGGCGGCCGGGGTGGAGAGTTTGAAGGGGAAGGTCGCGTCCGGGGTCTTCAGGTGGAAGACGACGGTGTCCTGGCCCTTGACCTCGACGTTGTCGAGGGTGGAGAGGAGCGAGGAGGGGCCGTTCTCGTCCTTGATCGCGAGGACGCGGTCGATGGAGAACTTGACGTCCTTGGCGGTGAGCGGGTCGCCGCTGGCGAACTTCAGACCGGGGCGCAGGGTGCAGCGGTAGCTCTCGTTGCCGGAGTCGGTGAAACGGCAGGCGGAGGCCGCTTCGGGGACGGGCTGGCCGCCGCCGCGCGGGGTGTGCATCAGCGTCTGGACGGTCTGGCGCAGGATGTTCCATGCGCCGGCGTCGTAGGCGTATGCGGGGTCGAAGGGGGCGGGAGCGAAGTCTGCGGCCTCGAACCGGTCGGTGGTCCCGACGACGATCGCCGCGGATCCTGCTCCTCCGCCGCTCGCGGTGCCGCATGCGGCCAGCGAGGGGGTGAGCAGTCCGGCCGCGGCCGTCAGCACCATGGTCTTGCGGTTCATGCTGGAAGTACTCCCTGTAACCGGCACTTGCTCAAAGCGGTGTGAAGGGCACTTCGCGGCGGTCGCCCGTTCGGGGCGGAACGATCGGGCCGGTGTTGTGACGATCGGTCCACGCGGTTCTGGCACAGGGGTGTGTGTCCGGGACGGCTGGGTGCGGCGCAGTGCCCGGCTCGACACTAGTGGTCCGGGGCGGGATGGCTGGAACTGGCCGGACTTGGGACGTAATCGCACTGTGATCGGAGCGAACTGCCTGTTCACAGGCAGGGCTGCGCAGATTCGGTCAGGAGCTGATCAATGTGGACACATGGGAAGCCGTGAGGGCCCCTGGACAGGCCCGTCGGGGGTGTGACGCGTGACCAAGGTCACCCTGCGCAACAGCCCCGGAGAGGATGGAATTTCAGCCTCCGGGGCCTACGGCGGAAGATCCTTCCGTCAGAGCGCGGCGCGACAGGGTTCCGTTCGGCACAGAGCGTACTCGGGGGATTCCGGTGCGTGGCGATGCATACCGATGTAGGTCAGTGCATGCCGATGTGTCCGCTTGGGTGGCGCAGGTCCGGACGGATGCGCGGGCTCAGTTCATGGGGACGATGAGGGAGCGCAGGAACTCCAGGTCCACGTCCTCCAGCGAGCGGACGACCGTGCGCCCGGGGGCCGGTTCGATGACGCCCACGGAAGGGACGGCCACGACCCGGCAGCCGGCGGCCTCGGCGGCCGCCACACCGGTGCTGGTGTCCTCGATGACCGCGCACCGCGAGGGGTGGGCGCCGAGCGTCCGCGCCGCGAGCAGGTACGGGTCGGGGTGCGGCTTCGTACGGGCGACCTCGTCGCCGGCGACCGTCATCGTGAAGCGGTCGCGGCCGAGGGTGAGGAGCACCTGGTCGATGACCCGGCGGTGGGAGGCGGAGACGAGGGCGGTGGGCACGTTGTGCCGGGCCAGCTCGGTCAGCAGCCGCTCGGCGCCGGGCATCAGGGGGACCCGGTCGGCGATGCGGGCCTCGAAGCGCTCGTTGAGCAGGACGCTCAGCTCGGCGATGCCGATGGCGGCGCCGGTCGCCTCGATCAGGAAGCCCGCGCTGCGGGTCATGGGGCCTCCGACGACCACGTGGCGCCAGGCGTCCTCCAGGCGGTGGCCGAGTTCGCGGAAGATCTCCGCCTCGATCTCCCACCAGAAGCCCTCGGTGTCCACCAGGGTGCCGTCCATGTCGAGCAGCACCGCCTGCAGGGCCGAGCCGTCGGCCGTACGGGTGACCGGGGCGGGAACGGTGCTCGTCATGCGCGTACCTCTCTTAAGGGACGAGAAGGCCGGTCACCTCTTCCCGCGGGGCATCCCCGGGGGAACAGGCGACCGGCCTGTATGGGACCGACAAGTGTACGTCGGTGGAGCTCAGCGTGCGTTGAAATACTTCGCTTCGGGGTGGTGAATCACGATGGCGTCCGTCGACTGCTCCGGGTGGAGCTGGAACTCCTCCGAGAGGTGGACGCCGATCCGCTCCGGCTGGAGGAGGTCGGCGATCTTCGCGCGGTCCTCCAGATCGGGGCAGGCGCCGTAGCCGAGGGAGAAGCGGGCACCGCGGTACTTGAGGTCGAACATGTCCTCGACCTTGGCCGGGTCCTCGCCGCCGAATCCGAGCTCGGCGCGGACGCGGGCGTGCCAGTACTCGGCCATGGCCTCGGCGAGCTGGACGGAGAGGCCGTGCAGCTCCAGGTACTCGCGGTAGGAGTCGGACTCGAACAGCTTGGCCGTGGCCTCGCCGATCTTCGAGCCGACGGTGACCACCTGGAGGCCGACGACGTCGGTCTCGCCGGACTCCTCGGGGCGGAAGAAGTCCGCGAGGCACAGGCGGCGGCCGCGGCGCTGGCGCGGGAAGGTGAAGCGGGTCCGCTCGTTGCCGTCGTCGTCGAGGATGATCAGGTCGTCGCCCTTGGAGACGCAGGGGAAGTAGCCGTAGACGACGGCCGCCTCCAGCAGGTTCTCGGTGTGCAGCTTGTCCAGCAGGCCGCGCAGGCGCGGGCGGCCCTCGCTCTCGACCAGCTCCTCGTACGTGGCACCGCCCGCGCGGGCCTGCTTGAGGCCCCACTGGCCCTTGAAGAGGGCTCCCTCGTCCAGCCAGGAGGCGTAGTCCTTGAGCGGGATGCCCTTGACCACCCGGGTGCCCCAGAACGGCGGGGTGGGCACCGGGTTGTCGACGGCCACGTCCGAGCGGCCGCCGGACTCCTCCGGCTCCTCCACCTGCAGGGGGGTGTCCCGCTTGGCGACGCGGCGCTGCTTGAGCTCGGGCAGGGCGGCGCCGGGCACGCCGCGCTTGACGGCGATGAGGGCGTCCATGAGGCGCAGGCCCTCGAAGGCGTCGCGGGCGTAGCGGACCTCGCCCTCGTAGATCTCGTGGAGGTCCTGTTCGACGTAGGCGCGGGTGAGGGCGGCGCCGCCGAGGATCACCGGGTAGTCGGCGGCCAGCTTGCGCTGGTTCAGCTCCTCCAGGTTCTCCTTCATGATCACGGTCGACTTCACGAGCAGGCCGGACATGCCGATGACGTCGGCCTTGTGCTCCTGGGCGGCTTCGAGGATCGCGGAGACCGGCTGCTTGATGCCGATGTTGACGACGTTGTAGCCGTTGTTGGTCAGGATGATGTCGACGAGGTTCTTGCCGATGTCGTGGACGTCGCCGCGGACCGTGGCGAGGACGATGGTGCCCTTGCCCTCGTCGTCGGTCTTCTCCATGTGCGGTTCGAGGTGGGCCACGGCCGTCTTCATGACCTCGGCGGACTGCAGGACGAAGGGGAGCTGCATCTGGCCGGAGCCGAAGAGCTCGCCGACGACCTTCATGCCCTCCAGGAGGGTGTCGTTGACGATGTCGAGGGCGGGGCGGGTCTGGAGGGCCTCGTCGAGGTCGGCCTCCAGGCCGTTCTTCTCGCCGTCGATGATGCGGCGCTGCAGGCGCTCGTCCAGGGGCAGGGCGAGGAGTTCCTCGGCGCGGCCGGCCTTGAGGGACTTGGTGTTGACGCCCTCGAAGAGGGCCATCAGCTTCTGCAGCGGGTCGTAGTCCTCGGTGCGCCGGTCGTAGATCAGGTCGAGGGCGGTGGTGACCTGCTCCTCGTCGAACCGGGCGATCGGCAGGATCTTGGAGGCGTGCACGATGGCCGAGTCGAGGCCGGCCTTGACGCACTCGTCGAGGAAGACCGAGTTCAGCAGGACGCGGGCGGCCGGGTTCAGGCCGAAGGAGATGTTCGACAGGCCCAGCGTGGTCTGGACGTCGGGGTGGCGGCGCTTGAGTTCGCGGATCGACTCGATCGTGGCGATGCCGTCGCCGCGGGACTCCTCCTGGCCGGTGCAGATGGTGAAGGTCAGCGTGTCGATGAGGATGTCCGACTCACGGATGCCCCAGTTGCCCGTCAGGTCCTCGATGAGGCGTTCGGCGATGGCGACCTTGTGCTCGACGGTGCGGGCCTGGCCCTCCTCGTCGATGGTCAGCGCGATGAGAGCGGCGCCGTGCTCCTGGGCCAGGCGGGTGACCTTGGCGAAGCGGGACTCCGGGCCGTCGCCGTCCTCGTAGTTCACCGAGTTGATGACGGCGCGGCCGCCCAGCTTCTCCAAGCCCGCCTTGATGACGGGAACCTCGGTGGAGTCCAGGACGATCGGCAGGGTGGAGGCGGTGGCGAAGCGTCCGGCCAGCTCCTCCATGTCGGCGACGCCGTCGCGGCCGACGTAGTCCACGCAGAGGTCGAGCATGTGCGCGCCCTCGCGGATCTGGTCGCGGGCCATCTCGACGCAGTCGTCCCAGCGGCCCTCCAGCATGGCCTCGCGGAACTTCTTGGAGCCGTTGGCGTTGGTGCGCTCGCCGATCGCCATGTACGAGGTGTCCTGGCGGAAGGGCACGGTCTGGTAGAGCGAGGCGGCCCCCGGCTCGGGCTGGGGGTCGCGCGGGGCGATCGCCGTGCCGCGGACGCGCTCGACGACCTGGCGCAGGTGCTCGGGGGTGGTGCCGCAGCAGCCGCCGACCAGGGAGAGGCCGTACTCGCGGACGAAGGTCTCCTGGGCGTCGGCGAGCTCGGGGGCGGTCAGCGGGTAGTGCGCGCCCTGCTTGGTCAGGACGGGCAGGCCGGCGTTGGGCATGCAGGAGAGCGGAATGCGGGCGTTGCGCGCGAGGTAGCGCAGGTGCTCGCTCATCTCGGCGGGGCCTGTGGCGCAGTTCAGGCCGATCATGTCGATGCCGAGGGGCTCCAGCGCGGTGAGGGCCGCGCCGATCTCGGATCCCAGCAGCATGGTGCCGGTGGTCTCGACGGTGACGGAGCAGATCAGCGGGACGTTGACGCCGAGCGCCTCCATGGCGCGGCGGGCGCCGATGATGGAGGACTTGGTCTGCAGGAGGTCCTGGGTGGTCTCGACGAGCAGCGCGTCGGCGCCGCCCGCGAGCAGGCCCTCGGCGTTGGTCTGGTAGGCGTCGCGGATCTGCGCGTAGGTGATGTGGCCGAGGGTGGGCAGCTTGGTGCCGGGGCCCATGGAGCCGAGCACCCAGCGCTGCTGCCCGGTGGAGGCGGTGAACGCGTCGGCGGCCTCGCGGGCGATGCGGGCACCGGACTCGGAGAGCTCGAAATTGCGTTCGGCGATGTCGTACTCGGCGAGGGCGGCGTAGTTCGCGCCGAAGGTGTTGGTCTCGACGCAGTCCACGCCCACCGAGAAGTACGCCTCGTGCACCGTGCGGACGATGTCGGGGCGGGTGACGTTGAGGACCTCGTTGCAGCCTTCGAGCTGCTGGAAGTCGTCGAGCGTGGGGTCCTGTGCCTGGAGCATCGTTCCCATGGCCCCGTCGGCCACCACCACGCGGGTCGCGAGCGCCTCCCGGAGGGCGTCGGCCCGGGTCTGGGTGTCGGCGGGCGGGTTCGGCAACGAGGCCATGGAGTGCTCCCTGGGATGCGACGGCTGTCGGCTTTGCACCCCCTCTGCGTCAGGGGTGCACGCGGCCAGCGTAACCGCGGGGCACCGGCCCCGGTGCTGGTGTCCCACGTGGCGGACTGCATTCTGTGGCGGGGGCTTGTCCGAGGTGTCCCGGTGGCGGTACGGCGAACAGATCTCCTACGGTGCGCGAGGTCGGCATCGACCGATACTGTTCAGCATTGTCGAACCACGTCAAGATGGTCAGTGATACCGAAGGTCAGCAGGAGGCTGCGCGATGGCACGGAACATCCAGTCGCTCGAACGAGCCGCTGCGATGCTGCGACTCCTGGCGGGCGGCGAGCGCCGGCTGGGGCTCTCGGACGTGGCGTCCTCGCTGGGCCTGGCCAAGGGCACGGCCCACGGCATCCTGCGCACCTTGCAGGCCGAGGGCTTCGTGGAGCAGGATCCGGCCTCCGGGCGCTACCAGCTGGGCGCCGAGCTGCTGCGCCTGGGCAACAGCTATCTGGACGTGCACGAGCTGCGCGCCCGCGCCCTGGTGTGGACGGACGACCTGGCCAGGGCGAGCGGCGAGAGCGTGTACGTGGGCGTGCTGCACCAGAGCGGGGTGCTGATCATGCACCACGTGTTCCGGCCCGACGACAGCCGCCAGGTGCTGGAGGTCGGGGCCATGCAGCCGCTGCACTCGACCGCGCTGGGCAAGGTGCTGTCGGCGTACGACCCGGTCGCGCACTCCCAGGCGATGGAAGTGGAGCGGGACCCCTTCACCCCCCGTACGGTCACGGACGCGGTCGGCTTCGAGGAGATCCTGGGCCTGACCCGGGCGCGCGGCTGGGCCGCCGACGTCGAGGAGACCTGGGAGGGCGTCGCCTCGGTGGCGGCGCCGATCCACGACCGCCGCCGGATGCCGGTGGGCGCGGTGGCGGTCGCGGGCGCCGTGGAGCGGGTCTGCGGCGAGTCCGGGGAGCCCCGCGCGACCCTCGTCGCCTCGGTGAGGGACTGTGCGCGCGCGGTTTCACGCGATCTCGGCGCAGGCCGGTTCTGACCTCCCTTTAACAGGCCCCGGCCATCACCTGGCCCCCTTCTGCCTATTTTTCGCCATAACTCGACCTTGAGATGGCCGGATTTGGCTGATCGCACGTGCTGGTAACGATCCGACACATTGGCCTGCCCGACCCTTGACGCATTCTTCACCTGGGCGGAAAACTGCCGTTCACCGGTCGGCATTGTCGAACACCTAACGGCAATACGCGCTAGGATGCGGCAAGGCCAAGGACCGGTGCAGCACTCACCGAGTGCGCGGAACCACCGGAGGGACCCGGGTTCCGCCCACCCCTGGACGTACGTAAGGAGTCGCGGGTGTCCAGCTCCGACATCTTCATCGGCGAGACCATCGGTACCGCCCTGCTCACTCTGCTCGGCGGTGGCGTCTGCGCCGCAGTGACACTCAAGAGCTCCAAGGCCCGCAACGCGGGCTGGCTCGCCATCACCTTCGGCTGGGGCTTCGCCGTACTGATCGCGGCCTACGTGTCCGCACCGCTCTCCGGCGCGCACCTCAACCCGGCCGTCACCGTCGGCCTCGCCGTCAAGACCGGCGAGTGGGGCGACACGCCCGTCTACTTCGCCGGCCAGCTGCTGGGCGCCATGCTCGGCGCGGTGCTGATGTGGGTGACCTACTACGGCCAGTTCCGCGTGCACCTCTCCGACCCCGAGCACATCCGCGACGCCAAGCTCGGCCCGGAGGACCCGCACCCGCACGACGTGGCCGGCCCGGTGCTCGGCGTCTTCTCCACGGGCCCCGAGATCCGCAACGTCGTGCAGAACCTCGCGACCGAGATCATCGGCACCGCCGTGCTGATCCTGGCGATCCTCACCCAGGGCCTCCAGGACGGCGGCAAGGGCCTCGGTGTCATCGGTGTCCTGATCACGTCCTTCGTGGTCGTCGGCATCGGCCTCTCGCTGGGCGGCCCGACCGGCTACGCCATCAACCCGGTCCGCGACCTCGGCCCCCGAATAGTCCACGCCCTGCTGCCGCTGCCCAACAAGGGCGGCTCCGACTGGGGATACTCCTGGATCCCGGTGGTCGGCCCGCTCGTCGGTGCCGTGCTCGCCGGCGGTCTTTACAACATCGCGTTCGCCTGATCAGCATCTGCCGCGCTCGTAAGATCCGCACCGCACTCCTGATTCCGCCTACTCACCAGACCTGCCAGGAGCAGCCATCATGACCAGCAGCACCGGCCCCTTCATCGCCGCGATCGACCAGGGCACCACCTCCTCCCGCTGCATCGTCTTCGACCGCGACGGCCGCATCGTCGCCGTCGACCAGAAGGAGCACGAGCAGATCTTCCCGAAGCCGGGCTGGGTGGAGCACGACGCCACCGAGATCTGGACCAACGTCCAGGAGGTCGTCGCCGGCGCCATCGCCAAGGCCGAGATCACCGCCGCGGACGTCAAGGCGATCGGCATCACCAACCAGCGCGAAACCACCCTGATGTGGGACCGCCACACCGGCGAGCCCGTCCACAACGCGCTGGTCTGGCAGGACACCCGCACCGACACCCTGTGCAAGGAGCTCGGCCGCAACGTCGGCCAGGACCGCTTCCGCCGCGAGACCGGCCTGCCCCTGGCGAGCTACTTCGCGGGCCCCAAGGTCCGCTGGCTGCTCGACAACGTCGAGGGCCTGCGCGAGCGCGCCGAGGCCGGCGACATCCTCTTCGGCACCATGGACTCGTGGGTCATCTGGAACCTCACGGGCGGCGCCCAGGGCGGAGCGCACGTCACCGACGTCACCAACGCCTCGCGCACCATGCTCATGAACCTGCACACCCTCGCCTGGGACGAGAAGATCGCGGAGTCGATGGGCGTCCCGCTCAACGTGCTCCCCGAGATCAAGTCCTCCGCCGAGGTCTACGGCCACGTCAAGGACGGCGTCCTCGCCGGCGTCCCGGTCGCCTCGGCGCTCGGTGACCAGCAGGCCGCCCTGTTCGGCCAGACCTGTTTCGCCGAGGGCGAGGCGAAGTCCACGTACGGCACCGGAACGTTCATGCTGATGAACACCGGCGACAAGATCATCAACTCCTACAGCGGCCTGCTGACCACGGTCGGCTACCAGATCGGCGACCAGAAGCCGGTCTACGCCCTGGAGGGCTCCATCGCCGTCACCGGCTCGCTCGTCCAGTGGATGCGCGACCAGATGGGCCTGATCAAGTCCGCGGCCGAGATCGAGACGCTGGCCTCCTCCGTCGAGGACAACGGCGGCGCCTACTTCGTACCGGCCTTCTCCGGCCTGTTCGCCCCGTACTGGCGCTCCGACGCCCGCGGTGTGATCGCCGGCCTCACCCGGTACGTCACCAAGGCGCACATCGCCCGTGCCGTCCTGGAGGCCACCGCCTGGCAGACCCGCGAGATCACCGACGCCATGACCAAGGACTCGGGCGTCGAGCTCGCCGCCCTCAAGGTCGACGGCGGCATGACCTCCAACAACCTGCTGATGCAGACGCTCTCGGACTTCCTGGACGCCCCCGTGGTGCGCCCGATGGTCGCCGAGACCACCTGCCTCGGCGCCGCCTACGCCGCCGGCCTGGCCGTCGGCTTCTGGCCCGACACCGACGCCCTGCGCGCCAACTGGCGCCGCGCGGCGGAGTGGACCCCGCGGATGCCCGCCGAGCAGCGGGACCGCGAGTACAAGAGCTGGCTCAAGGCCGTGGAGCGGTCCATGGGCTGGGTCGACGACGAAGACGGCAGCTGACCGCACCAGCTGAGTCAATCGACGAGGAGCTGAAAGAGATATGAGCACCCTGCAGAGCGTCCCCGCCCTGGGTACGCACCCGACCGCCGGCGCGAACGCGAGCCGTGCCGAGACCCGTGAGCAGCTGGCGAAGGCCACGTACGACCTGCTGGTCATCGGTGGTGGAATCCTGGGCACCTCGGTGGCCTGGCACGCCGCGCAGTCGGGTCTGCGGGTTGCCATGGTGGACGCCGGCGACTTCGCCGGCGCCACCTCCTCGGCTTCCTCCAAGCTCGTCCACGGCGGCCTGCGCTACCTGCAGACCGGCGCGGTCAAGCTGGTCGCGGAGAACCACCACGAGCGGCGGGTGCTGGCCAAGGACGTGGCCCCGCACCTGGTCAACCCGCTCACCTTCTACCTGCCGGTCTACAAGGGCGGTCCGGTGGGTGCGGCCAAGCTGGGCGCGGGCGTCTTCGCCTACTCCGCCCTCTCGGCCTTCGGCGACGGCATGGGCAAGGTCATATCCCCGGCCCGTGCCGTCGCCGACAACCCCGGTCTGAAGACCGACAACCTCAAGGCCGTCGCGGTCTACTACGACCACCAGATGAACGACTCCCGCGTCGCCGTCATGACGGTCCGCGCGGCCGTCGAGTCGGGGGCGGTCGTCCTCAACCACGCCGAGGTCACCGGGCTGCGCAAGACGCACGGCCGGGTCACCGGCGCCGAGCTCAAGGACCGCCTGGACGGCACCGAGTTCGGGATCGACGCCCGCGTCGTGCTCAACGCCACCGGCCCGTGGGTGGACCACCTGCGGCGCATGGAGGACAAGCACTCGATGCCGTCGATCCGCCTCTCCAAGGGCGCGCACATCGTCATGAAGCGCAAGTCGCCGTGGAAGGCCGCCATGGCCACCCCGATCGACAAGTACCGCATCACCTTCGCACTCCCGTGGGAGGACCAGCTGCTGCTCGGCACCACCGACGAGGTGTACGAGGGCGACCCGGCGGACGTGCGCGCCACCGAGTCCGACATCCAGCAGATCCTGGACGAGGCGGCCTTCTCGGTGAAGGACGCCGACCTCGACCGCTCGCTGATGACGTACGCCTTCGCCGGCCTGCGCGTGCTGCCCGGCGGCCCCGGCGGCGTGGAGAAGGCCAAGCGCGAGACCGTCGTCTCCGAGGGCGCGGGCGGCATGCTGTCGGTCGCCGGCGGCAAGTGGACCACGTACCGCCACATCGGCCGCGTCGTCATGGACAAGCTGGCCAAGCTCCCGGGCAGCCCGCTGACCGAGGACATGGAGCCCGTGAAGTCCCTCGTACGCCGGATCGCGCTGCCGGGTGTCGCCAACCCGAACGCGGTCGCGCACCGGCTGCTGGTGGACCGTGAGCCCGGCTCGCGGATGGACCCGCTGACTGCCCGCCACCTGGCCTCGCACTACGGCTCGCTGGCCTTCGACATCGCGCGCATCGCGAACGAGGACCCGGCGCTGGCCGAGCGCATCCACCCGGACGGTCCGGAGATCTGGGCGCAGGTCGCCTACGCCCGTGACAACGAGTGGGCCGAGACGGTCGACGACGTGCTGCGCCGCCGCACGACGGTGACGATCCGCGGCCTGGACGACGACGCCGTCCGGGCCCGTGTCGAGGAGATGCTGGCAC
Source organism: Streptomyces sp. NPDC023541 (assembly GCF_055559995.1). Classification (NCBI taxonomy): domain Bacteria; kingdom Bacillati; phylum Actinomycetota; class Actinomycetes; order Kitasatosporales; family Streptomycetaceae; genus Streptomyces; species Streptomyces sp. NPDC023541. The sequence continues at coordinate 262,384 of NZ_JBVHJO010000008.1, forward strand.
GCAAGGCATAGCTCTCACGCAGGTGGGGAAGAGGGGCGGTTCCGAGGGGAACCGCCCCTCTGTCGTGGGCTGTGGCCGGTGTCCCCTCAAGGCATAGGCTGACCCACGTACGCAAGGAACTTCGGAAGGAGACCTGGGTGATCGAGCTTGAGGGCGTGCCCGAGCTGATCGACCCGGTCATGGTGGCCGCGTTCGAGGGCTGGAACGACGCGGGTGACGCGGCCTCCGGTGCGGTCGCACACCTGGACCGGGAGTGGAAGGGCGAGGTCTTCGCGGCTCTGGACGCCGAGGACTACTACGACTTCCAGGTCAACCGGCCCACGGTGTGGCTGGACAACGGGGTACGTAAGATCACGTGGCCGACGACCCGGCTCTCGGTGGTCCGCATCGGCGGCGCCAAGCCGCGCGACCTGGTGCTGGTGCGCGGGATCGAACCGTCCATGCGGTGGCGGTCGTTCTGCAACGAGATCCTGGGCTTCGCGCACGAGCTGGGCGTGGAGATGGTGGTCATCCTGGGCGCCCTGCTCGGGGACACGCCGCACACCCGGCCGGTGCCGGTGAGCGGGGTCACCTCGGACGCGGACCTGGCGCGGACGATGGACCTGGAGGAGACCAAGTACGAGGGCCCCACGGGCATCGTGGGCATCCTCCAGGAGGCCTGTACGCATGCGGGCGTGCCCGCGGTGTCGCTGTGGGCGGCCGTGCCGCACTACGTGTCGCAGCCGCCGAACCCGAAGGCGACGCTGGCCCTGCTGAACCGGCTGGAGGACCTGATCGACATCAGGATCCCGCTGGGCGAGCTGCCGGAGGACGCGCGCGCGTGGCAGCTGGGCGTGGACCAACTGGCCGCCGAGGACAGCGAGGTGGCGGAGTACGTCCAGACGCTGGAGGAGGCGCGCGACACCGCCGACCTGCCGGAGGCGTCGGGTGACGCGATCGCCCGGGAGTTCGAGCGGTACTTGCGGCGGCGTGACCCTGCGGCGGGCCCGGCGGCGGATCCGGGTGACGGCTCGTACCTGCGGGACACGTCGAGCGGTCTGACGCGTCCGCCGAAGCGGAAGCCGGACCCCGCGGGGGAGGAGGCGCCCGCCGATCCGGCGGAGGAGCAGGGGGACGACACCCCGGAAGCGTGACCCGCGCGGCGCCGCGGCGCAAGCACCCCGGGCTGCGCCCGGCCGGGTGGGGCTCCGCCCCGCACCCCGCGCCTCGAACTCCGGCGGGGCTGGTTCTCCCAGCCCGTCCGGCGTTTCAGAAGGACCGGGTCCAGGAGAGCCCTCGGAGCGGTGGAAGGGCGGGTAGGGGACGGCTCCGCGCCAGCGGCGGCCCGGACCTGCGCGCCCGGACAGGGCGATGCCCCCGGCCCGGGTGGGGCCGGGGGCATCGGCGCCAGGGCCGCGGCGGCTACAGGGCCACGCCCAGCAGGGCGTCCACGGTGCGGGAGACCAGGCCGGGGGCCGACTCGTCGTCGCCGTCGGTGGCGTTCTGGAGCTCCACCCAGCGGTCCACGGCCGCGAGCGCCGCAGGGGCGTCCAGGTCGTTCGCCAAGGCCTCGCGGACTTCTTCGAGGACCGCGTCCGCCGCGATGCCGTCCGGCCGGGAGACCGCCGCGCGCCACCGCTCCAGCCGGGCCACGGCCTCGTCGAGGACGGCGTCCGTCCACTCCCAGTCGGCCCGGTAGTGGTGCGAGAGCAGGGCCAGGCGGATCGCCGCCGGGTCCACGCCGGCGCGGCGCAGCGCCGAGACGAAGACGAGGTTGCCCTTCGACTTCGACATCTTCTCGCCGTGCAGGGCGACCATGCCGGCGTGGACGTACGCCTTGGCCATCGGGAACTCGCCCGTCAGCGCCTGCGCGTGCGACGCGCCCATCTCGTGGTGCGGGAAGGCGAGGTCGGAGCCGCCGCCCTGGATGTCGAAGCCCATGCCCAGGTGGTCCAGGGCGATCGCGACGCACTCGATGTGCCAGCCCGGCCGGCCGCGGCCCAGCGAGCCGCCGTCCCAGCTCGGCTCGCCCGGGCGAGCCGCCATCCACAGCATCGGGTCCAGTGGGTTCTTCTTCCCCGGGCGCTCGGGGTCGCCGCCCCGCTCCGCCGAGAGCAGGCGCATCGCCTCGGCGTCGAGGCGGGAGACGCCGCCGAAGTGCGGGTCGGACTCCACCGAGAAGTAGACGTCGCCCTCCAGCTCGTACGCGGCGCCCGCGTCCCGCAGCCGCTCGACCAGCGGCACGATGCCGGGTATGGCCTCGACGGCTCCGATGTAGTGCTGCGGCGGCAGCATCCTCAGGGCCGTCATGTCCTCACGGAAGAGCGCGGTCTCGCGCTCGGCCAGCTCGGTCCAGTCGTGGCCGTCGCGCAGCGCCCGCTCCAGGAGCGGGTCGTCGACGTCGGTGACGTTCTGGACGTAGTGGACCTGCCGCTTGGTGTCGAGCCACACGCGCTGTACGAGGTCGAACGCGTTGTAGGTCGCCGCGTGACCGATGTGGGTCGCGTCGTACGGGGTGATGCCGCAGACGTAGATACGGGCGACGGGACCGGGGGCGAGGGTGATCGTCCCCTGGGTCGCGGTGTCGTGGATCTGGAGGTCGCGGCCCTTACCGGGAAGGGCGGGGACCTCAGAAGCGGGCCAGGCATGCATGTGTCGAGCCTAACCGGACGGATGTTCCGGAAACGAACTGGACCTGCACTGTTGTCTTGATCGGCACTCTTGCGGTCTGGCCGGTTCTGTGCGTATGGCCGGTGGCCGGTTCAGACCGGTGGCCAGGGGATCGCCGGCCACTGCCCGGACGGCTGGGGGTGCGTTCCGGTGCGCAGCATGTGCGCCACCCGCTCCCGTGCGGCGGCCAGCTCGGCCGCCGTGATCAGTTCGGCCAGCCGGGTGGCGAGGGGGGCTCCCTCGGCCAGTTCCGCGGCCAGCGCGGTGAGCGCCCGGCGGGCCTCGTGCGTCAGCGGCTCCCCCGCCCAGCCCCACAGCAGGGTGCGCAGCTTGTCCTCGGTGTGGAAGGTCACTCCGTGGTCGATGCCGTAGATCCGTCCGTCGGGAGCGGGCAGCAGGTGCCCGCCCTTGCGGTCACCGTTGTTGATCACGGCGTCGAGGACGGAGAGCCGGCGCAGCCTGGGGTCGTCGGCGTGGACGAGCAGGGCGGTGCGGCCCTCTCCCACCTCGGCGAAGGCCACGGGCTTCCAGCCCTCACCGGCCTCCTCGCCGTCGACGAGGGCGAGGAGCCCGTCCTCCGGGGAGTCGCCCTGCGGCTGCCGGGCTTCGATCCACTGCTGGACCATGCCCTCGCCGTAGGGCCCGTCGCGCAGCACGGTGGCGGGCACCAGGCCCCATCCGGTGGCCTCGGAGACCAGGTAGGCGGCGACCTCCCGCTGGGCGAGGCTGCCGTCGGGGAAGTCCCACAGCGGCCGTTCGCCCTTGACCGGCTTGTAGACGCAGTCGGTGCTCGCGCCGTCGTACGTGACGGTGCACAGCAGCACCGCGTTGGACGCCTCCCGGATCCGGCCGACGACGGTCAGCTCGCCCTTGGCGAGCAGTTCCTCCATGTCCCCCTGGCCGGTCACGCCTGGCGCCGGTAGCCGTTCTGGCGCGGGCACACGTGTCCCTCCGGGTCCAGCGGCAGACTGCACAGCGGACACGGCGGGCGGCCGGCGTTGACCACGTCCAGGGCGCGCTTGGCGAAGGCGCGCGCCTGGGCGCCGGTGAGGCGGACCCGCAGCATCGGCGGGCCGTTCTCCTCGTCCTGGAGCAGCCTCTCCTCCGCCTCGGCGAGGTCCTCGTCGGACTCGGCGTCCAGCTCCACCAGGGCCTGGGCCTCGACGATCATCCGCTGTTCCTCGCCGTCCCAGGCCAGGGCCATGGTGCCGACGCGGAACTCCTCCTCGACGGGGACGTCCAGCGGGGCGGTGTCGGCGGCCTCCGCGGGGGCCATGGCCGGGACCGGGGCGTTTCCGCCGGTCCGCCGCACGACCTCGTCCAGCAGCTCGTCCATCCGCTCGGCGAGTGCGGCGACCTGGGTCTTCTCCAGGGAGACGCTGGTGACGCGGGGGCCGGCGGAGGCCTGCAGGAAGAACGTACGGCGTCCCGGCAAGCCGACCGTGCCGGCCACGAAGCGGTCCGGCGGGTCGTAGAGGAACACCTGACGGGGCACGTCCAGTCTCCAAGTCTCGGCGGCGGGGGCCGGTCTGCGCCCTTGTGTGGGCCCGTCCACCCTACTGCGCCCTGCGATCACGCCGCGCCCGCGCCGCCTCCCACGACCGCGTTCCCGGAGTCCTCGGCGTCCTTGTCCGAGGCGACCGGCTCGGGCGCGGCCGGCCGCCGTACGAGCGAGCCGAAGTCCCCGGTGTCGCCCAGCCGGAACACGAACGGCCGGGTCTGCGTGTAGCGGATCGCCGTCACCGAGCAGGGGTCGACGTGGATGCGCTGGAAGAGGTCCAGGTGCATGCCCAGGGCGTCGGCGACAAGGGACTTGATGATGTCGCCGTGCGAGCACATCAGGAAGACGGCGTCGCTGCCGTCCCGCTCCTCGATCCGCGCGTTCCAGTCGCGTACGGCGTCCACGGCGCGCGCCTGCATGGCCCGCATGGACTCGCCGCCGGGGAAGGCGGCCGCCGACGGGTGCTGTTGCACGATCTTCATCAGCGGTTCTTCGGACAGTTCTGAGAGTTTGCGCCCGGACCAGTCGCCGTAGTGGCACTCGCCGATCCGCTCGTCCGTGTGCAGTTCCAGCTCGGGCCTCGCGGCCAGCAGGGGTGCGAGGGTCTCCCGGCAGCGCTGCAGGGGGCTGGTGACGGCGGCGGCGAGCGGCACGCCCGCGAGCCGTCCGGGGAGCGCGGCGGCCTGCTCGGCGCCGCGCTCGTCGAGGGCCACGCCGGGGGTCCATCCGGCGAGCAGCCCTGCGGTGTTGGCGGTGGACCGCCCGTGTCGTACGAGGATCAGCGTGGCCATGGGGGCCAGCGTAGGCGGTGCGGGAGGGGTGCGGGGGCCTCGGCGGCGGGGGACAATGTTCGGCGTGATTGTCGACTGCGCGATTTATCGGGACGGTCGCCGTGCCAAGGGTCCGGAGGACTTCTCCGACGCCCTGGACGAGGCCCGGGCGAGCGGTGACGCCTTCCTCTGGATCGGCACCTACGAGCCGACGGAGGCGGAGTTCGATCACGTCCGCCGGGAGTTCGGCCTGCACCCGCTGGCAGTGGAGGACGCGCTCAACGCCCACCAGCGCCCCAAGCTGGAGGTGTACGACGACTCGCTGTTCGTCGTGCTGAAGCCGGTGGTCTACGACGAGGCCACGGACACCGTGACCGCGGGCGAGCTGATGGTGTTCATAGGCGATTCGTTCGTCGTCACGGTCCGGCACGGCGAGGGGGCCCCGCTGGCCGCCGTACGCCACCGGCTGGAGCAGGAGCCGGACGTGCTGCGGCACGGCCCGACGGCGGTGCTGTACGCGGTGAGCGACGCGGTGGTGGACCACTACATCGAGGTGGCGGCCGAACTCCAGTCGGACCTGGAGGAGCTGGAGGCGGAGGTCTTCGCCCCGAACGCCTCGGACACCAAGAACACCGCGGCCCGCATCTACGGCTTCAAGCGGCAGGTGCTGGAGTTCCGGCGGGCGACGAACCCGCTGCTGGCGCCGATGGACCGGCTCGCCTTCGGGCAGGTCCCCTTCGTCCACGAGCACGCCCGGCCGTTCTTCCGCGACGTCGCCGACCACCTGACCAAGGCGAGCGAGTACATCGAGGGCCTGGACCGGCTGCTGTCGGACGCGCTGGCCGCGCACCTCGCCCAGACGGGGCTGCGGCAGAACGACGACGTACGGAAGATCTCGGCCTGGGCGGCGATCGCGGCGGTGCCGACGATGGTCGCGGGGATCTACGGCATGAACTTCGAGCACATGCCCGAGCTCCACCGGTGGTGGGGCTATCCGGGGGTGCTCGTGCTCATGGCGGGCACCTGTCTGGGCCTGCACCGGCTGTTCAAGCGCCGGGGCTGGCTCTGAGGCCCCCCGCTACGCGAACTCGGGGGCGGTGGCGGATGCGCCGCCGAGGGCGTTGCGCCGCTCGGGCATCCGCAGGTCGACCATCCGGTGCCAGCCGCTGAAGCGCTCGTACCCGTACATCGCGCGGATCCCGGCGGCCAGCAGGGCGGCCTTCGGCGCGGGCCAGTGCAGCAGCCGTCCCATGTGGTCCATGACGGCGAGGCTCACGTCGCGGTACACGGCGATCTCGGCGAGGGCGCTCTCGCGCAGTACCCGGTGGATGGTCCGGCCGTGGCCGGCGCGGGCCAGGCGCAGCAGTTCCTCGTGGCAGTAGGCGAGGTGGCTGTCCTCGTCGTTGCTGATCATGTGGATGGCCTTGCCCACCACGGGGTGGTCGCCGAAGTGCTTGACCAGCATGTCCATCTGGTCGGCGGCGCGCTGTTCGGTGACGCGGCTGTGCGCGAGGTAGACGACGATGTCCTCCTCGCTCAGCGGCTCCTGGCCGCGCAGCTTGTCGTGGGCGAGTCCGATGCCGCGGCGTTCGAGCAGCATCGTGTAGTCGGTCTCGGGCGGTACGGGGACGGTTTCCAGGCCGCGTTGGCGGAGCAGGGCGTGGAAGATCCGGCCGTGCTTGTCCTCGTCGGCGCCGTGCCGGGTGATCTTGGGCGCGAGGTCGCGCATGCCGTCCGGGACCAGGGCCGCGATACGGGCGTTCTCCCAGCCGCCCTGGGCTTCCCCGCTGGCGGCGATGGAGCAGAACAGCTGGAAGGAGTCGTCGTTGTCGACGATCTCCTGAAACAGGCTGCGGGCAGAAAGCATGCAACGAGTCAAACGCCGGTCCGGGGGCGGGGCAACCGAGAGGTGGCACTACTCGTCCGAATGAACGAACCGCCGGTCGGGCCGGGGTGCGTAACCCTTGGACGTCCGGCGCGTTGTTGGCTGTGTCGGCCGTGGCGGGGAAGACCCCCCGAGCCCCCACCACGGCCGCAGAGCTTTCAGGCGGCGTCCGGCCCCGCCCGTCCGGCCTCCGGCTCAGGCGAGGCCCGCGAGCTCCATGGCCTCGGTGCCGGCGCGCAGGGCGGCGATCCGCTCGTCCAGGGTGAAACCGGCCGGCGCCAGCGTGAGGGTGGTGACCCCGGCCTCCGCGTAGGCCCGCATCCCGTCGGCGATCCGCTCGACCGGGCCGAGCAGCGTCGTCGAGTCGATCAGCGAGTGCGGGACGGCCTCGGCCGCGCCGTCCTTGTCGCCGGCCAGGTACTTGTCCTGGATCTCGGCGGCTTCCTTCTCGTAGCCCATGCGCTGGGCCAGCTGGTTGTAGAAGTTCTGCTTCCGGCTGCCCATGCCGCCCACGTACAGGGCGGTGTAGGGGCGGAACATGTCGGCGAGGGCCGTCACGTCGTCGCCGAGGGCCAGCGGCACCGTCGGGCAGACGTCGAAGCCGTCCATCGTCAGTCCGGCCTTCTCGCGGCCCGCCCGGATGTGGGCGAGCGCGGTGGCCTCCAGGTGCTCGGCGGCCGGGAAGATCAGCAGGGCGCCGTCGGCGATCTCGCCGGTCTGCTCCAGGTTCTTGGGCCCGATGGCGGCGATGTAGAGCGGAATGTGCTCGCGCTCGGGGTGCACGGTCAGCTTGATCGGCTTGCCCGGGCCGCCCGGCAGCGGGAGGGTCCAGTGCTCGCCCTCGTAACTCAGCCGCTCGCGGGACATGGCCTTGCGGACGATCTCCACGTACTCACGGGTGCGGGCGAGCGGCTTGTCGAACTTGACGCCGTACCATCCCTCGGAGACCTGGGGGCCGGAGACGCCGAGGCCGAGCCGGAAGCGGCCCTTGGTGAGCGAGTCGAGGGTGGCTGCGGTCATCGCGGTCATGGCGGGCTGCCGGGCGGGGATCTGGAGGATCGCCGAGCCGACGTCGATGCGCTCGGTCTGGGCGGCGACCCAGGCCAGGACGGTCGGGGCGTCCGAGCCGTAGGCCTCCGCCGCCCAGCAGACGTCGTAGCCGAGGCGGTCGGCCTCCTGGGCGACGGCGAGGTTGTCGGCGTCCATGCCCGCCCCCCAGTAACCGAGATTGATGCCGAGCCGCATGTTCGTCCCCTTACCGGTGTACCGATCAGTAACGTTGGTGTGCGGGGACTGTAGCGCGCCCGGGTCCTCCACGTCAGCGCCCCAGTAGTCTCAGCGCTCATGGAGCAGAGGCATCTCGGCCGCACCGGACTGCGCGTCTCCCGGATCGGCCTCGGCACCCTCACCTGGGGCCGCGACACCGGCGAGGAAGCCGCCGCCGAACAGGTGAAGGCGTTCTGGGAGGCGGGCGGCACCCTCGTCGACACCGCCGACGTCTACGGCGGCGGTGAGGCGGAGTACCTCCTCGGGCGGCTGGTGGGCGGGCTCGTCCCGCGCCGGGACCTGGTGATCGCGACGAAGGCGGGCAGCGTCCCGGACCCGGACCGGCGCTTCGACGGCTCGCGCGGACATCTGCTCGCGGCCCTGGACGACTCGCTGGACCGGCTGGGCACCGACCACGTCGACCTGTGGCAGGTCCACGCCTTCGATCCGGCGACGCCGGTGGAGGAGACGCTGCAGGCCCTGGACCTGGCGGTGAGCAGCGGCCGGGCCCGGTACGCGGGGGTGGCGGGCTTCTGCGGCTGGCAGCTGGCGAAGGCGGCCACCTGGCAGCTCGCGGCCCCCGGGGTCGGACCCGGATCGCCTCGACGCAGATGGAGTACTCGCTGCTCCAGCGCGGGGTGGAACGGGAGGTGCTGCCGGCCGCGCTGGATCTGGGGGTCGGTCTGCTGCCGTCCTCCCCGCTGGGCCGCGGGGTGCTGACCGGCAAGTACCGGGACGGCACCCCGGCCGACTCGCGGGGCGCCTCGGAGTCCCTGGCCGCGCTGGTGGAGCCGTACCTCGACGACGCGGCGGGCCGGATCGTGGACGCGGTGGTGACGGCGGCCCAGGGCCTGGCCGTGACCCCGCTCCAGGTGGCGCTGGCGTGGATCCGGGACCGGCCGGGTGTGGTCGCGCCGATCGTCGGCGCGCGGACGTCGGCTCAGCTCGCGGCGGCGTTGTCGGTGGAGGCGCTTAGTCTTCCGGAGGAGATCTGCCGGGCGCTGGACGACGTGTCGGCGCCGGAGCACCGCTATCCCGATCAGGACTGGAGCACGCTGTGAGTACGGACCGTCAGGCCGAAGCCGCCACCGCTGCCGCGGAGGCCCTGAGCGGGCCCGACGCCGAGCGGGCCGCGCCGCACGTCGAGGACGGCCGGCCGGCGCAGACCGAGCCGGGCGAGCGCGAGCCCGAGCCCGAGCCCGAGGCAGGCTCCGCCGCACCCCACGGCGAAGCCGACGGGCCGGCCGGTGACGTGGGTCCGGGGACAGAGCCCCCCATGACCGCCCCCGCCGGGCCCGAGGACGCGGACGCGGAGCCCGCCGCTGACGGTGACTCGGGCGCGGAGCCGGCCGCGGACGCCCCCGCCGGGCACGGAGACCAGGGAGCGGAGCCCCCGGTGGACGCCCCGGCCGGTGACGGGGGTCCGGGGGCGGAGCCACCGGTTTCGGGAAGGGGCGGCGTGGGGGAAAGCCCCGCAGGGCCAACCTCCGAGCCCGGTGCGCAGGCTCCCGCGGCAGCCGCCGACACGGCCGGGGCCGAGCCCGCCGCAGGCGGCGGGCTCAGCGAGGCCCAGGCCGAACTGGCCGCGCAGAAGATCGAGCGGGAGCGGATCGCCCGGCGCAAGGCCGAACGCGAAGGACCCGTCGAAGCAGGCGCGAAGCTCAGCGGGAAGGCCGCCGACCTCCTGGCCGCCGTACGGGCGGTGGAGGGCGGCGCGAAGCCCTCCGCCGCCTACTTCGACGACGCACCGGCCGCCCCCCGCAAGGCGGCCCCCGCTCCCCAGGCGCCACGTCCCGCCGCCGCCCCGGCTCCGGCGGCCGCGCCCGTCGCACCCTCCGCCGACGCCGTCGACGGCGTACGGGCCGTCCTGGCCCGCGGCGGTGCGCCCGAGTCGCTGGCGGGACCCGTCGCGGCGGCCCTCGGTGACGGCGCCGCGCAGGAGCTCTCGCAGAACCCGTGGCGCCTGCTGGCGGTCCCCGCCGTGCGTCCGACGCAGGCGGACGGCTTCGCCCGCGCCCTGCTGGGCGCGGGGGCCGGTCCCGGGGACGAGCGCCGCACGGCCGTCCTGGTGGGCTGGCTGCTGGCCCGGGCGGGTCTGAAGGGGCACACCGCGCTGGAGGTTCCGGTCCTGGAGAAGGCCCTGGCCCAGTACGGCGTGCCGGATCCGGCCGAGGCGCTGGAGCAGGCCGTCGCGGAGGCCTCGGTACTGGTCTTCCACGAGCCCCTCGGCCCGCCGGTGGAGGAGGGCGAGGAGCAGCCCGTACGGATCCTCGTGGGCCTGGAGGGCGCCGCGATGGCCGAGGAGAGCCTGGCCGACGGCCTGGCCCGGCTGGCCGGCACCTTCGGCGACCCGGCGGACTGGGAGCAGGCCGCCGCGGCCGCGCCGGACCGGTCCTCCGCCGAGCTGATCCGCGCGGTCGCCGGCCATGGTCTGGTCACTCATACGGGTGGCGAGGCCGCCCGGGCCGAACCGCTCGCACTGGCCGCGGCGGCCCGTGGACTGGGCCTGCGCGTCTGCGTGGCCGCGCACGCCCCCGGCGGCCCGGATGCGGTGACGGTGGCGGAGCTGCTGTCCGGCCAGGAAGGGCCCGGGCGGGACGCGGACGGGCAGTTCGCACTGGACCTGCTGGTCGTGCTGGACGCGCCGCAGCTGGACGTGGAGAGCGCCGCCGCGCTGGTCGAGGGCATGGCGGACGGGACCCGGCTGGTCCTGTCCGGAGACCCCGGAGTGCTCGGCTCCGCGGGCGCGGGCCGAGTGTTCGCCGATGTACTGGCAGCGCGTACCTGCCCCCAGCTGGTCTCCCGCACCCCGGACCCGGGGCCCGTCGGCGAGCTCGTCTCCGGCGTGGGGATCGGGGAGCTGAACCAGGTCGACGCCCCCGGCAAGGAGGTCGTGATCGTCCCGGTGCAGGACGCCGGGGAGGCCGTGCACCGCGCGGTGCAGCTGGTGGCGGAGTCGGTGCCGCGGGCCTTCGGGATCCCGGCGGACAGCGTGCAGGTGATCACCCCGGGGCACGGCGGGTCCGCGGGAACGCGGGCGCTGAACGCCGCGCTCAAGGAGCGACTCAATCCCGGCCCGGGCCGGTTCGGCGGCTTCGACCCCGGTGACCGGGTGGTCCACGTCCCCTCCCCGGGGCGGGCGCTTCCGGCCCGTGTGGTGTCGGCCGACGCCCAGGGGCTGCACCTGGACCGCGCGGGAGTGCGGATCGTCGTACCGAAGGACCTGGTCGAGTCCCAGGTCCGGCACGGCTGGGCGGTGACGGCGCACCAGGCGGTCGGAGCGCGCTGGCCGGCGGTCGTGGTCGTACTGCCGGGCGACGCGGCGCAAGCCCTGTCGCGGGACTGGGTCTACACGGCGTTCGGGCGGGCCGAGCGGCACCTGTCGGTGGTGCACGGCGTCGACCAGGCACTGCCGCGCGCGGTCGCCGAGGTACTGCCGAAGCCGCGTACGACGCGACTGGCGGCTCTGCTGAAGGCGCTCGCGGCGGCGGGCGAACAGCCGGAGCAGTAGACGGCCGCGGCCTCCCGCCACGAAGGGCGGGAGGCCGCGGTGCCGGCATGCGTCAGGGGTCGGGGGTCGGGGGTCGGGGGTCAGGCGGGAGTAAGGCCCGGCCGGGTGGTTTCGTCCTCCTCCTGGGCGTCGTCGACGTCCTCGGCGTCGTCGAACTCGTCGGCCTCCTCGTCGAAGACGGAGCTGACGTCGAACCGGTGCAGCACGTCCTGCGGGTCGATGTGCCCGAAGGGCGAGCCCAGCCACTCCCCCGGTTCCGCCATGTCCTCCGAGGCGGCGACCCAGAGCGTGGAGTCGCCCTCCTCCAGTCCGAAGTCCTTGTACCGGGAGGCGATCTCGTCGGGCTCGTACTCCCCGAAGAGGACGCCGAGGGCGTCGGCGGTGCCTCCGTCGTGGACGAAGTCGGCGTCCCGGTCGTGTGCGGCGACCCGTTCCGCCTGCGCGATCAGCCGCGCCGGTTCGGCGACGGCGTAGTCGCGGCGGATGAGCACGCTGAAGGCGGCCGGTTCAGCGGGACCGGTGTACGGGACACCGTCCTCGGGCGTCGGGATCTCGAAGGGCGTGACCTCGTCGTAGCGGTCGTAGAGGAGCTCGTCGTATTCCTCGGCGGCGGCGGCGAGTTCGTTGAAGGCGGCGTAGACGTCCGGATCCTCGTCCCCGATCCTGCGCTCGACCGCGGCGAGGTGGCGGTCGAGCGCGGCCTTGACCGCCTCGGCGGCGGCGCGGACCTCGGCAACAGTGGGCAGAGCGGCATCAGACATAGAGCAGACGCTATCCGTAGCAGGGCTCTGCCCGCACAATAGATGCGATGCCGGAATACGAATTCGTCGACGTGTACGTGCCCCGCGGCGTCCCTCGCAAGGAGGCGACCCGCCTGCTGACCGACCATGCCGAGTACGGAAACTGGGAGATCGACCGGCTGAGCCTGCACCGGGACGGCAGCCGCCGCGTGCGGCTGCGCCGCCGGATCATCCGCCAGGTCCGCGCGACCTGGTGAACGCGGGCCCCGGGGGCGGGGCCCGCGTCGTGAGCGACCGTCAGGCGGCGTTCCTGGAACGCCGGTAGAGCACGGTGCCGGCCAGCAGCAGGCCACCCGCGATCGGGAGGCCGGCGGTCAGGACGTCACCGGCGCCGGTCGCGGCGAGGCCGGGGTGCGCCTCGGTGCCGCTTCCCGTGCCGGGGTGCGTGACGGGGGTGACGGAACCCGTACCCGGGTTGGCCGGGTTGCCGGGGGTACCCGGGGTTCCGGGGTTGCCGGGGGTACCCGGGTTACCCGGAGTGCCGGGGCTGCCCGGGGTACCGGGGTTACCCGGAGTGCCGGGGTTGCCGGGCGTGCCGGGCGTGCCGGGGTTGCCGGGCGTGCCGGGGTTCCCGGGGTTGCCGGGGTTCCCGGGGTTGCCGGGGTTGCCGGGCGTGCCGGGGTTCCCGGGGTTCCCGGGGTTGCCCGGGTGGTCGTCGCAGGGTTCATCGTCGCCGGGGTTGCCCGGCTGGCCGGGGTTGCCGGGATGGCCGGGGTTGCCCGGCTGGCCGGGGTTGCCGTGGCCCGAGGCGTTGGCGCAGTGGTTGCCGAAGGCCGGGTTGAGGCCTCCCACCACCGTCACCGTGTTCCCGCAGACGTTCACCGGCGCGTCCACGGGCGCCTGCACGGTGTTCCCGGACAGCAGGCCCGGAGAGTTCTTCGCATGCCCTGTAGCGGCTGAGTCCGCGTGTGCGTAGCCCCCGCCCAGCGCGAGGACACCCCCCGCGGCAGCCATGGTGATCAGGGTCTTCCTGGTGACCTGTGCCGGTCGTCGCATCTGTACTCGTCCCCTGGTGTGTACGTGTCGGCCGGCGCTCGGAGGCCGGCCGCCCAGACTCCCCCGCCTGGTACGCCGATAAGTGGTTCCGGGCCGGAAAAGCCCGGTGGCCCCGGAGCGCTGGAATGCGCTCCGGGGCCGAAGACTTCAGATGCGTCAGGCGTTGACGCAGGTGTTGCCGAAGGCCGGGTTCAGCAGGCCGACGATGTTCACGGTGTTACCGCAGACGTTGACCGGGATGTGGACCGGGACCTGGACGACGTTGCCGGACAGGACACCGGGGGAGCCGATGGCCGCACCCTGGGCACCCGCGTCGGCGACGGCCAGACCCGCACCCGCGAGAACCAGACCACCGGTAGCAGCCGCAGCGGCGACAACCTTCTTGAGCATTGTTCCTCCTAGTAGGCAAAGTGCGGTCCCAGCCGCGGACCGCACCACCTGTAACGAGGAGGGATCACCAGGGCTACGAGCGTATGAGTGCATTCACTCTTCTCAGTGGAATGCGCACACCTTCTCGAATGTCAGGCGTTGTCGATGAATCGGTCGAGCACCCGCGCCCCGAACTTCAGTCCTTCCACCGGCACCCGCTCGTCCACGCCGTGGAACATCCCGGCGAAGTCCAGCTCCGGCGGCAGCTGCAGCGGCGCGAAGCCGAAGCAGCGGATGCCGAGGTCGTCGAATGACTTGGCGTCCGTGCCGCCCGAGAGCATGTACGGCACCGCCCGCGCGATCGGGTCCTCCGCCTTCAGGGCGCCCTGCATGGCCTCGACCAGCCGGCCGTCGAAGTCCGTCTCCAGAGCCTTGTCGCCGTGCACGTCCTCGCGCTTCACGCGGGGGCCGAGGATGCGGTCCAGGTCGGCGAAGAACTCGTCCTCGTAGCCCGGCAGGAAGCGGCCGTCGACGTGGGCCGTCGCCTGGCCCGGGATGACGTTGACCTTGTAGCCGGCGCCGAGCATCGTCGGGGCGGCCGAGTTGCGCAGGGTCGCGCCGACCATCTTGGCGATGCCGCCGAGCTTGGCGAGCGTGGCGTCCATGTTGTCCGGGTCCAGAGGGGTGCCCAGCGCGTCCGAGAGCTCGTCCAGGAAGGACCGTACGGTCTTGGTCACGCGCACCGGCCACTGGTGGCGGCCGAGTCGGCCCACGGCCTCGCACAGCTCCGTGATGGCGTTGTCGTTGTTGGTCATGGAGCCGTGGCCCGCGGTGCCCTCCACCGTGAGCCGCATCCAGTGCATGCCCTTCTGGGCGGTCTCCACGAGGTAGAGCCGGAGGTTCTCGTTCACGGTGAAGGAGAAACCGCCGACCTCGCCGATTGCTTCGGTGACGCCCTCGAACAGACCCGGGTGCTTGTCGACGAGGTACCGGGCCCCGTAGATGCCGCCCGCCTCCTCGTCGGCGAGGAAGGCCAGCACGATGTCCCGCGGGGGCTTGCGGCCGCTGCGCATCCGGTCGCGGACGACGGCCAGCGTCATCGCGTCCATGTCCTTCATGTCGACGGCGCCGCGGCCCCACAGGCATCCGTCGGCGATCTCGCCCGCGAACGGGTCGTACGTCCAGTCCGCGGCGTTCGCCGGCACCACGTCGGTGTGCCCGTGGATCAGCAGCGCGGGCCGTGAGGGGTCCTCGCCCTCGATCCGCGCCACCGTCGAGGCGCGGCCCTTGTGCGATTCGAAGATCTGCGGCTCCAGCCCGACCTCGGCGAGCTTCTCGGCGACCCACTCCGCCGCCTTGCGCTCCCCGGGGCCCGAGTGGTCCCCGTAGTTGCTGGTGTCGATCCGGATGAGGTCCCGGCAGAGGTCGACGACCTCGTCCTCGCCGGAGACGGTCCTGCCCGCGCTCGACTCGCTCACGCTGCTTCCTCCCACTGATCCACTCAGTACCGAACATTCCCATCCTCGCGCTCCGGGCCGCTCTCCCCAAGGGCGATCCCCGGCCGTCGGGGGGTGTGATCGAGGACCTCCTGCCGTTTGGTAGTGTTTTCCACGTCGCAACGGCCCGCGAGGGACGTACGGCAGACACCCGGTCCGGGTGGCGGAATGGCAGACGCGCTAGCTTGAGGTGCTAGTGCCCTTTATCGGGCGTGGGGGTTCAAGTCCCCCCTCGGACACCAACGGAAGGACCTCGCTTCGGCGGGGTCCTTCTTCGTTCCCGGAGGCGGCCGCACGGCGCCGCCGGGCGCGCGGCGGCGGCCCCGGAATGTTTGGTAGTGTTTCGCTCGTCGCAACGGCCCGCGAGGGACGCGAGACACACACCCGGTCCGGGTGGCGGAATGGCAGACGCGCTAGCTTGAGGTGCTAGTGCCCTTTATCGGGCGTGGGGGTTCAAGTCCCCCCTCGGACACCACGGCAAAGGCCGGTCAGGAGACATCCTGACCGGCCTTTCGTGCGTCTACGGGGCGCGGGGCCGGAAACCCGGGCGCGATGCCCGTCCGGCAGCGGCGAGGCCCCCGCGCCGGAGCGGCGCGAGGGGTCTCGTGGGGCGTCAGTCGCGGGATGCGGACAGGGTGGCGACTCGGCCGCGGACCAGGAACCAGCCGCCCACGAGGGCGGCGGCGATGACCGGGACGAGCATGACCGTGGTGCGGCCGACGCCGCCGTCGCTCCACATCAGGACCAGGACCGTGGCGAGGAAGACCAGGGTCACGATCTGGGTGTAGGGGGCCCACGGCAGGCGGTAGGACGGGCGGTCGACCAGGCCGTTCTTCGAACGGTGCCAGAAGAAGAGCGAGCAGAGCATGACCATGCCCCAGGTGCCGAGAATGCCGACGGAGGCGAGGTTGAGGACGATCTCGAAGGCCTCGCCGGGCATCCAGTAGTTCAGGCCGACGCCGGCGACGCCGAAGGCGGCGGTGAACAGGACGCCGCCGTAGGGGACCTTGCCCTTGTTCATGACGCCGGTGAACTTGGGGGCGGAGCCCGACAGGGCCATCGAGCGCAGGATGCGGCCGGTGGAGTACAGGCCCGAGTTCAGCGAAGACAGAGCGGCGGTCAGGACGACCAGGTTCATGATGCCCGCGGTGCCGGGGATGCCCAGCTTGTCGAAGACGGTCACGAACGGGGACTGGTCGGCGGAGTAGGCGGTGTACGGGAGCAGCAGGGCCAGCAGGACGACCGAGCCCACGTAGAAGACGCCGACGCGCCACATGATGGAGTTGATCGCCTTCGGCATGATCTTCTCGGGGTTCTCGGTCTCGCCCGCGGCGACGCCGCACAGCTCGACGGAGGCGTACGCGAAGACGACGCCCTGGACCACCATGAGCATCGGGATCACGCCGGAGGGGAAGAGGCCGCCGTTGTCGGTGATCGTCGCGAGGCCCGGGGTGTGGCCGTCGATCGGGTGGCTGGTGGCGACCAGGTAGATGGCGACCACCATGAAGATCACCAGGGCGCTGACCTTGACGATCGAGAACCAGAACTCCATCTCGCCGAAGTACTTCACCGAGATCAGGTTCGCGGTGAGGACGATGGCGAGGGCGATGAACGCCAGGACCCACTGGGGCACGTCGGTGAACGCGGACCAGTAGTGGGCGAACATGGCGGCGGCCGTGATGTCCGCCACGGTGGTCGTGGACCAGTTCAGGAAGTACAGCCAGCCGGCCGTGTAGGCGCCCTTCTCGCCCATGAACTCACGGGCGTAGGAGACGAAGGCGCCGGATGAGGGCCGGTAGAGGACGAGCTCGCCGAGGGCGCGGACCACGAAGAAGGCGAAGACGCCGCACACCGCGTAGGCGATCGCGAGGGAGGGGCCGGCGCCGGCGAGGCGGCCGCCGGCTCCGAGGAACAGGCCGGTGCCTATCGCCCCGCCGATCGCGATCATGTTGATGTGGCGGGACTTCAGGTCCTTGCTGTAGCCCTCGTCACCAGCGTCGACATGGCGGGAGGACGCCGGGGCGGGTGCCTCGGTCAAGGTGCGGTCACTCATGTATGACTTCGCCTTCGTGGGTGGGACAGGCAGCCCGGGAAGGCGTCGCAGGGGAGCTGGGTGGTGTCCCCTGTGGCGCGTTCCGGGTGTTTTGAACGCCCCAGGAGACCACGGCGCTCCGCCGGCCGCCAAAATCGCCCCTACGCACCGAAGCCCCCGACGACCTTGGAAACGGTCGTCGGGGGCCCTGCAGAGCCTGGAAAGCGAGGTCAGTCGCGGGGTGCGGCCTCGGCCGCCTGGTCGAGGCGGAAGGCCTCGTTGCCGAGGCCGATGCGGGCGTGGACCTCCGGGCGTCGGCGGCGCAGGAGGGCCCCGTACAGCAGTCCGCCGACGACGGCGGCGCCGATGATGCCCGGCAGGACCCAGCTGAGGGCGGAGCCCTTCTCGGCGCCGACGAGGACGCCGAAGTCCTTGACGGTGTAGGCGGCGATGGCGAGCAGGGCGAGGCCGGAGGCTCCGGCCGCGACGAGCCGCCAGACCTGGGCGCCGGCGGTGCCGCGGCGGACGAAGAAGGCGATCACGGCGAAGGAGGCGGCGGCCATGAGGAGCGTCACACCGAGGGCGCCGACGCTGCCCATCCAGGTGAACAGGTGCAGGACGGGCGCGGTGGGGTCGCCGGCCGGCAGGTCGTCGGTGACGGCGAAGGCGGCGACGACGAGGGCCGCGATGCCCGTCTGGAGCAGCGAGCCGGTGGCGGGGGCGCCGGTGCCGGCGTTGGTGCGGCCGAAGGCGGCGGGGAGCAGGCCCTCGCGGCCCATGGCGAAGGCGTAGCGGGCGACGACGTTGTGGAAGCTGAGCATGGCGGCGAACATGCCGGTCACGAAGAGGACGTGCAGGACGTCGGTGAAGGTGGTGCCGAGGCGGGACTCGGTGAGCTGGAAGAGCAGGCCGGGTCCGGCTTCGCCGGCGGCCCTGACGACTTCGCCGGGGCCGGTGGCGACGGTGAGGGCCCAGGCGCTGAAGGCGAAGAAGAGGGCGACGAAGCCGACCGCGAGGAACATCACGCGGGAGACGACGATGTGCGGCCTGCTGGTCTCCTCGGCGTACACGGGGGACTGCTCGAAGCCGACGAAGGCGGCGATGCAGAAGCACAGGGCGGTGCCGAGACCGGCTCCGCCGAGGGTCTCGGGGTTGAAGGCGTGGAGCGAGAGGCCTTCGGGTCCGGGCTTGGCGAGGGCGGCGGCGTCGAAGACGACGACCAGGGCGCACTCGATCAGGAGGAGGACGCCGAGGACCTTGGCGTTGAGGTCGATCTTGAGCCAGCCGAGCGCGCCGGTGACGGCGACCGCGAGCAGGGCGGGGATCCACCAGGCGAGCTCGGTGTCCAGGTAGGTGGCGAAGAGGCCGGAGATCTCGAAGCCGAGGATGCCGTAGACGCCGACCTGCATGGCGCTGTACGCGACGAGGGCGACGAGCGAGGCGGCCGCGCCGGCGGTGGGGCCGAGGCCGCGGGCGATGTACGCGTAGAAGGCGCCGGCGTTGTGGACGTGGCGGCTCATCTCGGCGTAGCCGACGCTGAACAGAGCGAGGACCAGGCCCAGGATGACGAAGAGCAGGGGCTGGCCGACGACGCCCATCAGGCCGAAGGTCGTGGGCATGACACCCGCGACCACCATCAGGGGGGCGCTCGCGGCGAGTACGGAGAGCAGCAGACCGGCGGTGCCGAGGCGGTCGGCGCGCAGCGCGCGGTCCTGGCCCTTGTAGGTGCGTATCTCGGCCGGGTCCTGGAGCGTGGTGGATCTGCCCGTCGGCATGGCGGCGTCCTTTCGGGGGCGCGGTTCTTTTCGGGGCGGATGGGGGTGGATCGGGTGGATCGGGCGGAGCGGGTGGAGCGGGGCGGAGTGGGGGTGGGGCCGTGGGGTCCGGTCCGGGGTCAGGCGGTTCCGAGCGCGACGTTGCGTGCGGCGAGGAAGGCCTTCTGCGGGTCCCGGTCGGGATAGGACCAGGGGGCGCGGGTGGCGTGGCTGCCGATGCGGTGGAAGAGCGCGGCGGCCTCGGCGGGGCGGCCCTCGCAGAGTTTGGCGTGGGCGAGGAAGTTGAGGTCGACCCGGTTGCGGGGGTGGTCGTCGCGCTCCCACTCCAGCCACCAGTCGAAGGCGGAGCGCAGGACCTGGCGGGCGCGGCGGCCCGCCCAGTGGGCGGCGGCCGTCTCGGGGGTGTGGCCGTGCGTGGCGGCGAGCACGCGGTAGCGCTCGGCGTGCGCGACGACGGGGAGCACGGCCAGCGGGGAGTCGGCCGGGGACTCCTCGGCGGCCCAGGCCGCGAAGTCGTAGACCTCGTGGAGCGGGTCCTGGCCGGGGGCGAGGGTGCGTTCGGCCAGCTTGGCCACCATGAGGTGGTGGGCGTGGTGGTGCTCGCGGTGGCGGGCCCGGACCTGGTCGAAGTGTCGGCTGAACTCCTCCTCGGTGCCGAAGGCGCGGGAGAGCAGGAGCAGTCCGAGCCACGGGGTCGGGTCGTCGGGCAGCAGCGCGGCGGCCCGGCGGCAGGCCTCCTCGGCGGCGGCCGGCGTGCCCTTGTGGCGCAGGGCGGTGAAGACGGCGGCGCATGCGAGCAGGGTGGCGGCGTCGGCGCTGTCCGGTTCGGCGAGCAGCCATTCGCGGGCCCAGGCGGTGGCCGCCGGGGTTTGGGCGAGCACGACGACGCGGTGGCCGCGGCGGTCCCAGTCGTCGCCGGTGCCGACGAGGAGGGAACGCACCCTGGCCCAGCGGCCCTGGGCGAACTGGGAGCGCACGTCGATGAGTTCGGCGTCGCAGAGGGCCGGGTCGAAGAGCTGGGCGTCCCGCTTGCGGGCGCGGCCGAGGGGCGGCGGAGGCGGGGACATCCGCGGGGTTTCCCTCCAGGACGCGGGCGGACGGTGATCGGGGTCGGGGATCAGGGATCGGTGATCAGGGGTCGGCGATCGGTGATCGGCGGTCGGCGGTCGGCGGTCGGGGCGGGGCGCGGGTCTGCGGCGGCCGCCCGCGCGCTGGGCGCACGCGCGTGGCTCGGCCGCAAGGCCGCGGGATCGTGCCGGTGGTGCTGTGACGGAGCTCCGGTGGGGCTGCGGCAGGACCGCGGTGGAGTTCCGGGGGGGTTGCGACGGGACGCCGGGCGCTCGGGCGGATTCGGGCGGAACTCCGGTGAGCACTCCGGTGATCACGCACAGCAAAGCGGTACGCGCAGCTCCGAGTCAAGGTCCAGTCCACTGCGTGGCGGGTTTCAACTGCTCTGGCCACCGTGCCAGTTGGTCGGGCGGCATTCGTTCCGGGCGGCCATGGGCCGCGCCGTAGGGTGGCCGTATGACTGCATATGGCGATCTTCCCCCGTACCTGCTGGGCTTCCCCGGCCCGTTGCGCGACCAGTTGGTCGCGGCCGTGCTGAGCGGGGCGAAGACCAGCACCACCGGCCTGCTCGCGGAGTACGAGGCGGAGCGGGAACCGCTGCCGGAGCCCGGCACGCGGTCCCTGCTGGTCGACTCCGACGAGCGCGGGGTGGCGGTGGTGGAGGTGACGGCCGTGGAGGTGCTGCGGCTCGCCGACGTGGGACTGGGGCACGCCCTCGACGAGGGGGAGGGATACACGTCGGTGGCCGAATGGCGCACGGCACACGAGGAGTTCTGGCACAGCGAGCCGGTGCGCACGGTGATCGGCGACCCGGGCTTCACGGTCGACGACGACACACCCGTCATCGCGGAGCGGTTCCGGGTCACCGAGCGACTGGTCTGACGCCCCCGGCCCGCGAGGGGGCGCCGCGGCCGGGGGCCGAGGGCCGGGCGACGGGTGCCGGGGCCGGGGGCCGGGCGACGGGCGGCGGGGCCGAGCGCCGGGCGCCGAGGGCCGGGCCGAGCGGCGGGTCGCGGGGCCGGTGGCGGGCGGCGGGGCCGAGCGGCGGGCGGCGGGGCCGGTGGCGGGCGGCGGGGCCGGTGGCGGGCGGCGGGGCCGGTGGCGGGCGGCGGGGCCGGTGGCAGCGCGCCGACGGCTGGGCGCCGGGGCCGGGCACCGGGGCCGGGGCCTGGGGCCGAGGCCGGCGGCAGGGCCGGGCTCAGCCGACCGCCTGGGCCGCGGCCCGGCCCGCCGCGCGGCCCGAGAAGATGCACCCGCCGAGGAAGGTGCCCTCCAGGGCCCGGTAGCCGTGGACCCCGCCGCCGCCGAATCCGGCCGCCTCGCCCGCGGCGTAGACGCCCGGCAGCGGTTCGCCCGTCCCGGTCAGGACCCGGGAGGAGAGGTCGGTCTCCAGGCCGCCGAGGGACTTGCGGGTCAGGATCGAGAGCCGTACGGCGATCAGCGGGCCGGCCCCGGGGTCGAGGATGCGGTGCGGGGCGGTGGTGCGGATCAGCTTGTCGCCCAGGTACCTGCGGGCGCCGTGGATGGCGGTGACCTGGAGGTCCTTGGTGAAGGGGTTGGCGATCTCGCGGTCGCGGGCCACGATCTCGCGCCGGACGGCGGCCTCGTCGAGGAGGTCCTCCTTGGTGACGGCGTTCATGCCGCGCACGAGGGCGGAGAGGTCGCGTTCGACGACGAAGTCGGCGCCGTGCTCCATGAAGGCCCTGACCGGGCCGGGTACGGCCTGGCGGGCCCGGGTGATGACGTCGCGCACCGACTTGCCGGTGAGGTCGGGGTTCTGTTCGGAGCCGGAGAGGGCGAACTCCTTGCCGATGATGCGCTGGTTGAGCACGAACCAGGTGTGGTCGTGGCCGGTCTTCATGATGTGGTCGAGCGTGCCGAGGGTGTCGAAGCCGGGGAAGAGCGGTACGGGCAGCCGCTTGCCCGTGGCGTCCAGCCAGAGCGGGGACGGGCCGGGGAGGATGCGGATGCCGTGCTTGGCCCAGATCGGGTCCCAGTTCTGGATGCCCTCGGTGTAGTGCCACATCCGGTCCTTGTTGATGTGGCTGGCGCCCGCCGCCTCCGCGATGCCCAGCATCAGGCCGTCGACGTGTGCGGGGACCCCGGAGAGCATCCGCCGCGGCGGGGTGCCGAGCCGGGCGGGCCACTGCGCGCGCACGAGGTCGTGGTTGCCGCCGATGCCGCCGCTGGTGACGATCACGGCCTGGGCCCGCAGGGAGAAGGACCCGGTGGCCTCGCGGCCGCTGGCGGTGCCCCGTACGGCGTCGGAGGGCTCCAGGATCTCGCCGGTCACGGTGTCCACGGCGCCGGCGGTGGCGGACAGTCCGGTCACCCGGTGGCGGAACGCCAGGCGGACCAGGCCGCGGGCCACGCCTTCCCGGACCCGCCGCTCGAAGGGCTCCACCAGGCCGGGGCCGGTCCCCCAGGTGATGTGGAAGCGGGGGACGGAGTTCCCGTGTCCGTTGGCGTCGTAGCCGCCGCGCTCCGCCCAGCCGACGACGGGGAAGAAGCGGACGCCCTGCCGGTGCAGCCAGGGGCGCTTCTCACCGGCCGCGAAGTCGACGTAGGCCTGGGCCCAGCGGCGCGGCCAGGCGTCCTCCTCGCGGTCGAACCCGGCGGTGCCCAGCCAGTCCTGGAGGGCGAGGGCGTGGCTGTCCTTGATCCGCATCCGGCGCTGCTCGGGCGAGTCCACGAAGAACAGGCCGCCGAAGGACCAGTGCGCCTGGCCGCCGATGGACTGTTCCGGCTCCTGGTCGAGCAGGATGACCTTGCGGCCCGCGTCGACGAGCTCGGCGGTGGCCACGAGGCCCGCGAGCCCGGCTCCGATCACGATCACGTCTGCGTCGTACGTCATGCGGATACCCGTCCTCCGTCGATGGTGGGGCAGATCCTTTGCTACGGAGCGGTAACCAGTCAACAGCGGTGATTGGATGAACCTGTGAGTGCCGCTGATGAAGTACTGGACGTGGTGGACCGGGAGGACCGGGTCACCGGTCAGGCCCCGCGGGGCGAGGTGTACGCCCGCGGGCTGATCCACCGCTGTGTGTTCGTGCTGGCCACGGACGCGCAGGAGCGGATCTTCGTGCACCGGCGCACCGCTTCGAAGCTCGTCTTCCCCTCGCACTACGACATGTTCGTGGGCGGGGTGCTGGGCGCCGGCGAGAGCTACGGGGAGGCCGCGCTGCGGGAGGCCGAGGAGGAGCTGGGGGTGCGGGGGCTGGCGCAGCCGGAGCCGCTGTTCAAGTTCCTGTACGAGGGCCCGGGCGGGGCCTGGTGGTCGTACGTGCACGAGGTGCGGTGCGACCTGCCGGTGGCCCCGCAGGTCTCGGAGGTGGACTGGCACACCTTCCTCACGCGGGACGAACTGGACCGGCGGGTCGCCGACGGGGAGTGGCCCTGGGTGCCGGACGGGCTGGAGGCCTACCGGCGGCTGTGCGCGCGTCGTGGCTCCCGCCAGTAGATTGACCGGGTGATCGACTTCGTCAAGGACGTACGCCTGTGGTTCGCGCCGTCGCGGCTGAAGGACGAGGGCGAGACCCCCGACTACCGATTCTCGCTGGCCAACGAGCGTACGTTCCTCGCCTGGATCCGGACCGCGCTGGCCCTGGTCGGCGGCGGTTTCGCCGTCGACCAGTTCCTGCCCGACCTGCGGTGGGGGGTGCGGGTCGGGATGGCCTTCACGCTGCTCGCGGTCGGCGCCGCCTGCGCGCTGCGCGCGGTGAACCACTGGGTGCGCTGCGAGCGGGCGATGCGGCGGCACGAGGACCTGCCGCTGTCGCGGTTCCCGGTGGTGCTGAGCCTGGGCGTGGGGCTGGTCGCGGTGGCGATGGTGGTGGTCGTGCTGCTGGGCTGGACGTCGGGGCGGTGAACGTGCCGGGCACGGACCGCGACGCCGGGCTGCAGCCCGAGCGGACCCGGCTCGCCTGGCGGCGTACGACGCTGGCGTCCTCGGTGGTGGCGGTGCTGGCGCTGCGGCAGGCGCTGCACGGGTCCGGCTCGTCGACGGAGGTGGCCGGGGCGGCGGTGATCGTGCTGATCTGGCTGGTGTTCCTGTGGGTGGCGCACCGCAGGATCCGGGCGCTGGCCACGGGCCGGCCGCGGGGGCTGGCGCCCCGGTCGGCGTTGGCCGTGGTGGCGTGCACGGTGGCGCTGGCGGTGTTCGCGATGGCGGTCATCCTCTGAGCCGCTCGCCGGATCATCCCACTTCCCTTCACCGATCGGGACACAACGGGCAATAGCCGACCATTCGCACTAGTCTCGGCACCATGACGACCCTCCACCACGAACACCCCACGCACCAGCACGCCCACGGCGCGGACTGCGGCCACCAGGCAGTCCCGCACGGCGACCACGTCGACTACGCGCACGACGGCCACCTGCACCGGGAGCACTCGGGGCACTGGGACGAGTGCGAGCCGGCCGGGCACACCGCCCACAAGGGCCACCCCCACGCGCACGGCGCGGACTGCGGGCACGACACGGTCCGGCACGGCGACCACGTCGACTACCTGCACGACGGTCACCGGCACGCCGAGCACGACGGGCACTACGACGACCACTGACCGGGGCCGCCCCTGACCGGGCGGCTCCCGACCGGGGCTTCCCCGGCCGCGAGCGGCGACCCGCCCTCCCCCGCCGCGGCGACGGCTGACAGGATGCTGACCGCCTGTCAAAGCGACCCGGGGAGAGCGCAGATGTCCGTCGATGACCCGTACCTGCTCCAGCCCGCGCCGGGGGTGTACGCCTACGTCCAGCCGGACGGCGGCTGGTGCCTGAACAACGCCGGCTTCGTGAGCGACGGCGGCCGGACCCTGCTCGTGGACACCGCCGCCACCGAGCGGCGGGCGCTGGCACTGCGCGAGGCGGTCGTGGCGGCCGGGGTCCCGCTCCCCCGGACCGTGGTCAACACCCACCACCACGGCGACCACACCTACGGCAACTCCGTCTTCACCCCCGAGGCGTTGATCCTCGGGCACGAGAACGCACGGGCCGAGCAGCTCGCCGCCGGGCACCAGCTGGAGATGATCTGGCCCGCGACGGACTTCGGGGCGATAGACATCACCGCGCCCGACCTCACCTACGGCGACCGGGCGACCGTGCACGTGGGCGGGACCGAGGTGCGGGTCGTCCACCCGGGCGTCGCGCACACCACCGGCGACTCGGTCGTGTGGCTGCCCGCGCAGCGGGTGGTCTTCACCGGGGACCTGGTCTTCGCCGGGGGCACGCCGTTCCTGGCGATGGGCTCGCTGGCCGGCTCCCTGCGGGCGCTGGAGCTGCTGCGATCACTGGACGCGGAGACCGTCGTACCGGGCCACGGACCGCTGACCGACCCGTCGGCCTACGACTCCACCGAGCGCTACCTGCGGTACGTGTCCGAGCTCGCCCGGGAGGGGCACGCCAAGGGGCTGACCCCGCTGGAGGCGGCCCGGCAGGCCGATCTCGGCGAGTTCTCCGCGTGGCGGGAGAGCGAGCGCCTCGTGGCGAACGTGCACCGGGCGTACGCGGAGCTGGCCGGTGAGCCGGAGGGTGCGCCGCTGGACATACTGGCGGTGCTGAGGGACATGACCGCGATGAACGGCGGTACGCCGATCCTCTGTCACGCATGAGGCCGGCCGGCCGGAGGTGTTCTTTCGGCCCGCCCTCTGGACTACATACCGACTGGTCGGCATGATTGGGTGCGGGGGTGCGCCGACGCACCGCCCGCTCTTCCCCCTCGTCAACTCTCCGCACGGAGGTGCGCACCATGACCTCAGCCCCGGCCGATCCCCGAGGCCTGGACCTGGAGCGGCTGCGCGGTCATCTCGACCGGGCCCGGCCGGGACTCGTGGCCGGTGCGCTGCGCGGCCGGCTGATCGAGGGCGGCCGGTCGAATCTCACGTACGAGATCACCGACGGGTCCGCCCGCTGGGTGGTGCGCCGGCCGCCGCTCGGCCACGTGTTGGCCACCGCCCACGACATGCGCCGCGAGCACCGGGTCATCGCGGCGCTGCACGGGACGGCCGTGCCGGTGCCGGAGCCGGTGCTGCTGTGCGAGGACGAGACCGTGCTCGGCGCGCCGTTCTACGTCATGGAGTACGTGGACGGGGTGCCGTACCGCACGGCCGGCGAACTCGCCGCGATCGGCCCGCAGCGCACCCGGCGGGCGGTGCTCGGATTGGTGGACACACTGGTCGAGCTGCACGCGGTGGACCCGGAGGCGGTGGGCCTGGGCGACTTCGGCCGGCCGGAGGGCTTCCTCGACCGGCAGCTGCGGCGCTGGGGCAAGCAGCTCGCGGCCTCCCGGGGGCGGGAGCTCGCCGGGATCGACGAGCTGCACGGCGCCCTGGGCCGCAGGCTGCCCGACTCCCCCGCGCCGACGGTGGTGCACGGCGACTACCGGCTCGACAACGTGCTGATCGGCGGATCCCCGTCCGGCACCGACACGATCCGGGCGGTGCTGGACTGGGAGATGTCCACGCTCGGGGATCCGCTGACCGACCTCGGGCTGCTGGTGATGTACAGCTCCGATCTGGGCCTGACCGGGTCCCCGGTCAGCACGACGAGCGGGGCTCCCGGCCATCCGTCACCCGCCGAGCTGGTCGAGCGGTACGCCGCCCGGTCAGGCCGGGACACCGGGGCGATCGCCTGGTACACGGCCTTCGCGTGGTTCAAGCTCGCGGTGATCCTCGAGGGCATCCACTACCGCTACACGCTCGGGCAGACCGTCGGGGCGGGCTTCGACCGGATCGGCGAGCTGGTTCCGGTCTTCATCGAGCACGGACTGACCACCCTCCAGGGCCTCCCTCCCTTCGAAAACGGCAAGAAAGGCTGAGGAACGCAGCATGGACTTCGCATTCGACGCCCGGACCGAGGAACTCCGCGAGCGGCTGCTCGCGTTCATGGAGGAGTACGTCTTTCCGGCGGAGCCCCTCGCCGCCGAGCAGCGCGCACGGCTGGCCTCGCCGTGGGACACCCCGGCCGTCTTCGGTGAACTGAAGGCCGAGGCACGGCGCCAGGGCCTGTGGAACCTTTTCCTGCCCGACTCGGAGTACGGCGCGGGCCTGACCAACCTCCAGTACGCCCCGCTGGCGGAAATCACCGGCCGCAGCCCGCACCTGGCGCCCATGGCGACGAACTGCGCGGCCCCGGACACCGGGAACATGGAGCTGCTGTCGCAGTTCGGGAGCGAGGAGCAGAAGAAGCAGTGGCTCCAGCCGCTGCTGAACGGCGAGATCCGCTCGGCGTTCGCCATGACGGAGCCCGACGTGGCGTCCTCGGACGCGACGAACATCGAGACCCGAATCGAGCGGGCCGGTGACGAGTATGTGGTCACGGGCCGCAAGTGGTTCATCTCGGGTGCCATGAACCCGGACTGCGCGATCTTCATCGTGATGGGCAAGACCGACCCGGAGGGCGCCGATCCGCGCCGTCAGCAGTCGATGGTGCTGGTCCCGCGGGACACCCCGGGCGTCGAGGTGCGCCGGGCCATGACGGTGTACGGGTACGAAGACCACGACCACGGCGGCCACGCCGAGGTGGTGTTCGACGGGGCCCGCGTCCCCGCGGCGAACCTGATCGGCGAGGAGGGCGGCGGCTTCGCCATCGCCCAGGCGCGGCTCGGCCCGGGCCGCATCCACCACTGCATGCGGCTGATCGGCATGGCGGAGCGGGCCATCGAGCTGATGTGCCGGCGGGCGGTGGAGCGTACGGCCTTCGGCAAGCCGCTGGCCGCGCAGGGCGTCGTGCAGAACTGGATCGCGGACGCCCGGGTGACGGTGGAGCAGTTGCGGCTGCTGGTGCTGAAGACGGCCTGGCTGATGGACACGGTCGGGAACCGGGGCGCGCACACCGAGATCCAAGCCATCAAGATCGCGACTCCGCGGGCGGTGGTGCGGATCCTGGACGACGCGGTGCAGCTGTACGGCGCGGGCGGGGTGAGCCAGGACTTCCCGCTGGCCGAACTGTGGGCGGCGGCACGGACCCTGCGGCTGGCCGACGGACCGGACGAGGTGCACCAGCGGTCCCTGGCCCGGCGCGAACTGAAGCGCTACATGTAGAGAGGCCCGTCAGGGCGTCGTGGTGCGGCCCGCCGCCGCGATGACCTCGTCCAGCACCTCGCGGGAGCGGATCAGCTCGCCGATCATCCGATCGATCCGCTCCCGCTCCCCGACCAGTTCGGCCACCAGCGCCGGGGTCGCG
Source organism: Streptomyces sp. NPDC023541 (assembly GCF_055559995.1). Classification (NCBI taxonomy): domain Bacteria; kingdom Bacillati; phylum Actinomycetota; class Actinomycetes; order Kitasatosporales; family Streptomycetaceae; genus Streptomyces; species Streptomyces sp. NPDC023541. Next base: position 290,680 of record NZ_JBVHJO010000008.1, read on the forward strand.
CGCACCGACGGGCCGCCGTCCTCGTCCCGCATGCAGGGCAGGATCTGCCCGATCTTCGCGCTGTTCAGGCCGGCCGCGTAGAGCTCCTGGATGCGGATGACCCGGTCAACGGCCCGCTCGGAGAAGTCCCGGTGGCCGCCGGGAGTACGGTCGCAGGCCACCAGCCCCAGTGCCTCGTAGTAGCGCAGCGAACGCTCGCCCACGCCGGTGCGCGCCGCCAGTTCCCCGATCCGCACGGTCCACCCCAGGTCTTGAATCTGACATCAGTGTCAGGTTTTACGGTACCCGGCATGACGCAGCCACAGCGGGTCACCGCCGCATCCCGACTCTTCTCTTCCGCCCGCCTCGGGGGCCTCGAACTCCCCAGCCGCCTGGTGATGGCCCCGCTGACGCGCAATCGCGCCGGCGCCGACGGCGTACCCGGCGAACTCATGGCCGCCTACTACGCGCAGCGCGCCTCGGCCGGTCTGATCATCGCCGAGGCGGCAACGCCGAACGCCGTCGGCCAGACCTACCCCCACATCCCCGGCATCCACACCCCGGCGCAGATCGCGGGCTGGCGCCGGGTCACCGACGCCGTGCACGGGGCGGGCGGGCGGATGTTCCTCCAGCTCCAGCACGGCGGCCGGGTCGGCCACCCCGACACCAGCGGCCACGTGCCGCTCGCCCCGTCGGCGGTGCGGTTCCCTGAGCCGCTGCACACCCCCGGCGGGCTCCGGGACGCGGTGACGCCCCGGGAGATGACGGACGAGGACGTCAGGTCCACCATCGCCGACTTCGCGGACGCCGCGCGCGGCGCGCTGGAGGCCGGGTTCGCCGGGGTGGAGGTGCACTCCGCCAACGGCCACCTGCTCCACCAGTTCCTCGCAGGGAACACCAACCGCCGCACCGACGGCTGGGGCGGGTCCGTCGAGGGGCGCATCCGCTTCACCGTCGAGGTGGTGCGGGCGGTGATCGAGGCCGTCGGAGCGGAGCGCGTCGGCGTCCGGATCTCCCCCGGGCTGGACGTCAACGCCATCGAGGAGGGCGACACGGAGGCGCTCTACCGGGCGCTGATCCCGGCGCTGGCGCAGCTCGGGCCGGTCTACCTGCACCAGGTGTACGCCGATCCGGACCTGCCGCTCTTCGGGGAGATCCGCAGGGCCTGGCCCGGCACGCTGATCGCCAACCCGGCGCTCTCCCGCGAGGAGGTGGCGGCCGACGGGGGCGCGCGGCGCGGCGAACGCCTGCTGGCCGCCGGCGCCGACCTGATCGCGCTGGGCCGCGGCTTCCTCGCCAACCCCGACCTCGTGGAGCGGCTGCGCACGGGCGCTCCGCTCAACGAGGTGCGGCCGGAGTTCCTGATGTACGTCCAGGGGCCGGAGGGCTACACCGACTACCCCTCGCTGGACCCGGCCGCGGTCAGGGCCGCAGGGCCCGCAGCAGCAGGTCCGCGAGGTGGTCGGCGACCTGCTGCGGTGTGAGCGGGCCGTCGGTCCGGTACCAGGTGGACAGGTGGTGCACGGACCCGAAGTGGTAGTCCACCACCAGGTCGGCGGGGGTGGCGGTGGAGAACACGCCGGCCCGCTGCCCCTCCTCGATCAGCGCCCGGAAGCGCTCGTGGTAGCGCCGGCGCTCCGCCCGTACCTGCTTGAACTTCTCCGGGCTGAGCTGGTGCATCGACCGGAAGAAGATCATGGCGTCGTCGAGGTTCTCGATGGTGGTGACGACCACGTCGGCGGCCGCCGCCCGCAGCCGCTCCTCGACGGGGGCGTCGGAGGAGGCCACCGCGTCGAGGCGCTGCTGCTGCAGGCGCAGCATCCGCGCGTACACCTCGTGCAGCAGGTCGTCCTTGGAACCGAAGTAGTGGTAGAGCGCGCCCTTGGTGACCCCGGCCGCCTCGACGATCTCCTGGACGGACGTGCGGTCGTAGCCGCGCTCGGCGAACAGCCGGGTGGCGACGGCCAGCAGCCGCTGCGGTACCGGGGCCTCGTGCGTGCCTGCGGGTTCCGTGGTCCTGGCCGCCATGGTGCTGACCTTCCTCTTCTCGTTCTGCCTGGTCGCTGCGACCAGCTGTACGACCGTCCGACTGTTTTCAGCCGCGGTCGCGCAGTTCCCGTCGCAGGATCTTGCCACTGGTCGTCTTCGGAAGGACAGGCAGGATCTCGACCCGGCGCGGGTATTTGTACGCGGCGAGGCGCTCGGCGCAGTACGCGGAGAGTTCCTCGGGCCGGGCCGCGGTGCCGGGGCGCAGGCTCACGTACGCCTTGACGCTCTCTCCGCGGTACGGGTCGGGGACGCCGACCACCGCGGCCTCGCGGACGGCGGGGTGGGTGTAGAGCACGTCCTCGACCTCGCGCGGCCAGACCTTGAAGCCGGAGGCGTTGATCATGTCCTTCTTGCGGTCGACCACGTAGAGCCAGCCGTCGGGGTCCATGAAGCCGACGTCCCCCGTGCGCAGTTCGCCGTCCGGGAAGGCCTCGGCGGTCTCGGCGGGCAGGCCCCAGTAGCCGGGCACGACCTGGGGGCCGCGGACGGCGATCTCGCCGGTCCGGCCGATGGGGAGTTCGGCCCCGTCCTCGTCGAGGATGCGGACGACCGTGTCGGCGCCGGGCAGGCCCACGGACAGGGTTCCGGAGGCGGGGTCGACGGGGGCTTCGAGGTGCACGGGCACGGTGGCGCAGGGGGCGGTGCACTCCGTGAGGCCGTAGCCGTTGCGCAGGTAGAAGCCGAAGGCCGCTCGCAGGCGCTCGACGAGCGCGGGCGGGAGCGGGGCGCCGCCGGAGGAGATCACCTGGAAGGAGGCGAAGTGGTCGGGGGTGACGGCGGGGTGGGCGGCGAGCGCCATGAAGGCGGTGGCCGGGCCGACGGTGTAGGCGGGGCGGTGTTCCAGGAAGGCGTCGAGGACGGCGCCGGCGTCGAAGCGGTGGGCGATGACGAGGGTGCCGGCGTTGACGAAGCACGCGGCGAGCTCGCAGACCATGCCGGTGATGTGGAAGAGGGGCGCGAGGGCGAAGTAGCCGGCGCCCTCGGCAATGGGGTGGGAGGTGACCTGCCGTACGGCGTTGTAGGTGAGCGCCCCGTGCGGGTTCATCGCGCCCTTGGGGGTACCGCTGGTGCCGGAGGTGTAGCTGATGAGGGCGGTGTCGTCGGCGGTGGGCTCCGGGCCGTCCGGGGCGCGGTGGCCCCGGCGGGCCACGGACGCGAGGTCGGCGGTGTGCGGGTCGGCGGCGTGCGGGCCGGCGGGACCGGCGGCGGTGTGGTCCGCGGACCCGGCCTGCTGGTGCGGTACGGAGGGCCGGACCGGGGCGGGGTCCTGGGGCCGCGGTGCGAAGAGCCGCGGGTCGTCACGCGTCTGGAAGTCGCGGTCCGAGGCGGTCAGGACGCTCCGCACGGCGCTGCCCCGCACGGCCTCCCTCAGGTACGCCGTCCACGCGCCGTCGTCGCACACGAGTGCGGCGGCCCCGGAGTCGCGCAGGACGTGGCCGACCTCGCCCGCCTTGTACATGGGGTTCAGGGGGACGACGACGGCCCCGGCCTTCCAGGCGCCGAGGACGGAGAGCACGAAGTGCGGGGTGTTCTGGAGCATGACCGCGACCCGGTCGCCGCGCCGGACGCCGCGCGCCGCGAGGTGGCCGGCGACGGAGTCGGAGAGCGCGTCGGCCTCGGCGTAGCCGATCCGGCCGTCGAAGTAGGCGAGCGCGGTGCGTTCGGGGGCTCGGGCGGCGGCTTCGCGGAAGGCGTGCAGGACGGTGGGCGGCGGCGCGACGGGCGCCCGCTGGGCCGGTGAGAGCAGGCCGAGCCATGGCTGGGCGGCGTAGGTGGAGGTCACCGGGTCTCCCATGTCTGCTGGAGGTGGTTCATGGCGCTCAGCCAGCGGTCCGGTTCGGTGGCGCGGACCGCGTAGTAGTCGGCGACCTCGGGGTGCGGGAGGATCAAGAAGCGGCCCTTCTCCATGCCGTCGAACAGCGCGTCCGCGACCGCTTCCGGCTCGATCGCGGTCGGCGCGAGGACGAGTTCGCCCGCCGAGCCCGCGGCGGTCAGCATGTCGGTGCGCACTCCTTGCGGGCAGATGGCGTGGACCTGGACACCGCGGTGCCGGTAGGTCAGTGACAGCCATTCGGCGAAGGCGAGCGCACCGTGCTTGGTGACACTGTACGGGGCCGCTCCGATCATGGTCAGCAGACCGGCGGCCGAGACGGTGGACACGAAGCGGCCGCTCCCCCGCTCCAGCCAGTCGGGCAGCAGCAGCCGGGCGGCGCGGACATGGGCCATGACGTTGACGTCCCAGGCCGCTTCCCAGACGGCCTCCTCGGCGCCGGCGTCACCGCCCGAGGCGAGTCCGGCGTTGGCGCAGTAGACGTCGACCGTTCCGCCGAGGGCCTCGCGGGCCTCGGCCACGATCCGGGAGGCGTCGCCCGGCAGCGGGATCGCCCGGGCTCCGATCTCGCCCGCGACCGCGGCGGCCCTGGCGGGGTCGAGGTCGTTGACCACGACCGTGGCGCCCTCGGCCGCGAAGCGGTGGGCGAGGGTGGCGCCGATGCCGCCGCCCGCGCCGGTGACGACGACTCGCTGGTCCTGGTACGCGCTCACGGGATCACACCTCTCGTACGGCCGGTTGCGGATCTGGGCAGACTAACCAGTCGGTATGTCGGGGCGGAAGGGGTGCGGTGCTTAGCGTGTCGGGATGACGTTGTCGCGACGCGGGGTGCTGGGGCTTGCGGGGGCCGTGGGATCGATCGGCGCGGTGGGCGCGGGGGGCGCCTTGGGCGCGGCGGGTACCGCCGGAGCTGCCGGGACCGGCGGGACCGCCGGGACTGCCGGGACTGCCGGGGGCGGCGCGACACCGGCGGCGGGCCGGGTGCGTACCGGCTTCGAGCGGCTGGCGGCGGACGGGTACGCCGTCCTGGCCGGGCAGAAGGTGGGGGTGGTCACCAACCCCACCGGGATCGCCTCCGACGCCCGCCACCTGGTGGACGTGCTGCACGCGGACGAACGGGTCGACCTCGTCGCGGTGTTCGGGCCCGAGCACGGGTTCCGCGGGACGGCGCAGGCGGGCGACTCCGAGGGGGCCTCGCGGGACCCGGCGACCGGGCTGCCCGTGTACGACACGTACGACAGGAACGGGCAGCGGCTCGCCGACGTGTTCACGGCGGCCGGGATCGACACCGTCGTCTTCGACATCCAGGACGTCGGGGCGCGCTTCTACACCTACATCTGGACGCTCTACGACTGCATGCGCGCGGCCGCCCTCGCCGGCAAGGCGGTGGTGGTCCTGGACCGGCCGAATCCGGTGGGCGGCCGGCGGGCCGCGGGGCCGGTGCTGGAGCGGCCGTACGCGAGCTTCGTGGGCCGGGAGCCGATCGCGCTCGCGCACGGGATGACGGCGGCCGAGCTGGCACGGCTCTTCAACGGCGAGTTCCTGGGCGCCGCGCCGGTCCGGCTGACCACGGTGGCGATGTCCGGATGGCGGCGCGGGTCGTTCTTCGGGGAGACCGGGCTGCCGTGGGTGCCGCCGAGCCCGAACATGCCGACGCCCGACACGGCCCTCGCGTACGCCGGCACCTGCCTGTTCGAGGGGACGAATCTCTCCGAGGGGCGCGGGACGACCACGCCCTTCGAGGTGCTGGGCGCGGAGGGGATCGACCGGCGCTGGGCGGAGGCGGCGAACGGGCTGGGGCTGCCCGGGGTGTGGTTCCGGGAGGCGTACTTCACTCCCACCTTCTCCAAGCACGTGGGGAAGGTGTGCGGCGGGGTCCGGCTGATCGTGCACGACCGGGAGGCCTTCGACCCGGTGCGGGCCGGCATCGGACTGCTGGTCACCGCGCGCCGGGCGTGGAGCGGCTTCGGGTGGCGCGCGGACCACTGGATCGACCGGCTGACCGGCTCGGACCGGGTGCGCACGCTGGTGGACGCCGGCGCCGGGGTGGAGGAGGTCGCGGGCGACTGGGCGGCGGGGCTGGCGCGCTTCGAGGCGGTGCGCGCGCAGTACCTGCTCTACGCCTGAGGCGGTCGCGCCGGGGGGCTGGCCGGGCGGGCGCCGCAGCAGGATGCTGGCCGCACCGGAGGCACGGCGTGAAGGGGGACCTCATGGCGGACGTCGTTGGCGGATTCGGCTCCAGGACGGGGACCGGAAGCGGGAACGGGGTCGGGAACGGGAATGGGGTCGGGAACGGGAAGGGGATCGGGTTCGCGACCGGGTCCGGGATCGGGGTGGGGCCGTACACGGAGCTCACCTTCGACTCCGAAGGGGACGTGGACCGTGCCACGCAGGGGGCGGTGGCCCGGATGGAGGCCACGGACGTGCTCGTCTTCGCGCACGGCTGGAACAGCGACCGGTCCACGGCGGTCCGGCTCTACGACCGGTTCTTCGCACCCTTCCCCGCGCTGGTGGGGCCGGGGGTGCGGCTGGGGTACGTGGGTGTCGTGTGGCCTTCGATGCGGTTTTCCGACGAGCCGATACCCGACTTCGAGGCGCCCGGCGCCCTCGCGGAACCGGGCTACGGCTGCGCCCTCGACCCCCTCACCCGGCAGGCGCTCGAAGGGGTCTGGCCGGGCCGGCGCGCGGAGCTGGACCGGCTTGCCGAACTGCTGGCGGAGCAGCCGGAGTCGGCGGCCGCCTTCATCGAGTTCGGTGCGCTCGTACGGGAGCTGGCCGGGGTCGACTCGGTGCACGCGCCGGCCGCGCCGGCGGTCCCCGCGATCTTCGCGGACGACGTGCTGGAGGTCTGCCGGGTCCTCTCCCTCGCCCTGGCGAGGGCCGGGGCCCGGGCCGGGACCGGGGCCGGGGCCGGGACCGGGGCCGGGGCCGGGACCGGGACCGGGACCGGGAGCGTGGCCGCCGGCGCCGAGGGGCCCCGGCTCACGGTCGGCGAGGGCCCCTGCGGCCTGTGGGGCGGCGCCAAGGAACTGCTCCGACAGGCGACGTACTACAAGATGAAGAAGCGGGCGGGTGTGGTCGGCGAGCGGGGGCTGGGCCCGGTACTGGCGGAGCTGGCGGCGGGCCGTCCGGCGATGCGGTTCCATCTGATCGGCCACAGCTTCGGGGCGCGGGTGGTGTCCTTCTCGCTGCGCGCGGTGCCGGACGGAGCCCGGTACGTGAAGTCCGTGACCCTGCTCCAGGGAGCCTTCTCCCACTACGCCTTCGCCGACCGGCTGCCGCACGACAAGGACCGCGGCGGGGCCCTGCGCGGCCTCGACCGTAGGGTCGACGGGCCGGTGGTGGCCTGCCACTCCCCGCACGACTCCGCCCTCAAGGTCTTCTACCCGCTGGCGTCCCGCATGGCAGGTGATTCGGCCGGTCTGCTCGGCTTCGACGAACGGTGGGGCGCGATCGGGCACGACGGGGTCCGGGCGGTGCCGGGAGCGCCGCGGCTGAGCCTGGACACCGCCCTGCGCGACGGGGTGCCCGCGGCCGGTTGCGTCAGCGTGGACGCGGGCTCCGTGGTGCGGCGCGGCGGCGCCCCCTCGGGGGCGCACAGCGACATCTGCCACGAGGAACTGGCCCGGGTGGTGGTGTCCGCGGGGCGCATGGGGCGCTGAGTTCCGGCCATGTGCCACCGGCACGCCTCGTCCGCCCCCGCATGCGCCCGCACCCGAGCGGGCATGTTGGGCACATCGGCGGAGGTGATGGTGTGATGGCGGGATTCCGGAGTCTGGCCTATCAGGTGCGCGACGCGCGCAATGACCGGGCTCTGCGGCGCCACTCGCTGCGCCGCTGCCTGGAACGGTTCGCGCCCTACGGGCACCGGGCCACGTGGTGGCACCTGTGCGACCGGCACGGGATCGGCCCCGAGGACCGGGGGGCCGACCCGCTGCGGCTGGTCGCCGCGCTGGAGGAGCTGGAGGACGCGCGGACGGTCTGGCTGGAGTACGAGCGCCAGTTCGCGGAACGGCGCCGGCGGGAGAAGCACCACGGGCTGCGCCGGCCGGAGTGGGCGTGGGGCGGCAGCGGGGACGCGGTGGTGCGCTGCGCGGACCCGGGGGTGCGGCCGGAGGGGGCGCTGGGCGAGGTGCTGCGGCGCCTGGTCCGGGCGCTGGAGTCGGAGCCGGGGACGGCGTGCCCGGTCTGCGGGGACACCGAGCTGCGGTGGCCGGAGGTGGCTCCGGTGGGCCCCTGGGCGGGGGCGCTGGCGTGGGACGGGCCGGTGTGCGCGGGCTGCGGGATCGTGGTGCCGAGACCGGCGCTGGCGGACTTCCCCTCGGCGGGCGCGGCGTGAGCGGTGCGGGCCTGTTGGCGGTGGTCTCGCTGAACGGTTCGCGCAGTGCGGCCGACGGGCCGGCCGTGCCCGTGTCGCCGGAGGATCTTGCTCGGTCGGCGGTGCGGGCCGTCGCCGCCGGGGCGGGTGAGGTGCTGGTGCACCCGCGGGCCCCGTGCGGGCGGGAGAGCCTCTCGCCCCGGGTGGTCGGGCCGGTGCTGGAGGTGCTGCGGGGCGCGGGGGTGGGCGTACCGCTGACGGTGCCGGCGAGCATCGGGGCCGAGCCGGATCCGGCGGAGCGGCTGGCGCGGGTCCGGGCGTGGACGGTACTGCCGGACCGGGCGGTGGTGCGCTTCGCGGAGCCGGGGGCGGCCGAGCTCGCGCGGGCCCTGCTGGAGCGGGGCGTCGCGGTGGACGCGGTGGTCGCGCTCGGGGGCGCGGCCGGGCCGCAGGCGCTGGAGCGGCTGCGGGCCTGGCTGGTACGGGAGCAGGGGCGCGGACTCGGCGGGGGCCCGGGCGGCGTCGGCCGGGTCCGGGTGGCGGCGGAGGTCGCCGAGGAGCCGCCGGACGTACGGGCGGCCGGGGCAGGGCCGGCCCTGCCGGCCGGTCTGCGCGGGCTGGCGCCGGAGGCGGTGCTGCTGTTCGGGTGCGACGGGGCCTCCTGGCCGGCGCTACGCCTGGCCGGCCGGTGCGGCGCGGCCGCGCGGACCGGCGTGGGGGACGTGCTGCACCTGCCGGACGGCCGGCCGGCGCGCTCGAACGCCGAACTGGTCACGGCGGCCGGGGAACTGCTGCTGCGGCAGGGGTGAGGCCGGTGGGCGGGTCAGAGGCGCGAGCCGGTGAGCCGTTCGCCGAAGACGTCGTCGGGGTTGGACAGGGCGCAGGTCTCCATCGAGAGGCAGCCGCAGCCGATGCAGTCCGTCAAGTGGTCGCGCAGCCGGGCGAGCCGGCTGATCCGTTCGTCGAGCTCGGTGCGCCAGGCCTCGGACAGGCGGGCCCAGTCCTCCCGGTTGGGGGTGCGCTCCTCGGGGAGCCGGGCCAGTGCCTCACGGATGCTGGCGAGCGGGATGCCCACCCGCTGGGCCGCGCGTACGAAGGCCACCCGGCGCAGCGCGTCACGGGTGTAGCGGCGCTGGTTGCCGGCCGTGCGGCGGCTGTGGATCAGGCCCTTGGCCTCGTAGAAGTGGAGCGCCGATACGGCGGCGCCACTACGGGCGGACAGCTGGCCGACGGTGAGCTCGTGGACCTTCTCGGGAATCTGCGGCACCCGGCCGAGGGTAGCCGGAGGTCCGTTGACATACACATACGGTCCCAGCATGCTGAGCAAGCGCTTATTCGTCCGTGAGTCAGTGGTCCGCGAGAGACAGGAACAGGCATGGCCGAGCCGAGGGTCTTCACGTCCGCCGAGGAACTGCACGCCGGGATCGGCGAACCGCTCGGTCCGAGCGGGTGGCTGGAGGTGGACCAGAAGCGGATCGACCTCTTCGCGGACGCCACCGGCGACCACCAGTGGATCCACGTGGACCCGGAGCGCGCCGCGACGGGCCCCTTCGGCTCCACCATCGCGCACGGCTACCTGACCCTGTCGCTGCTGCCCAGCCTGGTGCCGCAGGTCATGCGGGTCGAGGGCATGCGGATGGGCCTCAACTACGGGACGAACAAGGTCCGTTTCCCGGCGACGGTGCCGGTCGGTTCGCGGCTGCGCGCCACCGCCGTGATCACGGAGGTCGCGGAGGCGGGTGGCGGCGTACAGGTCACGGCCACGGTGACGGTGGAACGCGAGGGCGGCGAGAAGCCGGTGTGCGTGGCGGAGTCGGTGTCCCGCTACTACTTCTGAGGGCGCGGCCGCGCCCCCACCATGCGCAGTACGAGGTCGGCGTAGAGCGCGCCGACCTCGTCGGGCGTGCGCTGTCCGGCCGCGCTGAACCAGCGGGCCACGTCGATGCACAGCGACAGGACGGCGAGGGTGGTGCCCGGCACGTCGGGGACGTCGAACTCCCCCGCCGCGACCCCGTCGGCGAGGATGCGGCGGACGGCGGCGTCGCTCTGCCGGCGCAGCGCCACGATCTCGGAGCGGTGCTCCGGGGCGAGGGCGTCGAGCTCGTACTGGACCACGCGCGCGGTGGTGTGGTGCGCGGCGTGCCACCGTACGAAGGACCGCACGGCGGCGTCGAGGCGCTCGGCGGCGCAGCCGGGGCCGTCGGCGGCGGTGGTAAGGATGTCGAGGGCCTTGTCGTGCCCGATGCGACTGATCCGGTGGAGCAGCTCTTCCTTGGTCTTGTAGTGGATGTAGAGCGCGGCCGGGCTCATGCCGGCGCGGCCCGCGATGTCGCGGGTGGTGGTGGCGTGGTAGCCGCGCTCGGCGAAGGCGTCGACGGCGGCGACGAGCAGCCGCCGTGCGGCGTCCGGGGTGACCTCGGACCACGGTCGGTAGCCCTCGGCCGTGTCCTCCGCGCTGTCCATCGCCCACTCACCTCTTCACCATTCGGGAGTGAACACCCTACAGGGCGGGTGAGCAAGCGCTTAGCATTCTCGGGCCGGTCGCTTCGGCCACGGGGGCTACTTCGGCGCGAACGGATCGTACTCGGCCATGATCTTCTCCATTCTGGCCTGATCCACTCGGCTGACGATCTGCGTGACCTCCTGGCGGTCGCGGATCACCTTGGCGAGGGTGAAGGCGGAGGTGGTGAGGTAGAGGACCGCGATCCCGAGGAAGGCGCGGACCCAGCCGTCGGCGTCCAGGCGGTAGATCCCCACGGCCACGGCGATGAGGGCGATGGCGAAGGAGGCGACGGCCTGTCCGTAGTACGCCCCCGTGCTCTGCTGCTTGACCGGTGTCTCGTTCATGCGTCGAGCATCGGGCCGCGGCGGGGCGGAGCGCATGCGCACGCGTACTCATACGGGTACTCAACCCGTGAGGCGCCGGGCACCGGGGCGCCGGGCACCGGGGCGCCGGGCACCGGGGCGCTCTAGAAGGCCGAAACCCCGGTGAGGGCACGGCCGATGAGGAGTTTCTGGATCTGGCTGGTGCCCTCGTACAGGGTCGCCACGCGGGCGTCGCGCAGCAGCTTCCCGGTCGGGTACTCGTCGATGTATCCGTAGCCGCCGTGCACCTGGAGGGCGTTGCCGGCGGCGCGCACTGCGGCCTCGGAGGCGAAGAGCTTGGCGGTGGAGGACTCGGTGGCGAAGGGCCGCCCGCGGTCGATGAGGTCCGCGACGCGCCAGGTCAGCATCCGGGCCGCGTCCACGTCGACCGAGATGTCGGCGATGAGTTCCTGGACCAGCTGGTGGTGGGCGATGGGCTTGCCGAACTGCTCGCGGTGGGCGGCGTACGAGACGGCCGCGTCCAGGGCGGCCTGTGCGATCCCGACGCAGCCGGCAGCGACCGACATGCGGCCCTTGGCGAGCGCGGACATCGCCACCGAGAAGCCCTTGCCCTCCGGGCCGAGCATCGCGGAGGCGGGCACGCGGACCCCGTCGAGGGCGAGTTCGGCGGTGGCCTGGCCGCGCAGGCCGAGCTTGCCGTGGACCTCGCGGCGCGTCAGGCCGGGGGCGTCGGCGGGGACGAGGAAGGCGGAGATCCCGCGGTGGGCCGGTTCGCCCGGTTCCTCGCCGGTGCGGGCGAAGAGCAGCACGACGTCGGCCCAGGTGCCGTTGCTGATGAACATCTTGTTCCCGTGGAGGACGTACGAGTCCCCCTCGCGCACGGCGCGGGTGGTGAGGTTCGCGGCGTCGGAGCCGGTGCCGGGCTCGGTCAGCCCGAAGCAGCCGAGCGCGTCGCCGGAGCACAGGCGCGGCAGCCAGGCGCGCTTGTGCTCCTCGGTCCCCCAGGCGGCGATCGTCTTCGCGACCAGGCCGAGGGAGACCGAGACGATCCCGCGCACGGCGGAGTCGGCGCGGCCGAGCTCCTCGGTGACCAGGACGTAGGCGAGGTGGTCGCCGCCGGAACCGCCGTACTCCTCGGGGACGGTCAGGCCGAGGAAACCGAGCGCGCCCAGCTTCTTCACCACGGCCCGGTCCACGCTCTCGGCGCGGTCCCACTCGGCGGCGTTCGGGACGATCTCGCGCTCGGCGAACTCGCGGGCGAGCCGGCGTACGGCGCTCTGCTCCTCGCTCAGCTCAAGATTCACCGGAACCTCCTCTGGCGGTGGTGCGTGGCGTGGGCGGGTGGAGTGTGGCGGGGGCGGCCGGCGCTGCTTTAACTAGCACCGGTAGTTTTTCAGGGGCAGGCCCTACTATGTGGCGCATGGCCAGACCGCGCAAGCCCCTTCTCAGCCGGGACCGGATCGTCGAGGCGGCCGGGGCGCTCGTCGACGCGGAGGGGCTGGAGGCGGTGTCGACCCGGCGGCTGGCGGCCGCGCTCGGCGTCAGCGGGCCCTCGCTCTACAACCACTTCCGCACCAAGGACGAGATCCTGGACGCGGTGGCGGACGCGGTGAGCTCGCGAGTCGACTTGTCGATGTTCGACGGCGGGCAGGACTGGCGGGCGTCCCTGCACGCGTGGGCGCACTCGTACCGGGACGCCCTCGCGGACCATCCCAACATCGTGCCCGTGCTGGCCCGCGGTCCCGGGCGACGCCCGGCCGGGCTCCGGCTGGCGGACGCGGTGTTCGGCGCGATGACGCAGGCCGGGTGGCCGGCGGCGCAGGCGACCCGGATCGGTGCGCTGATGCGGTACTTCATCCTGGGCTCGGCGGTGGCTTCCTTCGCCCGGGGTTTCGTCGACGACCGAGCGGCGTACGACCCGGCGGACTACCCGCACCTGGGCCAGGCCCACCTGCTGGCGGAGCGGCAGCGCGAGGTGGACGAGGGCGCGTTCGAGACGGGCCTGGAGGCGCTGCTGGACGGCCTGGCCCTGCAGTACGAAGCTCTGACGCACGCGAACCGGGGCGCCTGAGCCGGCCGGGCCGGCCTGCCGGCGCGGCCGGTTCATCCGGCCCCAGCCCGGCATGACCCGGCCCGGAGCCCGGCATGACCCGGCCCGAGCGACAGGGCTCCCCTAGAAGACGACGAGGGAGCGGCCGCCCTGGCCTGCCAGCATGGCGTCGAACGCGGCCGGGATGCCGTCGAGGGTGATGCGGTCGGTGACGAGGGCGCCCAGGTCGAGGCGGCCCGTGCGGACGTGTTCGGCGATCACCGGCAGGTCGCGGGCGGGGTCGCTGTTGCCGTAGACGCAGCCCGTGAGGGTGCGGGCGAAGTGGAAGATCTCCAGGGCGTGGAAGGTGACCTGCTGCTCCTTGCCGCCGATGCCGACGACCGTGGTGCGGCCGCCGCGGCGGGTCGACTCCCAGGCGCCGCGGATGGTGTCGGCGCGGCCCACGCACTCGACGGCGACGTCCGCGCCCTGCCCGCCGGTCAGCGCACGGATCTGCCGGGCGGTGGTGTCCGAGGCGAGCACGAAATCGGTGGCCCCGGCGGCCCGCGCCAGTTCCTCCTTGGCCGGCGAGACGTCGACGGCGACGACCGGGCCCGCCTGCGCGATCCGGGCGGCCTGGAGCGCGGCCAGGCCGACCCCGCCGACTCCGAAGACGGCCACCGACTCGCCCGGGCGGACCTGGGCGCTGTGGTGGACGGCCCCGTAGCCGGTGAGGACGGCGCAGCCGAGCAGGGCGGCCTCGGTGAGCGGGATCCCGGCGGGTGCGGGCAGCACGCAGTTGGCCGCGACGACGGTCTCCTCGGCGAAGGCGGCCACGTTCAGCCCGGGGTGCAGTGCCGTGCCCTGCGTGTCGTGTGCGTAGATGTCACCGACCCCGGCGAGCGCCGTCGCGCAGAGCCAGACCTCGCCGATGGTGCAGTGGTGGCACTTCCCGCAGGACGGGGCCCAGTTGAGCACCACGCCGTCGCCGGGGGCGACGTGGGTGACGCCTTCACCGACGGCGAGGACCGTGCCGGCGCCCTCGTGGCCGAGGACGGCGGGCACGGGGACCCGCATGGTGCCGTTGGTGAGGGAGAGGTCCGAGTGGCAGACGCCGGCCGCGGCCAGCCTGACGCGGACCTGCCCGGGGCCGGGATCGGGCAGCACGATCTCCCTTATCTCCAGCGGTGCTCCGACGGCGGGCAGGATGGCGGCGCGGACCATGGGCGTCGTCTCGACTTTCCGGTGCTGGGGCGGCTTCGGCTTGTTCGTCTGGTTCGGCGTGTTCGGCGTGTTCAGAACTGCAGGGACTTTGTCTGGAGGTACTCCGCCAGGCCGTGGGGACCCAGCTCGCGGCCGACGCCCGACTGCTTGTGGCCGCCGAAGGGCGCGAGGATGTTGTAGCGGCCGCCGTTGATGTCCACCTGCCCGGTGTCCATGCGGCGCGCGAAGGCCGCGGCCGTCTCCTCGTCCGCGGCCCAGACGGCGCCGCCCAGGCCGTAGACGGTGCCGTTGGCGATGCGCAGGGCCTCCTCCTCGTCCTCGTAGGCGAGGATCGACAGCACCGGGCCGAAGATCTCCTCCTGCGCGATGGTCATGTCGGGGGTCACGTCGGCGAACACGGTCGGAGCGACGAAGTACCCGTGCTCGTACGGCGCGTCCGGCCCGCCGGCGACCAGGCGCGCGCCCTCCTCCACGCCCTTGGCGATGAAGCCGCGGACGCGCTCGTGCTGCTTGGCGTTGACGACGGGGCCGACGCGGGTGCCCGCCGTGCGGGGGTCGCCGACGGGGTGGTCGGCGACGGCGGCGACCGCCAGCGCGACGGCCTCCTCGTACTGGTCCCGGTGGACGAGCATCCGGGTGAGCGCGTTGCAGCTCTGGCCGGTGTTGTTCATGACGTGGCCGACGCCCGCGGCGACGGCCTTGGGCAGGTCGGCGCCGGGCAGGATGACGTTCGCCGACTTGCCGCCCAGTTCGAGGGCGACGCGCTTGACGGCCGCGCCGGCGGTGGCTCCGACCTGCTTGCCGACGGCGGTCGAGCCGGTGAAGGAGACGAAGTCGACTCCCTCGTGGGCGGCCAGGGCCTGGCCCGCGACCGGGCCGGTGCCGGTCACCAGGTTGAAGACCCCGGCCGGGATCCCCGCCTCATGCACGGCTTCGGCGAAGAGCTGTGCGGTCAGCGGGGTGTCCTCCGCCGGCTTGAGGACGAGGGTGCAGCCGGCGGCGAGAGCGGGTGCCACCTTTGCAACGATTTGGTAGAGCGGGTAGTTCCAGGGCGTGATGGCCCCGACCACACCGACCGGCTCCATCAGGACGGTGGAGTTCCCGATGCGCTCCTCGAAGGCGTACGAGGCGGCGAGTTCGATGTAGGAGGAGACGACGGCGATGGACGAGCCGACGTGGACCGCCTTGGCGAAGCCGAGCGGGGCGCCGAGCTCGGCGGTGACGGTCTGCGTCAACTCGCCCTTGCGGGCTTGCAGCGCGTCGCGGAGTGCGCCGATCAGGGCGGCCCGCTCGGCCGGCGGCGTGGCCGCCCAGCCGGGCAGGGCCGCACGGGCGGCGCGTACGGCCGCGTCCACGTCCTCTTCGTTGCCGGCCGGGACCTGGGCGATGACCTCTCCGTCGGCGGGGTTGACGACCTCGATCCGGCCGGTTCCGACGGCGGGCCGCCATGCGCCGTCGATGTACATCCCGTCCTGGGCCTTCATGGCATTCCTCCCGAGTACCGCACGTGCGCGTGGATCCGACCTCCCCGCCACCCTACAAACTAGCGGCGGTAGTTTTTGTCGGCCAGGGGCTGTCGGAATCAGATGATGCCGAAAAGCATTCCTGCCGCGAGGACGACGAGCGAGGTGAGGGCCGCCCACTTCACGGTGAAGCGGGTGTGGTCGCCGAACTCGACCCTGGCCATGCCCACGAGGACGTACACGGCCGGAACCAGCGGGCTCGACATGTGCAGCGCCTGGCCGACGAGTGAGGCGCGGGCGATCTCGAGCGGGGAGACCCCGTGGGCGGCGCCGGCCTCGGCCAGGACGGGCAGGACCCCGAAGTAGAAGCCGTCGTTGGACATGAAGTAGGTGAGCGGCAGGCTGAGCAGGCCGGTCACCAGTGCCATGTGCGGGCCCATGCCCTCGGGGATGGCGCCGACCAGCCAGTCGGCCATGTGCTTGACCATGCCCGTACCGGTGAGGACCCCGGTGAACACGGCGGCGGCGAAGACCATGCCGGCGACGTTGAGGACGTTGTCGGCGTGGGCGGCGATCCGGGCCCTCTGGTCGGGCATGTGCGGAAAGTTGACCGTGAGGGCGAGGGCGGCGCCCAGCAGGAACAGCACCGGGATGGGCAGCAACTCAGTGATCATCGCGGCGAGGAGGGCGACGGTGAGGCCGGCGTTGAACCAGTAGAGGCGGGGCCGCAGCGTGGGCCGGTGGGGGTCGAGGCCCTGGAACCCGTCCTCGGGGGCGACGCCGGGGCCCGCGGCAGGAGTGGGGGTGGAAGTCGAGGGCGCAGCGGGCGCCGGCCCGTCGGCCGCCCCCGCCGCGGTGGAACCGGCGGAACCGGCGGAAACCGACTGGGCGCCGCTCCCGGCGGCGGCCCCGACCAGCTCCTCTTCGACGTCCTCGACGTCCCCGGGGGCTGTCCGGCCGGGCAGCGTCAGCATTCCGACGCGACGGCGTTCCCGCAGGCCGAGGAAGTACGCCAGGGCGAACACGAAGAGCAGACCCACCGCGAGGGCCGGGATCATCGGGACGAAGATGTCGGCGGCGTCGAGTTTGAGGGCGGTCGCGGCGCGGGCCGTGGGGCCGCCCCAGGGCAGGGTGTTCATCACGCCGTTGGCCGTGGCCGCGACGCCCGTCATGACCACCAGGCTGAGGCCGAGCCGCTTGTAGAGCGGGTACATGGCGGAGACGGTGATCATGAAGGTGGTCGATCCGTCGCCGTCGAGCGAGACGATCGCGGCGAGGACGGCCGTGCCGACCACGACGCGCACCGGGTCGGCCTTGCAGAAGCGCAGAATGCCCCGGACGATCGGGTCGAAGAGGCCGACGTCGATCATCAGGCCGAAGTAGACGATGGCGAACATCAGCATGGCGGCGGTCGGTGCGAGCTTGCCGACGCCTTCGATGACGTAGTCGCCGAGGTGTGCGCCCTTTCCGGCGAACACGCAGAACAGTGCGGGGATGAGGACGAGCGCCGCGATGGGCGACATTTTCTTCATCATGATCAGGACCAGGAAGGTCGCGATCATGGCGAAGCCGAGGAAGGTCAGCATGGGGGGAAGGTAGGTGCCGCCTCCTTTCGCCAACAAGACGTCGACGCGTGAGCAATACGAGCAAAACCCCAGCTCAGGGCAAGGGTGTCAGCTCGACGGGGAAGGCGTTGAGCACGGCAGTGCCGGAGAGCCGGTCGAGCCGGGTGCCGTCGAGGAGCTGGTTGACGTTGGCTCCGGGCGCGGCGGACGCCA
Organism: Streptomyces sp. NPDC023541; assembly: GCF_055559995.1. Classification (NCBI taxonomy): domain Bacteria; kingdom Bacillati; phylum Actinomycetota; class Actinomycetes; order Kitasatosporales; family Streptomycetaceae; genus Streptomyces; species Streptomyces sp. NPDC023541. The sequence goes on from NZ_JBVHJO010000008.1 coordinate 308,177, forward strand.
CGCCGAGGCGGGCGCCGGCGCGGTCGTGGCCCCAGCCGTGCGGGAGGCTGACCACTCCTGTGCGGACGGCGTCGGTCACCTCGACGGGGACCTCCAGGCTTCCGCCGTCGGCGGCGATCCTGGCCCGCCCCCCGTCGGTGAGACCCAGCCGGGCCGCGTCCTGCGGATGGACGTGGAGGGTGCACCGGTTGGAACCTCCGGTGAGGGCCGGGACGTTGTGCAACCAGCTGTTGTTGGACCGCAGGTGGCGGCGGCCCACGAGCACCAGGGCGGCGGGACGGTCGGCGAGCGTCGCCCGCAGCGCGGGGAGCTCGGCCGCGATCGGATCCGGGAGCAGCTCGATCCTGCCGCTGCGCGTCCTCAGCACCTGCGGGAGCCGGGGCCGCAGCGGGCCCAGGTCGATGCCGTGCGGCGCCTTCAGCAAGTCCTCCAGGCCCAGCTCGTACGGTCCCAGACGCAGCATCAGGTCCAACCTCCGCTCCGGACCGGTGCCACCCGTCAACCGGAGCGCCTGCGCGGCCGGGTCGGCGCCGTGCAGCGGCGAGTGCGCGTCGGTGACGGCCCGGGCGAGGGTGTCGACGATGACGCGCTCGTCGACGGCCTCCGGCGGGGCACCGTGCAGCCCTGACACGGCGAGGATCAGGCGCGCGTGGATCTCGCACTCGTCCATCCGCCCCTCCTCCAAGGGGATGGCGGGCGGCGAGTAGCGGGCCTGGTTGCGTACGGCGAAGGCGTTGAACGCGAAGTCGAAGTGCGCGCTCTGCGCGGGCGGCGGCGGGGGCAGCACGACGTGGGCGTGACGGGAGGTCTCGTTCAGGTACGGGTCGACCGAGACCATGAAGTCGAGGCCGGCCAGCGCCCGGTCGAGGCGGTCGCCGTCGGGTGCGGAGAGGACGGGGTTGGCGGCGATGGCGATCAGGGTGCGGATCCGCCCCTCCCCCGGCGTTTCGATCTCCTCGGCCAGTGCCGCGATGGGCAGTTCGCTCTTGGCCTCGGGGTGGCCGCTGACCCGGCTGTGCCAGCGGCCCACCGTGAAGCCCTTGCCGGGACCGGCCGGCCGGGGGGTGCGGTCCGTGGCGGAGAGCGGGAAGAGGGCTCCGCCGGGCCGGTCGAGGTTGCCGGTGAGGATGTTCAGTACGTCGACGAGCCAGCTGGCGAGAGTGCCGTGCTCGACGGTGCAGCTGCCGATCCGCCCGTAGACGACGGCGGTGGGCGCGGCGGCGAGCTCGCGGGCGAGGCTGCGGATCTCGTCGGCCGTGAGGTCGCAGGCGGGTGCGACGGCCTCAGGAGTGAAACTCGCGAGGGCGGCGCCGAGTTCCCCGAGTCCTTCGACGTGTTCCTCCAGGCCGCCGGGGGCGGCGAGCCGCTCGGCGAGCAGGGTGTGCGCGAGGGCGGCGAGCAGGAGCACGTCACTGCCGGGGCGCGGTGCGAGGTGCAGGTCGGCGAGGGCGGCCGTGCGGGTGCGGCGCGGATCGACGACGACGAGGGTGCCGCCGCGGGCGCGCAGGGCTTTGAGCCGGCCGGGGAAGTCGGGGGCCGTGCAGAGGGAGCCGTTGGACTCGACCGGGTTGGCACCCAGGAGCAGCAGGAAGTCCGTCCGGTCGAGGTCGGGGACCGGGATGGCCAGGGGGTCGCCGAAGAGGAATCCGCTGGAGACGTGTTTGGGCATCTGGTCGAGCGTGCTGGCGGTGAAGAGGTTGCGGGTGCCGAGGGCCTTGAGGAGGAGCGGCGGGTAGAGGGCGCCGGCCATGGTGTGCACGTTCGGGTTGCCGAGGACCACGCCGACGGACTGGGGCCCGTACTCCCGGACCAGGTCGGGTACGGCGGCGGCGATGGCGTCGTAGGCCTCCTCCCAGGTGGCCTCTTGGAGCCGGCCGTCACGGCGGACGAGGGGGGTGCGCAGGCGGTCGGGGTCGGCGTCGATCTGCCCGAAGGCGGCGCCCTTGGGGCAGATGAAGCCGCGGCTGAAGACGTCGTCGCGGTCTCCGCGGGCGCCCGTGACCGTGGTGCCTTCAATGGTGAGGGTGAGGCCGCAGGTGGCCTCGCAGAAGGGGCAGATGCGCAGGGCGGTGCGGGGCATGGGCCCTCCAGGGCGGCGGCAGGCGGCGGGACGGGCTTGCGGGGAGCACCGAGCATACCGACCGGTAGGCACGGTGGCGAGGGCGTGCGCGGCGGCGGCACGCGGGGAAGGCGGGGGCCGGCGCCCGGAAGGAGGCGGTGGGCCCGGGAGCGGGTGCGGAAGCGCGGGCTCAGTCGAGTACGCGGGCCAGGTACGCGTGCATCATCGCGCGGGTCTCGGCGACGATGCCGGGGTCCCCGGCCGGGTCGGTGCGGAAGGCCAGTTGGATCAGCGCGTCGGTCGCCTCGACGGCGACGAGGACCGCGCGCTCCAGCGTGGCGTCGGGGGTCAGGCCGAGATGCGCGGAGAGCAGTTCGGTCAGCCGGGCGGCGACCTGGTGGTTGGGGTCGCCTTCGGGGTCGTCGGCCGGCGGCGCGGGCACGCCGAAGTCGACGAGCGCGAAACCGGGCACGCCGCGCTTCATCGCCAGGTACTCGTCCAGTACGGCGTCCACCACCGGCCGCCAGTGGGTGGCGGGGAGGCCGGCGAGGCGGTCCGCGATGCCTTCGGCGTAACGGTCCAGGTTGCGGTGGGCGAGGGCGATGGCCATGGCCCGCTTGTTGCCGAAGAAGCGGTAGACGGAGCCGATCGGCACTCCGGCGCGCTGGGCGACGGCGCGGGTGCTGAGGTTCTCGTACCCGGTCTCGTCGAGCAGTTCGGCGCAGGCGTCGAGGATCCGGGCGAGGCGGTCGGCGCTGCGCTGCTGGATCGGCGCACGGCGCAGGGAGTGGGCGGGAGGCACGGGGTCCATCATGCCGCTCCTCGCTTCCGGGGCGGGCGGGGGCCTCAGTTCAGCAGGAGGCTGAGGCCCCCGATCGTGTAGGTGATCATCAGCGTGAGCAGCGGCAGCTGTCCGGCCACCGCTTTCGCGGGCGGGAAGAGGCGTACGGAACGGTCGTGGGCGGCGACCACACCGAGGACGTGGCCGGTGACGACGGCGATGACCTGAAGGGCGGCGAGGCCGCCGGAGCCCAGCGGTGGAGCGGGTTCTGGGGCGTTGTCAGTGCCGAGTGCCATGCTTACTGTGCGTGGTCCTTCGACTACCAGGAGGGAGAAGTAGTGGGCGATGAGATAGCCGAGGGCGATCGGCACGAGTGAGTGCGCGAAGGCGGTCAGCGGGCCGGGGTGCGGGCCGCTGACGAGGCGGGTGGCCGCGGCGCACGAGCAGTAGAGGGCGGCGACGAGGGCGATGGAGCCGAGCAGTCCGAGTGTGGCCGTAGGGGTGCGGCCGAGGGGGGAGGTCTGAAGGGTGTTGATCCAGGAGGGGTTGTCGGAAAAGCCGTCGTATGCGGTGGATCCGAGCAGGACGCAGACGGTGGCGACGAGTCCGGGCCGCTCGGGCGTCGCGTCGAGTCCGTGGAAGGGGTTGCGCAGGGCGAGGCGGCCGTCACCGCGGCGGCCGAGGGGGGAGAGGCGGGCGAGGAGGGCGGAGTACGCCTCGAAGGCGTCGCCGTCGGTGAACCAGCTCTCGCCGTAGCGGGCGGCGAGCAGCATGTGGGCGGTGGTGTAGGTGGCGAGTGCGATCAGGAGGGTGGTGGTGGATGCGGGATCAGGTGCGACGAGTTCGAGCCAGGTGAAGGCGAAGAGCCCGGCGGCAGCGGGCCACAGCCCGAGCCGGGCGGGGAGGGGGTGGTGGCCGGTACCGGGGCGGCGCAGGGCCCTGGAGAGCAGGCGGTGCAGGGCGCGCAGCGGGTTGAGCAGGCGCCAGACGGGGCCGAGGAGGAGGGAGGCGGGCACGAGTCCGACCCAGAGGAGGACGTAGACGGCTCCGGGAGCGGGGTTGCGCGCGGGGTCGTCGGGACCGAGGAGGAGGTGGAGCAGGACGAAGAGCGCGGCGGCGAGTCCCAGCCCGCGCAGGGTGGTTCGGGTGGCCGGCGCGTCGGCCACCCGCTGGAGGGCGCCGGGCAGGGCGAGGCCCGAGTGCTCTCCGCGGAAGCGGGATGTGGACCAGAGCAGGCCGAGCGCGAGGAAGGAGACGAACAACGCGGCGAAGGCCCCGGCGAAGGCGTAGAAGGGAGAGATCGGCAGATCGTGCTGGGAGCCGATGCCGTGCGCGAGCGCGGTGAGCGGTTCGGCCGGGTGTAGGACCACGCCCTGGCCGTGGCCGGTCGCCGGGGAGGTCCCCGGCCCGAGCGGGCCCGCGCTCACCATCGGACCGCCGGCCGCCGCATGCCGCCGTCGGCGGGCCGGCCGTGCCCGCCGTGCCCGGACGGCCCGACGACGGGGCGCGCGGACCGCCGTGGGGGCCGGAGCCCGGCCCGGCGCCCCGACGCCGCGCGCTCGGCGATGGGCGGTATCCCGGCCGGCACCCGTAGCCGCAGCTGCAGCAGCAGGGGGGCCGGCGTGGGGACAGGGGGCTCGGCGGGCTCGGCGGAGTCGGCGGGGCCGGGACGGGGGTGGCGGGCGGTCATCGGACGAGGAGTTGGGTCAGGACGAGGTCGGACTCGTGGGTCTCGACCTCGAAGAGGCCCGTGCGGTCGGCTGTCAGGATCAGGATGGCCTCCTGGTCTGCGGGCAGGGCGAGTTCCTTGTCGTAACCGTGGACGTGCAGGGTGTCCGCGCGGTCGCTGGTGACGCGCAGGGCGACGCGTTCGCCGCGCCGCAGCTCGGTGCGGGCCGGGGCGGGGCTGACCTTGCCGTCCCGGACCGTGATGGTGACCGTGCGGTCCGCCTGCGCCTGGCCCGGCGTCGGTGACTGCGTGGGCGGGGAGCCGCCGTGGCTGTGGCCTCCGGACCGGCCCGGTGCGGGGGCGGTGAGCTGTGACGTGCCCTCGACGGCCTTGCCGGACACCGCCCAGGCGGTGTGGTCGTCCCCGTAGAGGCGGACGGTCAGGGTGTGCGCGCCTTCGGGGACCTGCGCTGCGGGCAGGTGGAACCAGGGGCCGTACAGCCGGGCGACCTTGCGTCCGTCGAGTTCCAGGTGGGCGTGGCCGGCGCCCGGGAGGGCGGCGCCGCCGGTGCTGTCGGGTGTGAAGCGGAAGTTCTTCACGCTCAGTTGGAGGTTCCATCCGTCCTCGGAGTCCGGGCGGACGGCCAGCTGGACTTCCGGGGCGCCCTCGGCCGGGACCTCGCGGAGTTTGTGGCCGGCCGCGTCGGCGGCGGGGAGCAGGGTGCCGACGCTGCCGGAGGCCTGCTCGTGGCTGGTGCCGGGCTTGTGGTGGGTGGTGGCCTGCCCGCCGCAGCCCGTCGCCGCGCCGCCCGCGAGGAGCAGGGCGAGGGTGAGCAGGGCCGCGCGGCGGGCGGTTCGGCGGTACGCCGCCCCGCGGGCCGCGCGGGGCGGCGTACCGCAGACGTCGCACGGGGTCCGGTGGTGGGGCCGGTCGGTCACGTCTGCCCTCCGGTGGCCTTGGGCGCCTGCGGGTCCGGAGCCCTGTCGGCCGGGACGGGCGGAACGGGCGGGTCGTCCCCCTCGCGGGTGGCGGCCTCGCGGGTGGCGGCGTCCGGGCCGGTGGCCACGTCCGAGCCGCGGGCGGCATTCGGGCCGCGGGCAGCATCCGGGCCGCGGGCAGCATCCGGGCCAGAGGTCGCGCCCGAGCTGGGGGCCGCGTCCGGGCAGGGGGTGGCGGCCGGGCCGGAGGTCGGGCCCGAGCCGGAGGTCGCGCCCGAGCTGGGGGCCGCGCCCGAGCTGGGGGCCGCGGCCGGACGGGGGGTGGCGGCCGGACGGGGGGTGGCGGCCGGGCGGGCCGAGGCCACGACTGCCCACAGGATCCAGACCACGGCCACCAGGGACCGCACCCAGGCGGGGCTCAGGGGGGTCCACGGGATCATGAGGACGGCCTTGTCGAAGGCGTCCAGCAGGGTGAGTCCGGCCAGCAGCAGGGTCAGGCGAGCCAGCCAGGGGCGGGTGGGGCGCAGCACCAGGCCGGCGCCCGCCCACCACAGGCCGAGCATCAGCAGGGCGAGCGCCGGGACGAAGGTGGCGGTCAGGGGCATGGTGGAGCCGGCCACGTCCAGGGCCAGGCCCGCCAGCCCTACCAGTGTGGCGGCCGTGCCCAGGCGGGAGCCGCGCAGGCGGCGCCACCACAGGACGCCGCCGACCAGGAGCAGCACGGCGGCCACGGCCAGGGCGAGCTGGGTCTCGACCCGTTCCGGTCCGCGCGCGCCGTACCAGTCGCAGCCGGCCGGGAGTTTGCGCGCCTGGACGTTGTAGTCGGCGCAGACGAGGAGCTGGACCAGCTTGACCGGCTCGCCGACCAGGCGGGCCGACGCACCCGAGACGGCGCCCCGTCGTTCGCCGCACCGCGGGACCGCGCCCGGGGTGGAGCCGTCGGGGCCGTCCTGCCAGCAGTTGCCGCTGCCCTGGCCGTCCCACCACACGTCCATGCCGTTGGGGCGGGAGGCGCCGGACCTGTCCTTGCCGAGCACGTTGCCGGCGTACCGGTTGTGGTGGGAGGTGTCGGTCTGCTTCGACCATGCGTCCTCGCCGCGGATGAAGGCGGGGACGGCACTGAGGAAGAAGCCGGCGCGCTCGTGCCCGTAGACCCAGTTGTCCTCGTAGAGGTTCCAGTTGCCGCCCGCGGTGATGATGCCGGTGCCCGGTGGCATGGAGATCTGCGGGCAGACGACGCCGCGCTCGTAGCCCCGCTCGATCGGAGGCTTGGCGCAGGTTCCGTCGGCGACGTGGCGGTAGTAGTCCTGGTTGTTGTCGTGGATCAGGTTCCGCTGGAACTTGGCGTGGTTCTGCGGGAGTCCGGGGTGTCCGGGGAAGGCGCTGTCCATCGAAGCGCCACCCATGTTGTGGTCGAACTCGTTGTCGTGCACCCACACCGAGTCGCCGGCGGTGCCTGAGTAGCCCACCATGTTGTGGTGGCTGCGGCAGCCGGTGATCTCGATGGAGTAGCGGGGGACGTCGTAGCCGCGGCCGTCGTTGATGTCGGACGCGCTGCCGGGGTAGATGCCCGAGTCGCCGTTCCCGTAGGACTCGCAGTTCTTGTAGAGCCCGTGGTCGCTGGCGAAGGTCAGGAAGCCGTACTCGTCGTTCCAGCGGGTCAGCACGTCGTCGATGACGAAGCCGTCGGCGGCGAGGACGTACAGCGAGTTGAAGGTGGTGCGCTGGGCGGTGAAGTTGCGGAAGTAGACGCCGTCGGACTTGTCGGCGCGGATGGCGTTCAGCTTCTGGTACTTGGCGTCGATCACCACGTCGAGCCGGGACGCACCGGTGCCCTCGATCTGCAGGTCCTTCTTGCCGAGGACGGCGACGAGGTTCTGGTTGTGCCGGCACTGCGCCTGCTGCTCGTACGACAGGATCTGGTAGCCGAGTGCGGAGTCGGGTGCCTCGAGCGCGGCGCACTCCCCCGTCGGTGTGGGCAGCGAGGGCTCCTCCTCGTAGAGGCCCGGGAGGATCGCGATGTTCATCCCGGGGCGGTCGACGGCGTCGACGGCTTCCTGGATGTGGCGGAACCCGCTCTTCTCGCACCGCTCGTACAGGGCGAGGTTGCGGGTCCTGAGCTCCTCGGGGAAGGCGGATATCCGGCGTTCGAAGGCCGGCCGGTCCGTCTTGCAGACGATGAGGTCGGGGTCGGCCTTGCGGTACTCCGGGACGGATCCGGAGCCGTCCGGGAAGGTGACCGGGCGCTCTTCGTGTGCGCGGGCCTCGGGCGCGGCGGCGAAGAGTGACAGGAGGGCGAGGAGGGCGGCCAGGAGCGCCGCCGGCACGGCAGGGAACCTGCGGGTCCACGACATGCGCGTGAGAGTAGAGCAATGTTCATCTTTTGTGAGCCCCCCGGGAGCGAATCCGCATCCCCTCCCGGCCGCCCCACGCCCCTTCCTCCCGGATCCCGCCGTTTCCTCCCTCTCCACCCGGGCCTTCCGCCGCCGCGCCACCCCCGGACGCCCGAAGGACGCCGTTGACGCGCGGGCCGCGGAATCCTACTGTCGACCATAGGATTCCTTCGACGGAGCGGGAGCAGCACATGAGCGAGCAGGCCGACAGCGCGCACGCCGGCAGCGAGCAGGCCAGGAAGACGGCCGAGGCACTGGAATACCTCACCGGCTTCGGCAACGAACACAGCTCCGAGGCCGTCCCCGGCGCCCTGCCGCTCGGCCGGAACTCGCCCCAGCGCGCACCCCTCGGTCTTTACGCCGAGCAGCTCAGCGGCAGCGCCTTCACCGAACCCCGCAGCCACAACCGCCGCTCCTGGCTCTACCGGATCCGCCCCTCGGCCGCGCACCCGCCCTTCACCCGGATCGACAACGGAACCCTGCGCAGCGCGCCCTTCACCGAGGCGCCCGCGGACCCCAACCGGCTGCGCTGGAACCCGCTGCCCGATCCGGCCCCCGGCACCGACTTCCTCGCCGGCCTGTGGACCCTCGGCGGCAACGGCGACGCGACCCAGCGCACCGGCATGGCCGTCCACCTCTACGCCGCCAACGCGTCCATGACCGACAGGGTGTTCAGCGACTCCGACGGCGAGCTGCTGATCGTCCCCGAGCGCGGCGGCCTGCTCCTGCGCACCGAGCTGGGCCTGCTCACCGCCCGTCCGGGCGAGGTGGCGCTCGTTCCGCGCGGCGTCCGCTTCCGCGTCGAGCTGCTGGACGCCGACGCCCGCGGCTACGTCTGCGAGAACTACGGCCAGCCCTTCGTCCTGCCCGACCTGGGCCCGATCGGCGCCAACGGCCTCGCCGCGGCCCGGGACTTCCGCGCCCCGGTGGCCGCCTACGAGGACGTCGAGCGCCCCACCGAAGTGATCAACAAGTTCTGCGGCAACCTCTGGTCGGCCACCTACGGCCACTCGCCGCTCGACGTGGTCGCCTGGTACGGCACGCACGTCCCGTACGTCTACGACCTGCGCCGCTTCAACGTCCTGGGCACGATCAGCTACGACCACCCGGACCCGTCGATCTTCACCGTCCTGACCTCGCCCTCGGACACCCCGGGGCTGGCGGGTGTGGACTTCGTGGTCTTCGCGCCGCGCTGGCTGGTCGGCGAGGACACCTTCCGTCCGCCGTACTTCCACCGCAACGTGATGAGCGAGTACATGGGCCTCATCGAGGGCGCCTACGACGCGAAGGCGGAGGGCTTCGTCCCCGGCGGCGGCTCGCTCCACAACATGATGTCCGCGCACGGCCCCGACCACGAGACCTTCGACAAGGCCAGCGCCGCCGACCTGAAGCCGCAGAAGATCGACGACGGTCTGGCCTTCATGTTCGAGACCCGCTGGCCGATCACCGCGACCGCCCAGGCGGCCGGCGCGGACCACCTCCAGCGTGGTTACGACGACGTGTGGCAGGGTCTGCAGCGCCACTTCCGCGCCTGACCCGCACTGCATACCCTGCATGCGCCGCACGTCAGCACCGTCCAGCCGTTCGGAGATCCACCCGTGACCGCCTTCGCCCCCGACTCGCTGGTACTGAACCGGAAGCTGCCGCTCTGGTATCAGGTCTCGCAGTCACTGCGCGCCTCGATACTGGGGCGGACCCCGGACGCCTCGCTGCGCCTGCCCACCGAGGAGCAGCTCGCCGAGCACTACGGGGTGAGCGTGCTGACCATGCGGCAGGCACTCAAGGAGCTGGAGGGCGAGGGCCTGATCAGCCGGCACCGGCGGCGCGGCACCTTCATCGAGCCGGGCGCGCTGCGCAGCACCCCGGTCCGGCTGCTGGGCTCGGTCGACGCGATCGTGGCCCAGCAGTCGGGCGACAGCACGACCGTCCTCGGCCACGGGCGCACTCCCGTGGCCGGGGAGCTGCTGGAGCACTTCCCCGGCACGCCCGAGGTGGTCACGTACCGGCGTCTGCGGCGCGACCGCGAGAGCGGCGAGCCGACCAACTGGGCGGAGAACGCGGTCCTGCCGGAGTTCGCCGAGGCCGTCGACCTCGCCGACCTGGAGCGCTGGCCGATGACGAAGGTGCTGCGGGACGTCGTGGGGGTGCGCATCAGCCGGATCACGGACACCGTGGAGGCCCGGCTCGCGGACCCGGAGACGGCCGAACTGCTCCAGGTCCCGCTGCTCAGCCCGATCCTGCACTACACGGGCGTGACCTACGACGAGGACGGCCGGGTGGTGGACGTGGCGCGGATCCGCTACCGGGGCGACCGGTTCTCCTTCACGGTGACGGTCGACGCGCACTGACCGCTGACCGCTGACCGCACCGACCCCGCTGACCGCCGTACTGCCCGCGCCGGCCGGCCGCGTCACCCCGTCGTTTCACTTCTTCTCGTCGTCGCCGGTCCGCTCGCCCTCGGCCTGGGAGGGCGTGGTCCGCGTCGTCTGCGGGTGGAGCTGCTTGCGCTGGGTCTCGTCCATGTCCTCGTCGAGGCGTTCGCCCTCGGCCTGGGACGGAGTCGAGTATTCGTCGTACTGGCTCATGACCGTCTCCTCGGTCGATACCGTACGTATCCATATATAAGCAGCGTAGCTCTTCGGCCTGGGCGCAGCCCGGGCATCGGAGCCCGTCGCTACCATCGGCGGCGTGAGCGCTGACACACCGCAGCCGGACCCGCTGCTGGACGATCTGATGCCCTGGGCCGTGGGCGGCCTGCGCCTGGGCCGGGACTGGGTGGCCGCGCCCGATCCGGCGGCCCTGCGCACCCGCTGGTCCGTCCTGGCCGGCGCCGAAGGGGCCGAGCGGGACCGGCTGTTCCGCCCGAGCCGCAGCCGCACACCCACCGCCCCGGCGGCCGCCCTGCCCGGGCAGCGCTCGGCGGGGACGGCACGTTTCGCCGACGCTCCCGGCCCCTGCCCCGACCCGGTACGGGTACTGCGCGAGCCCTTCGACGAGCAGTGGCTCCTGCCCGACCAGCGGCTGATCGACACCGCCCGCCCGGAGCTGTGGCGGGTCCTCGACGAGCACCAGCTGTTCCTCGTGGAGTCCCCGGAGCCGCTGGTCACCGCGCACCTCCCGGCCGGCCGGCTCGGCCGGATCCGCCCCCTGCACCGACGCCCGGGCGGCGGCGAGCCGAATCTCGCCCCCGGTCTGCTGCCGCTGATGGGCGAGCGCCACGGCGGCCGGGTGACCCCGCAGGACGTCCTGTGCTGGATCCTGGCGGCCGCCCGGCCCGGGCCGCGGGGGTACGAGGTCCCGCTCGCCGCCGATTCAGGGCGCTGGCGGGCCGGGCTGGAGCTGGGGCACCGGTTGCTCACCGTCCAGCTGCGCGGGGCGCGCGGCGGGGAGGCGCCGCGGCTGCCCGGCGGGCGCCGCCCGTACGTCCGCTCCGCGGTCGGGGGGTGGCCGGGCGGGGTCACGTACGACGCGGAGACCGAGACGCTGGCGCTGGGGAGCGGAACGGTCTCCCCGGTGCCGGCCGGGGCGTGGGAGTACGAGGTGCAGGGCGTGCGCGTGCTGGAGAGCTGGTTCGCCGCGCGTACGGCGCACCGCGGTCCGGAGGCGGACGGCCTGGCGGCGCTGGGCCCCGCCGAGTGGCCGCAGAGCTGGACCTCGGAGCTGCTCGCGCTGGTGACCACGCTGGCCCTGCTGGCCGAACTGGCCCCGGAGCGGGCCGCGTTCGAGCCCGGCCCGAGCCTGTCGGCCGCGGAGCTGCGGGCGGCCGGGGTGCTGCCGCCGCCGGCGTGGAGCCGGCGCCCCGCTTCGGTTCTGGACCACCAGGAGGAGGGCCCGGGCGGCCAGTTCGCCCTGCTCTGACCGGCCGGACGCCGGGCCGCCGGCCCCGGCCCCGGCCGCCGGCCCCGGCCGGACACCCCCTACGCCCCCCAGGCGCCCAGCAGCCGGGACACCGAGCGGTCGAAGACCGCGGCCATGTCCAGGCCCGCGCCGGGGACCGGGCCGGTACCCGAGACGGCCGCCGCCAGCCGCGGGTACTCGCCCGAGGCGAGGCGGGAGCCGAGCCAGGCCGTCCGTACGCCCTGCTCCTCGTCCTCGCTCCAGGGCAGCGCGCGGGCCCGCTCGGCCAGGGCCAGCTCCCCGGCCACGTACGTGGCGACGGTGCCGTTGACGGCGGCCACGAGTTCCAGCTTCTCGGCGTCGGGCACGTCCAGCGGCGCCAGGCACTCCAGGCTGTGCTCCAGGTAGCGCAGGGCGTTCGGGCTGAAGCCGTACACGGGGCTCAGCAGGCGCGGCAGCCACGGGTGGCGGTGCATCAGCGCCCGTGTCTGGCGGGCGAGGGCCAGCAGGTCGGCCCGCCAGTCGCCGGTCGGCGCGGTGAACTCGTACTCCCCGCTGACCGCGTCGACCATCAGCTCGTAGAGCTCCTCCTTGCGCGGCACGTAGTTGTAGAGGGACATGGTCCCCGCGCCGATCCCGGCGGCGACGCGCCGCATGGACACGGCCTCGATCCCCTCGGCATCGGCGATCCGCACCGCCTCGGCCGCGATCGACTCGCGGCTGTGCGCCGGCCTGGGGCCGCGGCCGGCCCGCTGGGGGCGGGACCAGATCACTTCGGGTTCAGCGGGTCGCCCGCCGGCTGTCATCGCTCAGATCACCTCGTCGTCTCGACACCATCTTAGTTACGTACGCCGTACGTAATGGGGTACGGTGGCGCGCATGACTACTACGTACGCCGTACTTAGTGAGGGTCTGGAGAAGACCTACGGCCGGATCCATGCCCTGCGCGGGCTCGACCTCGCCGTTCCCGAGGGCTCGGTCTGCGGACTCCTCGGCCCCAACGGTGCGGGCAAGACCACCGCCGTCCGGATCCTGACCACCCTCACCGAGCCCACCGCCGGCCGCGCCCTCGTCGCCGGCCACGACGTCACCCGCGACCCGGCGGCGGTCCGCCGGGCCATCGGCGTGACCGGCCAGTACGCCTCCGTGGACGGGGACCTGACGGGCCGGGAGAACCTGCGGCTGTTCGCGCGGCTCGCCGGACTGCGCGGCTCGCAGGCCCGCTCCCTCGCCGACGGGCTGATGGAGCGCTTCGGGCTCGGCGAGGCCGCCGACCGGGTGGCCTCCACCTGGTCCGGCGGCATGCGGCGGCGTCTGGACCTGGCCGCCGGGCTCGTCACCCGCCCCCGGGTGCTCTTCCTCGACGAGCCCACCACCGGCCTGGACCCGGCCGCCCGCGAGCACGTCTGGACCGCGGTCCGCGCCCTCGCCGAGGACGGCACCACGGTGCTGCTCACCACCCAGCACCTGGAGGAGGCGGACCGGCTGGCCGACGACGTCGTGGTCGTCTCCGAGGGCCGGGTCCTCGCCGGCGGCACCCCGGCCCGCCTCAAGGCCCTGATCGGGTCCCGCGCCGAGGTCGCCGTCACCGCGCGGGAGGAACTCGCCGGCGCCGCCGCCGTACTCGACCGGCTCACCGGTGCCCGGCCCGTGCTCGACGAGGAACGGCTGACGGTCGGCGTGACCGTCGTCGACGGCGGGATCACCCTGCCGCGGATCATCCGCGAACTCGACACCGCCGGCGTCCCGGTCACCGACGCGCGGCTGCGCCCGCCCACCCTCGACGAGGTGTTCCTCCGCGTCACGCGGGCCGGGACCGCCCGCCCGGAACAGGAGTCCGCCGCATGAGCACCCTGCTGTACGACGGCGCCGCCGTCCTCACCCGCCAGCTCCAGAAGACCCGCCACGCACCGGCGCTCCTGATCCTCACCCAGACCATGCCGATCACGATGCTGCTCTTCTTCGGCTACGTCTTCGGCAGCGCGCTCGCCATGCCCGGCGCCGAGTACCGGGAGTTCCTGGTACCGGGCCTGCTCGCCGCCACGGCCGCGAACGGCCTGATGGCCGGCATGTTCACGGCCGCGCAGGACGCCCACCGCGGGGTGACGGACCGCTTCCGCACCCTGCCGATGAGCCGGACCGCCGTCCCGCTCGGGCAGACCGCCGCCGACCTGCTCACCACCGGCGTGTCGATGGTGCCGCTGATGCTGGTGGGAGTGGCGATGGGCTGGCGGATCGAGAACGGCCTGCCCGGCGCGCTCGGCGCCCTGGGCGTGCTGCTGCTGTTCCGCTTCGCCACCGCCTGGGTGGGCACGTACCTCGGTCTGCTCAGCCGCAGCGAGGAGGCGGCAGGGCAGCTGGGCGGCGCCACCTTCGTCCTGCCGATGCTGTCCAGCGCCTACCTGCCGACGGCGGGCCTGCCCGGATGGCTGCGCACGGCCGCCGAGTGGAACCCGATCAGCTCCGTCGCCACCGCCGTGCGCGAACTGTGCGGGAACGCCGGGGCGCAGGCCGGGCCGGGCGCCGCCTGGCCCGTCGCCCATCCGGTGGCCGGGGCGCTGCTGTGGTCGGTGGTGCTCCTCGTGGTGTTCGTGCCGCCGGCCACGCGGAGGTTCGGGCGCGGCGGAGCCTGACGCGGGTCCTCATAGGCGATCAACGGCGCATATCGCCCTCCGAGTGGTGACAGACCCCCGCCCGACCCGGTAGGCAGGGCCTCATGACCACCGAACCGCTGCCCCTGGACGGCATCACCGTCGTCGCCGTCGAACAGGCCGTCTCGGCCCCCTTCGCCACCCGCCAGCTCGCCGACCTCGGCGCCAGGGTGATCAAGGTCGAGCGTCCGGACGGCGGCGACTTCGCCCGCGGCTACGACACCGCCGCGCACGGCCTCGCCTCGCATTTCGTGTGGGCCAACCGGGGAAAGGAGTCGATCGCGCTCGACCTGAAGGACCCGCGCGGCCGTGAGGTGCTGCACGGCCTGCTGGCCGGCGCGGACGTGTTCGTGCAGAACCTCGCGCAGGGGGCCGCCGCCCGCCTCGGACTCGACTCGGCCGCGCTGTGCGCCCGCTACCCGCGACTGGTCGCCGTGGACGTGTCGGGCTACGGCGCGGAGGGCCCGTACGCCCACAAGCGGGCCTACGACATGCTCGTGCAGTGCGAGGCGGGGCTGGTGTCGGTGACGGGCACCCCGGAGCAGCCCGTCAAGGCGGGGATCCCGGCGGCCGACATCGCGGCGGCCATGTACGCCTTCTCGGGGGTACTGGCCGCGCTGCTGCGCCGCGCAGTCACCGGGCGCGGGGGCAGGGTGGAGGTGTCCATGCTGGACGCGCTCGCCGAGTGGATGGGGCATCCGCTGCACCACACGATGCACGGCGGGGAGCAGCCCGTGCGCACCGGTCTGGCGCATGCGGTGATCGCCCCGTACGACGCCTACACGACGGCGGACGGGAACCGGGTGCTGCTGTCGGTGCAGAACGACCGCGAGTGGCGGCGGCTTGCACAACAGGTGCTGCTACGACCCGAGTTGGCCGAGGATCCGGCGTACGCGACGAACACGGCGCGCACCGGGAACAGGGAGAAGACCGACGCGGTCGTGGCGGAGGCGCTGGGCCGGCTGGACGCGGACGAGGCGATCGGACGCCTGGAGGCCGCGGGCATCGCCTGCGCACGGCTGAACTCGGTGGCCCAACTGGCCGGGCATCCGCAGCTCGCGGCCCGGGACCGGTGGCGCGAGGTGGGATCGCCGGTGGGTCCGCTGCGGGCCCTGCTGCCGCCGATCGGGCTGCCGGACGGCGCGGCACCGCACATGGGTGCGGTGCCCGCGCTGGGTGAGCACACCGACGACCTCTTGCACGCCCTGGGGATGGCGGGCGCACGGATCTCGGAACTGCGCCGGGACGGTGTGATCGCGTAGGGCCGGGTGGCCGGAGGCCGGGAAAGGCGAACGGCCGCGGGTGCGGGGTCTGTTACGAGCGGCGGCTGCCGAAGAGCGTGCGACGCAGACGGCGCAGCGGCGCGAAGAGCGAGACGCGCGCGCTCCGGCTCCGCAGACGGTGCGTGTGGTCGCGGGAGGTGAGCTCGCGCATCAGCAGCGTCGCCTCCGCGGCCTCCCGGTGCGGGACGGCGGGTCCGCCCAGCACGGCGAGGTGGCGGTCGAGGCGCGAGCTGGTCGCACCGCTGCCGCAGTTGATGGCAGGCACGCGAGGCGGCCTGCTGCGCATTGCTATCTGTTCCATGATCTCTCCCCACCCGTACGAGGGCACCCGGCCCGGGCAGGTTAACCCTATCGCCCCCGCGTCGCGCGCGGGTATCCCGGTGGCGTGAATTACCCCTGTGGCGACGGGGAGTTGACGATTACTCAGCGGAGTCGACAGTTACTCTCCGCACAGGAACGGGCACGAAAATCACGCTCCGGAAGAGCTCGGCGCGAGTCTCGTCACGACAGGGGCCGCACGACGCACACTGCGCTAACTTGGAGTGACCGATCGATGACACATGGGCGCACAGAAGCATTCGGGGGGCTCGCGTGAGTGAGGAAGCCAACTCCGAACGTGTCGTCTCGGGCCGCTACCGGTTGCTGGAGCAGATCGGCCGCGGCGGGATGGGCGTGGTGTGGCGTGCCCGGGACGAGGTACTGGCCCGCGACGTGGCCGTCAAGGAGGTGCGCGCACCGGCCGGGCTGGACACCGCCGAACTGCAGCGTATGTACCGGCGGCTGGAGCGGGAGGCGTGGGCCGCCGCCAGGGTCTCGCACCGCGGGGCCGTCACGGTCTACGACGTGGCCTCCGAGGACGGCCGGCCCTGGATCGTGATGGAGCTCGTGCGCGGGCTATCGCTGGCGGACGTACTGGAGGCCGAGGGGCCGATGGCCCCGCAGCGCGCCGCACACATCGGCGAGCAGGTCCTGGCCGCACTGCGGTCCGCCCACGACTCGGGGGTGCTGCACCGGGACGTGAAGCCGGCGAACGTGCTGATCGCCAACGACGGCCGGGTCGTGCTCAGCGACTTCGGGATCGCGAGCCTGGAGGGCTCCTCGGCCGTCACCATGACGGGCGAAGTGGTCGGCTCCCCCGAATTCGTGTCGCCGGAACGGGCGTTGGGGCGCGAACCGGGCCCCGGATCGGACCTGTGGTCGCTCGGCGTCATGCTCTACGCCTGCGTCGAGGGGGTCACGCCGTTCCGGCGGGCCACCCCGCTGGACACCCTGCGGGCCGTGGCGGACGAGGAGCCGCCCCCGGCGCGCCGGGCCGGTCCGCTGGAGCCCGTACTGGAGGGGCTGCTGCGCAAGGACCCCGCAGAGCGCCTGGACGCGGCGGAGGCGGCCCGGATCCTGCGGGTGGTGGGCGCGGGCGGTGCCGTGCGGGCGTCCGCCGGGCCGGTGTCGGGACCGGACGCGCCGATGCCCTCGGCCCGCCAGGGGCACGAGCCGCGGGGCGGCGCCGGGCCGTACGGGCCGCAGGCGCCACCGACCCCCGTACGCGGGCCGGTGACGGCGGGCGGCCCGGTGCCCTCGGCCGGGCCCGGGGAGGGCCGGGGCGCGGCCGGGCCGGTGCTCGCCGTCGGGATCGCGCTGCTGCTCGCCCTGGCCGCGTTGGGCTGGGTCCTGCTCAAGGACCTCGGGGACGCGGGCGGGCGCGGTGGGAGCGGGGGCGCGCCGACGGGCCCGGCGGCCACGGCCCCGGCCGCCACCACGGCTCCCGCGTCCGGCGCGCCGACCTCCGCGTCCGCGTCGCCCTCGGCTCCGGCCTCGTCCGGCGCGGGCGGGCACGTCTCGGTGTACGTCGACGCGGTGCGCACCCGGTACACCGGGAGCTGTCCGCCGCCCGTCGGGAGCGCACCGTCCTTCACCGCGACCGTCGAGGTGGAGAGCGTCCCCGTGGCGCTGGAGTACCGCTGGGCCACGCGGAGCGGGCGGACCTCCGGGCCCGGTTGGCAGTCCGTGACGTACGAGGCGGCCGGGCCGAAGAGCCGGCGGCTGGAGCACACCGAGCTGACGCACGTGCCCGGCACGGTCTTCGAGGACGCGGTCAGGCTGGAGGTGCGGGGAACGGCGGAGGTCGCCACCGAGTGGGTGGCGACCTCCGTGACGTGCGAGGAGGCGACCCCGACGGGCGGGGCCTCCTCCCCCGGCGCGAGCCCGTCACCGGGGCCGCCGGAGCCGCCGAGTTCGCCGGGGCCGCCGGGGTCGCCGGGGCCGCCGGGGCCGCCGACGGCCGGGCCGGCGGCGACCCCGGAGGACGGCGGGCCGGATCAGGCCGCGTTGGTGAGGACGGGCAGGTAGCCGCCGGACTGTCCGGAGGCGGTCGGGTGGTAGGACTCGGCGATGTTCAGCCAGTTGACGCTGTGCAGCCACGGGCTGCCGGAGCAGATCTCGTGGCCCGTGAAGGCGCCGGCGACGGAGGCGAAGGTGAAATCGTGGTCCGCGGCGCGTTTGGCGATGGCGGCGTTGAGGTGGTCGGCGGCGCCGTTGATGGCGGCGCGCTCACCCTCGGTCAGGCCGGTGGTGCAGGCGCCGTTCAGCTTGTAGAAGCGGGGATAGCCGAGGACGACGACGCGGGCGGCGGGTGCCCGGCTGTCGATGGCGTCGTAGACCTGGTCGAGCCGGCCGGGGAGGGTGGAGTCCACGTAGGCCTTGGCCTGGTTCACGCGGTTGACGCAGGTGGATTCGGACTGGAGCACACAGGTCGTCATGACGTCGGAGAATCCGGCGTCGTTGCCGCCGATGGTGATGCTGACCAGGTCGGTCCCGGAGTTGAGGGGACCGAGCTGGCCCGAGAGCACATCACCCGTACGGGCGCCGGAGCAGGCGGTGAAGGCGAAGGTCTGGGGGGAGTGGGCCGCGGCCCAGAGGGCGGGGTAGGCGCGGGTGGTGCGCTTGCAGTTGCCGCTCGCGCCGTCGTAGTTGCCGGCACCGAGTCCGGACGAGTACGAGTCGCCGAGGGCGACGTAGCCGAAGTCGGCCTGGGCGGCGGCCGCCTGGCCGGCGCCGAACAGCGCGGCGCTCGCGGCGAATAAGAGGGAGGAGGTCAGGGCAGCGAAGCGCGACATTCTCATGCTCATGTGTGCGGCTCCTTGTGGGGGTTACTCCTGAGTTGTTGGTACAAGCAGCCGGGGGTTGCCGGAAGTGTCCATGCCAAGAATGTTCGGAGTGGAGTTGCGGCCCGAATCTTCACGCCCCCTGCGTTTGGAGGGGGAACTTGGCACCCGATCCGGCGAAACACGGGTGCACGAGGGCACCTCGTGCCGGATCATGGGCGCCATGCCAGCCAACCCGCATGACGCGCTGCCGATCCGGCTCAACGTCGACGACAGCGATTCACCGTCGGACGTCGTCGACGCGCTGTTCCTCGGCCGGTTCGCCTCGGGCGAGCAGCCCTACTCGCACAGCGTGTCGATCGAGCGGGTCAAGGTGGAGGCGACCCTCCTGCCGCCGGAGGCCACGGTGTTGCGCTCGGCGCGCGACAGCGACCGCAGCGCCACCCTCGCCGAGGGCGAGGGCTGGACGATGCTCGTCTCCCGGTGGAGCCGGGGCGCGGACGTCACCGTGACGGCCGTCAGCGACGAGCTCGCCGCCGGCGTGCTCGGCCGGGCCACCGAGGGCGTGCAGGACGAGCCGGAACCGCAGCCCGAGAACGTCACGATGGGCTTCTGGTACGTCTCCCCGCGCCGCGGCCCGTACCGGACGACCCGCCAGATCGCCGCGGGGACCTGGGCGGAGGTACGGCCCAACTACACCGCGCCGGTCGCCGCGGCCATGGACCGGCTGATGAAGGTGACCCCGGACGACATCGCGGGCCGGCTGCTCCTGCTGCACGGCCCGCCGGGCACGGGCAAGACCTCTGCCCTGCGCACGCTGGCCCGGTCCTGGCGGGACTGGTGCCAGGTGGACTGCGTCCTGGACCCGGAGAGGCTGTTCAACGACGTCGGCTACCTGATGGACATCGCGATCGGCGAGGACGAGGGCACGGCGAAGGGCCGCTGGCGGCTCCTGCTGCTGGAGGACTGCGACGAGCTGATCCGCGGCGAGGCCCGGCACACGGCGGGCCAGGCGCTGTCGCGGCTGCTGAACCTCACGGACGGCCTGCTGGGGCAGGGCCGCAACGTCCTGGTCGGCGTGACGACCAACGAGGACCTGGAACGGCTCCACCCGGCGGTGGTCCGCCCCGGGCGCTGCCTGGCCCGTATCGAGGTCGGCCGGCTGACCCACGGGGAGGCGGTGGACTGGCTGGGCACCGAGGAGGGCGTCCCGCGCGAGGGCGCCACCCTGGCGGAGCTCTTCGCCCTACGCCGCGGCACGGGCCCGGCGGCGGTCCTGCCACCGCAGTCCCACTCGGAGGCGGGGCTCTACCTCTAGGTCGTCAAAGGGGCAGGCTCCCCCGGACCGATCGAGGCGCGGGGCCGGGGGCGGAGCCCCCGCAGGCCGGGCCTCGGCAAGCCGGGCCTCGGCGAGCCGGGCAGGTTTCCGCCGGACCGCGGGCCCACCGGGGCGGGGCGGCAGGCGGCTACTTCGCGGCGAACCGGGCCCGGAGGGCGGCGGTGGCGGAGGCGATCGCCTCCGCCTCCGTCAGCCCCAGCCGGTGCGCCCGCTCCGCGAACGCCTGCGCGGCCGACGCGGCCTCACGCGCCGCGCCCTCCCCCGCCGCCGCGACGAAGGTCCCGTTGCGGCCGCGCGTCTCGATCACCCCGTCGGCCTCCAGCGCACGGTAGGCCTTCGCGACGGTGTTGGCGGCCAGCCCCAGTTCCTCCGCCAGCCCCCGTACCGTCGGCAGTTTGAAGCCGGCCGGCAGCTTCCCCGACCGGGCCCGGGCGGCGATCTGCGCGCGCAGCTGTTCGTACGGGGCGGCCGACCCGGCCGAGCCGTCGATGGTGATCTTCAGGTTCGTCGAGCTCACGGGGGTGATTGTCCACCATCGCCGGTTAATTGGGAGGCGCCGGGCGCGCGTGCGCCCGTAGCGTCTGCCGCATGACTGTTCTGATCCGCGATCTCCGTCCGGGTGACCTCCGTGACGTGGAGTCGGTGGTACGGGTACGCCGCGCGGCCCTGCCGTGCCTGATCACCAGTGCCGTGGACGTGGCCTTCGAGCTCTCCGGCGCCCACCCCGCCCGGCACCACCGGGTCCTCGTCGCCGAGACCCAGGACGGCGAGGTCGTCGGCAGCGCCCAGGTCGGCATCGCACACGACAGCCCCCGGCCGGGCCAGGGATACGTCAACGCGTACGTCGACCCCGCCCGCCGCGGCCTCGGCGCCGGCCGGCTCCTGCTGGGCGCGGCCGAGGAGCACCTGGCCGCCCGGGGCGCGGTGGACTCGTACGCCTGGGTGCTCGACGAGCCCGCGCACCGCGCCTTCGCCGAGCGGCACGGCTACCGGCCCGGCCGCTCGGCGCACTTCCTGCGCCTGGACCTGACGGCGGCCGCGCTGCCCGCGCTCCCGGACGCCCTTCCGCCCGGGGTGGAGCTGCGGCCCGCGACGGCCTTCGCCGCGGACCCGCGTCCGCTCTTCGCGATCGACGCCGAGTCGACGGCCGACGAACCGGGTGACGTGCCGGCCGATCTCGACGACTACGAGGACTGGCTGGCCCACATCTGGCACAACCCCTCCCTCGACAAGGAGCTGACGACCGTCGCCCTGGTCGACGGGCGGGCGGTGGCCTTCAGCGCCGCCCGGACCGACGGCGCCACCCGCTACGGCTCGGCGATGACCGGCACGCTGCGCGCCTTCCGGGGGCGCGGCCTGGCCAAACTCGCCAAGAACACCTCCCTGCACCGGGCCCGCGCGGCCGGGTACACCGAGGCGTTCACCGGCAACGACAGCGGCAACGAACCGATGCTCGCCATCAACCGGTGGTTCGGGTACGAGATCTGCGCGACCGAGACGCACTACACCAGGGAGCTGGGGAACCGGTGGCCGAGCAACTGACCGTCGTCCTGACCAAGGCCGGCCGGACCAAGATCCGCTATCCGGCGACGCAGGTCGCCGACGACGGCGACCGCATCTGCGTACGGGCCCCCTGGGCGGCCGAGGGCGTACGGGACTTCGGCTTCGTCCGCTTCGAGCCGGGCGACGTGTTCGTCGAGCACTTCTGGCGGACCCGCTGGTACGCGGTCAAGGAGGTGCGCACGGGCGACGGCGCCCTGAAGGGCTGGTACTGCGACGTGACACGCCCGGCCCTGGTGCGGAGCGGGGAGATCCTCGTGGAGGACCTGGACCTCGATCTGTGGGTCTCGGCGGACGGGACGTCCGTACTTCGGCTGGACGAGGACGAGTTCGCCGAGAGCGGCCTCGCGGCGAGCGACCCGGAGGCGGCCGCCCAGGCCGTCCGCGCCCTGGACGCCCTGGACGACCAGGCCCGCTCCGAGCATGGCCTGGCCGCGCTCCTGCGGTAGAAGGGCGTTTCCCCTGCGTGCCGGGTGCGGTTCCTGATGCCGCTCTTTCGCCTTCCTTAAGCGGACCCTAAGGATCCTCTCCTGGGGGGTGCCGGCGGCGAAAAGGCGTGGTCCGGGGGCTAGCTTGGCGGGGCCAGGACAGGAAGGGCCGGTCGTGGCGCCGCCGGGGGGCGGCGCCGCCGAGCCCCGATCCGCCGGCGCGCCCCTGCCTTTGCCCGAAGGAGACCCACTCATGTCCGCACGCCGCCGCACCGTGACGCCGATCCGTATCGCCGCCGCCGGTCTCGCCCCGCTCGCGCTGGCCGGGTACGCCGCCGTTCCCGCGGCCGCCCACGGCTCGATGACGGACCCGGTCAGCAGGGTCGCGGCGTGCTACGCGGAGGGACCGGAGTCACCGAAGTCGGCGGCGTGCAAAGCTGCGGTCGCGTCGAGCGGGACACAGGCGTTCTACGACTGGAACGCCGTCAACATCGCCAACGCGGCCGGCAACCACCGGGCGCTGATCCCGAACGGCCAGCTGTGCTCGGCCGGCAACGACAAGTACCGGGGACTGGACCTGGCCCGCGCCGACTGGCCGGCCAGCCCCCTGTCCGCCGGCCCGCACACCTTCCGCTACAGGGGCACGGCCCCGCACAAGGGCTCCTTCGAGCTGTACGTGACGAAGGACGGCTACGACCCGGCGAAGCCGCTGAAGTGGTCCGACCTGGAGCCCGCGCCGTTCGCGAAGGCCACCGACCCGGGCATGCAGAACGGCGACTACGTCTTCTCCGGGACCGTCCCCGACAAGTCCGGCCGCCACCTGATCTACAGCATCTGGCAGCGCTCCGACAGTCCGGAGGCCTTCTACACCTGCTCGGACGTGGTCTTCGGCAAGGACAACGGCGGCAATGGGGGCGACGGCGGCAACGGCGGTACGGGCGCCTCGCCGAGCACCAGGCCCAGCACCGGTGGTGGGAACGGCAACGGCAACGGGTCCAAGCCGTCCGACAAGCCTTCCGCCCCGACCGACCAGCAGATCGCCGACGGCGCCGGCAAGTCCTCGGTGGAGCACCACGGCCACGGCGACAACGACCCGAAGACGAACGGCGCGGCCGGGGCCCCGCTCCCCTCCCCGTCCTCGCCGTCCTCCGCGGACTCGTCGGACTCCGCGGGCTCGGCGGGCTCGGGCACCCCGGCCGGCGGCAACCTGGCGGAGACCGGTGGCAACAGCGCCACCCCGTCCATCGCCATCGCCGGGGCCGGCGCACTGGCCATCGGCGCGGCCGTGCTGTTCGCGATGGCCCGCCGCCGTGCGACGGCGACGGGCCGGCACGGTCGCTAGCCGGTAGGAACCTTCACACCGGGCGGACCGCCCGCGCCCCGGGTCAGTCGAAGACCGAGGCGCAGGTGGTCCGTTCGGCATGGGCCGGGTCGAGGGCGTTGACCGCCTCGTGCCAGGCGATGCGGTCGGTGAGCCCGATGGTGACGTGCTCCGAGAGGTCCAGGAAGCACAGGTCCTGGAGCACGACGTTGCGGACGTTCGGCCCCTCCAGGAAGCCGCTCCGGTAGGGGGTCACCACCTCGTCGTACTTGGTGGCGATCACCGTGTACTTCACCCCGGGCACGGTGTCGCCGCCTTCGTTGAGCTTCTGCAGGAAGGCGGAGCCGGCGATCTGGTCGGCGAGGCCGGGGGTCGCGCTGCTGATCAGGTCCTCGGCCCCGGGGAAGTACGGCAGGAGCTTGGTGAAGCCGAGCAGGGTCGTGCCGTGGTTGTCGGGGGCGAGCCCGACCAGCGCGTTCACCTTGGACGCGCCGCCGAGGAACTTCAGGTAGTAGCGCGGCATCATGCCGCCCTGCGAGTGCCCGACGATGTCGGTCTTGGACGCGCCGGTGGAGGCGAGCACCTTGTCGACGAAGACGTCGAGCTGTTCGGCGGACTTGTCGATGGGGCCGAGCCCGTTGAAGAGGGGCACGCCGGGCAGCTGGCCGTAGTCGAGCGAGTAGACGCAGTACCCGCGGTGCACGAGGTACGGGGCGAAGCCCAGCCAGTTGTCCCAGGAGTTGCCGAAGGTGCCGTGGACGAGGACGACGGGGCGCGGGTGCGCGGCGGACGGCTTGCAGGACCAGTCGTTCCAGCCGCTGCTGGGGGCGGATGCGGCCTGCGCTGCGCCGGTGGGGGCGACGAGTGCGGCGGCGGTGAGGGTGAGGACGGCCAGCGGGCGGAGCAGGCGTCTCCAGGGCAGCATCGTGTGATCTCCTTGCGGTCGACTCAAGGGGATGAGCGTGGGGGTTCGTCCCGTGATCCGGATCACAAGGGGGCTGCTGCCGCTAAATTACGTGTGAGTAGCAACACAGGGAAGTTACGCGTCGGTAAAAACTCGCGTGTCGTCCGATCGACCGTCAGGCGGCCAGCGTGCCACGGGCGATGACGTGCGGACCGAAGCGCGTACGGACCCGGTCGGTGACCGCTTCCAGGCGGCGGGCCTTCTCGTCCTCGGGGTCGAAACTGAGCTGCCGTACGGCCCGTTCGGCCGGGATCAGCTCCTCGGCCCGCAGGGACAGCGCACGGACCCGGGCCCGCTGCAGACCGAGGCCCTCGTACAGGGCGTAGGCCGTGGCGGTCAGGGCCGCGGAGTGCGCCGTGGGTTCGGCCAGGGTGCGGGTCCTGGTGAGCGTGGTGCGGTCGGCGCAGCGGACGGTGAGCGAGAGGACCCGGCACACCTGCCCGTCCTGTTGTGTACGAAGCTTCGCGCCGAGCTCCTCCGTCAGCGAGAGCAGCGCCCGCCGGTGCCGTACGGGATCCAGCTCGTCCCGGTCGAAGAGCCGCTCGGCGGCGATGGCGCGGGCGGCCGCGCCCGGCCGGACGGGGGTACGGTCGATCCCGAGGGCGCGCTCGTGCACCTCGCGGCCGAGCCGGGCGCCGAGGATACGCCGCAGGGCGGCGGGCGGGGCGGCGGCGACCCGGCCGACGGAATCGAGGCCGTAGGAGCACAGGGTGCGGGCGGCCTTGGGCCCGACCCCGTCGAGCGCGGTGACGGGCTTGTCCGCCATGAATTGCCGTACGGCGGCGGGGTCTTCGGGGAGCACCAGGGTTTCCCCGGGCCCGGCCTCGCGGGCCGCCGCCCGGGCCAGCATGGGGTTGCCGGCCACGCCGACGGCGGCGTCCACGCCGTAGAGGGCGAGGGCCCGGACCCGGATCACCGCGGCGAGCCGGCGGGCGTCGCAGCCGAAGTAGCGCAGCGCGCCCCGGACATCGGCGACGGCGGCGTCGGGCGGCAGGGCCTGCACGGCAGGGGTGATCCCGCCGAGCAGAGCGAGCACCCCGGCGTACTCCCGCGCCCCGAGCGGCCCTCCGCCGGCGGGGTGCAGTCGCAGGCACATCACGGCCTTTCCGGTGGCGCTCATCCCGCGCTCCCCGGGCTGGAGTGCCACAGCTTGCGGCCGGTCGCGGGGCCGGTGCCGGGCGGCTGGAGGTCGGCCCAGGGGTTCATCTCGTACCCCGTGGACATGCGGATCGTGCGCCCGGGGGCCTTCGCCGCCGGCTCCCCGTCGCCCCCGCCCTCCCCTACGGCGACAAGTTCGCCGTCCTGCCCGCCGACCGGTTCGCCGGCCGGCTCGGCGAGGCGGGCCGCGACCGCGTCCAGGCCGCCCGCCGCCCGCAGTTCCACCAGCTCGGCCAGGTTCCACGCCGCCGCCCCGACCACGCTCAGGCTCTGCGGGCCCCTCCGCTGCACGACACCTCGTACCAGCAGCAGGAAGGAGTGGAAGACGGTGTGCGCGCACCGCTCGTGGCTGTCCTCGAAGAAGGCCAGGTCGATCAGGCCCGTACCGTCGTCCAGCGTCGTGAAGACGACCCGCTTCCCGGACCGGATCGGCGGGGTCTGGGTGGCCGCCTTGGCTCCCGCGACCAGTACGGTCCGCCCGTGCTCGGTCTCCCGCAGCCGGCGCGCCGGGATCACTCCCAGCTCGGCCAGGAAGGCGTGGTGGTCGCCCATCAGGTGCCGCGAGGCGTCCATGCCGAGGACGCCCAGCTCGGCGCTGAGCCGTTCCGCGTCGCTCAGGTCGGGCAGCCCGACGGACGCCGTGGACCGGCCTCCCTCCAGCGGGAGTTGGGCACCGCGCGCACCCGCCGCGCGCTGCGCGCCGTGCAGTTCCGTCAAGTGCAGCAGCAGATCCCGCCGGTTCGCGCCGAACGAGTCCAAGGCCCCCACTTGGGCGAGCCGTTCGGCGACCGGCCGTCCCGGACGGGCCCGGTCCCAGAAGTCGCGCAGGGAGGCGTAGGGCTGTCCGGACTCGATCCGGGCCGCTTCGGCCCCGCTGATGCCGTGGACGTCGGTGAGCCCCAGCCGCAGCCCCCACACCCCACCGGCATCGGACACCAGTTCGATGCGATGGGCGACCGCCGACCGGTTCACGTCCAGCGGCAGCACCGGCACGCCCCGCCGCCGCGCGTCCGCCAGCAGCAGCCGCTTCGGGTACATCCCCGGATCGTGGGTGAGCAGCCCGGCGTAGAAGGCCGCCGGGTGGTGCGCCTTCAGCCACGCCGACTGGTAGGTGGGCACGGCGAAGGCCACCGCGTGCGCCTTGCAGAAACCGTACGAGCCGAAGGCCTCCACGATCTCCCAGGTACGGGCGATCACCTCCACCGGATAGCCGCGTTCGGCCGCCCTCGCCGCGAACCAGACCTTGATCCGCGCCTGCGACGGCGGGTCGGACAGCCCGCGCCGCACGCGGTCCGCCTCGTCCCGCCCGCAGCCGGTCATGACGTCCACGATCTCGATGATCTGCTCGTGGAAGACCACCACCCCGTACGTCTCGCGCAGCGCGTCGGCCAGGTCCGGGTGCGGGAAGCGCACCGGCGCCCGCCCGTGCCGGGCCTCGATGAAGGGCCGCACCATGTCGGCGGCCACCGGCCCCGGGCGGAAGAGGGAGATGTCGACGACCAGGTCGTGGAAGGTGGCCGGCTGCAGCCGCCCCACCAGGTCCCGCTGGCCCGGCGACTCGATCTGGAAACAGCCCAGCGTCTCGGCCGAGCGGATCAGCTCGTACGTGGCCCGGTCGCCCGGCGGCACCTGCGCCGGGTCGTCCAGGTCGAGCTCCCGCCCCGTGCCGCGCCGGATCTCCGCGACCGCGTGCGCCATCGCGGACTGCATCCGTACGCCGAGCACGTCCAGCTTGAGCAGTCCGAGCTCCTCCACGTCGTCCTTGTCGAACTGGGACATGGGGAAGCCCTCGCCGCTGGTGGGGACCACGGGCGTACGGGCGAGCAGCGAGGCGTCGGAGAGCAGCACCCCGCACGGGTGCATGGCGACCCCGCGCGGCAGTGCGTCCAGCGATTCGACGAGCTCCCACAGCCTTCCGTAGGACTCCCCGCGCACGTCGCGCAGTTCGGGGAGCTCCTGCAGCGCGGCGCGGGCGTCGCGGGCCCGGATGTGCGGGAAGGCCTTGGCGAGCCGGTCGGTGACGGCCGGGTCCATGGAGAGGGCGGCGCCGACGTCCCGGATGGCGTGGCGGACCCGGTAGGTCTCGGGCATGGAGACGGTGGCGACGCGCTCGGCGCCGAACCGGTCGATGATCCGCCGGTAGACCTCCAGCCGGCGGGCGGACTCCACGTCGATGTCGATGTCGGGCAGGACGCGCCGGCGCTTGGACAGGAAGCGCTCCATCAGCAGGCCGTGCTCGACGGGGTCGGCGTGCGCGATCCCGAGCAGGTGGTTGACGAGGGAGCCGGCGCCGGAGCCTCGGGCCGCCACCCGGATGCCCATCTTCCGTACGTCGTCCACCACCTGGGCGACCGTCAGGAAGTACGAGGCGAAGCCGTGGTGGGCGATGATGTCGAGCTCGTGGTGCATCCGTTCCCAGTAGGCGGGGTCGCCCGCGTAGCCGCGCAGCACCATGCCGGCGGAGGCCCGGGAGGCGAGGACCCGCTGGGCGCTGCGGTGGGCGGCGCCGACGAGCCGGGCCTCGGGGAAGTGCACGGAGCCCATGCCGAGGTCGTCCTCAGGGTCCACGCAGCAGGCCTCGGCGGTCTGCCGGGTCTGCGCGAGCAGGCGTCGGGCGTCGGCGGGGCCGAGGCCGGCCGCCCGGGCGATCAGGTCGGCGGCCTCGGCCATGGCGGCGGGGGCCTTGAGCCAGCGCTCGCCGGTGTCGAGGGGGCCCCGGCGGTCGATGGGGACCAGACGGCGTGCGGCGTCGAGGATGTCGGCGACCGGGCCCTGGCCGGGGTCGGCGTAGCGGACGGCGTTCGTGAGCACGGCCGGGACGCCCTGCTCGGCGGCGAAGCCGACGGTACGGGCGGCCAGCCGCAGCGAGCCGGGGCCGGTGCCGGTGCGGCCGTGGTGGACGGCCTCCAGGCGCAGGGAGTCGCCGTAGATCTCCCGCCAGGGCGCGAGCAGCCGGGCGGCCCGGTCGGGACGGCCCGCCGCGAGCGCCCGCCCCACCTCGGAGCCGGGGCCCAGGAGGACGAAGACGCCTTCCCCGCGCAGGGCGTCCCAGGGGACGAGCGGGACCTCGGCGGCCGTCGCGTGGGCGGTGGTGACCATCCGGCACAGCTCGGCCCAGCCGGCGGCCCCGTCCCGGGCCAGGAAGACGGCCCGCGCGGCGGACTCGTCCAGGAAGGCCCCGCCCTTGACGGGGGTGCGCCGCCGGTACGAGGCCTCGCCCGGACCGCCGCCCGGGGCGGACGCGGTCGAGCCCCCCGGCCCGGCCGAGCCCGCCGCGGGGGACCCGGCGGGCGACACCGCCATGTCCACGCCGAACAGCGGCCGGATGCCCGCCTGTGCCGCCGCCTTCGCGAACCGGACCGCGCCCGCGAGGGTGTCGCGGTCGGTCAGGGCGAGGGCGTCCATGCCCCGCTCGGCGGCACGCTCCGCCAGCCGTTCCGGGTGCGATCCTCCGTAGCGCACGGAGAACCCCGAAACGGTGTGCAGATGCGTAAAACCAGGCACCCGCGGCCTCCTGCTTCGCTCGTAGAACACCACCCCCGCTCTCCACCATAGAGCAATTCGAATACTCGTGCGAAACACTTGTTCGATCAGCCGATGTCCCCCCGGATCCGGGTGGCGGACCGGCCCGCGGGGCCCTTCCCGCGGCGGGGCGGGCGGGTTCGAGTCGTCCTGCGGACCGGCCCCCTCACCGGGATACGGGCGCGGTGGGGGCGGTTCGGATCGTGATGCGGGCCGGTTCGCGGGTCGGGATACGGGCGTGGTGGGGGCGGGTCCGCGGGGCCCTTCCCTCGGCGGGGCGGGCGGGTTCGGATCGTGATGCGGGCCGGTTCGCGGGTCGGGATCCGGGCGTGATGGGGGCGGGTCCGCGGGGCCCTTCCCGCGGCGGAGCGGGCGGGTTCGGATCGTCCTGCGGGCCGGTTCGCGGGGCCGGGGAGGGGTGTCTCCTCGGCTCGGCGCGTGCGGGGTGTCTCGGCTGTACCCGGTGGTTGCGCGCTCGTCCTGCGGGGACACCCCTCCCCGTCCCCGCTCCCCACGCGTCGGGCCCCGCTCCGGGAACCGTCCAGTCGGCCCGGGGGCGTTTTCGGGGCACTGTCGGAGCCCTGCCGTGGGGCGGGGACACGGCGGAGTGTCCCCGCAGGACGAGGCGCGACCACCGGGTACCACCGCGACATGCCCGCGGGCGCCGAGCCGAGGAGACACTCCGGCGGGGCACCGCCCCACACCACCAGCCCCGCCGGCGATTGAGGCGCGGGGTCTGGGGCGGAGCCCCAGCACCCACCGGCCAGCCGCAGCCGAAGCGGACGCGCTCGGCGGCGCGCGCTGCGGGAACCGTCACAAGAATCGCCCCCGAAGTGCGCCCTACCGCACTCCTCCCCCAGCGAGCACAATCGCCGTGACGACTCACATCGACCGTGAGGGAGGGAGCGCGTGCGCAATCAGGTGCGCACAGCGGACGGGCGCGCTCTGACCGTGGAGCGCTGGGGCGATCCGGACGGCAAGCCCGTCTTCCTGCTCCACGGCATGCCCGGCAGCCGCCTGGGCCCGGCCCCCCGGGGCATGGTCCTCTACCAGCGCCGGATGCAGCTCATCGCCTACGACAGACCCGGCTACGGCGACTCCGACCGCCATCCGGGCCGCACCGTCGCCGACGTGGCCCACGACGTGGCCGCCGTGGCCGACGCCCTCGGCCTGGACAGGTTCGCGGTGGCCGGCCGCTCCGGAGGCGCCGCCGGCGCCCTCGCCTGCGCCGCCCTGCTGCCGGACCGGGTCACCCGTACCGCGGCGATGGTGGGGCTGGCCCCCCGGGACGCGGAGGACCTGGACTGGTTCGCGGGGATGGCCGCGTCGAACGTCAAGGAGTACACCACCGCCTCCACCGATCCCGAGGAGCTGGCCGCCCGGCTGATCCCGCGCGCCGACGGCATCCGCAAGGACCCGGGGCGGCTGCTGGACGAGCTGCGCCGGGAACTGACCGACAACGACCGCATGATCGTCTCCGATGCCGGGCTGCGGTCGATGCTCTTGCGGAACTACCGTGAGGGGCTGCGCCGTTCGGCGTACGGCTGGATCGACGACGTCCTCGCCTTCAGCCGCCCCTGGGGCTTCGACCCGGCCTCCATCCGCTGTCCGGTGATGATCTGGCACGGGGAGCTCGACGTGTTCTCCCCTGTGGGCCACTCCCGTTGGCTGGCCCGCCGGATCCCGGGGGCCACCACCACGATCGAGCCGGCCGCCGCGCACTTCGCGGCCCTGCGCGCACTGCCCGACGTGCTGAACTGGCTGCTGCGCGACCTCCCCGTCCCGGACCTGAGCGAACAGCAGCCTGCCTAGCGGCCGTTCGGCCTCCCGGCGCCGCCCTCGGGGGGCGTCGATCCCCGTTTCGGCGCACGCCTGACCGGGCGTCACGTACCGACCTGCCCTCGGGGCATGGGCGAGGGCCCCGCCGTGACCCTGCACATCGACGACATCGGCATGGCGGTACTCGGCATCGGACTCCTCGTCGGGTACGCCGTCCGCCGGCGCGCGCGATCCGCCTCCGGGTCCACCTCCGGGGAGACCTCGTGGCCGCGATCGGCGCCGCCGCTGCGGCCCCCCGGACCCTCCGGCCCGGCGCTCCCCGCCGGTACGGCGAGCACGCGGACAGGCCGCGATCCGGCCGCCGGGGACGGCGGGCGCCACGCCCGGGGGGAACGGCCGGGCCACGGGTCCGGGAAAAATGGATCTTGCCGTCCGGCGAACGGCCGAATAAGCCACCCCGAGAAATACGCCGCACTCGCTATAGAACGGTTGACCAGGCGTCATGTCTCGGTTGCCAATGGGGTGTGGCCGAGTAAAGTCCACGCTTGACGGCAGCGTGCCGCTGTTGTCATTCACATGCCCATTCCACATGGCTTCCCCGAGGACGGTGTCGTGAACACTTCCGCAACCCCCCCGACCAGCACGGTCAAGGCCCGTCGGGTCCCGCTCGCCAAGATCGACGTCGAGACCGCCTCCGCGGCCGCGACGCTCGGCCGCGTGCTGCCTGCCGAATCCGGCCGTCCGGTTCAGGCACCGATCTTCAACTCCGCGCTCTGACCCGGAGTAAGAGCCCTAGACTGGCGGAATGACCGGCCTGATCGCATTTCGCGAGATCGTCCTGAAAGTTCACAGCAGATGCGATCTGGCTTGTGATCATTGCTACGTCTACGAACACGCAGATCAGAGCTGGCGAGCCCGGCCGAAAGTGATCTCCCCCGAGGTTATTTCACAGACCGCGTCGAGGCTCGCCGAACATGCCCGTGACCATGCACTCCCCTCCGTCACGGTGATTCTCCACGGAGGGGAACCCCTGTTGGCGGGCACGGCCCGGCTCCGACTCGTCTGCGAGGAGTTCAGCCGGGCGCTCACTGGGATCGCCGCCCTCGACCTGCGGATCCACACCAACGGGCTCCAGCTCAGCACGCGTTACCTCGACCTCTTCGCGGAGTTCGGCGTTCGCGTGGGCGTCTCCCTCGACGGGGACCGCGCCGCCAACGACCGCCACCGCCGCTTCGCGGACGGCCGTACGAGCCACCCGCTGGTCCTCGCCGCCGTCGCGCTGCTGCGCTCCGCGCCCTACCGCCACCTCTACCAGGGTCTGCTCTGCACCGTGGACGTGGCCAACGATCCCGTCGCCGTGTTCGACGCCCTCGTCGAACTCGATCCCCCGCGGGTGGACTTCCTCCTTCCGCACGCCACCTGGGAAACGCCCCCCGTCCGGCCCGACGGCGCCCCGGACGCCTACGCCCGCTGGCTCCTGCGGATCTTCGACCACTGGGAGCGGCTGGGCCGCCCGGTGCCCGTGCGGCTCTTCGAGTCCCTCCTGTCCACCCTGCGCGGCGGACCCAGCCTCACCGAGTCGCTCGGCCTCGCGCCAACCGACCTCGTGGTCGTCGAGACCGACGGGACCCTGGAGCAGGTGGACTCCCTCAAGAGCGCCTTCGAGGGGGCGGCCGCCACCGGGTTCAACGTCTTCGACCACGCCTTCGACCAGGTCGCGGCCCACCCCGGTGTCCGGGCCCGGCAGCTGGGCCTGGCGGGCGTCAGCGATTCGTGCCGCCGCTGCCCCGTCGTACGTTCGTGCGGTGGCGGTCTCTACACCCACCGCTACCGCGCCCGCAACGGCTTCGACAACCCCTCCGTGTACTGCACCGACCTGCGCGAACTCGTGGACGGGGTCGAGGGCCGCACCGCGCACCGGGAGACCGCTCCGCAGCTGTCCGACCCGGCCGAACTGGCCCGCTCCCAGCAGGAGCTGACCCGGATCCTGCTGGCCCGGCTGAACGCGGACCTGGCGGGCGACCCCGCCTGGGCGCACGCCTGGGAGCTGGTGGCCGCGGTGGAGCGGGCCGGGGAAGCGGGCGCCGACGCGCTGGACGCCGTACTGGACCACCCGTTCACCCGGACCTGGGTGCTGGCGGCCCTGGACGCCGCGCGGGAGGGCGGCACCGGCGGCGCGGAGGCGGCCCGCAGGCTCACCGCGCTGGCCGCGGCGGCCGTGCTGCGCGGCGGGCTGGACCTGCCGGCCGAGGTGGCCTACCGGGACGGCGAGGTGTACCTGCCGACGCTCGGGCTGCTGCGGCTCGGGGAGCCGGGCACGCAGGGCCGGGCCTCGCTGCGCGTCACCGACGAGGGGTACGTCGTCCGGGACGGCCGCTCCGAGCACCGCTTCGGGCCGGCGGCGGGCGACGCCCGCTGGCAGCCCGTCCGTACCTGGTCGCCCGACCCGGACGCGGCGCCGGTGGCCCTGGAGGACCTCGACCCGTACCGCAACTGCTTCCCCCGCCCGCCCAGGCTCCGGCTCGGCGCCGGCGAGACCGAGGAGTGGCGGGGCAGGCTCGACCGGGCCTGGGCGCTGCTGCACAAGGCGGTACCCGGGTTCGCCCGGACGGCCGTGGCCGGGCTGACCACCCTGACACCGCTCGCGGGCGGCCCGCGGGCCGGCGGCTGGGGCGAGGCGGGCCGGAGCGGGCCGGGGGCGCTCGGGGTGCCGTACGCGGCGGGCGTACGGGAGACCGCGCTGGCGCTGCTGACCGGGCGGCGGCGGACCCGGCTGCGGGCCCTGACCGAAGTGACCGACCTGTACGCGCTGGACGGGGAGTGGCAGCACCCGTCGCCGTGGCGGTCGCGGCCGGTGCCGGTGTCGCGGCTGCTGGCCGACGTGCACGAGCGGGTGGCGGTGGAGGCGTACCGGCGGGCGACGGCGGGTCCCGAGCCGGGCGGCTCGGACCGCATCCACAAGGCCCTGGACCGGCTGTCCGCGGCGGCCGAGCTGACGGTCACCGGCAAGCGGCTGGTGGCGGAGCTGCGCTACGAACTGAAGGCGGTCGACGCGTGAGCGCCCACTCCCCCGCGCCCGCCCCCTCCCCGGCGGGCCCGGGCCGGGGCCGCCGGGGAGGGGGCGCCCTGCAGCTGGCGGTGCAGCTGCGGCTGCTCGGGGTACGGCCGGGGACGCGGCTCCTGGTGCACGCCTCCCTGCGCGGGACCGGGCTGCGCGCGGAGCAGCTGCGCGACGCCCTGACGGGCGTCCTGGGCCCGCGCGGCACCCTGGTGGTCCCCGCGTTCACCCCGGAGAACTCCAGGACGTCCAGCGCCCACCTGGAGCGGATCGCCGGAATGGACGAGGCGCAGGTGCGTGCCTTCGTCGACCGGATGCCCGCCTTCGATCCGGCGAGCACCCCCAGCCACGGCATGGGCTCCCTCGCGGAAGCCGTCCGCACCGCGCCGGGGGCCGCGCGCAGTTCCCATCCGCAGACGTCCTTCGCCGCGCTCGGCGCGGACGCGGAGCGGCTCTGCGCCGGTCACCGCCTGGAATGTCACCTCGGTGAGGAGTCGCCCCTGGGAAAGCTGTGCTGGGAGGGCGGACAGGTACTCATGATCAATGTGGGGTTTTCGGTCTGCACCGCTTTCCATCTCGCGGAGTATCGAATTCCGAAGCCCCCCTTGCGCATGTACGAGTGTGTGGTGAAGGTGAACCTTCCGGAGGGGCACCAGGGGTCCCGCCAGGAGGGGGAGTGGACCGCATACGAGGACGTCGCGCTGGACGACGGCGATTTCGCGGAGATCGGAAGGGCGTTCCCGGATTCGCGGGTGCGCAGGGGGCGGGTCGCAGGGGCGTCGACCATGCTCTTCTCCGTCCCGGACGCCGTTGACCACGCCCTTGAGTGGATGACCGAAAACAGACGCTGATTGACTGAACGATGAGGGGATGTGGCGAAGCAGCTCCGGAATGATGTTTCTTCGCTCGCAGCTTCGGGACGGGGGGCGTGTGCCCGCATCAGTGCAGCCGTATTTTTTTCTCAGTTATGCGCATACACCGAGATTCGGGGCCGGGGGGCCCGACCCCGACATGTGGGTCGAGCGCCTGTTCCGTGATCTCTGCAGCCATGTCATGGCGCTGACGGACCTGCCCGCCGGGGCCGAGGCCGGCTTCATGGACCGGGAGATACGCAGCGGCGAGGGCTGGTCGGAGCGGCTCGGGGCGGCGCTCGCCACCTGCCGGGTCTTCGTGCCCTTGTTCTCGCCGCGGTACTTCGCCAGTGAGATGTGCGGCAAGGAGTGGTACGCCTTCGCGCAGCGGGCGATCCACCAGGGGGCGTTGAGCAACCAGCCCGCCGAGGCCATCGTGCCCGCGTTGTGGGTGCCGGTCCCCCCTTCGCAACTCCCCGGCCCAGCCGAGCGGTTGCAGTTCAACCACAACACCTTCGGCGAGCGCTACGTCACCGACGGGCTGTACGGGCTGATCAAACTGCGCGGCTACGCCGAGCAGTACGAGCGGGCGGTGTACGAGCTCGCCAAGCGCATCGTCCGCGTCGCCGAGACCGTCCGCCTCGAACCCGTCCGGCCACTGGACTACCGGGGCGTGCCGAGTGCCTTCGGCCCCACGGGCAGCCCCGCCCGCACGCTGCACGTGAGCGTGGCCGCCGCCTCCCGGCACGATCTGCCGGACGGCCGCAGCCCCGAGTACTACGGGGACAGCGCGCTGGAGTGGAACCCGTACCACCCGGTGGCCCAGCGGCCCATCGCCTACGTCGCCGAGGACCTGGTCAAGAACCTCAACTACCAGACCAGCATCGGCTCCTTCGACGACGAGGCCGGGCACTACGACAGCAAGCAGCCGCCGACCCGGCCGGAGATCCTGATCGTCGACCGCTGGGTGGTGGAGGACGAGCACCGCCGCCAGCGCCTGGCCGCCTTCGACCAGGAGTCCCGCCCGTGGGTCAACGTGGTCGTGCCGTGGAACCGCTACGACCACCAGAGCCGCGCGAAGGAGATCGAGCTGGCGCGGCGGCTGGAGGAGACCCTGCCCGTCAAGATGGGCCAGGGCCGGGCGGCCTGCCGGGCCGCCGCCAACGGGGTGGCGAACATGGAGACCCTCGGTCAGATCCTGCCGCAGGTGGTCGAGGCCGCGGCGCAGCAGTTCCTCAGACACGCCCAGGTCTACCTGCCGGCCGGCAACACCCGCACCGAACGCCCGCGGCTGCTCGGGCCGATGGGGATGAGCGGCCCTCCGGCCCCGCGGCGGGCGCCCTTCCCGCCCGACACGTTCGGCGGCCACAACGACGGCAACGACAGCATCGACACCGACCGGGGGGACGCGGATGACAGCGAGTCGTGACAGCAGGGACGGCCGTGACGGGCGCATCGTCACCTTCTATTCGTACAAGGGCGGTACGGGCCGCACCATGGCGCTGGCCAACACCGCCTGGATCCTGGCGGCCAACGGCAAGCGGGTCCTCGCCGTGGACTGGGACCTGGAGGCCCCGGGCCTGCACCGCTTCTTCCACCCCTTCCTGGACCCGTCCACGCTCGGGGCCACCACCGGGGTCATCGACCTGATCAGCGAGTACGCGTGGGCCGCCACCAGTCCGGTGACGCGAGCCGACGACTGGCACAAGGACTACGCGCGGATACAGCCGCACGCCGTCTCGCTCACTCCGGAGACGCTGGGCTGGGAGTTCCCGGACGGCGGCACCCTGGACTTCGTCTCGGCGGGCCGGCAGAACCGCGAGTACTCCGCGACCGTGTCCACCTTCGACTGGGACAACTTCTACGACCGGCTCGGCGGCGGCCTCTTCTTCGACGCCTTACGCGCCGACATGAAGAGCAACTACGACTACGTCCTGATCGACAGCCGCACCGGCCTGTCCGACATCGCGGACATCTGCACCGTGCACCTGCCGGACGTCCTGGTGGACTGCTTCACCCTGTCCGACCAGTCCATCGACGGCGCCGCGTCCGTCGCCCGCCAGATCGACGAGCGGTTCAACGACCGCGGCATCAAGATCTTCCCGGTTCCGATGCGGATCGACGAGGGCGAGAAGGAGAAGGCCGATGCGGGCCGGGCGCTGGCCAGGATCAAGTTCGACCGGTTCCCGGGCGGCCTGGTCGGGGACGAGCTCACCTCCTACTGGGGCGCGGTGGAGATCCCGTACCGGCCCTACTACGCCTACGAGGAGACGCTGGCCACCTTCGGCGACGAGGCGGGTCTGACCAACTCCCTGCTCTCCGCCTTCGAACGGCTGACCGCCGTGGTCACCGAGGGCGAGATCACCTCCATGCCCGCCATCGGCGAGGAGGTCCGGCTGCGCATCAGGGACGCGTTCACCCGGCGCCGCCCGGCGCTGCCGGCGGACCTGTTCCTGTCCTACGTCGCCGAGAACCGGATGTGGGCCGACTGGATCGAGTCGGTGCTGACCCGGGCCGGCTTCCGGGTGGTGCCCAAGGACGTCTCGGCCGAGCGGCCCGCGGCGGGCGGCCCGGCCTCCGCCGGGGACACGCTGGGCGGCGGCACGGGCATCAGCATCGACACCGCCGCCCGGACCGTGGTGCTGCTGTCCACGGCGTACCTGAAGTCCACCCGGGCCGTGGACGTGTGGGAGCGGGCGGCCGCCGAGGACCCGACCGGTGGCCGGCGCCAGCTGGTGCCGCTGAGGGTGGGTGACGTACGGCTCGCCACGCCGTACATCGACCGCAACCCGGTGGACCTCTTCCGGCTCGACGAGGTGCACGCCACGGCCGCGCTGCTGCGCGCGGTGGAGCGCCCCATGGCCCTGCCCGACAGCGTGGCGAGCGCCTCCCAGCCCGGCCCGCGCTTCCCGGGGACCGTCCCGAAGATCTGGAACGCACCGCCCCGCAACCCCGGCTTCACCGGCCGCAGCATCGTGCTGGAGCGGATGCGCGACCAGCTCGGCGGCGGCATGGCCGTGGTGCTGCCGCAGCCGCAGACCCTGTTCGGTCTCGGCGGCGTCGGCAAGACCCAGGTGGCGCTGGAGTACGTGCACCGGTTCATGGCCGACTACGACCTGGTGTGGTGGATCTCCTCGGAGCAGACCGACGACGTGGTCGCCGCCCTCGCGGAGCTGGCCGTACGGCTGGGCGCGCAGACGGGCGAGGACATGGCGGCCGCCTCCCAGGAGGCGATCGACCTGCTGCGGCGCGGGGTGCCGTCCTCCCGCTGGCTGCTGGTCTTCGACAACGCCGACGATCCCGAGACCCTCAAGCGGTTCTTCCCGCCGGGCGGTCCGGGCCACGTCCTGGTGACCTCCCGCAACCAGTCCTGGTCGCAGTACGGTGACGCGCTCCCGGTGGACGTGTTCCTGCGCGAGGAGTCCATCGAGCACCTCCAGCGCCGGGCCCCCGGGCTCAGCAAGGAGGACGCCGAGCAGGTGGCGATCGCGGTGGGCGACCTGCCGCTGGCCGTCGAGCAGGCGGGCGCCTGGATCGCGGAGACCGCGACCCCGGTGGCCGCGTACATCGAGCAGCTGGCCCAGCAGGCGGCGAGCGTCCTGGGGCTGAACCAGCCGCCCGGATATCCGGAGCCGGTGGCCGCCACCTGGAACATCTCCATAGAACGGCTCCAGTCGCGTTCCCCCGCGGCGGTGCGGCTGCTCCAGCTGTGCGCGTTCCTGGCGCCGGAGCCGATCTCGGCGAACCTGCTGTACAGCAAGGAGATGATCGACGCCCTCAAGCCGTACGACGCCTCGCTCCAGGAGAAGCTGGTGCTGGGGCGGGTGATCCGGGAGATCGGCCGGTTCGCGCTGGCCAAGGTCGACCAGGTCAGCAACAGCATCCAGGTGCACCGGCTGGTGCAGGCGGTGATCCGCTCACAGATGCCGGAGGAGGACCAGCGGGAGGCCCGGCACGCCGTCCACCGGATCCTGGCCGGGGCCCGGCCGGACGACGACGAGCCGATCGACAACCCGGAGACGTGGCCGCGGTTCAACACCATCTGGTCGCACCTCACCCCGTCCGAGGCCCGGTACTGCAAGGAACCGGAGACGCGCAGGCTGCTGATCGACCGGGTGCGCTACCTCTGGAAGCGCGGTGACTTCAAGGCCGCCTACCAGCTCGGCGAGGAGCTGCGCGAGGCCTGGAAGGAGATGCTGGGCAACGACGACCTCCAGTACCTGTACCTGCGCTTCCACCTGTCGAACATCCTGCGCTCGCAGGGCCGGTTCGTGGAGGCGAAGGAGCTGGACGAGGTCACCCTGGAGCGGCAGAAGGCGGTGCTCGGCCCCTCGCACCCGCACACGTACATGACCATGAGCGGTCTGGCCAACACGCTGGGCGCGCTGGGCCAGTACGGGCAGGCGATGGAGCTGGCGACCGACGCGCACGAGGGGTTCAGCCAGATCTTCCACGAGGCGCACCCGCGCACGCTGGCGGCGGCGAACAACCTGGCGCTGAACCTGCGGCTGGTGGGCCAGTACACCAGGGCCCGCGAGATCGACCAGGAGGTGTACGACCTGCGTACGGAGGTGCTCGGCCCGGAGCACCCGTACACCCTGTCCTCCGCGCAGAACCTGGCCCGCGACCTGCGCGAGGTGGGCCGGTACGAGGACTCGGTGCAGCTGCTGAGCCGGACGTACGAGATCTACAAGCGGACGCTGGGCCGGGCGTTCCCGGGCACGCTGTCGGCCGCGAAGAACCTGGCGGTGTCGCTGCGCCGGGCGGGCCAGCTGGAGGACGCGCTGCGGCTGACCACGGCCACCCGGGCCCGCTACCGGGCCAAGTACACGTCGGTCAACCCGGACCTGCTCTCCTGTGAACTGAACCTGGCCTCGGACCTGTTCGCGACCGGGGACCCGGGCGGGGCGCGGGACCTGGCGCAGGAGGTGGTCGACGAGTACATGAAGGTCCCGGGCGAGCGGCACCCGTACACGCTGGCGGCCGTGAACAACCTGGCGGTCTTCCACTGGGGCACGGGCGCCGCGGAGCCGGCGGAGGCGATGCTGCGGCAGACGATCCGGCTGATGCGGGACGTCCTGGGCGACAACCACCCGCACACGGTGTTCGCCCACCTCAACCTGGCGAACGCCCGGGCCGACCTGGGCGATCCGGAAGGGGCCCTGGAGCTGGAGCGGCTCGCCGTGCTGCGGCTGCGCGAGGCGCTCGGGGCGCACCATCCGGAGACCCTGGCGAGCAGCTCCAACATGGCGATCAGCCTGGACTCGATGGGCCGCAAGGAGGAGGCGGCCCGGCTGCGCGGGGAGGTGGTGTCCGAGCTGACCCGGCTGCTCGGCGAGGACCACAGCCTCACCCGGTACGCCCGTGACGAGCGGCGGATCCACCGGGACCTGGAGCCGCTCGCCGTGTGATCCGACGGAGGACGGCGGGGGCTTGGGCCCCCGCCGCCCGCCACCCGACATCAGGGGGGCGTTGTGACCGACAGCATGACCTTTCGAAACGAGGACCTGCCGGTCCTCTTCCACCACACGGACCGGACGGCGATCTCCCGGCAGCGGGAGTCGGCCCAGGCGACGAGGACGCAGCTGCTGCTGCTCGTCGTGGCCGCGGGGGCGGCGGCGCTGCCGCCGGGGCCCCAGCTCGGCTCGCTGCACCTCTTCGGGCTGCTGAGCGTGATCAGTTACGCGGGGGTGCTGGGCGTGGGCATGCGGGCGACCCGGCGCCGGGCCCGCCCGCAGTGGCAGCTCAACCGCAGCGCCGCGGAGTTCATCAAGTCCCTGGCCTGGCGGTACGCGGTGCACGGCGCGCCGTTCGGCAGTGACGTGGCCGATCCCGGGGAGACGTACCGGACTCGGCTGGAAGCGGGTCTGGCGGAGCTGCGGAAGATGGGCTGGGACGATCCGCGGACGGCCGGTGCCGTGCCGGAGGGCGCGGAGATCACCGGGGCGATGCAGCGGCTGCGCGGCAAGGACTACCACGTGCGGCGGGAGACGTACGTCCGGGACCGGCTGATCGAGCAGCGCAACTGGTACCGGCGGCGGACGGAGGTGTCCCGGCGGGCGACGCACCTGTGGTCGTGGACGATCGTCCTGCTGACCTGTCTGGCGTTGATGTTCGCCGTGCTGAGGGCGTTCGGTTCGGGTCCGGGGGCGGGCCTGACGGGGCTGCTGAGCACGGCGGCGGCGGCCGGCATCGCCTGGAACGAGGTGCGCCGCCACCATCCGCTGATCGAGGCGCACACCCTGATCGAGCAGGACCTGGCGGCGATGATGGTGGTGATGCAGACGACCATCACCGAGTCGCAGTGGCCGTCGTCGGTGTACGAGACCGAGCGCTACGTCTCGCCGCAGCACACGGACTGGCTGGTCCGGCACAGCAGTTGAGCCGGTGGCGGTGACGGGTCGGTGTCGGTGGTGCGGGGCGTGGGTCAGTCCCGGGACACGCCCTCGCACCACAGGACGGTGACCGGCTTGCCCAGGGAGCGGGCGTAGGCGACGATCTCGGCGGTGCCGCCGTGCCCGCGGGCGGGCCGGCCGTCCCAGACGGCGACGAGCCGGTCGCAGGAGTCGGCGATGTAGGTGCCGGCGGCGTAGTAGGCCTCGTCCGTGGAGCGGGCGAAGTCCATCCGGACCTCCTGGGTGGCCCGGAGCCTGAGGCGCCGGTAGCGGTCGAGCGCCTCGGCGCCCTCGAAGGCGTCTTCGTAGTCCTCGCTGGGGATCACCACGGTGAGGTCGGCGCCGCATTCGAGCGCGACGGCGGCGAACAGCTGGTCCGCTCCGTCGGCGAGGCTGGAGAGGGCCTCCAGCGGCCCTTCGTGGCCGCCCAGTACGGCCCGCAGGCCGCTCTCCACATGCCCGAGCACCGAGTCGGGGATGGCCCGGTGCCCGGTCACGCCGATGCGTTTCATGCAGGAACCTGCTTCCCCCGGGGACACGGCCGCCCTGGACATCCTCCCAGAAGGCGGGAGGACGTCCAGGGTGCCGACAGGGGCGCACGGGACCTTCGTCAGTAGACGCTGACCCCGTAGGCGTTGAGGGCCTCGACCACGGGCTGGAAGAAGGTGGTGCCGCCCGACGAGCAGTTGCCGCTGCCGCCGGAGGTGAGGCCGACGGCGCGGGTGCCCGAGTAGAGCGGGCCGCCGCTGTCGCCGGGCTCGGCGCACACGTTGGTGCGGATCATGCCGTAGACGACGTCGCCGCCGCCGTAGTTGACGGTGGCGTTGAGGCCGGTGACCCGGCCGCTGTGGGTGCCG
Source organism: Streptomyces sp. NPDC023541 (assembly GCF_055559995.1). Lineage (NCBI taxonomy): Bacteria > Bacillati > Actinomycetota > Actinomycetes > Kitasatosporales > Streptomycetaceae > Streptomyces > Streptomyces sp. NPDC023541. The sequence continues at coordinate 350,121 of NZ_JBVHJO010000008.1, forward strand.
GTGGTGGAGCCGCGCCGGGTGACGGACATGTTGACCGTCGCGTTGACGGCGCTGGTGATGTCCTGGCTGCCGACGGTCCCGGGGGGCGTGGGCGTGTTGCTGGCGTACTTGACGAGGCCGTAGTCGTTGTTGGGGAAGCTGGACCCGGCCGTGGAGCCGAGGACGTTCGTACGCGCGGAGTTGGTCCACCAGGTGCCCGCGCCGTCGGTGCAGTGTCCGGCGGTCAGGGCGTAGTAGGTGGCGCCGCTGCGGACGTTGAAGCCGAGCGAACAGCGCCAGCTGTTGGCGTAGATGGCGTCGCCGCCCGAGGCGAGCTTGGTGAGCTTGCCCGGGATGCGCTCGATGCGCAGCGCCCCCGCGTCGGTTCCGGCCTCGCGCTTGATTCTCGCGATGGCGGCGGCGGAGACGGTGGAGTCGGCGGAGACCACGAGGGTCCCGGTGGCGGGGTCGGCGTGCCAGGCGGTGCCCGCGACGTCGGCGCGCAGGACGGAGGCGCCGGCCGAGGCGAGCCGGTCGGCGCTGAATCCGCCGTCCTGCGGGTCCGCGCTCGCCGCCGTGGGTGCGGCGAGCGCTGCGGCGGCGGCCAGGCCGGTGGCCACCGCGAGCAGCCTGTTACGGGTGGTGCGCTTGATCCTCACTTCTCGTCCTCCTGGAGAGGTTCGGGGGCCCGGCGGTCGTGGGGGTGCCGGAGCCCGTGAGGCGCAGCCGGGGGCACGGCGGGCGCATGAACTTTGGCCGTGTCCCTGACAAGCGCTGTCGGGAGTGTCCTGTCGTCGGATACCGGCCGCAAGAGCGGCTTTCGGCCTCGGCGCGCCGCGTCTCACCGTGGGCTGCGGTGTGTTCCGGGGCAGCGGGAAAGGCCGGGGGAAGGGGTCCGCGAGGGTGCGGTCGGACGGCGCGGCGGAGCCTGGTCGGGGCCCGCGGTGACCGCGCCCCGCGCCTCGGGTATGCCGGCCTGCGGGCGGCGGAGGGGGCGTCGGCCGCGCCCGGCGGCAGCGGAGGCAAGGGTCGGCTTCCGACCGGGGGCGGGGCGGCGTGCGTTCCCGTCGGAGTTCGCCACCTGACCGGCCCGGTCGTGCGCGCAAGCGTGGGATCGCCCCGGGCGCACGGGCACCGGGGCGCCCGGGTGGGCTGCGGCGCACTCGGTGACCGGCCCGACGGTGCGTACCGCCAGACGCCCTTCGGGCCGGATCGCGGCGGCCCGGGCGGTCACGGCCGGGAACCGGGACCGTACGGGCGGGAAGGCGGCGGCCCTGACGGCCCGGCCCGTCCCCGGTTCGGGGCCCCGGCGCGGGCGGTACTCGGGCGGGCAGGCGGGACTTCGCGGACACGAGCTGGGGCCCGGAACGGCCGGAATTCGACCTTCCGGGTAGGCGGCGGTCCGGGAGCCGCCACCCGGCGCGGGGGGACGCTGCCCCGGCGCCGGGGGACCGTACGGGGCGGACACGGTCGCGGCCCCGTGCTCGCGCCGTGTCCGCCGGGCGGCGTGCGGATCGTCTGCGTCATCGCTCATCCCGCTCAGCCCTTCCACGCGCGTCCGGACGGGAATCCCCGCATACGCCGTCCGGGCGCGCGAAACTGACGCGCACTCAGTCGCAGCAGCAGCCGCAGTTGCAGTCGCAGCAGCCTCCGTCGCCACCGCCGCCGCCGCTGGAGCCGCCCCCGGAACCGCCGGTCGCCGAGGAGTTCGGGGGGCAGCAGTCGCAGGCGTCGCACCACGGGTCCCGCTTCTTGCGCGACCAGGGGCCCTCGTGCTCGGTGCAGCAGATCTGGCAGGTGCAGAAGAGCCCGATGGCCACGGCGCAGCCGGCCAGCAGGCCCCGGCGCGGCCGCTGCGGGTGCTGACCGCCGCCACCGAAGTCAGCGCCGCCGAAGCCGCCACCGCCGTACCCGCCGGGCCCCATGGGCGGCGGCCCGGCCGGGCCGCCGGGAGCCTGCGGGGTGTTCACGCCGTGCGGGCCGGCGCCGTAGGGGTTCGCCCCGTGCGGAGCGCCGCCGTAGGGATTGCCGCCGGCGGCGCCGGTCCCGTCGTACGGGTTCGAGCCGTAGGGGGCGGAGCCGTAGGGGTTCGGGCCCTGCCCGGCCGAGGCGGTGGCCGTGTGGCCGCAGCTCATGGTCCCGAAGGCCCGGTCCACCGAGGTGCGCAGTTCGTGCACGAGCAGCTGGTGGGCGAGCCCCGCGTCGGCGAACTCGACCTCGCCCAGGGCCAGCCGGATGCCGTGCAGGGCGTCGTCGCAGAGCCTTCGGGCCTCGGCGCGCGAGGTGCCGGTGGCGGTGAGCGGGTTCCAGGCGCCCGCCTCCGCGTCGGCGCCCTGGTCCTCCACCGCGTCCAGCAGGTGCGCGAGCCGCCCGAAGTAGCGGCCCGCCTCGGCCAGCGCGGGGGCGTTGCCCGGCCGTCCGGCCAGCTGCGCGGTATGCGCGAAGGCGGCGGCCGTCGCGGTCTCCGTCGGCTCGGTCACGACGAGCACGGAGGTGCCGATGCCGGCCAGCGTCTCGATGCCGGCCTGCCGGTCCACCGCGTCGACGAGCACCGCGGTGTCGAAGCCGAGCGAGGCGCCGGTGCGGGCACCGGCCCGGTCCCAGCCGCGAGCCACCTTGCGCGCGGCGAGGGCGATCGGGGCGCGGGCCAACAGGCCGTCCCGGTCCGCCACGTGGTCGCGGACCTTCGCTGAGGCCAGGACGAGGGAGACGGCGGCCGCGAGCCTCGCCCCCTCGCCCTTGGCGACGGCGGCGGTGCGCATCCCGCGCAACGGGCAGGGGCCGGCGGTGCGCCGGGAGCCGGGTGCGGGACCGGACTGAGCCTCCGTCAGAACGGAGACGAGCAGCCCGTCATAGTTCGTGACGATCCGGGCGAACTGCCCGTGGTCCCCCCGAAGTGCCAGGCACAGCCCGCACAGATGGGCCATCCACTCGGCCTTGAACCGCTCCCCGAGCCGGTGCGTGCAAGGTCTGACTATGCCGAACAAGCTGCTTCCCCCGTGTGTCGTACGCGTGCCTGCCGGGCATCGTATCGACCCGCGTCTTTCACCCGTACGTCCCCGCCGCCCACCCGTACGGCGGCGGCGGTCGTATTTTCACTCAGTCAGCAGCGGGAGCGGTCAGGATCCTTGACCGTGCAACGGATGTTCTGCACCAGTACCGTCACGAAACCCCTGCGCGGCGACTATCCACTTGGCGCGTTGTCAGCATCATGGACGAGCATAGGGGCAGCGGAGAGAAAGACAGACTGACCGCGGTGAAAGGAGGCAGTCCATGGGTTCGGTGCGCAAGGCGAGTGCCTGGCTGGGTCTCGTGGAGGACAGCGACGACGAGCGCTACTACGACGACGACTACGCGGAGGCCGCCCACGGTTCCGTCGCGGGCCCGGGTGACCAGTGGGTGACCGACCCCCGCGTCAAGGTGGCCTCCGAATCGGCCGTCGATCACGGCCGCCGGATCGCGACGGTCACCCCGGACGGATTCCGCGACGCGCGCGGCATCGGCGAGCTGTTCCGCGACGGTGTCCCGGTGATCGTGAACCTGTCGTCGATGGATCCGACCGACGCGAAGCGCGTCGTCGACTTCGCGGCCGGACTGACCTTCGGGCTGCGCGGTTCGATCGAGCGGGTGGCGACCAGGGTCTTCCTGCTGACCCCGGCCGACACCCAGATCGTGAGCGGCGAGCCCGGCGGCCGCTCGCGCGACTTCTTCAACCAGAGCTGAGCAGGGCTCTCACCGGAAGGCGTCCAGCCCGGTGAGCGCCTTGCCCAGCACCAACTGGTGCATCTCGACGGTGCCCTCGTAGGTGAGCACCGATTCGAGGTTGGTGGCGTGCCGCATGACGGGGTATTCGAGAGAGATCCCGTTGGCGCCGAGGATGGTCCGCGCGGTGCGGCAGATCTCGATGGCCTCGCGGACGTTGTTGAGCTTGCCGAAACTGATCTGCTCCGGCCGCAGGGTGCCCGCGTCCATCCGCCGGCCCAGGTGGTGGGCGAGCAGGATGCCCTTGTGCAGTTCGAGTGCCATGTCCGCCAGCTTGGCCTGGGTGAGCTGGAAGCCGCCGATCGGCTTGCCGAACTGCTCCCGCGTCCTGGCGTAGTCGAGCGCGGCCTCGAAACTGGCCCGCGCCGCGCCCATGGATCCCCAGATGATCCCGTACCGCGCGTGGCTGAGACAGCCGAGCGGCCCCTTGAGCCCGGTGACGAGCGGCAGCACCGCGTCGGCGGGCAGCCGTACGTCGTCCATGACCAGCTCGCTGGTGACGCTGGCCCGCAGCGACCACTTGTGCTTGATCTCCGGCGCGGAGAAGCCGGGCGTGTCGGTGGGCACCGCGAAGCCGCGGATCCCGTCGTCGGTCTGCGCCCACACCACGGCCACCGCCGCGACGGAGCCGTTGGTGATCCACATCTTGCGGCCGTTGAGCACCCAGTCCGTGCCGTCGCGCTTGGCGTGGGTCCGCATCGCCGCCGGGTCCGATCCCACATCGGGCTCGGTCAGCCCGAAGCAGCCGATCAGCTCGCCCGCGGCCATGCCGGGCAGCCAGCGCTGCTTCTGCTCCTCGGAGCCGTACTTCCAGATCGCGTACATGGCGAGCGAGCCCTGCACCGACACGAGGGAGCGGATCCCGGAGTCGGCGGCCTCCAGCTCCAGGCAGGCCAGGCCGTACTGAACGGCGCTGGCACCGGCGCAGCCGTAGCCCTCCAGGGACATCCCGAGCGCCCCGATGGCACCGAGCTCCCGCGCCAACTCGCGGATCGCGGGAAGCTCGCCGCTCTCGTACCACTGGGCGATGTTCGGCAGCACCCGGTCCGCGGCCCAGCCGCGGACGGTGTCCCGGACGGCGAGGTCCTCGGGCCCGAGGAGCTCGTCGAGCCCGAGCGGATCGGTGGGTACGAAGGACACGGGGCCTCCCGGCGGCCTGGGCGGCCCGAGGGCCGCGGGGTGCCGGGGGCCGCGTCGCGGCCGGCCCGGCCGACAGAACCTAACAGCGCAAGTTTTGCGCGATATCGCTGACGCTAGCGACCCCGCCGGTACAAAATCCAGCCCCACTTCCCCGGCTCCGCCGCACAACCCGGCGGCGCCCGGCGAATTCAGCCCCCACCGGCGTCTGAGGAGCGGGGTCCGGGCGGAGCCCCGGCAGCGGCGCCGCACCCGGCGCATCAGGCGGTCAGCCCGCGTGCTCCACCGGAGCCGGACAGGGCTCGCCCTTCGACTGCGCCGGCACGGCGACCCGCGCCGCCGTCGCCTGCGGCGGAGGGGCAACCGCGGGATCCGGCTCACCGCCGGACGGCGACGGCACCCCGCAGTCCATCGCCCGCGGCAGCTTCAGCGCCATCGCCGCCCCCGCGAACAGCAGCCCCGCGCTCACCAGCAGCGTGACGTGCAGCCCGTGCACGAAGGCGTGCCGCGCCGCCGCGTACAGCGAGGCCCCGGCCGGGCCGCCGAGGCCGGCCGCGATCTGGTAGGCCTCGCCCAGGGAGTTCGCCGCGCCCGCCGAGTCCGCCGCCGAAACCCCCGGCACGGACGCCAGTCCCGGCCGGTACGCCGCGTTCATCACACTGCCGAGCAGCGCGATGCCGATGCCCGCGCCCAGCTGGTAGGAGGTCTCGCCGATCGAGGCCGCCCCGCCCGCGGTCTCGGCCGGGGCCTCGCTCAGCATCGACTCGTACGCGGCGAACAGCGTGGTCTGCAGTCCGAAACCGAGCAGGACGAAGCCGATGGTCAGCAGCACCGGCCGGTCCTGCTGGCCCATCTGCGTCAGCAGCAGCACGGCGAAGGCCGTCAGCACGAAGCCCAGCGACACCATGGTGCGCGGGCCGACCCGGGCCAGGGTGTGGGAGCCGGTGGCGCCCGCGGCCATGGCGGCGAAGGTCAGCGGCAGCAGCCGCAGGCCGGTCTCCAGGGGGCTGAGGTGCAGCACCAGCTGCAGGTACTGGACGGCGATCAGCTCCAACCCCACCAGCGCGAGCATGGCGAGCACGATGCAGGCGACCGAGGTGGAGAAGGCGGCCCGCGAGAACATCCGCATGTCGATCAGCGGGTGCTCGCGCCGCTTCTGGCGCCGTACGAACAGCACGAGGAGCGCGGCGCCGAGCAGCATCGGGACCAGCGCCTCGGCGTCGAGGAGGTGCCGTTCGGCACCGAGCCGTTTGATCCCGAGGACCGAGCCGAGCACGCCGGCGGCGGCCATCAGCGCGCCGAGCACGTCCCAGGGCCCGTCCGCGGAGCCGCGCGACTCCGGCAGCAGCCAGCGTCCGAGCGGCAGGATCAGCGCCATGAGCGGGATGTTGATGAGGAAGACCGAACCCCACCAGAAGTGCTCGATGAGGAAGCCGCCGAGGACCGGACCGCTGGCCGCGCCGATCGCGGCGACGGCGGTCCAGATGCCGATGGCGAGGGCCCGCTCGCGCCGGTCGGGGAAGACCTGGCGCAGGATCGACAGGGTGGCAGGCATGATCATCGCGCCGCCGATGCCGAGCAGGGCGCGCGCTGCGATGAGGACCTGGGCGTTGTCGGCGAGGGCCGCTGTCGCGGAGGCCGCGCCGAAGAGCCCGTAGCCGAGGAGGAGGATGCGGCGGCGGCCGACCCGGTCCCCGAGGGTGCCGAAGAGGATCAGCAGCGAGGCGCAGACCAGCGGGTAGGCGTCGACGATCCAGAGGAGCTCGATCGGGCCGGGCCGCAGGTCCTCGGTGACGGACGGGACCGCGACGTGCAGGATCGTCGCGTCGAGCGCGACGAGGACCAGGCTGACGCAGAGAACTGCCAGAACGACCCAGCGGTTGGCGCCGCCGGAGACCGCACCCAGCCGCTGCCAGGGCGAAGGGGTCCCGGCCGTGGCCGCGTTCGTCCCCGCCATGCATGTACCTCCCAGGTGATCCCTCGCGCTCGGTGGACCAGCGTCTGGTGGAGCCGCGAGGGGTGGTGCGCTGTGCGGCATCCAACGGGGTCCGGCATCGACACGCGAGTGAACGGTCAGCGTACGCGAGTTCGTGTGCCCGTCACGTGGCCAAGCTCTCATCCCGGCGGCGCCCTCCGTGTGGCGTGTGCCACTCCCCCGTCCGGGAGTCCTCCCCCGCGTGCGCGCCCGCTCACGTTCCGTTGTCTCGGCGCCGGCCCCGGTCGGACGCCACCGATAATCATGCCCGTGGAAGATCTTGGATTTCGCCGGGCCTCACCCGCGCTGGCCGTCTACGCGGCGGTTCGGCTGCTCGGGCTGACCGTGCTCGCCGTGTGGGGCGCGGTGGCGGGCAGCAGCCCGCACACGCTGCTGTCGGCCCGCTGGGACTCGCTCTGGTACGCGCGCATCGCCGCAGAGGGGTACGGCTACGAGATCGTCCTGCCCGACGGGGACGTTCACTCGAACCTGGCGTTCTTCCCGCTGCTGCCGTGGCTGGAGCGGGTGGTGTCTGCGGTGACCGGGCTCTCGTACGGCTCGGCGGGCCTGGTGGTGTCGGTGCTCGCCGGGCTCGCGGCGGCGTGGGGGATCTTCGCGGTGGCCGACCTGCTCCACGGCCGCCGGACCGGGGTGTTCGCCGTCGCCGTGTGGGCGGCGCTGCCCGTCGGGATCGTGCAGTCCATGGCCTACAGCGAGTCGCTGTTCACGGCGCTGGCCGCCTGGGCGCTGTACGGGGCCCTGCGCGGCCGGTGGCTGACGGCGGGCCTGCTCGCCGCCGGGGCCGGACTGACCCGCCCGGTCGGCGCGGCGGTCGTCGCGGCGGTGTGGGTGGCCGCCGTACTGGCCCGGCGGCGCGGGGAGCGGTCGGTTCGCATGGCGGTGGGGGTGCTGCTGGCTCCGGCGGGCGCGGCCGCGTACGTGCTGTGGGTGGGTGCGCGCACCGGGGGCGGGCTGCTCGGGTACCTGGAGGTGCAGGACGGCTGGGGCAACGGCTTCGACGGCGGCTGGGCCTTCGCCCGGTTCGTCGGGGCGAAGCTGGTCTCGTCCGCCTGGCCGGCCGGGCTGGGGCTGATCGCCGGGGTCGTCCTGGTGCTGTGGCTGTACGGGGCGTGCGTGCGGCAGCGTCAGCCGGCGCCGCTGCTCGTGTACTGCGGGATCGTCGTGGCGCTCGCGCTGTGCGCGTCCGGGTACTTCGGTTCGAAGCCGCGGCTGTTGCTGCCGGCGTTCCCGCTGATGCTGGTGCCGGCGGTGGCGCTCGCCCGGTGGCGGACCCGGCGGGCGGTCTTGGTGCTGGGGGCTGCCGCCCTGGCCTCGGCGGTGTACGGGGCGTTCTGGCTGAACGGCTCGGGCCCTCCGTAGGCTCCCCGCGGACCGGACCGGATCTTCCCCGGTCCTCTACGGGCAAGGGAATCGACCTGCGGCAATAAAGCCCCAATAAGCGCCCGAAACAATTACCGGCCACCGGATCGAGAAGGACCCAACCCCTGCCGGAATACCGGGAATTATGCCCCGCGTGAGACCAACTCCACATCACATGGTCATCACAAAGCCCGCGATTCGCCCGGCCTGACCATCGCCGCGCGGTAACGTCGATTGAGTGCGTACCGACCAAATCCTGACCCGTCTGGAGCGGGTCTTCGCCCGGCTGGACCGGGAACCAGAGCGACCGGCTCATCTGCAGACCCCGCAGATGAGCCGGCACCGCGTCGTACTCCTGGGCTCGACCCTCGCGTTCTACCTCGCCATCGTGGTGGCCGTGCTGACCACGTCCTGGCTGGTCCGCCTCGACTGGCAGATCATGTTCTTCCGGCCCTACGAGCAGTGGCCGCAGCTGCACGCCTTCCTCGACTACCTGGTCGTGCTCGGCCAACGCGGGCCCACCGCGGTCATGGTCGCCGCGTGGCTCGGATGGCGCTCCTGGCGGCAGCACACCCTCCGCCCGCTGATCACCCTCGGTGTGGCGCTGCTGCTGCTCAACGTCACCGTCGGGTCGGTGAAGCTGGGCCTGGGCCGGCTCGGCCCGCACTACGCCACAGAGATCGGCTCGGCCGAACTCTTCGCGGGCGGCGATATATTCCCTTCCGGCCACACCGCCAACGCCGTCGTGACCTGGGGGATCCTCGCCTACCTGGCCTCCACCGTGGTCACCCGGCGGGTGCTGTCCGTGGTGTCCGCGGTCGTCTCGCTGAGCGTCGGCGCCACCACCGTGTACCTCGGCACGCACTGGGTCAGCGATGTCCTGCTGGGCTGGTCCGCGGGTCTGCTGATCCTGCTGGCCCTCCCCTGGTTCGAGCCGCTCATCGCACGGGCCGAGGCCTACGTCTTCGACCTGCGCGAGATGCTGCGCCGCCGGGCCGAGACCGGGCGGATGCCCGCCCCGGTCGTCTCCGCGCTCACCCCGCTGCTCTCCGCGGGCGGCAAGTGGCAGCTGAAGCCCGTCACGCCGACCGCCGAGGAACCGGCCGCGGTGCCCGCCGCGGCAGCGGCGGCCGGCGCCGCCACGGGACACTCCCCGGCGCACCGCCCGGCCGTGCACCCGGCCAACCGGCCGCACCTGATCCGCTCCGAGCGGACCCCGGTCACCCCGGTCGGCAGCCGCCGCCCTCCGCACACCGAGCGGGCCGGCACGCGGGGCGCCGCCGCCCGTCCGGTCGCCGGCGGCTGACGGCCACGGCGGGGGCGGTACGCACCACCCACCCCCGCACCGCGAAGGCGGGCCGGCTCATCGACCCGGCCCGCCTTCGGCGTTCGTCAGCGGCGCGCCCGGACGTTCGTCCGTCCCGGGTCACGCTTGTGTCACAGAATATCTACAGTCGCCAATTGCTTTCCGGAGCGCGACACGCCCGGCGTCCGGACGTATTCGAATTTCCGTCGAGAAGCACAGAATTGCCGCAACGCAATTCCATGCACCCCTTGGACCGGACCAGCTGAATCCCCCTCAGGTCCGCTACATTTCCTTCACTTCTGGCGGACCCACGGCCCGCCCCAGCAGATCTCTCAAGGACCTCATCCGATCCGTGAGCCCGGGCGGCTCGACCACTTCGAACTCACAACCGAGCAGCATGATGTGAATCACCAGAACGTCCAGGTTCACGGCGCCGGTGCGCAGCAGGCAGGTATGCGCGTCGACCGGTTCCAGGACACCGTCGCTCGGCCCGATGATCTGCGCCGCCTCCTGCTCGGAGATCTTCAGCCGCACCACCGCGCGGGCGGCGTAGACCCGCCGGGACACGCCTTCGGAGACGTACGCGGCAAGGTCCTCGGCGGGGGGCGGGCGCGGGGTGAACCGCGGCCCGTGGGGCGGTCTGGGCTCGATCCGGTCCGCGCGGAAGGTCCGCCACGCCTCGCGGTCGAGGTCCCAGGCGACCAGGTACCAGCGCCGCTCCGTGCAGACGAGCCGGTGCGGTTCGACGGTGCGGCGGCTGACGCCGCCGCCGTGGTCGCGGTACCCGAAGCGGAGCCGCTCGGCGTCCCGGCAGACCGAGGCCAGTTCGGTCAGCACCGAGGCGTCCACGGTGGACCGCTCGGCCCCGCGCAGCATCGGCACGGTGAACTCGTTGAGGGCGGACACCCTCCGGCGCAGGCGGGACGGCAGGACCTGCTCCAGCTTCGTGAGGGCCCGTACGGAAGCCTCCCCGATCCCCTCGACCCCGTTGCCCGCGGCGGTCCGCAGCCCGACTGCGACGGCCACGGCCTCGTCGTCGTCCAGCAGCAGCGGCGGCAGCTCGGCCCCTGCTCCCAGCTGGTAGCCGCCACCGGTCCCGGGGCTGGCGTTCACCGGATACCCGAGCTCCCGCAGCCGGTCCACGTCACGTCGGACCGTCCGGGCGGTGACGCCGAGGCGGTCGGCGAGATCGGCACCGGTCCATTCGCGGTGGGCCTGGAGCAGGGAGAGCAGGCGCAGCAGCCGTGCGGAGGTTTCGAGCATCCCCCGAGTCTGCCAGCGGGCGTGCGGCGTTCAGCGGGGTGCCGGCGAAGGCACCGCGGAGGGCTCCTGCTCCGTCGAACGGAAACTGCCGGCGCCCGTCGTCCCCGGCTCGAACGCCTGCTTCGGCCAGGGCTTCGGCTCCGCCGCGGACACGGGAGCCGGCCTTGCCGCGGGCCCAGGCTCCGGCACGGCCGCGGTCCTGGGCTTCGCCGCAGGCGCAGGACTCGGCACGGCCCCGGGCACGGAACTCGGCTTCACCCCCGGCACGGGACCCGGCACCACCCCCGGCACGGAACCCGGCACCGCCCCGGGCACGGGACTCGGCTCCGGGATGACCAGCAGCGCGCCCACGGCGATCACCGCCGGCTTCGGCCCGATCGTCTCCCGGTTGGCCTCGTACAGCGCCTGCCACCCGCCCTTCACCCGGCGCTCGCGGGCGATCGTGGCCAGCGTGTCCCCGACCCGCACGGTGTGCATCCGCCCGGCGAGCCCGTACCGCTTCGAGCAGACCGGCCACGCGTTCCACCCCTGCGTGCCGAGGACCTCCTGCGCCACCCTGATCTGCTGCACGCGGTCCGCCAGGTCGGCCCGCGGCGCGAAGGCCAGGCCGCCGTACTCCTCCCACGTCGGCTGCCAGAACTGCAGCCCGCCGTAGAAGCCGTTGCCGGTGTTGACCGCCCACCGCCCGCCGCTCTCGCAGTGGGCCACGCAGTCCCAGGGCCATTCCCCGCCCGGTCCGCAGTCCCCTGGCCCGTTTCCGATCACGCCCGGCGACCCGGGGTGCGCGGCCCCGGCCGGACCCGGCGCGGGCGGTGGCGGTGCCGCCTCCGCCGCGCCCCGGGGTGCTACGAGCGCCAGCACGACGGCCGCGACGACGGCGCGGGCGGCCCGGACGGTCCGGAGGTTGGGCATCGGGTCACGCTACGCAGCGCCCCACACTGCTCCGGGCCCCGCCACGCGGCGGGGCACCGCACCCCACCCGGTCGGCCGACTTCACGCTCCCCCGAAACGGCCACACCCGGCCACCAACTGCGCACAACCAGAAAACAGTTGGCACAAAACCGAAGCTGTGGTCGCACGGTTCACCCTTCCGGGCGCCCGGTTCGAATCCGTTCCCTCAAATGGCGTGACCCCGGCCGCCGCTCCCGCGTTGTGCCCGGCGAGCCGGGAGCCTCCCGGACCCGCACCTATGCCGAGGAGCACCCCGTGCCGCGCATGCTCGACGTCAGTGATGAGGTACGTGCCGAGATCGGCGACGAAGAAGCCGACAGGCTGCTCGTCGGCGACGACGCGCCGCGCAGTTACGACTGCACCTCCTGCCGTACCCCGGGCGACCCCGAGAACGACCGCACCAGCACAGTGCTGTTCGTCGGCGAGGAGACCGCCGTCCTCGCCTTCGCCCACGCCACCTGCATCCCCTCGCAGGTCGTCTCCGTCTCCGAGGAGCAGCTCCAGGGCGCGGTCCGCAGCATCACCGGTGACAGCCCGGCCTCCGGGCAGGACGCGGGCGCGGGCGCGGGCGCACCGCAGAACGTGCCCGGCGGACAGGCCGTCCTCGGCATCACCAGCGGCCTCGTGCTGATCGGCGGCGAGCTGCACCCCGCCCTCGTCGTCGAGCCGACCGCGCCCATCGCCCGCCCGGGCAGCGACGGCCCCGGCGACGACTTCCTGCCGCTCCTGATCGAGCAGGGCTTCATCCCGGTGACCGACACGGCCGAACTCCCCACCCTCCTCGGCGGCTGGTCGGTCCTGCTCGCGGCCGGGCAGCTGCACGCCGTGCTCCAGCCCGGCACCGAGGGCGGCGGCCAGGTCGCCTGGTGGCAGGCGCACCAAGCGCTGTCGGTCACCGACGGCTGGCGGGCCGCCGTCCAGAAGACCCAGCGCGTGCTCATCTACGCCGCCCCGGTCGGCTCCATCGGCCAGCAGCCGCGCGAGGACCTGCTGCGCGACGCACTGGACAAGGCCGCCGCCGCGGGCAAGCTCGTGGCCGCCGCGATGCCCCTGGCGGGGACGCCCGGCGCCTGACCGAAGCCGGTACCGAACGGCTGCCCGGCCCCCCGCGATGGAGGGCCGGGCGGCGTGCGCCGGGGGTGTGCGGTCCGTCCCGCACACCCCCGGCGATCTGTGTTTCCTCCCCCGTCACCCCGCATCCGCAGAGCGCCGGTTTCGTTGGCTGATACGTGCATCCATACGACTCCTCCCGCGCCCCGTCCCATCCGAGCACCGTCCCCGCCATGCGTCCGGTACGGGACCGGGACAGCTCTCCGGCCGTCTCGCACACCCCGATCTACGACACGTTGTACTCGGAGTACCTGCGCGCCTTCCGGGCCCTGCCGGGCGACCGGACGGGCGAGGAGGACCTCGGGTTCACGGCCTTCTCGTACGGCGGCGGCTACACGGTCGGCACGTACGGCAGCGGCGGCTGGAGCGGTTCCGCGTGGCAGCGGACGGACAGCTGGCAGCCCTCCTCCTACGGCCCGCAGACCCCGTCCCAGACGCCGTCCCCGTCGCAGGCGCAGCCCCAGACGCAGCCGGCCTACTCGTACGCGGGCAACCCCGGATACGCCGACGGGCGGCAGCACCAGACCGGGATGACGCACGTCCCGGCGGCCCTGCCGCCCGCTCCGCGCCGGGGCTACTGACCCCGGACCACCGCTACTTCTTCTTCTTGTACTGGGCACCGCGCTTCTCGCGCACCCGCACCGAGATGTGGATCGGGGTGCCCTCGAAGCCGAACTCCTCGCGCAGGCGGCGCTCGATGAAGCGCCGGTAACCGTGCTCCAGGAAGCCGGAGGCGAAGAGGACGAACCGCGGCGGCTTGCTCCCCGCCTGGGTACCGAACAGGATGCGGGGCTGCTTGCCGCCGCGGATCGGGTGCGGGTGGGCGGCGACGACCTCGCCGAGGAAGGCGTTCAGCCGGCCGGTGGGGACGCGCGTCTCCCAGCCCGCCAGCGCGGTCTCGATCGCCGGGACCAGCTTCTCCATGTGGCGGCCGGTGAGCGCCGAGACGTTCACCCGCGGCGCCCAGGAGACCTGCTGCATCTCGGTCTCGATCTCGCGCTCGAGGTAGTAGCGGCGCTCCTCGTCGAGCTCGTCCCACTTGTTGTAGGCGATCACGATCGCGCGGCCGGCCTCGACGGCCATGGTGATGATGCGCTGGTCCTGGACGCTGATGGTCTCGGTGGTGTCGATCAGGATGACCGCCACCTCCGCCTTCTCGACGGCCGCGGCGGTGCGCAGCGAGGCGTAGTAGTCGGCGCCCTGCTGGAGGTGGACCTTCTTGCGGATGCCGGCGGTGTCGACGAACTTCCAGGTGATGCCGCCGAGCTCGATGAGCTCGTCGACCGGGTCGCGGGTGGTGCCGGCCAGCTCGTTGACGACGACCCGGTTCTCCTTCGCGACCTTGTTCAGCAGCGAGGACTTGCCGACGTTCGGGCGGCCGATCAGTGCGATGCGGCGCGGGCCGCCGGGCGCGACGCCGCCGAAGGTCTGCTCCGGGGCCTCCGGCAGGACGTCGAGGACGGCGTCGAGCATGTCGCCGGTGCCGCGGCCGTGCAGCGAGGAGACGGGGTGCGGCATGCCGAGGCCCAGCGACCACAGGGACGCCGCGTCGGACTCGCCGCTCTGGCCGTCGACCTTGTTGGCGCACAGGACGACGGGCTTCTTGGCCTTGCGCAGCAGCCTGACGACGGCCTCGTCGCTGTCGGTGGCGCCGACCTTGGCGTCGACGACGAAGACGACCGCGTCGGCGGTCTCGATGGCGTACTCGGCCTGGGCGGCGACGGCCGCGTCGATACCGAGGACGTCCTGCTCCCAGCCGCCGGTGTCGACGACCTTGAAGCGCCGGCCGGCCCACTCGGCCTCGTAGGTGACGCGGTCGCGGGTGACGCCGGGCTTGTCCTCGACGACCGCCTCGCGGCGGCCGATGATGCGGTTCACCAACGTCGACTTGCCGACGTTGGGCCGGCCCACGACGGCGAGGACGGGCAGCGGGCCGTGGCCCGCCTCCTCGATGGCGCCTTCGACCTCTTCGAGGTCGAAGCCCTCTTCCGCGGCGAGCTCCATGAACTCCGCGTACTCGGCATCGCCAAGTGCTCCGTGGTCGTGCTGGTCGTTCATGAAGTCCGTTCCTCGTCGTTCGTGGTGATCGGTGGTGCCCGCGCAGCGCGGTTCCACTACTGGGTTCAAGTCTCGCTCAGCGCCCGGTCAGGCGCTTGGCGTCGGCCAGGTGGGCGGTCAGCCGGTCCTGGATGCGTACGGTGGCGCGGTCCAGCGCGGTACGGGTACGGCGGCCACTGCCGTCCCCGGCGTCGAAGGCCGAGCCGAAGACGACGTCGACCCGGCTCTTGAAGGGCGGCAGCCCCGGGATCAGCCTGCCGCGGTCCTCGGCGCTGCCCAGGACCGCGACGGGCACGATGGGTGCGCCGCTGCGGACCGAGAAGTACGCGAGTCCCGCGCGCAGCGAGGCGAAGTCGCCCTCGCCCCTGCGGCCCTCGGGAAATATCCCCAGGGCCCCGCCCTGGTCGAGCACGGCGAGGGCGCGGCCTATCGCCGCCCGGTCGGCGCCGGAGCGGTCGACCTTGACCTGCCCGATGCCGTCCAGGAACGGGCCGAGCGGGCCCACGTACGCTTCCTTCTTGATCAGGAAGTGCAGGGGTCGGGGCGCGGTGCCCATCACCATGGGGCCGTCTATGTTGTGCGTGTGGTTCACGGCGAGGATGACGGGACCCGAGGCGGGCACCTTCCAGGCGCCCAGTACGCGCGGCTTCCACAGCCCGTACATGAGGCCGATGCCGATGCGCCTGCCGACCGCCGCACCCTTGAGGGAGGGCGTTCGACTCACGTGCGGACCGCCCGCTTCTCTTCGACGAGCGTCACGACGCACTCGATCACCTGGTCGAGCGTGAGCTCGGTGGTGTCCACCTCGACGGCGTCGTCGGCCTTGGCCAGCGGAGAGGTCTTGCGGCCGGAGTCGGCGGCGTCGCGCTTGATCAGCGCCTCCTTGGTGGCCGCGAGGTCGGCGGCCTCCTTGCCGCGGAGCTCTCCGCTGCGCCGGGCGGCGCGCGCCTCGGCGGAGGCCGTCAGGAAGACCTTGAGGTCGGCGTCGGGCAGGACGGTGGTGCCGATGTCCCGGCCTTCGACGACGATCCCGTCCGCGTCCCGGGCCGCCTCGGCGGCGATGGAGCGCTGCAGCTCGGTGATGAGCGTGCGCACCTCGGGGACCGCGCTGACGGCGCTGACCCTGGAGGTGACCTCCTGGGTCCGGATGGGGCCGGCGGCGTCGAGGCCGTCGACGGTGATGGTGGGCGCGGCCGGGTCGGTGCCGGACACGATGGAGGGCTTGCCGGCGGCGACCGCCACGGCCTGCGCGTCGTCGGTGTCGACCCCGTTGGTGATCATCCACCAGGTGATGGCCCGGTACTGGGCACCGGTGTCCAGGTAGCGGAGCCCGAGCTTGGCGGCCACGGCCTTGGAGGTGCTGGACTTGCCCGTGCCGGAGGGACCGTCGATGGCGACGATCACGGCGGACGGAGCGGCGGTTTCCACGGTGCGGGCACCTTCCTGGTTGCGCGTACGTGTCCGGGCGCGGCAAAGCGCCCCTCTGCAAGGTTACCGGGCCCCAGGGAGGTGTATTGCCGATCAGGCGGGGCTCCGCCGCACCGGACCCCGCTCCCTGATCCGGCCTGGTCGGCACGACACCCCCGGCGCCCCGGCCCCGCCCGCGCCTTCCGGCTACTGGCTGCGCAGCGCCCAGCCCCGTTCGCGCAGCTCGGCGGTGAGCCCGGCCACGGACCTCGGCTCCACCATGAGCTGTACCAGACCGGCCTGCTGGCCCGTGGCGTGCTCGATCCGCACGTCCTCGATGTTGACCCCGGCGCGGCCCGCGTCGGCGAAGATCCGTGCCAGCTCGCCCGGCTGGTCGCTGATGAGCACGGCCACCGTCTCGTAGACCGTGGGCGCCGCCCCGTGCTTGCCCGGGACCCGCACCCGGCCGGCGTTCCCGCGGCGCAGCACGTCCTCGATGCCGGCGGCTCCGCCGCGCCGCTTCTCGACGTCGGCGGACTGCAGGCTGCGCAGCGCGTCCACGGTCTCCTCCAGGTCCGCGGCGATGCCGGCGAGGACGTCGGCGACCGGTCCCGGGTTGGCCGAGAGGATCTCCACCCACATCCGCGGGTCGGAGGCCGCGATCCGGGTCACGTCACGGATGCCCTGTCCACACAGCCGGACGGCCGTCTCGTCGGCCTCCTCCAGGCGGGCGGCGACCATGCTGGAGACGAGCTGCGGGGTGTGCGAGACCAGCGCCACGGCCCGGTCGTGGGCGTCCGCGTCCATCACCACCGGCACGGCCCGGGACAGGGCGACGAGTTCCAGCGCGAGGTTGAGCACCTCGTGGTCGGTGTCCCGGGTCGGGGTGAGCACCCAGGGTCGTCCCTCGAAGAGGTCCGCCGTCGCGGCGAGCGGCCCCGACTGCTCCTTGCCCGCCATCGGGTGCGTGCCGATGTAGGCGGTGGCGTCGACGCCGAGCGCGGCCAGTTCCCGCCGCGGCCCGCCCTTGACGCTGGCGACGTCGACGTAGGCGCGCGCCGCGCCGCGTCCCATCAGGTCGGCCAGGGTCGCGGCGACGTGCGCCGGCGGTACGGCGACGATCGCGAGGTCGACCTGTCCCTGCGGGGGCTCGTCGGTGCCGGCCCCGAGGGCGGCGGCCGTGCGGGCCCGGTCGGGGTCGTGGTCGGCGAGGTGCACGGTGATCCCGCGGGCTGTCAGGGCGAGCGCCGCGGAGGTGCCGATCAGTCCGGTTCCGATGACGACGGCGGTTCTCACGGGGCGCTCCACGGGTGCGTGACGACAGGTTCTGACTCAGGGTAGCCAGACGGTACGCCGCGAGGGACCGGCTGCCCGCCCAGTGGGACGACGGCCGGAACCTCGCCCCCGCGGAGCCCGGGTCCTGCCCGGCGGGGCTCCGCCTGCCCGGCGGCGTCAGCTCCCCTTGCGGTAGAACGATCGGCATGATCTTCCACATCGTCCCGCTCGCCGACTGGACCGCCGCGCCCGAGCTGCCGTACGCCCCGCCCTCGCTGGAATCCGAGGGCTTCGTGCACTGCTCTGCGGACCGTACGACGGCGCTCGGCATCGCCGACACGCACTACCGCGCGCAGCCGGGGACCCTCCTCGCGGTCGAGCTCGACGAGGACGCGCTGACCGCGGAGGTCCGCCGGGAGGGTCATTCGGGTGGCCGATTCCCACATGTTTTCGGACCGCTGAACCGGGACGCCGTGAGCCGCGTGTGGGAGGTCGTACGCACACCCGGCGCACCTGCCTCACTGGCACCGTGGCAGCCGGGCTCGTGAAACGGCGCGGCGGGCTTCACCTGAGGCCCGTCGCAGGCCAGGATGCTGCACGCCGATCCGGCCACAGAGCGAGGAGAGACTGATGAGCGACCCCACGCAAACCGTCCGGCGCAAGGTACTGGTGGCCGGTGCGGCCGCCCTGGCCGGCGGTGCGCTCACCGCCTGCGGCAGTGGCGGCGACGGCGAGAAGACCTCGTCGGGCGAGCCGAACGCCGCCACGCCGCCGCCGGGCTCCTCCCCGGAGGCCACTCCCTCGGCCGGCGGCGCGGGCGGCGGAAAGGCCATCGCCAAGGCGGCGGACGTGCCCGTGGGCGGCGGCAAGGTCCTCAAGGAGGAGAAGCTCGTCGTCACCCAGCCCACGAAGGGCTCCTTCCGCTGCTTCACGGCGGTCTGCCCCCACCAGGGCTGCCTGGTGAACAAGGTGGCGGACGGCACCATCGACTGCCCCTGCCACGGCAGCGAGTTCAAGGACACGGACGGCGCGGTGGTCAAGGGACCGGCCACCAAGGGCCTGGCCGAGAAGAAGATCACGGTCGCCGCGGACGGCAACATCACGCTCGCGTAGCGACACTCCGACAGCGAGGCGCTCACAGCCCTGCCGGCCTGCGGAAACGGCCCGGCAGGGCGGGCGCGTCCTGGCGTAGGCTCCCGGGATGGACGATCTGACGCTGGTACGGGACCACACGGTCTACCGGTGCGTGATGGGCTCCCGGGCCTTCGGGCTGGCCACGGAGACCAGCGACACCGACCGGCGTGGTGTCTACCTCGCCCCGACACCGCTGTTCTGGGGGTTCGACAAGCCCCCCACGCACGTGGAGGGGCCTCGGGAGGAGGAGTTCTCCTGGGAGCTTGAGCGCTTCTGCGAACTGGCCCTGCGCGCCAACCCGAACATCCTGGAGTGCCTGCACTCACCCCTGGTGGAGCACGTCGGTCCGGTCGGTGCGGAGCTGCTCTCGCTGCGCGCCGCCTTCCTCTCCCGCCGTGCCCACACCAGCTTCAGCCGGTACGCGGCCTCCCAGCACGGCAAACTCCTCGCGGACGTCCGCGTCCACGGTGCGCCGCGCTGGAAGCACGCCATGCACCTGCTGCGCCTGCTGCTGTCCTGCCGCGACCTGCTGCGCAGCGGCGCTTTGAGCATCGACGCGGGCCCCTACCGCGACCGCCTCCTCGCGGTGCGCCGCGGGGAGCTCACCTGGGACGAGGTCGACGCCTGGATGACGGGCCTGCAGGAGGAGACGGACAGGGCCCTGGCCGGCACTCCTCTGCCCGAGGAACCGGACCGGGCCCGGGTGGAGGACTTCCTCGTCCGCGCCCGGCGCGCGTCAGCCGCGTAGGCCCCCCGTCCGCCGCCGGACGACGAACGCGTCCAGTGCGTCGTACGCCGACCCGTGCTCGGGCAGCGCGGTGGCCGCCTGCGCGGTGTCCAGCACCACGTGCAGCGCCTCGAAGTCCTCCCGGACCGCGGCGATCGGCGGGCCCTGGTAGCCCCCGTGCTCGGCGGCCGTCTTGGCCTCGATCAGGGCGGCCAGGTACGGCGGCGCCTGCGGCACCTCGGCCAGCAGGGTCGGCAGGTGCGCCTGCACCTCGGCCGACCGCATCAGGTGGATGCCGGTGAGCAGCGCCCGGAAGGCGTAGAGGAGCGGCTTGAGTTCGGCGGCCTTCTCGAAGAGCCGCCACTGGGTGTTGGCGAACCCCCGGTAGTGGTGGGCGTGGTGGGAGGTCAGGACCCCCGGCGCCAGGGCGACCAGTTCCTCGTGCGCGGGCGTCGTGTGGACGACGAGCGGGGAGAGCAGCTGCTCCAGTACGTAGCCGTTGCGGTTGAGCATCAGGCGGACGAACTTGCGCAGGTCGTGCGTGACGAGGTCCATCTCCACGTCGTCGCGGTCCCACATGCGGGTGCGGGTCTCCTCGGGCTCGCGCAGGCCCAGCAGATCCTCCACCGGCAACAGGTGCGCCCCTCGCAGGTCGATGTCGGAGTCCCGCGACGGGAAGCCGTACAAATGGGCTCCCGAGACGGTGGCGAAGAGCAGGGGGTCGGGCTGCTCGGCCACGACGGGGGTCAGGTCGATACTCAGGGCGTCCAGCACGGATCAAGCATCCCAGAGGGTGCCGAAGGCCAGCAGCTCGTCCCGGTACTCGATACGGCCCTCCCATTCGCGCGGCCAGACGTCGGCTCCGAGGTGGGCTCCGGCGAAGGCGCCGGCGAGGCAGGCGATGGAGTCGGAGTCGCCCTTCGTGCAGGCGGCGCGGCGCAACGCCGTCAGCGGGTCCTCGGGGAAGAGGAGGAAGCACTGCAGGGCGGTGGCGAGGGCCTCCTCGGCGATCCAGCCGTCGCCGGTGGTCAGGCAGGGGTCGGTCTCCGGGGACGGGGAGCGCAGGGCGGCCGCGAGCCGGTCCAGTACCTCCAGGCACTCGTCCCAGCCGCGCGCGATGAAGGACTCCGGCGTGGCATCACTGGCGGTGCGCATCCAGAGGTCGCCG
This sequence comes from Streptomyces sp. NPDC023541, assembly GCF_055559995.1. Taxonomy (NCBI): domain Bacteria; kingdom Bacillati; phylum Actinomycetota; class Actinomycetes; order Kitasatosporales; family Streptomycetaceae; genus Streptomyces; species Streptomyces sp. NPDC023541. Next base: position 370,753 of record NZ_JBVHJO010000008.1, read on the forward strand.
AGCCAGCGCTCGTGGTAGCGGGTGCGGTTCTCCAGGGCGTACGAGCGCAGCTGCCCGACGAGGCCGGTGACCTCGGTGCCGGAGGCCAGCAGGTGCACCGCCCGCGCGGTCAGGTCGGACGCGGCGAGCGCCGTGGGGTGGCCGTGGGTGAGGGCCGACTGGAGCTGGGCCGCGCCGGCCCGCTCCTCGTCGGTCCAGCCGGGCACCAGCCCGACGGGGGCCACCCGCATGTTGGCCCCGCAGCCCTTGGAACCGGTCTGGCTGGCGTCGCGCCAGTCGCGCTGCGGGTCGTTCAGAAGGTGGCAGGCCCGCAGGCAGGTGTTGCCGGGCGCGCGGTTGTTCTCCGGGGAGTGGTACCAGTCGACGAACTCCTCCCGGACCGGACGGGTGAGGCGCAGCGGGCCCACCCGGCCGCGGTCGGCCGCTGTCCGTATGCCGCGCGCCAGGGCGAGCGTCATCTGGGTGTCGTCCGTGACGATCGCCGGCGCGGGGAGGCGCATCTCGCGCCACGGACCGGTCTTGGCGAGGATCGAGGGCACGTCGTTGAACTCGGTCGGGAAGCCAAGGGCGTCGCCGAGGGCCAGGCCGACCAGTGCGCCGGTCGCGGCTCGCTTCGTCATCGGGTGGTTCCTTCCGGTCGGAGCAGAGGTGGGTGGAGGGCGGTCGCCGGGCCGGCCCGGTAGAGGGCGGCCGGTTTGCCGCGACCCCCGGTGAGCCGGGCGGCGCCCGGTACGGCCTCGACGAACCCGGGCGTCGTCAGGACCTTGCGGCGGAAGTTGGGGCGGTCGAGGACGGTGTCCCAGACGGTCTCGTAGACGGCCAGGAGCTCTCCGAGCGTGAACTCGGGCGGGCAGAAGGCGGTGGCCAGGCAGGTGTACTCCAGCTTCGAGCGGATCCGTATCCGGGCGTCGGCGAGGATCACCGCGTGGTCGAAGGCCAGCTCCGGGGCCTGTCCCAGGGGCAGCCAGCGGGCCTGTGCGGCGTCCCCGCCCCCTTCCGCCGCCGGCTCCGGCAGGTCCGGGACGAGGGCGGTGAAGGCCACCGAGACGACCCGCATTCGCGGATCGCGGTCCGGCTCGCTGTAGGTGCGCAGCTGCTCCAGGTGCAGGTCGGCCACGACCTGCCGCGGCAGGCCGGTCTCCTCGGCCAGTTCGCGCCGGGCGGCCGTCTCGGCGGACTCCCGGGGCAGGACGAACCCGCCGGGCAGCGCCCACGCGCCCGCGTACGGCTCCTGGCCGCGCCGGATCAGCAGTACGTGCAGGGCGCCGCCGCGCACGGTGAACACGGCGAGGTCGACGGTCACCGCGAACGGCTCGAAGGCGTACGGGTCGTAGCCCGGCTCCGGTGCACCGCTCATCGGTTCTCCGGGAGCGGGTCGGCGAACCGCCAGCCTTCGGCGAGCAGTGCGTCCACGGCCGCGACGGCCGTGGCCAGCCGTTCCCGCCGGTCCCCGCGCAGGGACAGGAAGCGCCGTCCGGTCGCCTCCAGCTCCTCGCGGAACCGCCGGGTCATCCAGGGTCTGAGGTGGGGGCCGTCGCGCAGTCCGTCGTCCTCGAAGGGCACGTCGGCGTCCTCGGTCAGCAGGTAGAGGTCCCGGTGCGTGAGGGCGGCGATCCGCTCGACCTCGGCGTTGCGGCCGCCCATGTACCGCTCGTGCCAGATGCCGGTGGCGAAGGAGTCGGTGTCGCAGATCAGCACCGGGGAGCCCTGGCGGGCCGCCCGCTCCTCCGCCTCGTCCTGCCGGCGGGCGATCAGCGGGAACTCCTCCGAGGTGAAGGAGACGTCCGTCCAGGTGGCGCCCGGGTCGGCGGCCCTGGCCGCGGCGAGCTTCTCCTCGCTGTAGCGGCGTCCGTACTCCTCGACCCAGCCGGTCGCCGCCCAGACCCCGCCGCGTGCCCGCAGTCGCGCGGCCAGGTCCCGGGACAGTGTGGTCGTCCCGGTGGACTCGGCGCCGAGTACGACGACGCGGCGTGCGAGGCGGGCCCGTACGGCGGGTCCCAGGAAGTCCCAGCAGGCGGCGGGGTCGGCCCGGACGGCCGTCCCGGACACCGGGAAGAGGGTCCGCGCGGGGTCCACGCAGACCTCCTCGGCGCCGAACCTGCGGGCGAGTTCGGTCCCGTACTCCTCCGAGGTGAAGACGGCGTCGACGGGCCGGCCGACCGCGGCCCGGAAGATCACCATGTGGGCCTCCCAGACCGCCGGGTCGTGCAGGTCGACGGGGATGTCGTCGACGGCTCCGACGACGTCCGCGTCCGGGTGGGCCTCCCGCATCCAGGCGACGCGGTCGGCGAGCGGCACCGACTCCACGGAGGCCGCGCAGACCAGGACGGTCAGCCGCTCGCAGCGGTCCTGGGCGGTGCGCACCAGGTGGTGGTGGCCGGCGTGCGGCGGGTAGAACTTGCCGAGCACCAGGCCGTGGCCGAAGCGCCTCATGCCGTCGCCTCCACGGCCGCCGTGGGGGTGGTGCGCTCCGGGAGCGTCCGCCGCCAGCCGAGCAGGCCCACGACGCACAGCGCGAGGAAGCCGACGTAGAGCAGGGCGGTGAGGTGGAGCCCCTTGTGGACGTACAGGGGCACGTAGACGAGGTCCGCGGCGATCCACAGCCACCAGGACTCGACGAGCTTGCGGCACTGGCCGTAGGTCGCCGCGAGGGAGAGCACGGTCGTGGCCGCGTCCCAGAAGGGGACGGTGGAGTCGGTGGCCCGGGCGAGGAGCAGGGTCAGGCCGAGCGTCGCCACCGCCCCGGCCGCGGCCAGCCAGGCCCACTCGGTGCGCGTGGTGCGGCGCACCGGCAGGGCTTCGGCGGTTCCTGGTCCACCCCCGTGGGTCCAGGACCACCAGCCGTACGCGGCCAGGGCGATGAAGACGATCTGGAGCCCGGCATCGGCGTACAGGCCGGCCTGGGCGAAGAGCACGATGAAGAAGACGTTGTTGGCGATGCCGATCGGCCAGTTGGCGATGTGCTGACGGGCCACCAGCCAGACGCACAGGGCGCCCGTGGCGAAACCGAGCACCTCGGTCCAGCTCAAGGTCCAGTTCATGCCGAGCCCCCCTCCTTTTATAGTCACTGTGACTATAAACAGGGGTGCGGGGTCGGGGCAAGGGAAAAGCCCGCAGTGCCGTGGGCACTGCGGGCTCTTCTGGTGGAGCGGGGTCCGGCCGGTGGTCCTACAGTCCGACCTCGCGCATCAGCATGCCGACCTCGGTGTTGGTCAGGCGGCGCAGCCAGCCGGACTTCTGGTCGCCCAGCTCGATGGGACCGAAGGAGGTCCGCACGAGCTTGTCGACGGGGAAGCCTGCCTCGGACAGCATGCGGCGGACGATGTGCTTGCGGCCCTCGTGGAGGGTCACCTCGACCATGTAGTTCTTGCCGACCTGGTCCAGGACGCGGAAGTTGTCCGCGCGCGCCCAGCCGTCTTCGAGCTCGATGCCGTCCTTGAGCCGCTTGCCGATGTCACGCGGCAGCGAGCCGGTGATGGCGGCGACGTAGGTCTTCTTCACGCCGTACTTCGGGTGCGTGAGGCGGTGGGCCAGCTCGCCGTGGTTGGTGAGCAGGATGATGCCCTCGGTCTCGGTGTCCAGCCGGCCGACGTGGAACAGGCGCGTCTCGCGGTTGGTGACGTAGTCGCCCAGGCACTGGCGGCCGTCGGGGTCCTCCATGGTGGACACGACACCGGCCGGCTTGTTCAGCGCGAAGAACAGGTACGACTGGGTGGCGACGGTCAGGCCGTCCACCTTGATCTCGTCCTGCGGCTGGACGCGCTTGCCCTGCTCGGTGACGATCTCGCCGTTGACCTCGACGCGGGCCTGCTCGATGAGCTCCTCGCAGGCGCGGCGCGAGCCCATGCCGGCGCGGGCGAGGACCTTCTGCAGACGCTCGCCCTCCTGCTCGGCGCCCGGGAAGGTCTTCGGGGTCCGGATCACGGGCTTGTCGGCGTAACGGTCGCGCACGCGCTCCTCGATGCGCGCGTCCAGCTCGCGCGGGCGGGACTGGCCGCTGCGGCTGCCCGGGCCGCTGCGCGGGCCGCCCGCGCCGCCGATGCCGGGGGTCCTGGAGGTCCGGGGACCGCCCTTGGCACCGCCGCGCGCCGCTGCGCCGCGGGCACCGCCGCCGCCCGCCTTGGGGCCGCTGCGTCCACTGCGCTCGCCCTCGGGGCCCACGTCGTAGCGGCGCTCCTCCGGGCGGGGGTTGCGGATGCGGGGGGCCGGCTGGTCGCGGTCGCGCGAGTCGGAGCCGCCGCCCTGGTAGCCGCCGCGCGCGCCACCGCCGGAAGAGGAGCCACCGCCCTGGTAGCCGCCGCGCGCGCCACCGCCGGAGGAGGAGCCACCGCCCTGGTAGCCGCCGCGCGCGCCACCGCCGGAGGAGGAGCCGCCACGGGACCCGCCGGAGCTGCCGCCGCGGCTGCCACCGCCGGAGCCGCTCCCGCGGTAGCCACCGCCGCCGCTGGAGGAGCCGCCGCGCGAGTTACCGCGCCCGCCGCCGCCACCGCCGCCGCTGTTCCTGTTGCCACCGTTGCCGTTGCCGCTGCTTCGCATCAAAGTTCCGTCGTCTTGTCGTCTTCATCGGTGTCCGGTGCGTCCGGATCGAACGACGGCACACCTTCTTGCGTCTCGGCTTCGATCGCGTCCGCCTCGGGGAGGAAGGGCGCGAGCTCCGGGAGCTCGTCCAGGCCGCGCAGGCCCATCCGCTCCAGAAAGTAGTTCGTCGTCCTGTATAGGATCGCACCTGTTTCGGGTTCCGTCCCCGCCTCCTCCACCAGACCGCGTTGGAGGAGGGTCCGCATGACCCCGTCGCAGTTGACTCCGCGCACGGCGGAGACCCGCGAGCGGCTCACCGGCTGGCGGTACGCGACGACCGCCAGCGTCTCCAGCGCCGCCTGGGTCAGCCGGGCCTGCTGGCCGTCCAGGACGAAGCCCTCGACGGCCGGGGCGTACTCGGCCCGGGTGTAGAACCGCCACCCGCCCGCGACGAGCCGCAGCTCGAAGCCCCTGCGGGCGGCCGTGTACTCGTCGGCGAGCTCCCGCAGCGCGTCCGCGACCTCGCGCGGGGTGCGCTCCAGCACCCTGGCCAGGTGCGCCTCGGTCGCGGGCTCGTCCACCACCATCAGGACGGCCTCCAGGGCCGGCTTCAGTTCCAGCGCGGCCACCGCGCTGCCGTCGCTGCTCAATCCTTCGCCTCCACGATCTGGTCGAACTCGTCGGTCACGGTCGGCATGCCGTCGCCCTCCCCGCCGCTCCAGCGCACCGTGAGGGTCCGCAGGGCCTCCTCCTGGTCGAGGACGACCGCCTTCTCCCGGTAGAGCTCCAGAAGGGCCAGGAAGCGCGCCACGACGGTGAGGGTGTCCTCGGCGTCCTCGGTGAGCTCCTGGAAGGTGGCCTCCCCGCGCGCCTTCAGCATCCGCACCACCAGCCCGGCCTGCTCGCGCACGCTGACCAGGGGCGCGTGGATGTGGTCCACGTACACCTGGGGCTTCGCCTTGGGCTGCATGGCCTTCACGGCGAGCCGGGCGAACCCTTCGGCGCCGATGCTGATGACGACGTCGGGCAGCAGCTCCGCGTGGTGCGGCTCCAGCCCCACCGTCCGGGGGTAGCGCCGGGCCTCGCTCTCCGCGCGGCGCTCGAAGATGTCCGCGATCTGCTTGTACGCGCGGTACTGGAGCAGGCGCGCGAAGAGCAGGTCCCGGGCCTCCAGGAGGGCGAGGTCGGCCTCGTCCTCGACCTCGGCGACGGGCAGCAGCCGGGCGGCCTTCAGGTCGAGCAGGGTGGCGGCTACGACGAGGAACTCGGTGGTCTGGTCGAGGTCCCAGTCGGGACCCATGGCCCGGATGTACGCCATGAACTCGTCGGTGACCTTGGACAGCGCGACCTCGGTGACGTCGAGCTTGTGCCGTGAGATCAGCTGCAGCAGCAGGTCGAACGGCCCCTCGAAGTTGGCGAGCCGCAGCGTGAACCGGCCGTCGCCTCCGGCGGTGCCTGCCGCAACGCCCTCCGCGGGCTCCTGGGGCCCCCCCGGCGACTGCGCCGCGTCCGGGGGCCCCGCGGCTGCGCCGGCAGGCCCCGCCGGCTCCGCGACGGGGGCGGCCGCCGGCGGGTCGGCCGCCGGCGGGTCGGACACCGCGTCCGGACCGGGGGCCGGGGCCTCGGCGGCCGCGCCCGGCCCGCGCCCCAGGCTCCGGCGGGCCGGACGGGCGGCGTCGTGATCGGATGGCATGGCGGTCCAAGTGGGGTACGGAAGAAACGGCAGGTCGACCACCCTAAGGGCTGTCCCGTCATCCCTGGTGGACCAGCGCGCGGCCCCGGCTGCGGTGCAGCGCAGGCGGAGGGTGTCCTCACAGGGCGCACATGTGGGCGTTGTAGGGGGATGTGTGGGCGTTCCGGCAACGCGGCGAGGCGCCGCAGCGGGCGTCGCGCGCCCGCCGGGGACGACGGGACAGCCCTTGTGCCCTGGCCGAACGATCTCCCGCCCCGGCGGGCCGACGGCCCTCGCCGAGGGCGGAAGCAGCCCCCGGGGGCCCTTGCGGTCCTGCCGGCCGCCACACGGCGGAGAGGCCGCCGACGGCGGGTCGGCGGCCTCCCGGCTGGTTCGGCAAGAGTCGGGCGCGGCAGCGCCACTGCCACCCACCCCGCGCGGCCCGGTCCGGCCGAGCGGCGCCGCAGGCGGAGGCCGGCAGGCCGGGGGTCAGCGGCCGCGGAGGCGGCGGACCAGGATGCTGGCGTCGCCCCGCGACTCCAGGTCGGCCAGGACGACCGCGACCGCCTCGCGGACGATGCGGCCGCGGTCGACGGCCAGGCCGTGTTCGCCGCGCAGCACCAGCCGCGCGTGCTCCAGGTCCATCAGCTCCTCGGCGGAGACGTAGACCGTGATCTTCTCGTCGTGCCGTTCGCGGCCGCTGGGCCGCCGGTTCGCGCCGCGGCCCTGGCCCTTGCCCCGCCGGGTCGCCCCGGCCGGGGCGGAAGCCCCGGCGGTCGGCCCGACCGGGCTGACAGAACCTTCCTGCGCTCGCCGCGGCTGCCCCACCACGGGGCCGCCCGCATCCGTACCGGCCTCAGCCTCCCGGCTGCGCCCCTCTCCCGCCGTGCCCCCGGCCGGAGCGGCCGAGTGTTCCGCGGCGGGCGCCTCCTCGGCCCCGCGGCGCGGCGAGGACGACTGGAGCGCCATCCCACCGGTCGTACGGAACAGTTCGTCGGCTCCGGGCAGACTCACTCGGCGTGACACCGGGCGAGCACCTCCCTGGCGAGCTGGCGGTAGGCGGCGGCGCCGACGGAGTTGGAGGCGTACGTCGTGATCGGCTCGCCGGCGACCGTGGTCTCCGGGAAGCGCACCGTCCGGCCGATGACCGTGTGGTAGACGTGGTCGTCGAAGGCCTCGACGACGCGCGCCAGCACCTCGCGGCTGTGCACGGTGCGGGAGTCGTACATGGTGGCGAGGATGCCGTCGAGTTCCAGCTCGGGGTTGAGCCGCTCCTGCACCTTCTCGATGGTCTCGGTCAGCAGCGCCACACCGCGCAGGGCGAAGAACTCGCACTCCAGCGGGACGATGACCTTGTGAGCCGCCGTCAGGGCGTTCACGGTCAGCAGACCGAGCGAGGGCTGACAGTCGATCACGATGTAGTCGTAGTCCGCCATCAGGGGCTTCAGGGCCCGCTGCAGGGTGGACTCGCGCGCGACCTCGCTGACCAACTGCACTTCCGCAGCGGACAGGTCGATGTTGCTCGGCAGCAGGTCCATGTTGGGGACCGCCGTCTTGAGCAGCACCTCGTCGGCCGACATGCCCCGCTCCATGAGCAGGTTGTAGACCGTCAGGTCGAGTTCCATCGGGTTCACGCCGAGACCCACGGACAGCGCGCCCTGCGGGTCGAAGTCGACGAGCAGCACGCGGCGCCCGTATTCGGCGAGCGCGGCACCCAGGTTGATGGTCGACGTGGTCTTGCCCACGCCGCCCTTCTGGTTGCACATCGCGATGATCTTCGCCGGACCGTGGTCCGTCAGCGGACCCGGGATCGGGAAGTACGGGAGCGGGCGTCCGGTCGGGCCGATCCGCTCACGGCGCTGGCGGGCAGCGTCGGGGGCGAGGGTGGCCGCGTACTCGGGGTCCGGTTCGTACTCCGCGTCGGGGTCGTAGAAGTGCCCCTCGGGCACATTGTCGTAGTCGGCGAATCCCGTGGGCGTATCGCCGCTCAGGTCGCCGGCCCTGGAGTTCACGTCTAGGCCGTCCATGCTCTTTTGGGGCGTCGTCATGTGCTGGTGGTTTGCGAAGGTGCGTACTGCGACGGAGCCGACAGCTTCGAGCCCGGCAGGACTCTGGCCCCGCTCAGGGACTCCTGCTCCACCACCCCCAGGAGTAAATGTCGACTCATTCACAAGTCGTCTTACCTCCTCGGACGTGACCAGGACACTTATCGATAGGTCAGCGTGGCACCATGCCGACGGTTGGCGACTCTATGGCGTGTCACCACTCAGCGGCAACACAATCCGCCGGACCCGGCACGATGTGTCGGCAACCGAACACCACTCTGTCAAGGGCGTGCGAGCTGTCGCTGCGAAGTTTCGCGGGTGCGCGAAAGGGTTAAAGGGTTACGTTCGAGGCGAGTTGAGGGGGATCTCGGGGCCCTTCGCAAACGCGTCCGGCCGGACCTTGCGGGCAAGGTCCGGCCGGATACGTGAGATTGACGTCAGTCGTTGACGTGTCAGCCGAGCAGCGTGCTGAGCTCGAGGGTCTCGAGACCGTGGGCCTCGGCGACCGGACCGTAAACGACCTGGCCGTCATGGGTGTTGAGGCCCAGCGCGAGCGCGGGGTCACGACGCAGCGCCTCGACCCAGCCGAGGTTCGCGAGCTGCACGATGTAGGGCAGCGTGGCGTTGGTCAGCGCGTAGGTGGAGGTGTTCGGCACCGCGCCCGGCATGTTGGCGACGCAGTAGAAGACCGAGTTGTGGACCTGGAAGGTCGGCTCGGCGTGGGTGGTCGGACGGGAGTCCTCGAAGCAGCCGCCCTGGTCGATCGCAATGTCGACAAGTACACTTCCGGGCTTCATCTTGGCGACGAGCTCGTTGGTGACCAGCTTCGGGGCCTTCGCACCCGGGATCAGGACGGCGCCGATGACGAGGTCGGCCTCGACGACGGCCTTCTCCAGCTCGTAGGCGTTGGAGACGATCGTCTTGATCTTCGTACCGAAGATCTTGTCGGCCTCGCGGAGCTTGTTGATGTCGCGGTCGAGCAGGGTCACGTGGAAGCCCATGCCGATGGCGATCTGCGCGGCGTTCCAGCCGGAGACGCCGCCGCCGATGACGACGCACTCGCCGGCGTGGGTGCCGGGGACACCGCCCGGGAGGACGCCGCGGCCGCCGGCCGATCGCATCAGGTGGTAGGCGCCGACCTGCGGGGCCAGGCGGCCCGCGACCTCGGACATCGGGGCGAGCAGCGGAAGCGCGCGGTTGGCGAGCTCGACCGTCTCGTAGGCGATGGCGGTGGTGCCGGACTCCAGCAGGGCGTCCGTGCACTCGCGGGAGGCCGCCAGGTGCAGGTACGTGAAGAGGGTCTGGTCCTTGCGGAGGCGGTGGTACTCCTCCGCGATCGGCTCCTTGACCTTGAGCAGCAGGTCGGCGGTGGCCCAGACCTCGTCGGCGGTGCCGAGGATCTCGGCGCCGGCCGAGACGTACTCGGCGTCCGTGATCGAGGAGCCGACGCCGGCGTTCTGCTCGATGAAGACCTGGTGGCCGCCTCGGACCAGCTCATGCACGCCGGCGGGCGTGATGGCGACCCGGAACTCGTTGTTCTTGACCTCGCGGGGGATGCCGACCTTCATCGTCGATCACGGTCCTTGACTCAGGGGGAAATAACGGGGCACTTCCATACATACCCGCCCACAAGAGTGCGCAACGGGATGCACCACGAGATGACGTGGTGAACCCAGTTTAATGAAGGATGAGTCGCTGTCTAGCCTTGCAAACGAATAATCTTAGTCGGATCCACTGCGGATTTCGCAGGCTGCAGGGTCGTCTCCCAGCAATCTGTCTGCCGCGGAGCGGTGCAGTCGCGCGGCCGCGGGGTCCCCGAGACGGTCCAGCGTGTCGGCCAGCCGGACCTGCAGTGCGGCCTGAAGCCGCTGGTCGCCGGCCCTGCGCGCCAGCTCCACCGCCTCGCGGCAGGTGTGCAGGGATTCCTCGGGCCGGCCGGCGTACTCCTGGATCCGGGCCATCTCGCTCAACGCCTTTGCCTGCCCCGGGACATCGGCCAGTTTCCGGTAGCCCGCGGCGGCGGCCCGCCAGCTGCGCAGCGCGTCCCCGTACCGGCCCGCGTACGTGTGGACATTGCCGAGCCGTCCGTACAGCCGGGCCTCGTCCGCGCGCTCCCCCCGCGAGAGGGCCTGGGCGAGTGCCCGGCCGAACCAGTCGGCGGCCCGGTGCCAGTCCGCCAGCTCCTGGTAGGCACCGCCTACGGATTCCATCGCGCGGCCCGTCGCGTACGGGTCGCTCGCGGCCCTTCCGGCGTCCAGGGCGGCCCGGTAGCGCTCCAGGGCCTCCTGGGTGCGGCCGGTCTCGGCGTCCAGGTCGGCCAGGTTCAGCAGCGCGGCGGCCTGCTCCCGGTGCAGGTCGCGGCGCTCGGCCACGTCGAGGACCAGACGGTGCAGCCCGTAGAGCTCGGGGGCGGCCTCGGTGGTGCCCCGGTGGTCCGCGAGGGCCCGTACGAGGGCCGCGACGAGCCGGCGGGCGAGGGTGTCCAGCTCGCCGTCGGCCACCGCCAGGGAGGCGGCCGCGGTGAGGGCCGGCAGCCGGGTGTCCAGCCAGACGGCGGCCGCCCGCCGGTCGGGGAACCGCAGGGCGCGCGGGAGGCCGTCCATCAGCTCCTGGAGGTCGGTGTCGAGATCGTCGCCCTCGGCGGCCGCCATGGCCCGGCAGGAGTGCAGCAGCCGTACGGTCCGCTCCAGCATCCGGGCGCGGGCCAGCTGTACCTCGGCGGGGCGCTCCGTGCTCTCCAGCAGGGCCTGGAGCATCGGCGCGAGGCAGCCGGGCAGCAGGAACAGGCCGTCGGGGGCGTGCCGGACCAGTCCCAGCCCGGCGAAGTCGTCGAGCGTGGACTGGGCGGCGGCCACGGAGCAGCCGGCCAGCGCGGAGGCGGTGTGCGAGTCGACGAGGCCGGCGGGGGCGAGGGGGAGCAGGCGCAGCGTCCGCTGGGCGGGCTGCGGCAGGCAGTCGTAGACGAGCCGGAAGGCGCGGCCGAGCGGCCCGCCGGCGCCGGAAGGCGTGTCGTGGAGCTGTTTGGCCACGTCGGCGACGGCCGCCTTGGGACGGGCGGCGAGCCAGCCCCCGACGAGTTCGAGGGCCGCGGGCTGGCCCCCGCAGGCCTCGGCCAGGGTCTCTGCGGCCCGCGGGTCGGTGGCGACGCGGGTGTCGCCGATGCGGCGGGCGAGCATCCCGACGGCGGAGGCGGTGTCCAGTCCGCCGAGGGTGCAGGGGCGCACGTCGGGGACGCCGGTGAGCGGGCCCTCGGCGGTGACCACGACGAGGCAGTCGGGGGTGTCCGGGAGCAGGGCGTCGACCTGGTGCGGATCGGCGGCGTCGTCGATCAGGATGATCGCCCGCCGGCCATGGAGCGCGGTGCGCAGGGCGGAGCTGAGTTCGTCCTCGTCGGCGCCGGGCGGGGTGGGCCGTCCCAGCGCCCCCAGCAGGCCGCGCAGGGCCCGCTCGGTCGCCACGGTCTGCCCGCCGGGGGCGTTGAGCCGGGTCCGCAGCACGCCGTCGGGGTACTGGTCGGCGACCTCCCGCACGAACGCCTCGGCGAGGGCGGTGCGGCCGGATCCCGGGCGTCCGGCGACGAGCAGCACTCGTGCCCGGGGGGCCTTGGCCTTGCGGCCGGAGAGGGTGTCGAGCCCGGTCCGCGCGATGTCCTCGCGCAGCTCCTTGAGCTCACGCCGCCGCCCCACGAAATCCGTCACGGATCCGCTCCTCTCCCTGCCTTCGGATGGCGAGCGTAGTTCACGCAGAGCGACGGCCCGTGTGGAGCGCGGCGGGTAAATCCCCCGATCGGATCAGCGGATGGTCGGCTTTTTCCCTGTACCGATGGCGAGGCTCCTCCTGCCGTGCCGCAGGCGGGGTTGTCATCGCCTGTCCGGTGGACAGGATCACCCGCCGTCTGCGGCGCGAGCGGAGGCTGGCCGCTGCACGGGGCCGTCCCCCACCAGCCCTTCCCACCGCTCCCCGGGGCTCTGCCCCGGACCCCGCGCCGCATTCGCCGGCGGGGCTGGAAGACCCGGGCGCGCCCAGACCCCGCGCCTCAGACACCGGCAGGGCTGGAAGATCCAGCACCGCCGTTGGCGCGTCCTGTGGGCTACGCCTCGTACGGGCGGGCCGGCCACGGGGCCAGGGCCGGGCGGAGGGCTTCGATGCCGCCCTCGGAGGCCAGGGCGGCGGTCAGGGCGAGGACGCCCGTCACCAGCCCCGGATTGCCGAGCTCGCCCGCGAGGATCCCACGGACCAGGTCGCCGAGGGGAACACGGGCGATCTCCATGTCCGCCTCCTCGTCGGAGACCGCGTACCGCTCCCCCTCCGCCTCCGAGAGGTCACGGGCGAGGAAGACCCGTACCGCCTCGTCCGACCCGCCCGGGGAGGTGAAGAAGTCGGCGAGGACACGCCAGTCCTCCGCCTTGACGTGCGCCTCCTCGTAGAGCTCCCGCTGCGCCGCGTGCAGCGGGTTCTCCCCCGCCACGTCCAGCAGCCCGGCCGGCAGCTCCCACAGCCGGTGCCGCACCGGGTGCCGGAACTGCCGCAGGACCAGCACGCGCTGCTGCTCGTCGAGGGCCAGCACGCACACCGAGCCGGGGTGCACCTGGTAGTCCCGGCGCACCACCGAGCGGTCGGGCATCCGGACCTGGTCCGATTTGACGGACGTCTTCGCGCCCTCGAACGGGGTGCGTGAGGCGACGACCTCCCACGACTCCGGTGTGTCCACGATGTCGTTGCCGATGGCCATGGCCGATACCTTCCCGAGAACGCGACAGCCGGGGCACGATGCGTGCCCCGGCCGTCTACGTTATGCGGTCAGGCGCTCACTTCGCGGACTGCTGCCGTTCCACGGCCGCCTTGACCAGACCCGCGAACAGCGGGTGCGGGCGCGTCGGGCGCGAGCGCAGCTCCGGGTGGGCCTGCGTGGCCACCAGGTAGGGGTGGACCTCGCGCGGGTACTCGACGTACTCGACGAGCTTGTTGTCCGGGGAGGTGCCGGAGAAGACGATGCCCGCCTTCTTCTCCAGCTCGCCGCGGTAGGCGTTGTTGACCTCGTAGCGGTGGCGGTGGCGCTCGTCGACGTACGCCTGGTCGCCGTAGACCTCGCGCACGATGGAACCCTCGGCGAGCTTCGCCGGGTACATGCCCAGGCGCATGGTGCCGCCCAGGTCGCCCGCGCCCTCGACGAAGGCCAGCTGCTCCTCCATGGTCGAGATGACCGGGTGCGTGGTGGAGGCGTCGAACTCGGTGGAGTTGGCGTCCTCGATGCCCGCGAGGTTGCGCGCGGCCTCGATGACCACGCACTGCAGGCCCAGGCAGAGGCCGAGCAGCGGGATCTTGTTCTCACGGGCGTAGGTGATCGCGCCGACCTTGCCGTTCACACCGCGGTCGCCGAAGCCGCCGGGCACGCAGATCGCGTCCACGTCGGACAGCTGGGCCGCGGCGTCGGCCGGGGTCTTGCAGTCGTCGGAGGTGACCCACTTGATCTGGACGCGGGCCTTGTTGGCGAAGCCGCCGGCGCGCAGCGCTTCGGTCACCGACAGGTAGGCGTCGGGCAGGTCGATGTACTTGCCGACGAGCGCGACCTTGACCTCGTGGTCGGGGTTGTGGACGCGGTCCAGGAGGTCCTCCCAGACGGTCCAGTCGACGTCGCGGAAGGGCAGGTCGAGCTTGCGCACGACGTACGCGTCCAGGCCCTCGGTGTGCAGGACCTTGGGGATGTCGTAGATCGACTTGGCGTCGATGGCCGCGACCACGGCCGCCTCGTCCACGTCGCACATCAGCGAGATCTTGCGCTTGATCGAGACGGGGACGTCGCGGTCGGCGCGCAGCACGATGGCGTCGGGCTGGATGCCGATGTTGCGCAGGGCCGCGACGGAGTGCTGGGTCGGCTTGGTCTTCAGCTCGCCGGAGGGGCCGATGTAGGGCAGCAGCGAGATGTGCACGACGAAGACGTTGTCGCGGCCGACCTCGTGGCGGACCTGGCGGACGGTCTCCAGGAACGGCAGCGACTCGATGTCGCCGACGGTGCCGCCGACCTCGGTGATGACGACGTCGACGTCCTCGGTCGCCATGCGGCGGATGCGGTGCTTGATCTCGTTGGTGATGTGCGGGATGACCTGCACGGTGTCACCGAGGTACTCGCCGCGCCGCTCCTTGGCGATGACCGTGTTGTAGACCTGGCCGGTGGTGACGTTGGCCGAGCCGTCGAGGTCGACGTCGAGGAAGCGCTCGTAGTGGCCGATGTCCAGGTCGGTCTCGGCGCCGTCGTTGGTGACGAACACCTCGCCGTGCTGGAACGGGTTCATCGTGCCCGGGTCGACGTTCAGGTACGGGTCGAGCTTCTGCATCGTGACCCGCAGACCGCGCGCCTTCAGGAGCGCACCCAGGCTGGAGGCCGTCAGGCCCTTGCCGAGGGAGGAAGCGACACCCCCGGTGACGAAGATGTGCTTGGTCGTCATGGATTTGGGCGGCATCGCCAAGAGGGGGCTCCCGTGGTCGCGAGGTGAGGTGCGTCCGGCGCCGGCCACCGTCGATCCGGAAGGGTCTCAGGGGGCGCCGAAGCTGCGGTTTCGGGGTTCCTGATTCGCACAGGCAGACCACCGGTCCACGGGGTACCAGCCTATCAGCGCCCGGGCCGGTCCGCCTCCGGCCACGCGCCGTCCACGGCTCGTAGCAGAGCGCCGATGTGCGCCGGGGCGCGGAACCCGATGCTCACCCGTTCGGCCGAACGGCGTTCCCCGCGGCCTGGAAAGGATCACTAGGGTGCCGTCATATCCTGCTCGGATATTGCACACATCACCGCCGGGCAGTCCGTCAGACGGCCTAATCGAGCCGATATACGGAATCATGGGCTCACGCGGAGGTCCCTGCACACAGGAGACCGCGCAAACGCAATGCAAGCGCCCTTCGGGGCGGACGTGGCCGTTCGACTGGAGATGCACGTGTCCGGGCGCATCGAGGATTACGCACTGATCGGGGACATGCAGACCGCAGCACTGGTCTGCCGGGACGGGGCGGTGGACTGGCTGTGCCTGCCCCGCTTCGACTCCCATGCCGTGTTCGCGAGCATCCTCGGCACCGAGGATCACGGCTTCTGGCGGATCGGGCCGGCGTTCCCGGCCGGCTCCGAGGCGCCGCCCGCCACCCGCCGTCGATACCGCGGCGACTCGCTGGTGCTGGAGTCCGAGTGGGACACCCCGCGGGGCAACGTCCGCGTCATCGACTTCATGCCGCCGCGCGAGCACCACGCGCCGCAGCTGATCCGCATCGTGGAGGGCGTCAGCGGGCGCGTCCCCATGCGCTCCAGCCTGCGCATGCGCTTCAGCTACGGCCGGGTGGTGCCGTGGGTGCACAAGGTCGACGGGCGTACCGTCGCCGTCGCCGGCCCGGACTCGGTCTGGCTGGACACCGACGCGCAGACGTACGGCAAGGACCTGACGACGTACTCCGACTTCACCGTCGGGCCGGGCGACCGGATCGCCTTCAGCATCAGCTGGCAGCCCTCGCACCGCGGCGCGCCCGAGGCTCCCGACGCCGAGGCGGCCCTGGAGTCGGCCACCGAGTTCTGGCGCGAGTGGGTCGAGCAGTGCACGTACCACGGGCCCTACCGGGAGGCCGTGGTCCGCTCCCTGATCACGCTCAAGGCCCTCACGTACGGCCCCACGGGCGGGATCGTCGCCGCGCCGACCACGTCCCTTCCGGAGGAGATCGGCGGGGTCCGCAACTGGGACTACCGCTACACCTGGCTGCGCGACGCGGCCATCACCCTCTCCTCGCTGCTGCGCACCGGCTACCGCGAGGAGGCCCGCGCGTGGCGCGAGTGGCTGCTGCGCGCGGTGGCCGGCGACCCGGAGAACCTGCAGATCATGTACGGGATCGCGGGCGAACGTGAGCTCGGCGAGACCGAGCTGGACTGGCTGCCCGGCTACGAGGGCTCCCGCCCGGTGCGTGTCGGCAACGGCGCCGCCGGCCAGCTCCAGCTCGACGTGTACGGCGAGGTCACCGAGGCCCTGCACCTGGGCCACATGACCGGTCTGGCCCGCAGCGACTACGCCTCCCTGCTCCAGCTCAAGCTGATCCGCTACCTGGAGACGCACTGGTCCGAGCCGGACGAGGGCATCTGGGAGGTGCGGGGCCCGCGCCGGCACTTCGTGCACTCCAAGGTGATGGCCTGGGTGGCCGTGGACCGCACGATCAAGCTGATCGAGAGCGGGGACGCGGACGGCCCGCTGGAGCGCTGGCGGGAACTGCGCGACGAGATCCACCAGGACGTGTGCGAGAAGGGCTACGACAAGGAGCGCAACACCTTCACCCAGTCGTACGGGTCGAAGGAGCTGGACGCCTCCCTGCTGCTGATCCCGCAGATGGGCTTCCTTCCTCCGGACGACAAGCGGGTCATCGGCACGATCGAGGCGATCCAGCGGGAGCTGTCCACCCCCGACGGTTTCATCCTGCGCTACCCGACGGCGGGCGAGGAGGCCGGTGTCGACGGCCTGGAGGGCGACGAGGGCGCCTTCCTCGCCTGCTCGTTCTGGATGGCGGACGACCTGGCGATGATCGGCCGGGTGGACGAGGCGCGGCGGCTGTTCGAGCGGCTGCTGGCACTGCGCAACGACCTGGGCCTGCTGGCGGAGGAGTGGGATCCGCGGCTCCAGCGGCAGGTGGGGAACTTCCCGCAGGCGTTCAGCCACGTTCCGCTGATCGACACGGCGCTGCGGCTGACCGCGAGCGGGGCGTACGGCGGCTGAGGCCGCTCCTGCCTCCGGGACTTCCGGGCGGTTCGGGGCGGGTGGGGGCGGGTGGGGGCACGGCGCTCACCCGCGCCCGGGTCGGGGCGCGGCGCTCGCCGCGCCCCGGTGATCCTCCGGGCCTAGGCTGGAAGGGTCTTATGCCCTCCGTCCGTTGGAAGGGGGCAGCCATGGCTCCCCTCTCGAAGGCGGGCGCGGCCCTGACCGCGCTCCGCGAGGATCTGTCCGGTGAGGTGTTCGCCCCGGAGGATCCGGGCTACGACGAGGCCCGGACCGTCTTCAACGCGATGATCGACCGCAGGCCCGCCGTGATCGCCCAGTGCGAGAGCGCGGAGGACGTGGTCACCGCCGTGCGCTTCGCGAGGGAGCTGGACCTGCACATCGCCGTGCGCGGCGGCGGTCACAGCGTCGCCGGGATGGCCCTCAACGACGGGGGCGTCGTGGTGGACCTGCGGCGGATGCACGAGGTGACGGTCCACCCGGCGGCCGGGGCCGCGCACGTCGAGGGCGGCGCCACGATGAGCCACCTGGACCGCGCCTGCCAGCCGTACGGTCTCGCGACCACCGGCGGCCGGGCCTCCACCACCGGGGTCGGCGGCTTCGTCCTGGGCGGCGGCACCGGCTGGCTGGACCGCAGGTTCGGCCTGGCCGTCGACAACCTGCTGGGCGTGGACCTGGTCACCGCCGAGGGCGAGCTGGTGCACGCCACCTCGGAGGACCACCCCGAGCTGTTCTGGGGGCTGCACGGCGGCGGCGGGAACTTCGGTGTCGCCACCTCACTGACGCTGCGTCTGCACGAACTGCCGCACATGTCGATCGCGTTCGTGCTGTACCTGCCCGAACGCGGGCCCGAGGTGGTCCGCGCCTACCGGGACCTGATCGAGGCCGCACCGCCGGAGGCTTCCGGCGCCGCGCTCTACATCACCGGGCCGCCCGAGGAGTTCGTGCCGCCGCACCTGGTGGGCCGGCTATTGGCCGGAGTGCTGCTGACGTACGCGGGCCCGGAGGACGAGATGCGCAAGCTGGCGCAGCCGCTGCTGGCGATCCCCCACGAGTCCGAGATCGTCACCGCCATCCCGTACGCCGACCTCCAGTGCATGATCGACGACCCGCCGGGCATGCGGAACTACTGGTCGGCGGAGTACCTCACCGGCCTGCCCGACGAGTTCGTCGACGTCTTCTGCGCCCGTGCCGACTCGATGCCGGTCCCGACCGGCACCCAGCACCTGGTCTTCCCGCAGGGCGGCGCCATCGCCTCCGGCCCCGACGACTATCCGGTGCCGTACCGCGGCGCGCCCTGGGCGGTGCACCCGTTCGGGGTGTGGGAGGACCCGGCCGACGACGAGAGGTGCCGGCAGTGGGTCAAGGACGTCCGGTCCGACTCCGAGCCCTGGAGCACCGGAGCGGTGTACCTGAACTTCACCGGGAACGAGGGCACGGACCGGGTGGTCTCGGGTCTGGGCAGCGAGAACATGCAGCGGCTGGGCGCCCTGAAGCGGCAGTACGACCCGGACAACGTCTTCCGCTTCAACCACAACATCCGCCCGGCCTGACCCCCTGATAGCGTCCCGCGACATGGACAACCAGGGCGGGATCACGGTTCAGCGGGCGCTGGAGCTGCCGGGGCTGCGCAGCGGCCTGCCGGAAGTCGTGGCGTGCGCCGACCGCCTGGGCCGCACCGTCCGCTGGGTGCACGCGGGCGAGGTGCCGAACATCGCCTCCCTGCTCAAGGGCGGCGAGCTGCTGCTGACCACGGGGCTCGGCCTGGGCACCCGCCCCGCCGAGCAGCGGGCCTTCGTACGCCGCCTCGCGGACCGGGGCATCGCCGCGCTGGTCGTCGAGCTGGGACCGCGCTTCACCCGGCTGCCCGCGACGCTCGTGGAGACGGCGCGCGCGGCAGGACTGCCCCTGGTCCAGCTCCACCGGGAGGTCCCCTTCGTCGCGGTCACCGAAGAGGTCCACACCGAGATCGTCAACGGCCACTACGCCCTGCTCCAGCGGGCCGAGGAGGTGCACCGGCGCTGTACGGAGGCCCTGTTGGGCGGCGGGGGCATCCCGCAGGTGCTGCGCATCCTGGCCGACTTCACGGGCAACCCGGTCTTCCTGGAGACCCCGGACGGGCAGTTGCTGTACGCGGCCGCCAGCTCGGCCGGGGACCCGGGCGCCGACCCGCTCCAGGTGTGGGAGGGGCTGCGCGGCCAGCGCGAGGCCGAACCGTCCGCGAACACGGTGGTGATCGACGTACCGGGTGGCGGCCACGGCACGGGCTCGGTGCGGGCCCGCGTGGTCCTGGTCGGGGTCTCGGGCCCGCTGCTCCCGGTGCACCGGATGGCGGCGGAGCGTACGGCCGGGGTACTGGCCGTGGTCCTCATGCAGGCGCGGCAGGAGGAGGAGCTGGCGGCGCGCGGCCGCGGCGACTTCCTCACGGATCTCGCGGAAGGCCGCATCTCGGCGGAGGACGCGCCGGCGCAGGCCCGGGTGCTGGGCTTCAAGCCGGGCGCCGGCCCGCTGCTGCCGGTGGTCATGCGGCTGTCGGACCTCGGCCCGTCCGGCAACTGGGCCGTCCTGGCCCGGGCGGTCCTGGAGGAGCTGTCGTCCGTCGGGGTCCCGGTGCTGCTGGGCGTCCGCCCGGTCGAGGGCCGGGTGCCGCTGCTGGTGTCGCTGCGGGCGGAGTCGGAGCGCACGGCGGTCGCCGACCGGGTCGCGGCGGCGCTGCGGGCCGGGGTCGAACGCGCCGGCCTGGACCGGGCCACCGCTCCGCCGGCCGTCGTCGTCGGCGTCGCGGGCGGCTGGGCGGCCGCCTCGGCGGGTCTTCGGCACGCGGCGGAGACGGCGACGGCGGCCCACGGCCTGCCGGCCCGCCCCTGGTACGACGCCCGCCGCCTCGACATCGACCTGCTGCTGTGGCGGCTCCGCGAACACCCCGACCTGGCCGCCTTCGTCGACCGGGCGATCGGTCCACTGCGGGCGCACGACGGGACTTCGCGGCCGCCGCTGCTGCCGACGCTGGAGACGTACCTGGCCCATGCGGGCCGCAAGGCGGAGACGGCCCGTGAGCTGCACCTGAACCGGCAGACCCTCTACAACCGGCTGGCACGCATCTCGGAGCTGCTGGGCACGGACCTGGACGACCCGGAGACGGTCCTCTCCCTCAGCCTCGCCCTCCGCGCCCGCCGCCACGCCACCCCTTCTTGACGCGTCCCTCGCACCACTCGGCGCAGGGGCGCCTCGCGGGCTCCGGCCCGCTGCGCCGGACACGCTCCGCCGACCGCATCCCCCCTCGCCCGGCGACGGCCCCGCCACTCCCGCCGGCGCTTCAGGCGGGCCCGGGGCAGGCCCCGCCACTTCAGCCCCGCCGGCGTTTGAGGCGCGGGGCCCGGGGCGGAGCCCCGCAGCGGCGCCGCGCCCGGCCACGGTCCTGGCGGGGCCCTGCGGGGCTGGTCCCCTACCCGCCCTTCCACCGTTCCCCGGGCTCTGCCCGCACCCGCGCCTCAGACGCCGGCGAGGCTGAAACGCCCGGCCCCGCCTGCGCGCAGGGCCCCGACGGGCAGGCTGCGGCCGCGGCGCCGGGCGGCGCCGCAGGCGAAGGGCTAGCGGCGGCGGCGTTCCGTCAGTTCGTCGTAGACGGAAAGGACCTGCGCCACCGTGTCGTCCTCCGACGGCCACGTCGCGGCCTGTATGCGCCCGGCGGCGGCCAGGTCGGCCCGGCGGGCCGGATCGGCCAGGAGGCCGGCCACGGCCGAGGCGAGGGCGTGCGCCTCCCCCGGCGGGACGAGCACCGCGCCGTCCCCCACCAGCTCCGGCACACCGCCCACCGCCGTGGCGACCAGCGGCACGCCCGCCCGCAGTGCCTGCTGCGCCAGCAGGGCCCGCGCCTCCCAACGGCTCGGCAGCACCGCCAGGTCAGCCGCTGCCAGCAGCTGCGCCGCGTCCCGCCGGCGCCCGAGCAGCCGGACCGGGAGCCCCTCCGCCTCGATCCGCCGGGCCAGTTCGGCCCGCAGCGGCCCCTCCCCCGCGATCACCAGCAGCGGTGCGGGTTCCAGGGCCCGCCACTCCCGCGCGGCGTCGAGCAGGACCGAGTACCCGCGGTGCGCCGCCAGGCTGCCGACCGCGATGAGCAACGGCCGTTCCACGACACCGAGTTCCGCCCTCAGCTTACCGGCGTCCGACGCTCCTTCCGGGGCGGCGGGGACCGCCACGGGGGCCAGCCGCGCGTCCCGGGCGCCCCGCTGCCGCGCGAGGTCCACGAGGTCCGAGGAGGCTCCGAGCACCACGGCGGCGGCCCGCGCCACGCGCCGTTCCAGTATCCGGCTCAGCCGCCCCAGCGTGCCGGGCGCCGTCGGGCCGTCGCCGTGCCAGCTCACCACCAGCGGCACCCGGCGCCCGCGTATGGCCAGCGCGGCCCGCAGCCCGGCCCGCACCCCGTGCGCGTGTACGACGTCCGCCCCGGCGCACGCCGCCCGCAGCACGCTCACCGCGTCGGGCGCGAACTCCGCCCCGGCGCCGGTGAAGTCGTACTCCCCCTCCGCCCGCACGGGCGCGCACACCGTGACCCGCACCCCGCGCGCGGCGAGTCCGGTGGCGAGCGATCGGACGTGCGTGCAACTGCCCGCGCCCGCACCGTCGCCGAGCACTTGGACGGTGCGCAGCGGCTGGCGCCCGTAGGGCTGGGCCGCGACGGGGGTGGAGACCGGGGAGCTGCTCACGGGCCGAAGCTCCAGGGGGAGGAGTCAGAGATGTCGCCAAGGATGCCAGTCCGTACGCGCGTTCCGGGACCATATGGGTGCGGATCCTGTGCGGGATACGGCCGGACACCCCCCGGCCTCACCCACACGGCTTAAGTGGAATCCGGAGAGTGACGCACCGATCGGTGCGTTTCGGGTCCGAAACAGTCGTTCGCGGACAAGCGGAGGGCCCCGAACGTCATGCGTTCCGGGCCCTCCGAGTGGTGTGCGGGTTCACGCGTCGGCGCGCGCCGCCGCCAGCAGTTCCTCGGCGTGCGCCCGCGCGGAGACGGAGTCCTCGTGCCCCGCGAGCATGCGCGAGAGTTCGCGGATGCGGTCCTCGCCCTCCAGGACGGTGACACCGCTGCGGGTGACCGAGCCGTCGTTGGTCTTCTCCACCAGCAGCTGCCGGTCGGCGAAGGCCGCGACCTGCGGCAGGTGGGTGACGACGACGACCTGCGCCGACTTGGCGAGCTTCGCCAGGCGCCGGCCGATCTCGACCGCCGCCTTGCCGCCGACTCCCGCGTCGACCTCGTCGAAGAGGTAGGTGGGCACCGGGTCGGTGCCGGCGAAGACGACCTCCACCGCGAGCATCACCCGGGAGAGCTCACCGCCGGAGGCGCCCTTGGCGATCGGCCGCGGCTGGGCCCCCGGGTGGGGTGCCAGCAGCAGTTCGACCTCGTCGGCGCCGGAGGGTCCGTAGGCGACCGGGCGGCCGTCCACGTCCACTCCTTCGGGGTCCTCCGCCTGGCGGATGTCGATCGTCACCCGGGCGTGCGGCATCGCCAGCGACGCCAGCTCCTGCGTCACCGCGGAGGCGAAGCGCGTCGCCGCCTCGACCCGGGCGTCGGTCAGCGCCTGCGCCAGCAGCGACAGTTCGGAGCGCAGTCCGTCGCGCTCGGCGGTCAGCTCGGTGATCCGCTCGTCGTCGCCGTCCAGTTCCAGCAGCCGGGCCGCGCCCTGTTCGGCCCACTCCAGCACGGCGTCCACGGTGCCCCCGGAGCCGTACTTGCGGGTCAGCTGCGTGAGGGCGGCCCGGCGCTCCTCCACCGCGGCCAGCCGCAGCGGATCGGCGTCGAGGTCGTCGGCGTAGCCCGCCAGTTCCCCGGCGACGTCGGACAGCAGGATGCCGAGCTCCCCGATCCGCTCGGCGAGCGCCCCGAGAGCCGGGTCGTGCGAGCGTACGGATTCCAGTGCCCGGTGGGCTCCGGCGACGAGCATGTTCGCGTCGATCGCCTCGGGGTCCTCGGGGTTGCCCGCGAGCGCGGCGTGCGCCGCCTGGGCCGCCGACGCCAGCGCTTCGGCATGACCGAGCCGCTCCGCCTCGGCCGCCAGCTCGGCGTCCTCGCCGGCCACCGGCTCCACGGCCGCGATCTCGTCCAGGCCGAAGCGGAGCAGATCCGCCTCCTGGGCCCGCTCCCGGGCCCGGGTGGTGATCTCGTCGAGCTCCACGGCGACCGCGCGCAGCCTGCGGTAGGCCGAGACGTACTTCTCCAGCGGCACGGCGACGGCGTCCCCGGCGTACCGGTCGAGCGCCTGCCGCTGCCGGGCCGGCCGCAGCAGGCCCTGCTGGTCGGTCTGTCCGTGGACGGCGACCAGGTCGTCGGCCAGTTCGCCGAGCAGGCCGACGGGCACGGAGCGGCCGCCGACGTGGGCGCGCGAACGCCCCTCGGCGGACACGGTCCGGCTGATCAGCAGGGCGCCGTCGTCGAGCTCGGCGCCGGCCTCCTCGGCGCGTACCGCGGCGGGGGCGTCCGGGCGCATGACGATGCGGCCCTCGACCACCGCCGCCTTGGCCCCGATCCGCACCAGGGCCGGGTCGGCGCGACCGCCGAGCAGCAGCCCGAGGCTGGTGACGACCATCGTCTTGCCCGCGCCGGTCTCGCCGGTCACCGCGGTGAAACCGGGCGACAGCTCGACCACCGCGTCGTCGATGACCCCGAGCGACCGTATCCGCATCTCCTCAAGCACGGGACGACGATACCGAGGTTTCCGCGGTGCCATGTGACGTCACCCGTCCCGAGTTCCTCGAACGCGTGTGCTATTAATGCTCTGGCGGCGGGCCCGGAACGACAACACCGTTGATCGCAGGCGGCCTTGCGGGCGGCGAGGTCCCGTGGACGCCCGCCGCCTGCCGCGTTCTCCGGTGAGGTACGTCCGTCAGTGGGGCGCGCCGCGCCAGCCCGACACCGGCAGGGCGAACTTCGCGACGAGCCGGTCCGTGAAGGACGCGTGGTGCAGCCGGGCGAGCCGCACGGGCACCGCACCCCGCCGGACCTCCACGCGGGCCCCGGCGGGCAGCTCCAGCATGCGCCGGCCGTCGCACCACAGGACGCCGTGCGGGGTGCCGTTCTGCACCTCCACCGCCAGCACCGAGTTCGGCGAGGTCACCAGCGGCTTCGCGAACAGCGCGTGCGCGCTGATCGGCACCATCAGCAGCGCCTCCACCTCCGGCCAGACCACCGGCCCGCCCGCGGAGAAGGCGTAGGCCGTCGAGCCCGTCGGAGTCGCGCAGACGATGCCGTCACAGCCGAAGCCGGTCACGGGGCGCCCGTCGATCTCCAGGACCACCTCCAGCATCCGCTCCGGGGACACCTTCTGGACCGCGGCCTCGTTCAGCGCCCAGTCCCGGTGGACGACGTCGCCGTTCGTGCGCACGATCACATCGAGGGTCATCCGCTCCTCGACCTCGTACGAGCGCGTCACGACCCGGTCCACGACCTTGTCCAGGTCGTCCCGCTCGGCCTCGGCGAGGAAGCCGACCCGGCCCAGGTTGACGCCGAGCATCGGCACGCCCGAGGCGCGCGCGAACTCGGCGCCCCGCAGCAGGGTCCCGTCACCGCCCAGCACCACCAGCAGCTCGCACCCGTCGAGCACCCCCGGCGTGGACTCGGTGACGAGCTCCACCTCCGGCGGCAGCGGCAGGTCCACCGCCTCGTGGTCGAAGACCCGTACGCCCAGCCCGCAGCGCAGCAGCCCCTTGACGACCAGCTCGGCGCTGCGGATGGCCGCCGGCCGCCCGGTGTGCGCGAGCAGGAATACGGTCCGTTCCCCCGAAGAATCTTTCACTGCGGCCCCTCCGCCACTGCACGGTCAACATCCGCCGGGTCGAGCGCCGGTGCCCCCGCCCTCAGCCACAGAAAGTACTCGACGTTCCCGGACGGCCCCGGCAGCGGACTGGCGGTCACTCCGAGGACCCCCAGTCCCAGGGCCGCGGCGTGGGCCGCGACCTCGCGCACGGCCTCCGCCCGCAGCTCCGGGCTGCGCACGACGCCGCCGCTGCCCAGCCGGTCCTTGCCCACCTCGAACTGCGGCTTGACCATCAGCACCAGGTCGGCGTCCGGCGCCGTGCACCGCACCAGGGCGGGCAGCACCAGGCCGATGGAGATGAAGGAGAGGTCGCCGACGACGAGGTCCACCGGGACGCCGTCGATCTGCTCGACCGTCAGCTCGCGCACGTTCGTGCGGTCCTTCACGGTGACCCGGTCATCGCTCTGCAGCGACCAGGCGAGCTGCCCGTAGCCGACGTCGACCGCCATGACGTGGGCCGCGCCCGCGCGCAGCAGCACGTCGGTGAAGCCGCCGGTGGACGCGCCCGCGTCCAGCGCCCGGCGGCCCTCGACCCGCAGCCCCTGCGGCTGGAAGGCCGCGAGGGCGCCCGCGAGCTTGTGTCCGCCGCGGGAGACGTAGTCGGGGTCGGCGTCGTCCTTGAGGACCACGAGGGCCGCGCTGGTCTCGACCTGGGTGGCGGCCTTGGTCGCGGTCGCGCCGCCCACGGTCACCCGGCCCGCGGCGATCAGCTGCGCGGCGTGCTCGCGCGAGCGGGCCATGCTGCGGCGTACCAGTTCGGCGTCCAGGCGGCGGCGTGCCACTCCTGCCACGTTCGGTTCAGCTCCTGTTTTCGTACGGTCCGGGGACGGGCGGTGCGTCCAGCGCCGTCAGCGCCTCACGCAGCCCCCGGTGGACATCCTCGTACACCTCGACGTGTCCGTCCGCCCCGAGGCGGTCCGCGTCCTCCAGCCGCTCCAGGTGCGCGTCCACCCCGGCGTGGCCCGTGGGGGTGCGTACGACGCCCAGCGGCGCGGGCCCCGCGGGCCCGTCGGCGGCGTCATCCCGGACCCCGGCGTCGACCCCGGCCTCGGCCCCGGCCTCGGACGCGGGCTCGTTCCGGGCCTCCGCACGGGTCTCGGCTGCTTCGTCGCTCATGCCACGACGCTACCCCGAAGCGCCCCCGCGGCGACGCGCGGCTCTGCGGTACGGTCGTGATCACGATGGCTACGATCCAGGAGTGCCGTGCAGCACTCGACCGACTCTCCGACAACCTCGCGCGGGCCGAGGACGGTGTGCGCGGCGCGGCCGCGTTCGACCGCTCCCTCAGCTGCCACATCACGGACCTGGACCAGACGTTCACGGGCCGCCTCGAAGGAGGCCGGATCCGGGTGGACGCGGTCGCTCCGGGCCCGCCGGCCCAGAAGGCCGAGATCCGCCTCGCGATGACCGGCGACGACCTGCTCGCGCTGGTCGCGGGCGAGCTGAAGTTCGCGAAGGCCTGGGCCTCCGGCCGGGTCAGGCTGGAGGCCGGCATCCGCGACCTGCTGAGGCTGAAGAGCCTGCTCTGACGCCCGCCCGTGCCGTGCCCGCCGGGCTAGCCGGCGGGCACGGCGGCCGTACGGGCCTTGCGTGCCGCAGGGATCACGAGCGGCGTCCCCGTCTCCGGGTCGTCGATGATCTGGCAGCGCAGCCCGAACACCTTCTCCACGAGCTCCGCGGTGACCACCTCCTGCGGCGCCCCCTCGGCGATGACCTTCCCGCCCCGCATGGCGATCAGGTGCGTGGCGTAGCGGGCGGCGTGATTGAGGTCGTGCAGCACGGCGACGAGCGTGCGGCCCCGGGTCTCGTGCAGTTCGGCGCACAGGTCCAGCACGTCGATCTGGTGCTGGATGTCCAGGTACGTCGTCGGCTCGTCGAGCAGCAGCAGCGGCGTCTGCTGGGCCAGGGCCATCGCGATCCACACGCGCTGCCGCTGCCCGCCCGACAGCTCGTCCACGGCCCGGTCGGCGAGTTCGGCGACCCCGGTCGAGGCCATCGACTCCTTGACGATCCGCTCGTCCTCGGCCGACCACTGCCGCAGCAGCCCCTGGTGCGGGTACCGGCCGCGCGAGACGAGGTCGGCCACCGTGATGCCGTCGGGCGCGATCGAGGACTGCGGGAGCAGGCCCAGGGTCTTGGCGACCTTCTTCGCGGGCATGGACCCGATGGCCTGCCCGTCCAGCAGCACCCGTCCCCCGGACGGCTTCAGCATCCGCGACAGGGCCCGCAGCAGCGTGGACTTGCCGCAGGCGTTGGGGCCGACGATCACCGTGAAGGAGTTGTCGGGGATCTCCACCGACAGGTTCTCGGCGATGACCCGCTGGTCGTAGCCGAGGGTCACGTTCTCCGCGGTCAACCGCTGCACTTGCGCACTCCTGAGGTTCATATACGTCCTGCCTTGCGCTCGGTGACGAGCAGCCAGAGCAGATAGACACCGCCGACCAGCCCGGTCACCACGCCCACCGGCAACTGGTCCGCGCCGAAGGCCCGCTGCGAGGCCCAGTCCGAGAGCAGCAGCACCACCGAGCCCATGAGGGCGCCGGACAGCAGGTTGGCGCCGGGCGAGCGGGTCAGCCGCCGCGCCAGCTGCGGCGCGGCCAGCGCGACGAAGCTGATCGGCCCGGCCGCGGCGCTCGCCGCCGTGGTGAGCAGGATGGCGGCCAGCATCAGCAGCAGCCGGGTGCGCTCCACCGGTACCCCCACCGCGTACGCGGCGTCGTCGCCCATCTCGATCATCCGCAGGGCCCGGCTCTGCCCCAGCACCAGCGGGAAGAGCACCGCGCAGGTCACCATCAGCGGCCACACCTGTGCCCAGTCCCGGCCGGCCAGCGAACCGGTCAGCCAGACCATCGCCCGTGAGGCCTCCACCAGCTGGGCCTTGGTGATCAGGTACTGGATGACGGCCACCAGCATCGCGGAGGCGCCGATGCCCACCAGGACCAGCCGGTAGCCGTGGATGCCCCGCTTGTACGCCAGCAGGTAGACGGCGGTGCCGGCCAGCAGGCCGCCGAGCAGCGCGCCGACGGCGACCTCGGTCGCCGAGCCGTTCAGCAGGATGATGACGACGAGGGCGCCGACCGCGGACCCGTACGAGAAGCCGAGCAGGTCGGGCGAGCCGAGCGGGTTGCGGGTCACCGACTGGAA
This sequence comes from Streptomyces sp. NPDC023541, assembly GCF_055559995.1. Taxonomy (NCBI): domain Bacteria; kingdom Bacillati; phylum Actinomycetota; class Actinomycetes; order Kitasatosporales; family Streptomycetaceae; genus Streptomyces; species Streptomyces sp. NPDC023541. Next base: position 398,681 of record NZ_JBVHJO010000008.1, read on the forward strand.
GACGGCTCCGGCCATCCCGAGGGCGGCGCCGACCAGCAGGGCGACCAGCACCCGGGGCAGCCGCAGGTCGTTGACGATGAAGTCGTTGGCGGGGGTGCCGTTGCCGAGCAGGGTCTGTACGACGTCCCACGGCGCGATGTCGAAGTCGCCGGTACCGATGAGCAGGACGGCCATGACGAAGGCGGCGAGGACGAGCAGGACGCCGACGGCCAGGGCGCGCCGCTCGATCCGCAGCGACACCCCGCCCGGCAGCCGCACGGGACGGGCTTTGGCGGTCACGGTCACAGCTGGGCCATCCTCTTGCGCCGGACGAGGTAGATGAACACGGGCCCGCCGATGAGCGCGGTGACGATGCCGACCTGCAGCTCGGCCGGCCGGGTGACGACCCTGCCGACCACGTCCGCGCCGAGCAGCAGGACGGGCGACAGGACGGCCGAGTACGCGAGCACCCAACGCATGTCCGGTCCCGTGAACACGCGCACGAGGTGCGGGATCATCAGGCCGATGAAGACGATGGGCCCGCAGGCGGCGGTCGCCGCACCGCAGAGCAGGGTGATGGCGAGCATCGCGCCGACCCGGGTCCGCGTCAGGTTCGCGCCCAGCGCCCGGGCCGTGTCGTCGCCCATGGCCATCGCGTTGAGCGGCCGGCCGAGCGTCAGCGCGAGCACCGCGCCGACCAGCAGGAAGGGGGCGACCTGCCGGACGGTGTCCATGTTGGCCGAGGCCAGCGAGCCCACCGTCCAGAAGCGCAGCTTGTCCAGCGCCTTGCTGTCCATCAGCTGCACTGCGTTGATGTAGCCGACGAGGGCCGCGCTGGCCGCCGTACCGGCGAGCGCGAGGCGCACCGGCGTGGCGCTGCGGCTGCCGCCGAGCACGTACACGACGACCGAGACGACGGCGGCACCGAGGAAGGCCCACCACACGAACTCGCTCAGCGAGCTCGCGCCGAAGAAGCTGATCGCGGATACCACGGCCGCCGCGGCGCCGGCGTTGACACCGAGGATGCCGGGCTCGGCCAGCGGGTTGCGGGCCAGCGCCTGCATCACCGCCCCGGACAGGCCTAGTCCGAGCCCGACCATCAGCCCGAGGAGGGTGCGCGGGACCCGGAGGTCCCGCACGACCACGTCCGAGGTGGTCCCCGAGTAGTGGAAGAGGCCGTGCCAGACCTCGTCCAGGGGCATCTGCTTGGCGCCCACGGCGATGCTCACCACCGCGATCAGGGCGAGCACCACGAGGGCGCCGGCCAGGCCGGCGGCACGCGCGGCATGGCGTGGGCGGGCGACGGCGTCGGGCGGTGGCGCCGCGCTCGGTCCGGATTCAGGAGGACTCTCAACCAACACGCAGGTTAGGTTAGCCTAGCCTGCACCTCCGACGGACCCCGGAGGTCCCCCGGGGGCATCCGGCGCAGGCGGCCCTAAAGACCCAGCCTGGCCAGCGCCTTCGCCGGATCCAGCGTGCACGCACCCTCCGCGGCCGCCGTCCAGGCCGCCGCGCACAGCGCCCGCAGACCGTCCATCGGGTCCCGGTCCGACCCTCCCCCGGCGCCCCCCGCGGCCCCTTCGCCGCCCTCGCCGCCCTCGTCGTCCTCGCTCAGTTCGAGCACACCGTTGTTCAACGCGACCGCCGTCCACCCGCCGCAGCGGAACCCCTCCGCGGCCGGCACCACCTCCGGCTGCCCGGACAGCAGCCCGCGCAGGTCCCGGTCCACGTAGGTCGGCCGGTGCCGGGGCTCGGCACGCAGCAGCTGCTCCGCGTCGGTCACCCCGGTCAGCACCAGCAGCGAGTCCACCTCCCCGTTGAAGGCGCCCTCGATGTCGGTGTCCAGCCGGTCCCCGACGACCAGCGGCCGCTTCGCCCCGGTCCGCAGCACCGTCTCCCGGTGCATCGGCGGCAGCGGCTTGCCCGCCACCTGCGGGTCCGCGCCCGTGGCGATCCGTACGACCTCCACCGCGGCCCCGTTGCCCGGCGCGATGCCCCGCGCCCCGGGGATCGTCAGGTCGGTGTTCGACGCGTACCACGGCACGCCCCGGTTGATCGCGTACGCGGCCTCCGCGAACCGGCCCCATGCCAGGTCCGGTCCGCCGTAGCCCTGCACGACGGCCGCGAGGCCCTCCTCGTCGGCGGACTCGACCGGCACGAGCCCGCGTTCGCGCAGCGCGACTCGCAGCCCCTCCCCGCCGATCACCAGCACCTTGGACCCCGGCTCCACCTGCTCCGCGATCAGCCGGGCCACCGCCTGCGCCGAGGTGATCACCTCGGCCGCCTCCGTCGGGATGCCCAGTTCGCCCAGATGCTCGGCGACGGCCTCGGGGGTCCGCAGCGCGTTGTTCGTGACGTACGCGAGGTGCATGCCGTCGGCGCGGGCCGCCGCGAGGGACTCCACGGCGTGGCCGATGGCCCGCCCGCCCGCGTACACCACCCCGTCCAGGTCCAGGAGAGCGGTGTCGTACGCCTGGTGCAGACTCTGGTCACACGCCGCGGGACTGGTCCTGATCTGCCGGGTCATTCTGGCCGCTCCCTCTGTGATCGATCTTGTCCGATTCCCTACTGCCCCGATCATCCCGCATGGCGAGACGCGACTTACCATGCACCAATGACCATTTCTGGCACCGCGGAGCACGGACTGCGCCTGATCCCGTTCCATGGCCTGCGCTACGTCCCCGAGCGTGTCGGCAGCCTGGCCGCCGTCACCTCGCCGCCGTACGACGTGGTCGTGCGTCCCGACGGAGTCGACCACCTCGAATCCGCCGACCCGCACAACATCGTCCGCCTGATCCTCCCCCAGGCCGGCACCCCGGCCGCGCGCAACGAACAGGCCGCACGCACCCTGCGGGACTGGCTCGCCGAGGGCATCCTGTCCGCCGACCCGGAGCCCGCGCTGTACGTGTACGAGCAGCGCAGGGCGGGCCTGCTCCAGCGCGGCGTCATCGGCGCCCTGGCCCTGTCCACCGCCGACGCGGGCATCGTCCTCCCCCACGAGGACGTCATGCCGGACGTGGTGACCGACCGGGCGGGCCTGATGCGGGCCACCTCCGCCAACCTCGAACCCCTCCTCCTCACCTACCGCGGCGACGACCCCGGCGCGGGTGCGGCGTCGGTCGTCGAGCGGACCGCCCAGCGCGCCCCCCTGCTGTCGACCACCACCGAGGACGGCTTCCAGCACCGGCTCTGGGCCATCACCGACCCGGCCGAACTCGCCACCGTCACGGCGGACCTCAGCCACCGCCAGGCCCTCATCGCCGACGGCCACCACCGCTGGGCGACGTACCTGCGCCTGCAGGAGGAGCACGGCTCACCCACCGCGTGGGACTTCGGCCTGGTGCTCCTCGTGGACACCGCCCGCTACCCGCTCCAAGTCCGCGCCATCCACCGGATGCTGCGCCGCCTCCCGGTCGCCGACGCGCTGGCGGCCGTCGCCGGTCACTTCCGGGTCCGCCCCGTCGACGGGCCCCTTCCGCTGGCCCTGGACGCCCTCTCGGACGCGGCGGAACGCGGCAACGCCTTCCTCCTCGCCGGCGACGGCACCTTCCACCTGGTCACCGATCCCGACCTGGCCCTCCTCGACCGCACGGTCCGCCACGACCGCCCCGAGGCCTGGCGCCGGCTGGATGCCACCGTGCTGCACGCGACGCTGCTCGACGCGCTCTGGCGCGTCCCGGACGCCCCGGACCAGATCACGTACATCCACGACGCAGCGTCCACCGTGGAGATGGCCGAACGCCACGGGGGGACCGCCGTCCTGCTGCACCCCGTGCGCGAGGAGGTCGTACGCGACCTCGCCCGCCAGGGGGTCACCATGCCGCGGAAGTCCACGTCCTTCGGACCGAAGCCGGCCACCGGCCTGGTCCTGCGCGGACTGGGCTGAACCCTCCGGGCCCACTGGCCCCGACCCCGGACACGAAGAAGGGCGGTACCCCGACCGGGGTACCGCCCTTCTTCTTCAGTCCGACTTCTTCAGTCCGACGTCACTGCGACGTGGCTCAGGCCTTGTCGCCCCGGGCATCGGAGTCGGCCGCGGACTGCTCCAGCGGCTCGTACTCCTCGTCGTCCTCGTCGTAGTACTCGGCGACGTCGGTGGCGCGCTCGGCCGCGGCGATCTCCGCCGCGTCCTCGTCGTCGTCCTCGTCGTCCTCGTCGTCGACGAGGTTCTCGGTTCCGTCCTGGTCCTCGTCGTCGGCCGCGTCGATCGCGGCGTCGACGAACTCGACGCCGTCGAGCTCGGCGAGACGGTCCGAGGCGTCGGTGGCCCCGTCCTTGTCCGCTTCGAGGGCCTTGCCGAACCACTCGCGGGCCTCGTCCTCACGACCGGCCGCCAGCAGGGCGTCGGCGTAGGCGTACCGCAGGCGCGCGGTCCACGGCTGGACGGCGTTGGACGCCAGCTCGGGGCTCTGCAGGGTCACGATGGCGGCTTCGAGCTGCCCCTGGTCCCGTCGGGCACCGGCCGCGACCAGTCGCATCTCGACCTGGCCGGCCTTGTCGAGCTTCTGCACCTCGGGCTCACCGGCCATGGCCAGCGCACGCTCGGGGCGGCCGAGGCCGCGCTCGCAATCGGCCATGACGGGCCACAGTTCGACCGAGCCGGTCATGCGCTTGGCGGCACGGAACTCGGCGAGGGCCTCGCTGTACTTCTGCGTGGCGTAGGCGGCGAAGCCGGCGGCCTCACGGACGGCGGCCACGCGGGAGGCCAGACGCAGGGCGATGCGCGAGTACGCGTACGCCTGCTCGGGGTCCTCGTCGATCAGCCGGGCGACCATGACGAGGTTCTTGGAGACCTCTTCCGCCAGGCCCTTGGGCAGGCTCAGCAGCTCCTGACGCACGTCGGCGTCGATCTCCAGGCCGGTGACGTCCTCGTCGATCGGCAGCCGCTTGACCGGGTCACGGTCGCGGTCCGAACGGTAACCGCGGTCGCCGCCACGGTCGTCCCGACCACGGTAGCCACCGCGATCGTCGCGGCCGCCACGGAAGCCTCCGCGGTCGCCACCCCGGTCGTCGCGACGGGGGTACGAGGGACGGTCGCCGCCGCGGTCGTCACGACGGGGGTAGGACGGACGGTCGCCGCCACGGTCGTCGCGGCCGCCACGGAACCCACCGCGCTCGTCATCGCGACGGGGGTACGAGGGACGCTCGCCGCGGTCGTCGCGACGCGGGAAGCTGGGACGGTCGCCGCCCCGGTCGTCACGACGCGGGTAGGACGGACGGTCACCGCCACGGTCGTCGCGGCGGAAGGCGGGACGGTCCCCACCGCGGTCGTCACGACGCGGGTAGGACGGACGGTCGCCGCCGCGGTCGTCGCGGCCGCCACGGAACCCACCGCGCTCGTCATCGCGACGCGGGTACGAGGGACGCTCACCCCGGTCATCACGACGCGGGTACGAAGGACGCTCGCCGCGGTCGTCGCGACGGGGGTACGAGGGACGGTCGCCGCCGCGGTCGTCACGACGGGGGTAGGACGGACGGTCGCCGCCACGGTCGTCACGGCCGCCACGGAACCCACCGCGCTCGTCATCCCGACGGGGATACGAGGGACGCTCACCCCGGTCATCACGACGCGGGAAGCTGGGACGGTCACCGCCCCGGTCGTCACGACGCGGGTAGGACGGACGGTCACCGCCACGGTCGTCACGACGCGGGTAGGACGGACGGTCGCCACCACGGTCGTCACGACGCGGGTAGGACGGACGGTCGCCACCACGGTCGTCACGGCGGAAACCGCCGCCACCACCAGCGCCGGAGGGACGCCCACCACGGTCGTCGCGACGGTAGCCACCGCCGCCACTACCACTACTGCTACCGCCGGCCGGCCTGCCGCCACGGTCGTCGCGACGGAACGGGGGACGGTCGCCGCCACGGTCGTCACGGCCCCCGCGGTAGCCGCCCCTGTCACCGCCGTCGTTGCGCCGAGGCTCGCGCTCCGGACGATCGTCGGGAGAGTTGGACATGGGTGTGACTCCTGTCTTCGGGGTACCGCTAGTCATTCTCGCGCAACCAACCCATGGCCGCGCTTCGGCGTAAAGAGGTGAAAAACAAAAAGGACCCTTGGTCCAGCGTTGAACGCTGGACCAAGGGTCCTTTGAAAGATTGTTCGGCGGCGTCCTACTCTCCCACAGGGTCCCCCCTGCAGTACCATCGGCGCTGAAAGGCTTAGCTTCCGGGTTCGGAATGTAACCGGGC
>NZ_JBVHJO010000009.1:0-369163 GCF_055559995.1 Streptomyces sp. NPDC023541
GACAGTTCCAGGCACGTGTCAGCCACTACAAACGACGCGGTCACACACCACCAGAAGCCAACAAACCATCACAGCAAGTACCGTTGCAGTACTAGGGGCTGTCCCTCAATCCCCGGCCGGCGCACGACGACAGTTCCCTTGGTCCGTTGCGGTGACAGGGCGGGCACCCCGAATATTTGGCCCATGCACCGGAATTGCGGCGGCATGCGGGCGGACTCCGTACCTGCCCGAGATGCCGATCGGCGGGGCGGTGACTAATATCATCCGTAGGTAACTGTGGCCATTGCGGGAAGCGCACCCTCTACCCGCGGTGACATGCCGGAGCGCGAGGCGTGCGACATATCGCACCCGCCCCGAAGGTCCGCGGCCCAATGAGGCCGCGTTGACGGGGGATCGCGCATTCACGAAATCTGTACCGCCACAGGTGCAGCCATGAACATCCCTTGCGTGAGGAGGAAGAACGAATTTTCGTGCCGTAGCAACGAGAAGGGTTCTCAACCATGCGAGCAACGAGAGTCAAGCGCCTCTTCGCGGTGTCCGCCATCGGCGTTCTGATGGCCGGCGGCGCCCTGGGAGCCGCGGGTACCGCCTCGGCGGCGACCCCCACACAGTCCGTCACCTACGTGAGCGGCGGCGGCTGGGACCACCACAGGGGCGGCGGCTCGGACCATCACAAGGGCGGCGGCTCGGACCATCACAAGGGCGGCGGCTGGAACCATGACAAGGGCGGCCACCACCACGGCTGGTACGACGATGACGACGACAACCGTGGCGGAGGCCACGGTAAGCACGGCTGCTGACACCGCAGCACACTGTGCGGCCCGGGCGACGGGCCGCACAGCGCCGTGTCCGTGCAGCACCCCACCGCCGGCCCCGCCCCACCACCCTCGGCCGCCCCACGGGGACACCGGCGGGCGACGGTGAGACCCTGGCTGCATGGCCCCCAGGGGAGACGTTCCCGAGGTCGACTGGCCCGCGCGGCCGGACACGAGCCTTGCGCTCAACCGCATGGGCACCTTCGACTGGGACCTCGACAGCGGACGGATGCACCTGGATCCCACCGCCCTCGAGGTCCTCGACCTGCGCCCGGACGAGTACAGCGGCACCCCCGCCGGGCTCCGCGCGCGCATCGCACCCGCCGAGGAGGCCCGGCTCGACTCCCGGGTCGCCCAAGCCATCAAGGACGGCCGGAGCCACTACGGCGCCTACGTGCGCAGCCGCCGCCGCGACGGGACACCGGCCTGGACCCACATCCAGGGGCACATCCTGCGGGACCCGGGCGGCCGCCCCTACCGCGTCATCGGCATCCTCCGCGACGCCGCACACGACCCGGGCGAGCCCGGAGCCGCCAGTGAGCAGGACGAGGGGCGCCGGCGGATGACCGGCGTCGTCGAGCGGACGACCGCCATCCTCGCCCACGCCCGCACCGTCAACGACGTGACCGACGTCCTCAAGGATCCCCAGGCCCTCGGCCACCTCGGCGCGGTCAGCGTGATGCTGGGCGTCGTCGACGGAGGCCGCATCCACCTGGTCGCGGAGGGGCAGCTCGGCACGTACGTCCCCGAGATCGAGTACACGCGGATCGACGCGCCGTTCCCGATGAGCGTGGCCGTACGCACCATGCAGCCCGTCTTCATCGTCTCGCGCGAGGAGTTCCAGGAGAACTACCCGGAACTGTGGCCGTACATAGAGCCGCTGGCCGTCCGCAGCGGGGTCTACCTGCCGCTGATCGCCCAGGGCCGGCCCGTCGGCGCCCTGGGGCTGCTCTACACACGCGACGGCGACTTCACCGCCGAGGAACGCAACCTGCTGATGGCGCTCGGCAGCGGCGTCGCCCAGAGCCTCCAGCGCGCCATCCTCTTCGAGCAGGAGCACGACCTGGCCGAGGGCCTCCAGCGGGCCATGCTGCCCCGCCGGATCCCCGCGGTGCCGGGCGCGCTGATCGCCGTACGCTACCGCTCCGCCCGGATGGGGCGGGACATCGGCGGCGACTGGTACGACGTGGTGCCGCTCGGCAGCGGCCGGATCGGCGTGATGATCGGTGACGTCGAGGGCCACGACACGGACGCGGCCGCCGTCATGGGGCAACTGCGCATCGTGATGCGCGCGTACGTGGTCGAAGGGCACACACCGGGCGCGGCGATGGCCCGCGCCTCCGCCTTCCTGCGCGAACTGGAGACGGAGCGCTTCGCCACCTGCACGTACGCCGAGGCCGACCTCACCAGCGGGATGCTCCAGATCGTCCGCGCCGGCCACCTCGACCCGGTCGTGCGGCGCGGCGACGGCAGCTGCCACCGGATTCAGGTGGCGGGCGGACTGCCGCTCGGACTGCCGCCCCCCGAACAGTCCGTGGCGGCGGCGGGCTCCGGCTACCCCGTCACCAGCCTGGAACTGCACCCCGGAGACACCCTGGTGCTGTGCACGGACGGCCTGATCGAGCGACCCGGCGCGGACCCCGACACCGGCATGCGCGAGCTGATGGCGGCGCTCCACAGCGGCCCCGCGGACGTCGAGGAGCTCGCCGACGTGCTGTGCGACCTCGTCGGTGACTCGGGTGGCGGGGACGACATGGCCCTGCTCGTCCTTCGCCGCCGCGGTACGCCCACCGGGCGGGGCGGCGGCCCGCTGCGCCAGCGCCTGGACCCCGGGGACGCCGAGGCCCCGGCCCTGGCCCGGCACCTCATCCGGGCGGCGGTGGCCGCCTGGGGCGCGCGGGACCGGGCCGACGAGATCGAGCTGGCGGCGGACGAGCTGATGACCAACGCGCTGGTCCACACGGACGGCGGCGGCCACATCAACATGCGGATCACGCCCCAGGGGCGGATCCGGATCGAGGTCGAGGACTCCAGCAGCCAACTGCCGCGACGGCGCGAGGCGGGGGACTGGGCGGTCTCGGGACGCGGACTGATGCTGGTGGAACAACTCGCGGACGCGTGGGGCGTGGAACCGCGGGGCGGCGGCAAGTGCGTCTGGTGCGAGTTCGCCCTGCCCCCGCCGCAGCATCCCGACACCCCCGCCTAGGCGGCCCAGCGGGCCGCCCGGCCGACCGTGGCGAACAGTCGGAAGGGTCCGTCCGCCTCCGCCCGGCCGGACGAGGGCCCGAGTCGGCGGTCGTCAGCCGCTGCACGCGGTGGCACCGTGGACGGCCGTCTCCCGGCAGGAGCGGACGGGCGTTTCGCCGATCAGCGCCACCGACACGGCTACCGGCGGGAAGCTACAGGCGGACCAGCGTGACCTCGGTTGCCTTCACGCTCGTCCACACCTCGGATCCGTCGGCCAGGCCCAGTTCGGCCGCCGCGTCCGGGGTGATCTCGGCGACCAGGTCGGGTGCCTCGGGCGACGCGATCAGCACGCGCAGGCGGCTGCCCACCGCGGTGATCTCCCGGACGGTGCCCCGCCAGACGTTTCGGGGGCTGCCGCCCGGGCGGTCCCGGTGGACCGACACCGCCTCCGGGGCGATGATGGCCAGGGCCTGGGCCCCTTCGGGCAGGGCCTCGGCGACCACGAGACGGCCGCCCGCCGCGAGGGCGAGGCCGTCGGTGGAGGCGATGCCCGGCCAGGCGTTGCGACCCAGCATGCGGGCCACCCACGGGGAGCGCGGGTGCCGGGAGACCTCGGCGGGCGGCGCGTCCTGCAGGGTCCGGCCGTCGGCCAGTACGAGGACCCGGTCGGCCAGCGACACCGCCTCGACGGGGTCGTGGGTGACGATGAGGCAGACCCCGCCGAAGCCGGCCAGGTGCGTGCGCAGGGTGTGCCGGACGCGGGCCCGCGTGGTCTGGTCGAGGGCGGCGAGGGGCTCGTCCAGCAGCAGGAGCCGCGGGCGGGCCGCCAGGGCGCGCGCGAGCGCGACCCGCTGGGCCTGGCCGCCGGAGAGCTGGGACGGCCTGCGCTGCGCGAGGTGCCCCACGCCCAGCCGATTCAGCCAGGCCTGCGCCTCGCGGCGGGCGTCGGCGCGCGGCACGCGGCGGGCGCGCAGCCCGTACGCGGTGTTCGCCAGCGCGCTCAGGTGCGGGAACAGCGCGCCGTCCTGCGGGACCCAGGCCACCTGCCGCTTGTGCGGGGGCAGGGCGGTGACGTCGGCGTCGCCGAGCCGCAGGTCGGCGTGGGCGCGCGGGGAGAGGCCGAGCAGGGCGCGCAGCAGGGTGGTCTTGCCCGCCCCGTTCTCGCCGACGACGGCGATGGTGGTGCCCGGTTCGGCTTCGAGGGTGAGGCGGTTGAAGCCGGTGACCGTGGCGTGCAGCGGCCAGTGCCCCGTCTCGGCGGACTGCGGTGGAGCGGCGCCGGCCGCGCCCGGCTCCTCGTCCGGCCCCGGGGCCGGGGCGGTCGCTGGTCCCTCCTCCGGAGCGGGCTGCGGCGTCGTGACCGACCCGCGGTCGACCGGGGTGCCCGTCCAGCGGCCGCGCAGTGCGATCAGTACGGCCATGGCGATCGCGAGCAGCAGCAGGGAGACCGAGGTGGCCGCCTCGGGCTGGTCCTGGAGCAGCAGGTACACCTGGAGCGGCAGGGTCTGGGTGGTGCCGGGCAGGTTCCCGGCGAAGGTGATGGTCGCGCCGAACTCTCCCAGCGCGCGGGCCCAGGTGAGGGCGGCGCCGGCGACCAGACCGGGCGCCACCATGGGCAGGGTCACGGTGAAGAACACCCGGACCGGCGACGCGCCGAGCGAGGCCGCCGTCTCCTCGTAACTGTGCTTGAGACCGCCGAGGGCCCCTTCCAGGCTGATGACCAGGAACGGCATGGCGACGAAGGTCGCCGCGACGACGGCCCCCGAGGTGTGGAACGGCAGGGTGATCCCGAAGGAGTCCTCCAGCCACGGCCCCAGCAGTCCGCGCCGGCCGAAGCCGAGGAGCAGGGCGACACCGCCCACGGTCGGCGGCAGCACCATGGGGAGCAGCACCAGCGAGCGGACCAGGGCCTTGCCCTTGAACTCCACACGGGCCAGCAGCCAGGCCAGTGGCACACCGAGGAGGAGCGAGAGGCCCAGCGCCCACAGCGACACCAGGAGGGAGAGCTTCAGGGCCTCGACCACGCCGGGGCTGCCGAGGTGCTCTCCGAGCTCGCCCCACGGAGTACGGGCGAGGATCCCGATCAGCGGCATCAGCAGGAACGCGACGGCGAGCAGCGCGGGGAGCGCCAGGGCCACCGGGGGCCGGGTGCGGGTACGGAGTCTGCTCACGGTACTTCCTGGCTGGGGCGGCGTGGCCGGACGGGACGGGGGCGGGGGCGGGGCGCCGGGGTGCAGCGTATGCGGGGGCGGCCCGCTCCACCCCGTACCGACGGGCCGGCCCGCCCGGGCGCCGCACCGGCGGGGCGGCGGGGCGGCGGGGCGGACAGTCCCCGGGCACGTCGTAAGGGGCTGCCCGTCCCCCCGGACCGGACAGCCCCCGGGTCACCTCGGGGGAGCGGCGCGCCGGCTACGGCTGCTGGAAGCCCGCGTCCCGGAGGATCTTCTGCGCCTCGGGGGTGCTCAGCCACGCCACGAACGCGGCCGCGGCCTCGGTGTTCTCGGACTGCTTCAGCGTGGCGGCCGGGTAGGAGGCCACGGCGTTCTGCTCGTCCGGGATCTCCACGGTGACGACCTTGTCGCCCGACTTGGCGGAGTCCGTCTTGTAGACGAGGCCCGCGTCGGCCTCACCCATCTCGACCTTGCCCAGGACGGCACGGACGTTGGGCTCCTGGGAGACCGGCTTCACCTCGACCTTCTGGGCGTCGAGGATCTGCTTGCTGTAGCGGCCGACCGGCACCTCGGGCGCGGCGAGCACCACCTTGACCTTGGTGTCGGCGAGGTCCTTCAGCTCGTCGATCTTGAACGGGTTGCCCTTGCCGGCCGCGATGACCAGGCGGTTCTTGGCGATGATCGCGGGGTCGCCGGTCTCGGCCTTCAGCCCGTCCATGGTCTTCGTGTCGGCGGTGACCAGCGCGTCGGCCGGGGCGCCCTGCTTGACCTGCGCCGCGAGCTCCTGCGAACCGGCGAAGGAGAAGGTGACCCTCGTGCCGGGGTGGGCCTTCTCGTACGCCGCACCCGCGGTCTTGAAGACGTCGGCGAGGGAGGAAGCGGCGAGGACGGTGAGGTTCGCCTGCGGCGCGGCGGAGCCGGTGCCGGAGGCGGCGGGCTCGTCCACGCCGCTGCCGCAGGCGGTCAGCCCGGCGAGCAGGGCGGCGGACAGGGCGGCCGCGGCGACGGTGCGGCGGCGGTTTCGGGTCGGGTACACAGCGCAGGCTCCTTGCTCGGGTCGGCGGCCGGCCGGGTGCCGGATCCGCGCGGTGGTGACCCGCGCCGGTGACGGGCGGAGCGGGTGGGGACGGTTCGTCGCTGCCGGGCGGCGGTGGGGGACCGCGGGCGGGCCGCGGTGGACGTTGGAGGGGGCGGCTGTGGCTCAGGCGCGGTCGATGTGCACGCTGGTGGACTTCACCCGGGCGGTGGCCCGCATGCCGACCTCCGGCCCGAGTTCTTCGACGGCCTCGCGGGTGAGCAGGCGGACCAGGCGGTGGGGACCCGCCTGGATGCCGACCTGGGCGGACACGTCGCCGAGCCGGACGGCGGTGACGATGCCGGGAAAGGCGTTGCGCGCCGAGGTGTACGGCTCCCCGTCCTCGGTGCGGGCGCCCGGGCCCACCTCCATGGAGAAGGCGGCCGGGTCCCGGCCGTTGATCAGCCGCCGGCCGACGTGGTCGCGATGGGTCACGACCCGGTCGGCGTCGGCCCAGCGCCGCGCGGTGTCCGGGCTGACGCCCAGCAGTCGCGCGGCCTGTCCGATGGTGTAGGACTGCATGTGCGACAAGGTTGGCGCATGCATGGCGCATTTGCAATTCTCTTGGGCGGATCGCCATGGTAGGTGCCGCGATCATTGGTGCATCCGCCGAAAGCCACGGAAAAAGTCGTTCCGTCCTCTCCTGCCCGGCTCGCTAGAGTCGGGGCATGGCTGATGAGGTATCGGGAACGGAATCGGGCACGGCGCGGGTCGATGCGTGGATCTGGTCCGTGCGCCTGACCAAGACCCGCTCGATCGCGGCGACGGCCTGCCGGGCGGGCCATGTGAGGGTCAACGGGGAACGCGCCAAGCCGGCGCAGCCGATCCGCGCGGGCGACGAGGTGCGGCTCTTCCACGCGGGGCGCGAGCGGATCGTCGTCGTCAAGCGGCCCGTGTCCAAGCGGGTGGGCGCGCCCGTCGCCGCCGAGTGCCTGATCGACAAGAGTCCGCCGCCGCCGACCCCCGTGGAGGCAGCGGTCGTCGGTATCCGCGACCGGGGCACGGGCCGCCCCACCAAGCGCGACCGCCGCGAGATCCAGTCGCTGCGCGGACGCTGACACCGGCCGCGACCGCGAGGCCCGGGGCGGGACGGCTGTCGCCGCCCGCCCCGGGCCCTCAGACCTTGCGGTACGCGTACGCCTCGGCGGCGGCCTCCGCGACCTGTGCCAGCGGGGCACCCGCCGATGCGGCGACCACCGCCGCCACCGCGCCCTCGACGAACGGGGCGTCCACCAAACGTGAACCGGGCGGCAGTTCGTCCTCCAGCAGCAGCGCCTTCACCGTCAGCACCGAGCTCCCCAGGTCCACCAGCAGCGCGACGCCGGCACCGCGGTCCACCTCCCGGGCGGCCGCGACGACCAGCTCCGCGCTCGTGCCGAGCCCGCCGGCGGACGTACCGCCCGCCGCGGCCACCGGCGCCACCGGACCGCCCGCCGCCAGGCCCCGCGCCAGCTCCGCCACCGACTCGGCGACCGGAGCGCTGTGCGAGACCAGGACGATCCCGACCAGGGCCGGCTGCGCAGGGGCGTCCCCGTCGCCCCGTCCGGCCGTCACCGCGCGCCCTCCGCCCGCTCCGCCACGTCCGCGAGCGCCCCCAGCAGCAGCGCCGACGAGGTCGCGCCCGGATCCTGGTGCCCGATGCTCCGCTCGCCCAGGTAGCTGGCCCGCCCCTTGCGCGCCTGCATCGGCACCGTGGCGAGGGCCCCGTTCTCCGCCGCCTGGGCCGCCGCCCGGTACGAGGTGCCCAGCGCGGCCACGCCCGGCAGCAGCGCGTCCAGCATGGTCTTGTCGCCGGGCGCGGCCCCGCCCAGCTGCGCCACCGCGCCGACCCCCTTGTCCAGGGCCTCGCGCAGATCGGCGTCGGACACCTCGGACGCCTCCCCGAGCTCCTTGCCGGTCCGCCGCAGCAGCATCCCGTACAGCGGGCCGGAGGCGCCGCCGACCGTTGAGATCAGCGTCCGTCCGGCCAGCTGGAGCACCGCGCCCGGCGCCGCCGGGGTCTCCGTGTCCAAGGCGGCGCGCACCGCCGTGAAACCCCGCAGCAGATTGCTCCCGTGGTCGGCGTCCCCGATGGGGGAGTCGAGCTCGGTGAGCCGGTCCGCCTCACGCTCCACGGCAGCCGCGGTGGCCGCCATCCAGCTCCGGAAGAACTCTGCGTCACGCACCGGGTCTCCTCGCCTCGCGTCCGCCCTGGCCGGTCCTCCAGCCACCATAGATCAGCGCGGCCGCCAGGGGTGTCTTGCCGATCATGCCCGGATCGCGGCGTCTGCCGCCGTGCCTCGCCGCGTGTCCGCGCTCGACGGCGCTGCGCGTCGCCCCCTCCTCCGCCTTGCGATCCACGACGACAAGAGACCCCCTGGGCCGTCCAGCCCTTGGGGCTCCGCCGTCCGTACGGGCGCGTCAACCCGGGTCCGACCGTGCCGACCCCGCGCGGCCCCAGGGGCGCCCGGCGCGCAGAATCGGTCAATTGCCGCCGCATGCGGTCAACCGGAAGCGCGAGATTCAGCCACGTGGTCGGATGTCTGCTTCTGCGGGATTCGACGAGTGCGAGGCGCAGCGTGGCAGCGACGACTGAAGAGCCCTTCAGGGCTCTGCTGGAAGCGGCACCGGACGCGATGGTGATCGTGGACGACGCCGGGGTGATCCGGCTGGTGAACGCGCAGACCGAGGCCCTGTTCGGCCACCCCCGTCGGGAACTCCTGGGCCGGCACATCGAGGTCCTCGTCCCCGAGCGGTTCCGCGGCCAGCACCCGGGCCACCGGCTCGGCTACGCGGCCAGCCGCCAGGTCCGCCCGATGGGCGCGGGCCTGGTGCTCTACGGCCTGCGCCGGGACGGGCGCGAATTCCCCGTGGAGATCAGCCTGAGTCCGCTGGAGACCCCGGATGGCCTGCTGATCTCGGCGGCCGTACGCGACGTGAGCGAGCGCAGGGCCGCCGAGGAACGCTTCCGGGCGCTGCTGGAGGCTGCGCCGGACGCGATGGTGATCGTCGACGAGCGGGGCGCGATCCAGCTCGTCAACGCGCAGACCGAGGCCGTTTTCGGGTACGCCCGCGAGGACCTGCTGGGAAGACCGGTCGAGGTGCTCGTCCCGGAACGGTTCCGCGGGCACCACTCCGGCTTCCGGCACGGCTACTTCGTCAACCGCAAGGCCCGCCCCATGGGCGCGGGCCTGGAGCTGTACGGCCTGCACCGCGACGGCGGCGAGTTCCCGGTCGAGATCAGCCTGAGCCCGCTGGAGACCCCCGACGGCACCCTGGTCTCCGCGGCCATCCGCGACGTCACCGAGCGCAAGTCCGCCGAGGAGATGCTCGCGAAGCTCTACGAGCAGCAGCGCCACGTCGCGCTCACCCTCCAGCGCAGCCTCATGGGATCCCCGCCCGACGTACCGGGAATGCCCACGGCGAGCCGGTACTTCCCGGCCCGGCAGGGGGCCGGGGTGGGCGGCGACTGGTTCGACCTCATCCCGCTGGGGGGCGGACGCGTCGGCGTGATGGTCGGCGACGTGATGGGGCGCGGCCTGGACGCCGCCGCCGTCATGGGCCAGCTCCGATCCGCCTCCCACGCACTGGCCAAGACCGGGATGCCGCCCTGGCAGCTCATGCGCGCCCTGGACGCGGTCGTCAGCGAACTGCCGGACCAGTTCGTCACCTGCTGCTACCTGGTCATCGACGCCGATGCGGCCGAGATCACCATGTGCTCCGCCGGACACCTGCCGGTCCTCCTCGTCGCCCCGGGCGGCGAGGTCGGCCGGCTGCCCGTCGAGGTGAGCGTGCCGCTGGGGGTGGGGGAAGTGCCCCACCACGAGACCCGGCACACCGTGGAGCCCGGCTCGGTCCTCGCGCTCTACACGGACGGCCTGGTCGAGACGCCCGACAGTGACATCGAGGGCCAAGTGGACGGGCTGGCGGCGGCGTTGGAGAAGGCCGTCGCGACGACGGACGGCCTGGAGGCGGCGGCGGACCGGCTGCTGGCCGAACTGCTGCCCGACGCCGACGACAACCCCGACGACGTCACCCTCCTGCTCGTCCGCATCCCCGACACACCGGTGACCTCGCAGAGCATGCTCCTCGCTGCGGAACCGAGCAGCGTCGGTGCCGGGCGGAGGTTCCTGCGCTCCACCCTGGCCCAGTGGGGCAGGGACGACGAACAACTCCGCGACACCGCCTGCCTGCTCACCTCCGAGCTGCTCTCCAACGCGGTGAACCACAGCCGCGGCCCCGTCCGCCTCCGACTGCGCCAGGCCGGCCGTGAACTCAGCGTCGAGGTGTGCGACGGCAGCCCGGTCCTGCCGCAGGCCCGCTTCGCCGAACCCGACGCGGAATCCGGCCGCGGCCTGCTCCTCGTCGACTCCCTAGCCGCCTCCTGGGGAACCCTCCCGACGGCCGAGGGCAAGGCCGTCTGGTTCTCCCTGCCCCTGCCCGTCCCCCGTACCGGCCCGCGCCCCTGCCCGCCCCCGGCCGAACCCCGGTGCAACCCCACACGGAATCCGGCTGAGCCGCAGGGCGATCACGTGATCGAATGGGCGGGTGATCGGCCGTGACGGAAAGGGTCCCGCAGTGTCAGATACGCCCCCGCCGAACGTCTGGGCCGCGCCGGCCGGAAGCGCTCCGCAATGGCCCGCGCCGGCGCAAGGGTGGCCGCCCACCCCCCAGGGCGGTCCGCCGTTCGGTGCACCCGCCGTGCGGCAGCCGCGCACGGAGGCCGCGCCGGGCGGAAGCGCCTACCACGAGCAGGCCCGCAACGGCCGCCAGAAGTCCCCGCAGCGCGTCGGGGAGTTCCTCCTCGTCTTCGTCGGCAACCTGGCCGCACCGCTGCTGGTGATCGCGCTCGGCGCCCTCGTCTGGTACGTACTGGGCCTCGACTTCGCCCCCGGGGACGGCGACCGCATCCTGGCGGATCCGCTCGCCGACGAGGCGCTCGCCCTGCTTTCCATAGCCACGGGCATACCGGTCGTGATGCTCGCGGTCCGCTGGTGCGGCAGCCGCCCCGCCGGCACCGTGGCCTCCGTCCTCGGAAGGTTGCGCTGGGGCTGGCTGGCCCGCTGCTCGGCGGTCGCCTTCCCCCTGATCGTGCTCCAGATGGGCGGGCTGGCCCTGTGGGGCTACCTCACCGACGGCGAGGAGAGCCTCGCGGGCGACTTCCCCGGCTGGTCCGAGTTCGCACTCGGACTCGTCGTGCTGTGGGCGCTGATCCCGTTCCAGGCCGCCGCCGAGGAGTTCGTCTTCCGGGGCTGGATCACCCAGTTCTTCGGCGGCTTCCTCAAGTCCCCCTGGACCGGCATCGTCCTCGCGTCCGCCCTCTTCGCCGTCGCCCACGGCTTCGGCGAGGTGTCGGGGTTCGCCCTGCTCTTCTACTCCGCCCTGTGGTGGGGATGGCTGACCGTCCGCACGGGGGGCCTCGAAGCCGCCATCGCGGTGCACGTCGCGAACAACGTCAGCGCCTACGGCATCACCGTCGCCCTGGGGCAGCTGGCGGAGTCGGGCAACGCCGCGGACGCCCCGTGGGAGGCACTCGTCCTCGAGCTCGTCGCGGCACCGGCGTACTGCCTGCTGATCGCCAGGCTCGCCACCACCCACGGCGTACGACGCCTCAGCACGGCGGAGCCCGTTGCCGCCGCCCGAGCGGACCAGCCGGCGGCGGCCTGACCCCGCAGGTGGCCCGGGGCGTGCCCACCGTGCGGTGGCCCGGGGCCGCCCGTCACCTCCGCTCGACCGTCCCGTAGGGCTGGTTGCGCTCGCGCATCTGCCACATGTTCCGGTGCTCACGCATGATCGCGGGCCGGTCGGCGGGCTGGGTGTCCCGCATGGCGACGTGGGCCGAAGCGTGCGCGCGAGCGCACACATGCGGACGCGCACGGGCCCCGCGCCCCCGAGGGGGTCGCGGGGCCCGTGCGCGGACGTGGCGGTCGATCAACCGAGGGCGGGCGCCTGCTGCCGGGCCGTCACTTCCGCGCCGCCGGTGCGCGAGGCCAGGAGCCGCTGGGCCAGGACGCCGAAGACGACGGCGAACACCGTCCACAAAACGAGCTGGACGGCCAGCGAAGCGATCCGGAACTCCCACAGCAGGGCGGCGGGGAACCCGGGCTGGACCGCGTCGCTGTTGTCCGGCAGGAACACGAACGCCAGGGCGGTGGCGGTGACGAAGCCGCCGGCCGCGGTCAGCGACGCGTTCCAGTTGCCCAGGCGCGGTGCCAGCCGTCGCCCGAGGATGATCGCGCCGACGCCGAGCAGCACGCTCAGCAGGATCATCAGGAAGAACAGCGTGGTGCGCTGCCCGATCGTGTCCGGGTTGCCGACCGCCGGCGGGGTGGCCGGGTACTTGAGGAACGGCACCAGGTAGACCAGGCCGAACGCGCCCGCACCGGTGAGCGCGGCCGTCGCCCGCGGGCTGAACCCGCCGACGCGGCCGAGGGCGAACGAGAACGCGAGGGAGGCGATGCCGCCCAGCGCGACCCCGTAGACCAGCACGCCGGTGGCCAGGCCGACGGTCGACTGGACCGGCCGGCTGACGAGTTCTTCCTCCTCCTCGGCGGCCCCGCCCGACGCGGCGTCACCACCGTGCCCGGCGTGGCCGCTCGGGGCGCTCGCTGCGTCCTGGGCGGCGGCGGCCTCCTCCACCGCGATGGAACCCCGAACCGGCGGCTCACCCACCACGTAGGCGACCGCGAAGGCGAAGAGTCCGGCTATCAGGCCCGCGAGCATGCCGCGGACCAGCAGACCTCTGACAGTAGAGGCGTACATGGGCGCGGCCTCTCAGTGGCAGGGGAAGCCGAGCAGGTGGCGACCGTCGTGCACCCACTCGTGCACGCCCTCGCCCGCGAACACGGCGGTGGCGCCCTGCTCGGCTCCGACGAAGTAGAGGGCCACCAGCATCAGGAGGCCGACGAAGACCGCCCAGGGCAGGACGGCGCGCACGGGCAGCGGAGCCGACGGCGAAACGGCGGGGGTGGATACGGCAGCGGAAGCGAAAGCCTCGGCCATGATGGAACCTCCTTGGGGAACAACGCGTCCCATACGGTGGTGCAGGACGACGGTCCTCGGGTCTGACTCGCCGCGACGACCCCCGGGGGAGGTCACCGCAGCACACAGTGGCGCGACCATGCCGGATTCACACCGGTCTTCCGTCTCGCCGTCGTCGCTATGTGGAAATGTCGCCGTGACGCTACCGTGCGGCGGGCCCGCGGCCAAGACCGTGAGTCCCTGATCACACAGTTACGCTGTAGTAATGCCGTTTCGGGGCGGTTCGGGGAGCCGTGATGCGCCGCGAACGGCCCGGGAGTCCTGCTAGAATTACGGGCGTTGGCCTTCGGCGTGCGTGCCCCGTGCATGCGTCCGGAGGCTTTTTTCATGCCTTCAAACCCTACTTCCCGGTCCGCTTCCCCCTCCGATCCGAGGCCTTCCTCCGGCCGCGCCGCGGCCCCCGTGCCCGCCCCGCTCCCCACCTCCACCGGCTATCTCGGCCTGCTGCGCAACAGGGAGTTCGCCGGCCTGTACGCCGGCTTCACCCTGACGGTCGCGGCGAGCACCCTCTCGGGCTTCGCGCTCGGCACGCTCGTCGACGAGCAGACCGGTTCGCCCTTCCTGACGGCCGTGAGCATGTACGGCGCCACCTTCGCGACCGTCCTCGGCGCGCTGACGCTGATGTCGGTCGCGGACGGCGGGCGACCGCGCCGGATCGTCGTCCTGCTCCAACTCGCCTCGCTGGCCGGGGTCGCCGCGCAGGCGCTCCCGGGACTGCCGCTGGCCGTTCGGTTCGCCCTGCTGCTGCTCCTCGGCTTCTTCCAGTCCCTGGGAACGGGCGCCCGGCTCGGGCTGCTGTCCGAGGCCGTGCCGGTGTCCGCCTACGCGCCGGCCCGTTCCCTGATGAACATCACCTCGGGCGGTACGGCGATCCTCGGCTACGCCGTCGGCGCCGTACTGCTGCGGTACGCGAGCCCGCGGGACGTCTTCGTCATCGCCGCCTGCCTGACCGCCCTCGGTGCGGCCGTGGTCGCGGCCACCGTCCGCGAGCACTCGGTCCGGCCAACCCGCCGACCGGGCCTGCGGCAGACCTGGCGGACGAACGCCGAGCTGTTCTCCCACCCCCGCCGGCGGGCGCTGCTGCTGGCCCTGTGGGTTCCCAACGGCCTGATCGTCGGCTGCGAGGCCCTCTTCATCTCCTACGACCCCGGCCACGCCGGGACCTTCCTGGCCGCCGGATCCGCCGGCATGCTCCTCGGCGACCTGGCCGTCGGCAGGCTGCTCACCGCCGCGGGCCGCCGCCGCCACGCCTCCACCCTGCGGCTGCTGCTCGCCGCTCCCTTCCTGCTCTTCGCGGCCCACCCGCCCGCTCCCGTCCTGGCGGTCGCGGTGTTCCTCGCCAGTGCAGGATTCGCAGCCACCCTGCCCCTCCAGGAACAGCTCCTGGAACTCACCCCCGAAGCGATCCGCGGGCAGGTGCAGGGGGTCGAGTCGGCGGGGCGGATGACCTGGCAGGGTCTGGGCGCCGCGATCGCCGGCGGCCTGGCCCAGTGCCTCGGCCCCGGAACGGCGATCGCCCTCGCCGCCGCGGCCTCGCTCGCCGTCACGCTCCTCACCCGGCCGTCCCGCCGTACGCGCCGCGACCGGCCGCTCTGACGGCCGGGGCGGGGGAGACCCGGGACGCACACGGAATTCGTGCACCTGTTCGGTTGTGGGTCTAGGCTGGGGGCATGCACGTAGTCCAAGGCCTCCAGGGTTCCCTCTTCGACCAGGGAGACGAGATCGGTCTCGGCCCCTTCGACGGTCTGCGCCGGACCGAGCTCGGCGCCGGGGCCTGGGTGGACCAGCTGCCCGGCTGGCTGCGCGGTGCCGACGAGCTCTTCGAGCGGCTGGCCGCCGACGTGCCCTGGCGCGCCGAGCGGCGGCAGATGTACGAGCGGGAGGTGGAGGTGCCCCGGCTGCTCGCCTTCTACGGCGAGGACGACGACCTGCCACACCCCTCGCTCGTGGAGGCCCGTGATGCGCTGGGCGCCCACTACGCCGCCGAGCTGGGCGAACCGTTCACCACCGCCGGGCTGTGCCTGTACCGCGACGGCCGGGACAGCGTCGCCTGGCACGGCGACCGGACCGGCCGTTCCTCCACCGAGGACACCATGGTCGCCATCGTCTCCGTCGGCGACCCGCGCGACCTGGCCATCCGTCCCCGCGACGGCGGGGCCACCCTGCTGCGGCTACCGCTCGGCCACGGCGACCTCGTGGTCATGGGCGGTTCCTGCCAGCGGACGATGGAACACGCCGTACCGAAGTCCGCGCGGGCCGTCGGGCCCCGCATCAGCATCCAGTTTCGGACCCGGGGCGTGCGCTGACCGCAGGGCGGAGCCCCCGTGACCAGGGCGGAGCCCCCGACGCCGTCGCGGTTGCGGCCCTGGCACGGCCTGCGCGGCCTCCGTCGGCTCCTTCACGGACGTGCGGGAACTTCAGGGCAGCTGAAGGTGCGCGGCCTGGAGTTCCTGAGTTCCTGACGGAGGCCGACGAGTCCGGATCGGGGCCTGGCAGCTTCCTCGTCCTCGACCCCGACGGCAACCCGGTCCGGGTCGACCAGCACGTCTGAGCGGGCGGAAACCGGGTCAGACGCGGGACCGGACGTCGACGCCCGGCTCCTTCGACGGGCGTGCGGCCGCTGCCGCCGCGTGCAGGGAGCGCAGCGCCAGCATCAGGATCCCGATGTCGTCCAGGTACACCGGGTCCGGAATCAGGTCCACGGGCGAGACGGTGTAGATCAGGGCGGCCCAGAACAGGGCCTTGTCCTGCAGCGGGATGCCCGCGTCGGTCAGCAGCCGCCGCGCCCTGAGCACGCGTACGAACAGCACGGCCGCGGCGATGGCGACACCCACCGTGAGGACCGTGCCGACGATGAGCCAGACCTTTCCGTCCATGGCGCCCCTATACCCCGATTTCGGGTGGTGATACCTGCCCGGCGGCCGGGGCCGCTCAGGCGCCCTGCCCGCGCAGGCGGCGTCCGACCTCGCCCAGCCCCTCGGCGAGCGCGTCGAGCTGCTCCGGGGTCAGGACGTCGACCAGGACCTCCCGGACCGCGGCCACGTGGCCCGGCGCGGCCTCCTCCAACTTCGCGCTGCCGGCGTCGGTGAGCACGGCGAAGACCCCGCGCACGTCCGAGGGGCAGCTGCGGCGGCGGACCAGCCCGGCCTTCTCCATCTGGGTGACCTGGTACGTCAGCCCGCTCTTGGAATTGAGCAGGCCGTTGGCGAGCTCGGTCATCCGCAGCTCCCGCCCGGGGGCCGCGGCGAGCCGCACGAGGATCTCGTACTGCGGGTGCGAGAGCCCCGCCTCGTCCTTGAGCTGCTGGTCGAGGCGCCGGTTGACCAGGGCCGAGGCGGCCAGGAAGCCGTTCCAGGCGCGCATCTCGCGCTCGTCCAGCCATCTCGGTTCAGCCATGGCCCCACCCTACACGGGTTGTTCGAATTTGAATCACCGGTTAGGGTCCAGGTCAGCGGTTCGAATTTGAACAACTCTTCCCCCGTCTCCCCGGGCCGCACGACCGGAAGGACCCCACGATGACCAGCCCCTCCGCCACCGCCGCGAAGCCGCAGGCCGCCCCGCCCGCCGCACCGTCCCGGCCCGCCGCCCCCTCCACCCGCGGCCAGGACACCGGCCTGCTGCTCCTGCGCCTCGTCCTCGGCCTCACCATGGCCGGACACGGCGCCCAGAAGCTCTTCGGCTGGTTCGGCGGCGGCGGCATCAGCGGCACCGGCCAGTTCTTCACCGCGAGCGGCTACCCCGCCGGTGACGCCATGGCCGTCCTCGCCGGCCTGACCGAGACCCTCGGCGGCCTCGGCCTCGCCGCGGGCCTCCTCACCCCGCTCGCCGGCGCCGCGGTCGTCGGCACCCTGATCAACGCCATCGCCGTCCACGGCACGGGCGCCTTCTTCGCCCCCGCAGGCATCGAGTACGAACTCCTGCTGACCGCGGGCGCCGCGGCCCTCGCCCTCACCGGCCCCGGCCGGTACGCCATCGACGGCTTCCTCCCCGTCCTGCGCGCCCACCGCCTCGCCCACGGAGCCCTCGCCCTCGCCCTCGGCGTCGTCCTCGCCGCCGTCATGCTCCTCGTACGCAACTGAGGCGTGTCTTTCGCGTTTTGCAGGGCCGACAAGATCCGAAAGACATACCCCCGTCATGCTCCTCGTACGGAACCGGCGGCCTCACCGGTCAGGCCGGACACCCCCTGGAGCTGCGCCCGGGGTGTCCCGGGCCCGGGCTGATTGGCCCCTGACATTCAGGGGAAGAGCGCTCAAATGACACAACCCATCGAGGACTACGCACTCATCGGCGACCTCATGACCAGCGGGCTCGTCGGTCGCGACGGGTCCATCGACTGGCTGTGCCTGCCGCGCTTCGACTCGGCGGCCTGCTTCGCCAAGCTCCTCGGTGACGAGGAGAACGGCCACTGGCGCATCGCCCCCCTCGGCGCCGCCGACGGCGAGCGCTGCACCCGCCGCGCCTACGTCGACGGCTCACTGGTCCTGGAGTCGTACTGGGAGACCGAGACAGGCACCGTCAAGGTCATCGACTTCATGCCACAGCGCGACGTCGCCCCCGACGTCGTCCGCATCGTCGAAGGCATCAGCGGCACCGTCAGGATGCTCAGCACCCTGCGCCTGCGCTTCGACTACGGCCACGTCGTGCCCTGGGTACGCCGCAGCGACGGCGACCGGGTCGCCGTCGCCGGACCCGACTCCGCCTGGTTCCGCAGCGAGCCCCCCGTCCGCACCTGGGGCGAGGCCAACAGCACCCGCTCCCAGTTCCCCGTCACCGCCGGCCGCCGCGTCGCCTTCGTCCTGACCTGGCACCCGTCGCACGACCCGCGCCCCGAACCCATCGACCCCTTCGAGGCCCTGGAGTGCAGCCTCTCCGACTGGCGCGAGTGGGCCTCCCAGTGCCGCTACGACGGCCCCTTCAAGGAAGCGGTCACCCGCTCCCTGATCACCCTCAAAGCCCTCACCTACGCCCCGACCGGCGGCATCGTCGCCGCCGCCACCACCTCCCTGCCCGAGGAGCTCGGCGGCGTCCGCAACTGGGACTACCGCTACTGCTGGCTGCGCGACGCCACCCTCACCCTCGGCTCCCTCCTCAACACCGGCTTCCTCGACGAGGCCCGCGCCTGGCGCGAATGGCTCCTGCGCGCGGTCGCCGGCGCCCCCGCCGACCTCCAGATCATGTACGGGATCGGGGGCGAGCGGCGGATCCCCGAGAGCGAACTGCCCTGGCTGCGCGGCTACGCCTCCTCCGCACCCGTCCGTGTCGGCAACGCGGCCGTCGACCAGCTCCAGCTCGACGTGTACGGGGAGGTCATCGACTCCCTGCACATGGCCAGATCCGCCGGGCTGCCCGCCGAAGCCCACTCCTGGCGGATCCAGCTCGCGCTCCTCGACTTCCTGGAGAAGAACTGGCGCCGGCCCGACGAAGGCCTCTGGGAGGTGCGCGGCCCCCGCCGGCACTTCGTGCACTCCAAGGTGATGGCCTGGGCGGCCGCGGACCGGGCCGTGCGGACCCTGGAGAGCGACCCCTCGCTGCCCGGAGAGGTGGACCGCTGGCGCGCCATGCGCGACGCCGTCCACCGCGACGTGTGCGACAAGGGGTTCGACCCCGAGCGGGGCACCTTCACCCAGTACTACGGCTCCCGCGAACTCGACGCGGCGACCCTGCTCATCCCCCGGGTCGGATTCCTCCCGCCCGACGACCCCCGCGTCACCGGCACCGTCGACGCCGTCCGCGCGGAACTGGGCCGCAGCGGACTGGTCCGCCGCTACAGCACCGCCGACACCGACGACGGACTGCCCGGCGACGAAGGCGCCTTCCTCGCCTGCTCGTTCTGGCTGGCCGACGCCCTGCACCTGACGGGCCGGGAGGGCGAGGCCCGCGCCCTCTTCGAACGGCTGCTGTCGGTGTGCAACGACGTCGGACTGCTCGCCGAGGAGTACGACCCCGTCTCCGGGCGCCAACTCGGCAACTTCCCGCAGGCGTTCAGCCACGTCGGCCTGGTCAACACCGCACTGACCCTGGCCGGCATCGAAAAGCGGACGACCGAGGCGGGCTGAGGACCGTGGAACTGCCCCAGCAGCGCGCCGAAGGCGCGGGCCCCTTCACCACCCGGCTCACCTGGCAGCGCCCCGAAGGACAGACGGTGGTGTGGGAGTCGCGGCCCGCCCGCAGACGCGGAACGCTCGCGGTCCGCAGCCCGGGCGAGACGGCCGTCAGGACGACGACGGCCGATGCCGAGACCCTCGGCCGCATGCGGCGGCTCAACGCCGTCGCCTCCACCGCGTTCGTCATCGGCGGAGCCCTCTTCGCCCTCGGCGCCGCCGTGGCCCAGTTCGGCTGGGGCGACACGGCCGAGAGCGCCGCGATCTACTTCGCGGGAGGCCTGTTCTTCAACACCGGCGGCTACGTCTCGCTCCTCCAGGTGCTGAACGGGCCCCGCCACACCCCGGAGGGCGGCGGCCGACTGGTCACCGCCGGCTGGAAGTGGTGGGGGTACGAGCCGTTGCGCCTGGACTGGCTGAGCACGTTCGTCCTGTTCGTCGGGACGCTCGTGTTCGGCGTCAACCTCCTGGACTCCTTCCTCCAGGGACTCACCGCACAGCAGACCAACCGGCTGGTCTGGACCCCCGACGTGATCGGATGCCTGCTCTTCCTGCTCTCGGGACACCTGGCCTTCGTCGAGATCTGCCACCGCCCGTGGCCCTGCCTGCGCTCGCGCAGCCTCGGCTGGTGGGTCGTCGCGGTCAACCAGTTCGGATCGGTGCTGTTCATGGTCTCGGCCCTGGCCGCCTTCACCCGGCCCGCCACCGGAGGCCTGGTCGACGCCGGAGTCGCCAACTGGGGCACGCTGTGCGGCGCCCTGTGCTTCTCTATCGGCGGGATCCTCCAAGCCTTCGAACGTCCTTAGGGAGTGTCGTCAAAGTGGCGTCGGCCGCCCGAAGGGCGGGGTCGGCGGACTTTGACGACACCCCCTGGGGGCGTCTCGTCGCTCAGCGCGGTGCGGGCTGATCGCAGCCGCCCGTGAGGGACGCCAGCAGCAGGGCGATGTCGTCCGGCCGGTCGGCGGCGTTGCCGATCAGCCGGTCGGCGGTCTCGGTCAGCGGACCCGGCAGTCCCGACGCCAGCGCCAGCCGCAGCCGCTCCACCCCCTCGTCGATGTCGACGCCGGGCAGCTCCACCAGCCCGTCCGTGTACAGGGCGAACACTGCGCCCGGCGCCAGCCGGAGCTCCGTGACCGGGTACGTGGCCTCCGGGTCGACGCCGAGCACCACCCCGCCCGCCAGGTCCAGCACCTCCGTCCGGCCGTCGGGACGGCGCAGCAGCGGCTGCGGGTGCCCGGCCCGCACCGCCTGGGCGGAGCCCGACGCCGGGTCGAGCACCACGTAGCAGCAGCTCGCGAACTGCCCCGGATCGAGGTCGATGAGCAGCCGGTTGGTGCCGCGCACCACCTGCTCCGGCGTGCTGCCGGCGAGCGCGAAGGCCCGTACCGCGCTCCGGAGCTGCCCCATGGTCGCGGCGGCGGCCACCCCGTGGCCCTGGACGTCGCCGATGACCAGGGCCAGCCGGCCCGATCCGGTCTCCACGACGTCGTACCAGTCGCCGCCCACGTCCATGCCGGCGGAGCCGGGCAGATAGCGGCCGACGGTGTCCACGTGCGGCCGCACCGGCAGCCGGTGCGGCAGCAGCGCCGCCTGGAGCCCGTGGGCGAGCGCCGCCTCGCTGTCGTAGCGCCGGGCCCGCGCCAGTGCCTGCGCGATCAGCCCGGCCAGCGCGGTCAGCACCGTACGCTCCTCCGGGCTGAAGCCGCGCGGCGAGTCGAAGCCGAGGATGCACGAGCCGACCGGACGGCCGGACGCGATCAGCGGCAGGAAGGCCCTCGCGCCGACGTCGGCGTCCAGCGGAATGCCCGGATAGGCGGCGGCCAGCCGCTGCATCGACTCGAAGAACAGCGGCCGGCCCGTGGTCAGCGTCTCCACACCCGGCAGCCGGACGTCGAGCGCGACCCCGTCGAATCGGTTCAGGAACCCCCGCGGGAAACCGGTCTCCCATGCCAGGTGCAGATGCCGTTCGTCGAGCAGGTAGATCGCGAGCTGGCGGCCACCGAAGGCCGGCAGCAGCTCATCGGTGACCACCGCCGACACCTGCCGGGCCGTGACCGCCTCCGTCAGGGCGATGGCCAGGGCCACCGGCCGGTACAGCGCGGACGCCTGGTCGGCCGGCGCGTCCACGCCCCCGCCCGGGTCGGCCCCCGCCGTGGACGGGTAGGCGGGCGGGTCGCCCGTGCCGATCGTCACGGTCACGCCGTCCGACGCCGGGTAGAGGCCCACCGACAGCCACTCGCCCGGCGGATGCCGGCCGCGCCGGGCGGAGAAGTGCACCGGCTCCGAGGACATGAAGACGGCCCGGAAATGGTCGTCGTGCGAGGGGTGCCCGAGCCACGGCACCGCCTCCCACAGCAGCCGCCCGTGCAGCTGCCCGGCGCCCACACCCAGCAGGTGCTCCGCCGCGGAGTTGACGAAGCCGATCCGGCCCTGCCGGTCCAGGGAGAGCACCGCCTGCGCGAGCCGGTCCACGGCGCGACCGGCGCCCGCCGCGCCGGCCTCGGCCTCGGGCGGCAGAGCCGGCACGGCGACCGGGTCCCCTTCCCACACCACCGGCTCCCCGGCCGCCGACAGGGCCGACAGCTCGCGTGCCAGCCCCTCCGCGGCCTCCCGGAGCCGCCTGCGGTCCCTGGCCCCGACGGGCACACCGGGGGTGGCCGGACGCAGTACCAGCAGCACGCCGAAACGCTCCGTGCCCGCGGTCACCGGCTCGTACAGCGAGGCGAAGGGGAAGGGCAGCCCGGCGATCAGCTGGGGGAAGCGGCTCATGGCCGACGCGGCGTCGGGGAGGTGTACGGCCTGACCCGAGCGGTAGGCCTCGGCGACCGGAAAGGGCCGGTTGACCTGCATCCGCCACCACGGCCGGAACAGCGGCAGCGGCAGCCCCGTGAACAGGGCCAGCTGCAGGAGCTCGCCGGAGCTCGAGCGCAGGTACACCCCGCCCGCGTACCCGCCCACGGCCTCCACGGCGCTCATGGCGGCCCGGGCGAGCGCCTGGACCATGGCGTCGGTGGCCGCGCCGACGCTGCCCGCTCTCGCCATCACACAGTCAGGATGCGCCTTCGGGGACGGCATCGGCATCCCGGCGGCGAGGCGGTACGCCCTGCTCCCGCGGGCCTCGTCCCGAGCCGTGCCGGCCGGTTCCGCGGAGCCCCGCCACCACCGCGGCCGACGCGAGGAGCAGCACCACGGCCACCGTGCGCAGCGCCGTCCCCATCGCGTCGGTGAAGGCGGCGACTTCGGCCGGATCCTGCGGGTTCCCGGGGAACCGGGAGGCCAGCACCGTGCCCACCACGGCCACGCCGAGGGCGGCGCCGACCTCCCGGGCCGCCGTGTTCGGTCCGGAGCCGAGCCCGGCCTGGTGAGCGGGCAGCGCACCGACCACCGTCAGGGTCAGCGAGGGCGCGGACAGGCCCGCGCCGGCCGACAGGACCAGCAGGTAGAGCGCGTACACGGGATACGGGGTGCCCGCGTCTGCCGTGGAGACCAGCAGCAGGCCCGCCCCGATCAGGCCGAGCCCGGTGCCCACCGGCAGGCGGGGCCCGGTGCGCTCCTCCAGTCGCGCGCCGAACCGGGGCAGCAGAGCCATCCCGACGGTCAGCGGGACGATCGCGAGACCGGCCTCGGCCGGGGAGAACCCCTTCGCGTACTGCAGGTACTGCGCGTTGACGAAGAAGAGCGCGAACATCCCGAAGAAGCCGGCCCCGATGCCCAGCGTCCCGGCGCGCAGCCGCCGTGAGGCGAAGATGCGCGGGTCCAGCAGCGGGCGGGCGGCGCGCAGCGCGTGTCCGGTGAAAGCGGCGAGGAGGCCCGCGCCCGCGGCGAAGGCGACCAGCACACGGGCCGAGGCCCAGCCGTGCCCGGGTCCCTCGATGATCCCGTAGACCACCGCTACCAGTGCCCCGGTGAGCAGCACCGTGCCCAGGGGGTCGACGGCGGCGTCGGGCCGCGAGGGAGTACGGGGGACCGTACGGGCGACGGCGAGGGCGAGCAGCGCGCCGAGCGGGACGACGGTCCAGAACAGGGCCCGCCAGGTCAGGTACGCGCCGGCCAGGCCGCCGCCGACGTTGCCCGTGAGCCCGCCGAGGCCCACGGCGAGCGTCCAGGTCGCCAGGGCCCGGCCGCGGGCCTCCGGCGGACTCAGGTGGATCAGGACCGACATCGTGGCGGGCATGATCAGGGCCGCGCCGGCGCCGGACAGGCCGCGCCCGGCGATCAGGACGGCCGGGACGGTGGCGAGCGCGCTGACGGCCGCGCCCGCGGCGAAGAGGCCGAGCCCGGCGAGCAGGGCGCCCTTGCGGCCGTGGCGGTCTCCGAGCGCTCCGGCGGGGATCAGCAGGGCGGCGAAGACGACGACGTAGGCGTCCACCGACCACAGCAGCTCGCCGGGGTCCGGGCGCAGCGCGGAGGCGGCGAGCTGCGGGATCAGCAGGTTGACGGCGGCGACCAGGGCCTGGGCGGTCAGCACGCAGGCGCACAGGACGAGCAGGGCGGGCCGGGAGAGGGACGTCGCGGGCGGGCCGGCGGTCGGGTCCCGCGGGACGGCATGGCGGAGCACGGCTCCTCCTGGGAGTCGGAATCGAGAGGGAGTCGGGACAGGACGGGCGGTGCCCATCCCCCCTGATTCACCGTAGAGTTGGCCGGACCTGCTTTCCAGTGCAAGTTCTGCAAGGGATCCATGCGTGTGACGCAATCCGGGTTGGACCTGAATCTCCTCGTCGCCCTCGATGTGCTCCTGGAGGAGTCGAGCGTGAGCCGGGCGGCGGCGCGCCTGCACCTGTCCGAGCCCGCCATGAGCCGCACCCTCGGCCGGATCCGCAAGGCCCTCGGCGATCCGGTCCTGGTCCGGGCCGGGCGGGTCATGGTGCCCACCCCGCACGCACTCGCCGTGCGGGGCGAGGTCCACTCGGTCGTGGAACGGGCCCGGGCCCTCTTCCTGAGTGGCGGCCAGGTGGACCTGCCCACTCTTACCCGCACCTTCACCGTGCTGGCCAACGACGCCTTCACCGCCGTCACCGGCGCCGCGCTCTTCAGCCGCGTGACCAGCGAGGCGCCCGGCGTGCGGCTGCGGTTCCTCGCCGAGAGCCACGTGGAGGTGCCGGCGCTGCGCGAAGGCGTCGCCGACCTGGAACTCGGCGTCATCGACACCCGCTCGCCGGAGGTCCACGTCGAGCACCTCTACGACGAGCGGATGGTGGCCGTCGTACGCCCGGGCCACCCGCTGCTGCGCGGCCGCCCCACGGCGCGCCGCTTCGCCGCGGCCGACCACCTCATCGCCTCCCGGCGCGGCCGCCTGGAAGGCCCGGTGGACGCCGCGCTCGGCGAACAGGGGCTGTCCCGGCGGGTGGTGGGCAGCGTGGGCAGCTTCCCCACCTCCCTGTTCGTCCTGCGCGAGAGCGACCTCGTGGGGCTGCTGACCGCCCGGGCCGTGCCGCTCGCCGCCGCGCTGGGTCTGGAGACCTTCGAGATCCCCCTCGACCTGCCCGCGCTGCCCTTCGGCATGGCCTGGCACCCGCGCCACGACGCCGACCCGGCCCACGCCTGGCTGCGCGGCCGCGCCCGTGAACTCATGACGACACGGTCGCAGCCGCACCCGTAAGGGCTGTCCCGCGCCGATCCACGGGGGATGGCGGGACAGCCCTCAGGTCGTGTCGTCAAAGTCCCGCCCGGCCGGGCTTCGGGCGGCCGACGCCACTTTGACGACACTCCCCACCGGTCCGGGCCGCCGCGATAGGCCGACCGCTTCCCTCGTCCGGGGGACGTACGGGGTGCGGGCGGCCATCCGCCCCTGCCGCGGGGCACGATACGCACGCGTCCCACCCGGCAGGCCCCCGGAAGGCAGAGCATGCGGTTCCAGTACGACACCATCGGCGAGCGTTACGCGGAGTCCAAGAGCACGGCGGCCTTCTCCGCGGCCGACACCTACACCCTCCACGGGGCCCTCGACGCGCTCGGCGGACTGCGCGGCCTTGACGCCCTCGACCTGGCCTGCGGATACGGCTACAACACCCGGCTGCTGGCCCGCGGCGGGGCCCGGCGCACGGTCGGCGTGGACGTCTCGGAGGAGATGATCCGCCTGGCCCGCGAACACGAGGCGACGAAGGACCGCCCCGACGTCGAATACGTCGTCGCCGACGCGGCCGGCCTGCCCGACCTCGGCCCCTTCGACCTCGCCACCGCCGCGTACGTGTTCAGCTACGCGCCCGACCGCCGGACCCTGCACGCGATGTTCCGGTCCGTCCGCGCCAACCTGCGCGCCGGCGGCCGGCTGCTCGCCATCGTGCCCAACGCCGGGGCGTTCCCGCGGGTGGACTGGTCGCCGTACGGGGTCCGCATCCTCGACCGGGTCCGCGACGGCGACGCGCCGCTGCTGAAGGCGCACTTCCTGACCGAGCCGCCGGTGCCGTTCGAGTTCCGCGAATGGGCCCACGCCGACCTCGCCGAGGCGGCCGTCGAGGCGGGCTTCGTCACCGTCGGCTGGCAGCCGAACCGGACGCCGCCCGCCGACCCCGTACGCGACGACGCCTACTGGACGGCCTACCGCGCCTGGCCGATCAGCTCCTTGATGACCTGTACGGCCTAAGGGCGGTCCCGTGATGCCCGGCGGGCGCACGACGACAGCCACGGCACCGCGCCGCGTTGGCGGAACGCCCGGATACGGCCCGGTATCAGGACACTGCTCCGCCGTGCGGTGCACCGCATCCGACGCCGCGCGCCGATCCACCGGGGATGACGGGACAGCCCTCAGAAGGTGTCTGCCGATCATGCCGGGCTCGGCCCGATCGACAGGACACCCCCTGGCCCCGCATCACAGTTCCGCCGCGGACCTGACCAGCTCCACGATCCTGTCCCGCGCCGCCCGCCCCTCCGGCACCGGCAGCAGCGGGTACACGTGCGGAAGCCCCACCGCCTCGTGGAACTCCACCTCGGCCCCCTCCGCACGGGCCCGGCGCACCAGCTCCCGGCTGTCCGTCGTGAGCACGTCCCGGGTCCCGCTGAAGACCGTCAGCGGCGCGAGCCCCCCGAACGTCCCGTGCAGCGGGCTCACCAGGGGGTCCCCGGGGGCGAGCGTCCCCGCGTACAGCCGCCCGGCCTCGACCAGCCCCGCACGGGCCAGCACAGGATCCGCCTCCTCGATCGCCGCCTGGTCCGGATGGCTCATCGTCACGTCCAGCCACGGCGAGACCAGCACGATCCGTGAAGGCTGCTCGCCGTCCCGGTCGCGCAGGCGCTGCGCGGCCGCCAGCGCCAGCCCGGCCCCGGCCGAGTCGCCGATGAGCACCGTCCCGCCGTCACCGCCGCCCGCGATCAGCCCGCTCAGCAGGTCGGTGGCCACCGGGACGGTCCGGTCCGCGGTTCCGCGCGGAGCCAGGATGTACGCGGGTACGACGACACGCGCCCGGGCCCGCGTCACCAGGGTCCGCACCAGCTCCCAGTGCGGCCGCTCCAGCTCGCCCACGTAGCCGCCGCCGTGCACGTACAGCACCTGCGCCGACGGCTCGGCCCCCAGCGGGGACACGTCGTACACCGGCCAGGCGCCGACGAAGGTCCGGGAGATGTCCGCGACCCGGCCCAGCCGGCGCGGCGGCAGATGCGACGCGGGTCGGCGGGCCGCCGATGCCACCCGGGCCCGTACGGCCTCGGCGCTCGCGAACCGTCTTCGCCGCCCCGCCGCGACCATGGCGACCGAAAGCGCCCTGCTGCGCAGACTCGGCACGCCCCTCACCTCCCCTTTTCCCTGCCCCGTCAAGGGAGGAGCATAGGCGTGGAGACACGCTCGTGAAGCTGCGCTGTCGGCCCGTTTAAGAAAGTCTAGATGGACTGATCACCACGGAGATCGGCAGATTGGTGCCGTTCACCGACGCCGCCCGAGCCCCGCACGCTCACGGCGCCCCCTTCCGCATGCCTGGAGCCACCCATGAAGGCACTCGTCAAGCACAAAGCCGAGCCCGGCCTGTGGCTCATGGACGTCCCGGAGCCCGAGTACGGGCCCGGCGACGTGCTGATCAAGGTGCTGCGCACCGGCATCTGCGGAACCGACCTGCACATCCGCTCCTGGGACGGCTGGGCGCAGGGCGCGGTCAAGACCCCTCTCGTCCTCGGCCACGAGTTCGTCGGCGAGGTCGCGGCGGTCGGCTCGGACGTCGCGGACATCGAGCTCGGCGCGCTGGTCAGCGGCGAGGGCCACCTGGTGTGCGGCAAGTGCCGCAACTGCCTCGCCGGCCGCCGCCACCTGTGCCGCAGCACGATCGGCCTCGGTGTGGGACGGGACGGCGCCTTCGCCGAGTACGTGGTCCTGCCCGCGCAGAACGTGTGGGTGCACCGCACGGCCGTGGACCTGGACGTCGCCGCGATCTTCGACCCCTTCGGCAACGCCGTGCACACGGCGCTGTCCTTCCCGCTGGTCGGCGAGGACGTGCTGATCACCGGCGCCGGCCCGATCGGCATCATGGCGGCCGCCGTCGCCAAGCACGCCGGCGCGCGCAACGTCGTCATCACCGACGTGAGCCCCGAGCGGCTGGAGATCGCCCGCAAGGCGGGCGCCACGCTCGCCGTGAACGTCGCCGAGTCCTCGATCGCCGCGGCGCAGGCACAGCTCGGCCTGCGCGAGGGCTTCGACATCGGCCTGGAGATGTCCGGGCGCGGCGAGGCCATGCGCGACATGATCGACAACATGACGCACGGCGGCCGGATCGCCATGCTGGGCCTGCCCGCCACGGACTTCCCCGTCCACTGGGCGAAGGTCGTCACCTCGATGATCACGATCAAGGGCATCTACGGCCGTGAGATGTTCGAGACCTGGTACGCGATGACGGTGCTCCTGGAGGGCGGGCTCGACCTCAGCCCCGTCATCACCGGCCGCTACTCCCACCGCGACTTCGAGGCCGCCTTCGACGAGGCGTCGACCGCCCGCAGCGGCAAGATCATCCTGGACTGGACCGCGTAACCGCGTAACCGTCCCCTTCCCCCACGAACCATCTCCCTCCGGCCGGGCCCCGCAAACCCTCCCCCCTCCGCGGGGCCCGGCCCCCTCCGCCGCACAAGGAGAACGCAGCATGTTCGAGACCGTCCGCGACGACCTCCGCACCACGCTCGACGAGATCCGCTCCGCCGGTCTGCACAAGCCCGAGCGCGTCATCGGCACCCCGCAGAGCGCGGCCGTCGCCGTGACCTCGGCAGGCGCCGGCAGTGCCGCCGGTGAGGTGCTCAACTTCTGCGCCAACAACTACCTGGGGCTGGCCGACCACCCCGAGGTCGTCGCCGCCGCGAAGGACGCACTGGACCGCTGGGGCTACGGCATGGCCTCCGTCCGCTTCATCTGCGGCACCCAGGAGGTGCACAAGGAGCTGGAGGCGCGGCTCTCGGCCTTCCTCGGCCAGGAGGACACCATCCTCTACTCCTCCTGCTTCGACGCCAACGGCGGCGTCTTCGAGACCCTCCTCGGCGCCGAGGACGCGGTCATCTCCGATGCCCTCAACCACGCCTCCATCATCGACGGCATCCGCCTCTCCAAGGCCCGCCGCTTCCGCTACGCCAACCGCGACATGGCCGAGCTGGAGACGCGCCTGAAGGAGGCCACCGAAGGCGGCGCCCGCCGCAAGCTGATCGTCACCGACGGCGTCTTCTCCATGGACGGCTACGTCGCCCCCCTGCAGGAGATCTGCGACCTGGCCGAGCGCTACGACGCCATGGTCATGGTCGACGACTCCCACGCGGTCGGCTTCGTCGGCCCCGGTGGCCGCGGTACCCCCGAGCTGCACGGCGTCATGGACCGCGTCGACATCATCACCGGCACCCTGGGCAAGGCCCTCGGCGGCGCCTCCGGCGGCTACGTCGCCGCGCGCGCCGAGATCGTCGAGCTGCTGCGCCAGCGCTCGCGCCCGTACCTCTTCTCCAACTCCCTCGCCCCGGTCATCGCGGCCGCCTCCCTCAAGGTCCTCGACCTGCTGGAATCGGCCGGTGACCTGCGCGAACGCCTCGCCGCCAACACCGCGCTCTTCCGCACCGAGATGACCGAGGCCGGCTTCGAGATCCTGCCCGGCGACCACGCCATCGCCCCCGTGATGATCGGCGACGCGGCGGAGGCCGGCCGGATGGCCGAGCTGCTCCTGGAGCGCGGCGTCTACGTGATCGGCTTCTCCTACCCGGTGGTGCCGATGGGTGCGGCGCGCATCCGCGTCCAGCTCTCCGCGGCCCACTCCACGGCCGACGTGGAGCGCGCGGTGGCCGCCTTCGTCGACGCCCGTGCGGCGCTTTCCGCTGCTCAGGGCTGACATCATGGAGGGGTGATCGACCCCCGCCGGCTGCGCATCCTGCGGGCCGTGGCGGACCACCGTACGGTGACCGCCGCGGCCGCAGCCCTCTACCTCACCCCCTCCGCCGTCTCCCAGCAGCTCGCTGCGCTGGAACAGGAGACGGGCCACGTGCTGCTCACCCGCAGCGGCCGCGGTGTACGGCTGACCGCGGCCGGCGAGATCCTGCTCGGCCACGCCCACGAGGTGTTCGCGCAGCTGGAGCGGGCGGAGGCCGAGCTCGCGGCGTACGCGGAGGGGGCCGGCGGCGAGGTCACCGTCGCCGCCTTCGCGACGGGCATCGCCGAGGTCCTCGCACCGGCGATCGCCCGGCTCGCGCTCGACCACCCGGGGATCCGGCTGCGGGTGCGTGACGCGGAGGGCGACCAGAGCCTGCCGCTGCTCCTGGACGGCGAGGCGGACCTCGCGCTCGCGGTCGAGTACCGGGGCGCTCCGGGCGCCGACGACGGCCGGCTCTCCGTCGTCCCGCTCTACGCGGAACCCTTCGACGCGGTACTGCCCGCGGGGCATCCGCTGGCCGACCTGCCCGCGGTGTCGCTGGCGGACCTGTCCGACTCGGACTGGGTGGGCCAGTACCCCGGCAACCCGTGCCACGACGTGACCCTGCTCGCGTGCGAACTGGCCGGGTTCCAGCCGCGGTTCGCGCACTCCTCCGACGACTTCCGCGCCGTGACGGCGCTCGTGGGAGCCGGGGCCGGGGTGGCCCTCGTACCGCGCTCCGCGCTGCGCGGCATGGACCTGAAAGAGGTGCAGGTCCGCCCGGTCACCGGACCGGCCGCCACCCGCCGGGTCTTCGCGGCGACCCGCCGCGGCGCCGAGACCCACCCGCTGATCGCCCCCGTACTGGCGGCGCTGGTCCGGGAGTCGGAGCGCCTGCCGGCCCACTGAGGTGGCGGTCCTGCCGCCCGCTCAGACCGTGACCACGTCGACCCCCGCCGCGGTGAAGGCGCGGCCCACCGCCGGGGCGAGGCCGGTGTCCGTCACCAGGACGTGCACGGACGACGTCGCGCAGATACGGGCGAAGGCGCGGACGCCCAGCTTGCTGGAGTCCGCCGCCACGACCACCCGGCGCGCGCGTTCGCACAGGAGGCGGTTGACCGAGGCCTCGTCCTCGTGCCGGGTCGCCGCACCGTCCTGCGGGTCGAAGCCGTCCACGCCGAGCACCGCCGTGTCCACCGCGAGCTGCCCGAGGACCTGTTCGGCGAGCGGCCCCGTCAGCTCGTACGACTGCGGCCGTGCGACACCGCCCGTCAGCACGATCTTGAACTGCGGCCGGATCACCAGTTCGCCCGCGATGTTGAGGGCGTTGGTGACCACGGTGAGCGCCGGCGAGCCCTGGGCCAGGTCCGGACGCCCGGCCAAGGCCCGCGCCACCTCCGTGGTCGTGGTGCCGCCCGTCAGGCCGATCACCTCGCCCGGGGTGATCAGCGCCGCGACGGCCCGGCTGATCCGGCTCTTCTCGGCCGCGCGCCGTGACGTCCGGTAGCGCAGGGGCAGTTCGTAACTGACGCCGTGCACCACCGCCCCGCCGCGCGTGCGGACCAGCAGCTGCTGCTCGGCGAGCTGGTCGAGGTCGCGGCGGATGGTCGCGGCGGACACCCCGAGAGCCTCGGCCGCCGGCTCCACCTCCAGCTCGCCCCGCTCCACCAGCAGGTCCAGCAGTGTCTGCCAGCGCTCCTTGCGCGTCATCGGCCGCCCCCTCCCGTACTCGTCCCGTGGCCTCCGTCGGGCTACCCGGCGACACTAACTCAGCAGATCACCCCGTGGTTGCTTGAAGTTGCGCGAAAGTGCCCGCTACCTTGCAGGAAAACGCACGACGCACCCCGCACAACGCATTCAGATCCGTCTGCCGCACGAGGGAGCCCGTATGAGTCACGTCGCGTACGAGTTGGGCACGCAGCCCGCATGCTGGGAGCGGGCCGCCGAACTGGCCCCCGCCCGCCGGGCGGTGCTGCCGCAGCCGGGGGAGCGTACCGCGATCGTCGGGTGCGGAACCTCGTACCACATGGCCCAGGCGGCCGCCGTGTTGCGGGAGGGGGCAGGGCAGGGGGAGACCGACGCCTTCCCCGCGTCCGAGTTCCCGCGCCACCGCCGCTACGACCGTGTCGTCGCCCTCACCCGCTCCGGCACCACCACCGAGGTCCTGGACCTGCTGGCCGCACTGCGCGACGCGGGCGTGCCCACCACCGCCGTCATCGGCGATCCGGCGACCCCGGTGATGTCACTGGCTGACGAACTCGTCGTCCTCGACTTCGCGGACGAACGGTCCGTCGTGCAGACCCGCTTCGCGACCACCGCCCTGACCCTGCTGCGCGCGCACGTCGGACTGCACAGCGCCGCGGCCGTCGCCGACGCCCGTACGGCCCTCGACGAACCGCTCCCGGAGGAGCTGGCCGGCCGGGGCCAGTTCACCTTCCTCGGCCGCGGCTGGAGCGTCGGGCTCGCCCACGAGGCGGCCCTGAAGATGCGGGAGGCCTCGCTGTCCTGGGCCGAGTCCTATCCGGCGATGGAGTACCGGCACGGGCCGGTCAGTGTCTCCGGGCCGGGCACCGTCACCTGGTCGCTCGATACGGCCCCCGACGGGCTCGCCGAACAGGTCCGCCGCACGGGCGGCCAATGGGTGGCCGGGCGGCTCGACCCGCTCGCCGAACTGGTCCGAGTGCACCGCCTCGCCCTCGCCGTCGCGGTCCGGCGCGGACTGGACCCGGACGCCCCCCGCAATCTGACCCGCTCGGTGATCCTCTCCACCGGCGAGGAGGCGGTCCGATGACCCTCGTCTGCGCGGGCGCGCTCGTCCGGGAGGCCTCCGGGGCCGGCCGCGCCGTCGCCGCCTTCAACATCATCACGCTGGAGCACGCCGAAGCCGTCGTCGCCGGCGCCGAGGCGGCCGGGCTGCCGGTCATCCTCCAACTGAGCGAGAACGCCGTGAAGTTCCGTGAGGGTCGCCTGCTGCCGATCTCCCGGGCCGCCGCCGCCTGTGCGGAGGCGGCGGCGGTCCCGGTCGGCCTGCACCTCGACCACGTCAAGAGCCCCGAGCTGCTGCGGCAGGCGTGCGACGCGGGATACAGCTCGGTGATGTACGACGCGGCGCAGCTGCCGTACGCCGAGAACCTGGAGGCCACCCGCTCGGCCGCCGACTGGGCGCACGCCAACGGACTGTGGATCGAGGCCGAACTGGGCGAGGTCGGCGGCAAGAACGGCGCCGCCCCGCCGGACCCGCACGCGCCCGGCGCCCGTACGGACCCGGACGAGGCGCGGCGGTTCGTCGCCGACTCCGGAGTCGACGCACTGGCCGTCGCCATCGGCAGCAGCCACGCGATGACCAGCCGGACCGCCGCCCTCGACCACGCACTGCTGGCACGGCTCGCCAAGGCGGTGGACGTACCGCTCGTCCTGCACGGCTCGTCCGGACTGCCGGACTCCGAGCTCGCGGCGGCCGTCGCGGGAGGCATCCGCAAGGTCAACATCGGTACCGCGCTGAACCTGGCCATGACGGAGGCCATCCGCGCACACCTCACCCCGGCGGACCCCCGACCGTACCTGACGGCGGCCCGCACGGCGATGACGGCGACGGCCACGGCTATGATCGGCGCCCTGAACTGAAGGGCGCTGGGGGGCGGACGTGGAAGCACGGCGGGGACGCACCGACCGCAGGCGCTTCCTGCTGCTCGCCGGGATCCCGCTGCTGACCGCCGGCGCGGGTACGGCGTACGCCGTGTGGCCCGGGCCGGCCGAGCCCGGGCCGCAGGTGCGGACCGACCTGGAACCGCTGAACGCCCGCTTCGGGCCGTACGTGGGGACCCTGGCCGAGGCGCACTGGCTCGGCTACGACATCGACGAGCCCCCCGGCGGCAGCCGCACCGTCCCCGGCCCCGACTCCAGGATCCGCCTGGTCGGCATCGCACGCCTGACGGCCGGCGGGGCGGCGGCGGTCACGGGGAAGGCGGAGTACGCCTTCGCGCCGGGGGGCGCCACGCCGTCCGCCCTGCCCGCCGAGCTGGAGCCGTACGCGCCGGGTGGCGCGACCTGGCAGCACAGCCCGCGGTTCGACGCGTACGCGAACCACGAGGGGGCCGAGGGGCACCCGTCGGGGGAGTACCTCTTCGACGCGGCCAGGGACCTCGTCCGCTTCGACCTCCTGTACCTCTACACCTGACGGGCCGTGGCTGCGGCGCCGACCGGCGGTGTCGGACGTCAGATGCCCACGGCCCCGTCTATCCGCTCGCGGAGCAGGTCGGCGTGCCCGTTGTGCCGGGCGTACTCCTCGACCATGTGGATCAGCACCCAGCGCAGGGACACCCTGCCGCGCCACGCGTCGTCGGCCTCGACGTCCAGGTCCGGCGCTTCGGCGACGAACCGTTCGGCGAAGGCCACTTCGTCGCGCCAGGCCTCCCACGCCGCCTCGACGGCGGCGGGGTCATCGGGCAGGGCGCCGTCGAAGTCACCGTCGGGATCGTCCTCGGAGGAGAAGCGGGGCGGGGCGTCCTGACCCGCCAGGACCTTCCGGAACCAGCGGCGCTCCACGTCCGCCATGTGCCGCACCAGCCCGAGGAGCGAGAGCGTCGACGGTTCCACCGACCGCCGCGCCAACTCGGAGCCCAGGCCCGCACACTTCAGCTCCAGCGTCGCCCGGTGGTCGGCCAGGAAGGCGGTCAGCATGGGCCGTTCGCCGCCGGTCGCGGGGCCGCCGAAGCGGGCCTCGCGTTCGGGGTCGACGAAGAACTCCGCTCTGCTCCTTGGGCTCGTCATGGCCGAAGTATCGCCGCCGGAGCCGAACGGCCGACGCCCGGGTCCTTCCGAATTCTTGCAACAGGTTCTAGTCTGGCCGCCGCCATCCCAGCGAACCGGCTGTGACCGCGAGATTCCCGGAGGGGCCGTGCACCTCGAATACACGCCTGAGCAGCAGCAGTTGCGCACCGAGCTGCGCGCCTACTTCGCCGAGCTGGTCCCCGAGGACGTCTACGCCCGCTACGAGGACCCGGCCGCCCAGAAGCGGTTCTACCGCGAGACCATCCGCAGGCTCGGCGCCGACGGCTGGCTCGGCGTCGGCTGGCCGAAGGAGTACGGCGGCCGCGGGATGACCCCGATGGACCAGTTCATCTTCTTCGACGAGGCGGCGCAGGCGGTCGTACCGCTTCCCCTGATGGCGCTCAACACCGTCGGGCCGACCATCATGCAGTTCGGCACCGACGAGCAGAAGGCCTACTTCCTGCCCGGGATCCTCTCCGGGGAGATCGACTTCGCCATCGGCTACAGCGAGCCCGACGCCGGCACCGACCTCGCCGCACTCAAGTGCAAGGCGGTCCGCGAGGGCGACGAGGAGACCGGCACCTACGTCGTCAACGGGCAGAAGATCTGGACCACCAACGGCGACACCGCCGACTGGGTCTGGCTCGCCGTGCGCACCGACCCGGACGCCCCCGCGCACAAGGGCATCACCATGCTCCTCGTCCCGACCTCGGATCCCGGCTACTCCTGCACCCTCATCAACACCCTGGCCTCCCACGACACGACGGCCAGCTACTACGAGGACATCCGCGTCCCCGCCGCACGCCGCGTCGGCCAGGAGAACAAGGGCTGGCGCCTGATCACCAACCAGCTCAACCACGAGCGGGTCACCCTGGCCGCGCACGGCACGATGGCCATCCGCGCCCTCCACGACGTCCAGCGCTGGGCCGCGTCGACGAAACTCGCCGACGGCCGCCGGGTCGTCGACCTGTCCTGGGTCCGGGGCAGGCTCGCCCGCACCCACGTCCGCCTCGACGCGATGAAGCTGCTCAACTGGCAGATGGTCAACGCGGTCGAGGCCGGCACCCTCACCCCGCAGGACGCCTCCGCGGTCAAGGTGTACGGCTCCGAGGCGCGCCGCGACGCGTACGCCTGGCTGATGGAGATCGTCGGCGCGGCCGGCCCCCTCAAGGACGGCTCCGCCGGCGCCGTCCTGCACGGTGAACTCGAACGCGGCTACCGCAGCGCGGTCATCTTCACCTTCGGCGGCGGCAACAACGAGATCCAGCGCGAGATCATCTCCTGGACAGGCCTGGGCATGCCCCGCGTCCGCCGCTGATCCTTGCGGGCGGGATGCCGGACCTGGGCGCGGACGCGACGACCTAGGATCTGCGGCATGGCTACGAGACTCGTGCAGATCAACATGAAGGCCCGGGACGACTCCGCGCTCGGACGGTTCTGGGCGGAGGCGCTCGGCTGGGGTGTCGACAGCGAGGGACCCGGCGTGACCAACCTCGAACCCGTGGGCTTCTCCTACCCCGACCCCGTGGCCGTCTGCATCGACATCATCGCCCGCCCGGAACCCAAGACGGTGAAGAACCGGGTGCACCTCGATCTGGCCACCACCTCGACCGCCCATCAGGCGGAGTTGGTGGCGCGCCTGAAGGACCTCGGCGCCAGCCTCGCCGACGTGGGCCAGGGCGATGTCCCCTGGACAGTCATGGCCGACCCGGAGGGCAACGAGTTCTGCGTCCTGGAACCCCGTCCGATCTACCGGGACACCGGGCCGATCGCCGCGGTGGTGGTCGACTGCGCCGACCCGCGGGGGATGGCCCGGTTCTGGGGCCGGGCGATGGACTGGACGGTGCACGCGGCCACCGACGACCAGGCGTCCATGCGGTCCGCCCAGGGCGTCGGCCCCTACCTGGAGTTCATCCGCACCCCCGACACCAAGAGCGTGTGGAACCGCGTCCACCTCGACATCCGCCCCTACCCCGGGGACGACCTCGCAGTGGAAGGGGCCCGACTGCGCGCCCTGGGTGCCACCGACCCCGGTATCGACCAGTCGGAAATCTCCTGGACGATTCTGGCCGATCCGGAAGGCAACGAGTTCTGCCTCCTCACCCCTGCCTGATTGCCGGGGACGGCGGCCCGTGAGCCGCTGCCCCGGCTCAGCCGAGCGGGGGCAGCGGCTCACGGGCCGCGTGCCAGGCGGGCGGGAGGGCCGTGACGCCCGTCCGGGCGGCGATCACCCCGCCCGCGATGGCGCAGGTGGTGTCGATGTCGCCGCGTCCGTCGACGGTGGACCACAGGCCCTCGTGCAGGTCGTCGAGGTGTCCCGCCGCGCACCAGAGGGCGTAGGGGACGGTGTCGGGCCCGGACATCCGGTAGCCGGAGCCCAGGACCTCCGCGGCGTGCCGGACCGAGGCGCGGGCCGGCATCCGGGCCGCGACCCGCACCCCCGACCGCACGTCGCTGTCGGGAAGGCGTGCGGCGATCGCCCGGAGGAAGTCCGGGCGGTCGGGCGCGGGCGCGCCGCGGCTGCGGGTGGCCAGGGCGGCGGCGACCGCCACCGCACCGGCCACCGCCTCCGCGTGGTGGTGCGAGACCGCGCTCTGCGCGGCTGCCTGCTCGGCGACGGCGTCGAGGTCGGCGGCGTGCCAGGCGCCGAGCGGGGCGACCCGCATGGCCGCGCCGTTGCCCCAGGAGCCCTGGCCGCCGAACTGCCCGGCCACCACCTCCCGCCAGGGCTCTCCCGCGATTCCGGCGGGGCCGTGATCCCGCCGTCGGTTTCGTTCAGTGTGCGAGAGCGGCGGCCGGGACGGTCCGGTAGGGGGCGAAGTCGGCGTTGTCCTTGCAGCCGAGCTGCTCCCAGGTCTTGTCGTTGGTGACCGGGTCGGTGCCCGTCAGCCGGTACTTGCACGCGCCCTTG
Source organism: Streptomyces sp. NPDC023541 (assembly GCF_055559995.1). Taxonomy (NCBI): domain Bacteria; kingdom Bacillati; phylum Actinomycetota; class Actinomycetes; order Kitasatosporales; family Streptomycetaceae; genus Streptomyces; species Streptomyces sp. NPDC023541. The sequence goes on from NZ_JBVHJO010000009.1 coordinate 37,343, forward strand.
ATGAAGTTGCCCTGCACGCCGCCGGGGAAGTCGATCTCCTTGTTCCACAGGTACGGCGACTGGTAGTTGTTCACGCGGGCCGTCGCGTTGACGTCGATGCCGCCGGGCGCGTAGATCTCGTACACCCAGCCGGTCTTCTCCGCGCCGTAGGTCGCGAACCGCTTGGCCACCGACTGGTCGCAGCTGGTGCTGAGGTGGGCGCTGAGCTGCCCGCCTCCCTTGACGATGTACTCGGCGAGGGGGATGAGCTGGTCGCCGCGAGGGGTGAAGCCGCTCCGGAAGATCTCCTCGACGTTCTCCCTCGTGTCGCCGCGCCACAGCGTGTTGACGTCCTCGCGCCACTGCCAGCGCTCGCTGGAGGCGGTGGCGGCGACCGTGGGGGCGATGTGCGGGGCGGTCGTGGTGCGCCACCAGTCGGCGGCCCGGTACTCGACGACCGGCCCACAGGGGGCGGTCGTGTCGTCCGCCGCCGCCGCCGGCGCCGCAGTGGCGGTCGGGGTGACGGCGACGGAGAGGAGGAAGGTGGCGGCAAGGACCCGCAGAGCGGCCTTCAGCATGATATGGCGACCCATCAGTCGAGGCGTGGGGGAGAAGAGAGCACCCCGTTTATAGGGGTGCCGCCCGACTGCCGGGCCGCGAGCCGCAGGACGGGCCACCCGTGCGGAGGGATCAGTCGTACTGGGAAAAGGATTCACCGGACGGGGGCCGGAGGCCGGGGCGGGGTGCCCTTCGGGGCCGCCGGTTCGGGTCCCTGACCTCCGGCAGCGGCTGCCCGGGCCGGCCGGCCGGCCCGCCGCGCCGCCGCCGCAGGGGGCGCGCTGCATGACCAGGCGTTCGGCGTGCTGCGCTCCGACTGGAAGTTCAGCCAGGAGCGGGGCGAGGGATGGGACGGCCCGGCCGCTGCTTCCGGCCGGTCGCGGCGTCAAGGGCGCGGTCGCAGCGTCCAGGGCGCGGTCGGCGCGGCCGGTTACGCCTCCGCGGCGGTCGTGGCGGCCTCGACGATGCGGCCGTCGCGCAGTTCCACGACCCGGTCGGCGAGTTCGATCAGGTTGGGGTCGTGGGTGGCGACGAGGATGGTGACCGACTCGCTGCGCACCACCGCGCGCAGCAGCTCCATGATCGACCGGCCGGTCTCCGAGTCGAGCTGGCCCGTCGGCTCGTCCGCGATGATCAGGTCGGGGTCGTTGGCCAGGGCGCGGGCCACCGCCACGCGCTGCTGCTGGCCGCCGGAGAGCTCGCCGGGGCGCTGCTCGGCGTGGTCCGCGAGGCCGACCAGGGCGAGCAGCGTCCGGGCGCGCTCCTCCCGCTCCCTGGCGGGGACACGGCGCAGCCGCATCGGTACGCCGACGTTCTCGGCGGCGGTGAGGACGGGTATCAGGCCGAAGGACTGGAAGACGAAGCCGATGCGGTCGCGGCGCAGGGCGAGCAGGTCCGGCTCGTCCAAGGTCGCCAGGTCGGTGCCGTCGACGCTGATCCTGCCGCTCGTCGGGGTGTCGAGGCCGCCGACGAGGTTCAGCAGGGTGGTCTTGCCGGAGCCGGACCGGCCCTTGAGGGCGGTCAGTTCGCCCCGGCGGACCTCGAAGGAGACGCCGCGCAGGGCGTGGACGGCCTGCGCCCCGCTGCCGAAGCTGTGGCGCACGTCGTCCACGGCCACGATCGGTGTGCCGTCGGCCTGCCGCGCCACCATGGTCGTAGCGGTGGCCGTTTCCTGGTGGTCCGTCATCGCCTGTGCCCCCCGTTGGGTCGTCCGTGCGGAGCGTCCGGCTCCGTATCTCGCGGCCCGCTCACGCTGCCGCTGCAGCTTTCTGATCGCATTTGCGCATCTGTCGCACCAATCACGCAAGCCCCTTCCGTACGTGGCTCGAATCTGACAGCATCGTCCGCTATCCGGTACCCGGGGTCCGGATGGGGGAGGAACTCAACACGTGCTCGGCTTCGTCGTGCGCCGGCTGCGCGGGCGTTGGCCGCTCGCCCTCGCCGTGCTGCTCACCGTACTGATCAGCGCGACCGCTCTGACCGCCCTGACGGCATTCACCCGTGGCGTGGGCGAGGAGGGGCTACGGCGCGCCCTGACGGGTCCGGAACAGCCCCGGACCACCGTCGTGATCACCAGCGGACATCCCGCCACCGAACGCGCCAAGGACGACGAGTCCGTCCGGGCCTTCACGGACCAGGTCTTCGGGCGGCTTCCCGTAGCCGCCGAGAGCGTGGCCCGCAGCCGCTCGTACGGACTCCCCGGCGCCGCCGCCTCGGGCCAGGACGCCGACCTGACCCTGCTCGCCGCCCTCGGCCGGGACCACGTACAGCTGATCGCCGGCCAGTGGCCCGGGCCGGTGGCCGCCGCCACCCCCGCCCCCGGGACCGGCGCCGCCGCATCGGCGCCGACACAGGTCGCCGTGCCGCGCGCCGCGCTCGCCCGGCTCGGCCTCGCCGAGTCCGCACTGCCGGCCCCGGTCCGGCTCGACGACCGGTTCGGCGGACCCCGGCTGACCGTACTCGTCACCGGCGTGTACCGCGCAGCCGATCCGGACGCCGCCTACTGGCGGCTCGACCCGCTCGGCGGCCGCGAGGTCCAGTCCAGCACCCTGGCCACCTACGGTCCGCTGCTCGTGGACGACAGCGCCTTCACGACCGGCGCCCTCCTGCAGAACTACCGCCTCACCCTCCTCACCCCGGACCTGCGCACGATCCGCGCGGCCGAGGCCGAAACCCTCCGCGCCGCGACCGACCCGGCCGCGGCCGACCTCGAACACACCACCTCCCTGCGGGCGGCCACCGATCTGCCGAAGGTCCTCACCGAGCTGGACTCCGGCACGCGCGTCGCCCGCTCGACCCTGATGACGGGCGCGCTCCAGCTCATCGTCCTGTCGACCGCCGCACTGCTCCTCGTCTCCTACATCGTGACGGCCCGCCAGGAGCCGGAGCGCGTCCTGCTCACCGCGCGCGGCGCCTCACGCAGGCGCCTCGGCGCCCTGAGCGCGGCCGAGTCCCTGCTGCTGGCCCTGCCCGCCGCCGTCCTGGCGCCCCTGCTGACACCGCCCCTGCTGCGCCTTTTCAGCCGGTTCGGACCGCTCGAACGGGTCCACCTGCAGATCCCGGACACCTTGCTGGTCTGGCCCGTCGCGGCCGGCTGCGCCCTGGCCTGCGTCCTGCTGACGACCCTGCCCTCCGTCCTGCGCGGTGCCTCCGCCGCCGTGCTGCGCCGTGTGGGCGGCCGGCAGGCCGTGGTGGCCGGCGCCGCCCGCTCGGGCCTGGACCTGGCCGTGGTGGCCCTCGCCGTCCTCGGCTACCAGCAGCTGTCGCAGTACGGCGGTACCGACGCCCCGCCGCCCGCCAACGGCTCCGGCGGCGGACTCGGCGTGGACCCCGTCCTGGTCGCCGCCCCCGCCCTCGCCCTGTGCGGAGGCACACTGCTCGTCCTGCGCCTGCTGCCGTTCGCGGCGCGCGCCGGGGGACGGCTGGCCGCACGCGGCCGGAGCCTGGCCCCGGCCCTGTTCGGCTGGCAGCTCGCCCGACGCCCCGGGCGGGCCACCGGGCCGGTGCTGCTCCTCGTACTCGCCGTCTCCAGCGGGATCCTGGCCCTCGGCCAGGACTCCGCCTGGTCCGCCTCCCAGCGCGACCAGGCCGACTTCGCGACCGCCGGCGGCCTGCGGATCTCCGCGAGCAACATGACCGCGATGGGCCAGGGCGGACGCTACGGGGCGCTGCCGGGCGGCGACCGCCTCAACCCGGTGGCCCGCCGGGAGCAGCAACTGCCCGGCGGGGCCGTCGCCGACGTCCTCGCGCTGGACGCCGTCAAAGCGGGCGACCAGGTACCGCTCCGCGCCGACCTGCGCGGCGGCCGCGACATGCGTGAACTGTTCACCCCGCTCGCCGACACCGGTGCACAGGCTCCCGGTGTCGCCCTGCCCGGCAACCCCCGCCGGATCGACCTCGACGTGACGGTACGGTCCACCGGCACGGGCTGGGCCGCCGTGAGCGTGCTGCTGCGCGACCGGTTCGGGTCGGTCCACGGCACGCAGTCCGTGACCCTGCCCGCGGGCGGCGACGCCACCCTCGCCTTTCCGTTGGACACCTTGACCGGTGCCCCGGTCGGGTCGGCCGCGACGCCGCTGACCCTGGCGGGCATACGTCTCTCGTACGCCGGGGACGGCAGCCCCCCGGGCGACGGCAGCGAGCTGGCCCTGCGCCGGATCGGCGCCTCCGACACCGTGGACGGCGCCGCGGCGGCGGTCCCCGTACCCGCCCCCACCGGCCCGGGCGGCTGGCGCCCCTCGCCCTCCGGGGAGCAGCGCATCCTGCGGGCTCCCGAAGCGTCCCCGGCCCCGGCCGGCTCCACGGACCTGACGCGGCTGCACTACTGGGGCGGGTTCGGCACCGAGCGGGGTGTCACCACCGTGCTGTTCCCGGCGCCCGCCGCTCCGGCCGCCGCCGCGGTCCCGGCGGTCGCCACGACCGGCTACCTCCGCAGCGTGGGCGCCTTGGTCGGAGACACGGTCCCGGTCCCGGTCGACGGAGCGACCGTCCCCATGCGGATCACCGCCGCCGTGGACTCCCTCCCCGTCGCCGGACGTACGGCGATCGCCGCCGACCTGCGCGCACTCGGCCGCTTCCTCGTGGAGTCCTCCGGTCGGCAGCCTCCCGCGCCCACCGAGTGGTGGCTGCCCGCCACCTCGGCCGCCGACCCGGTCCCGGCCCGCGCGGCCGCCGAACTGCGCGCGGGCGCCAGGACCGAGCGCGTCCAACTCCGCGAGGAGATCACCGACCGCCTGCTGGACGACCCGCTGAGCGCCGGCCCGCAGAGCGCGCTGGCCGCCCTCGCCGCCGCCTGCGCGGTCCTGGCCGCCATCGGCTTCGCGACCTCCACGGCCGCCGAACGAAGGGTTCGGGGACGGGAGTTCTCCGTCCTGCTCGCGCTCGGCACACCACGCCGGTCCCTGGCCCTGGCGGCCGCCGCCGAGGGCGGGGTGCTGATCGTCATCGGCACCGCCGTCGGAACCGGTCTCGGCCTCGCCCTCGTCCATCTGATGGCGCCGCTGGTCGTGCTGACCCCCTCGGCCGGCCGGCCGTTCCCGCCCGTACAGGTGGACATGTCCTCCTGGCAGATCCTGCTGACGGCCGCCGCCATCGCTGCCGTTCCCCTGCTGTCGGCCGTCTTCGGCGGCCCCCGGGGCCGCGACATCGCCGCCCGGCTGCGCCCCGTGGAGGAGATGTGACCACCCCGCCGCCGACCACCCCGCGGCCGCCGATCACCCCGTCGCCGACCACTCCGCGGCCGCCGACCACCCCTCGCCCGCCCGCCGCCCCGAAGTCCGGGCCGCGGCCCGCGCCGTGGGTGCGGACCCGGCTGCGCGCGGCTCCGCTCGGCACCCTGCTGGCCGCCGCGCTGGCGTTCGTCGCCGTCCTGCTCGCCGCCGCACTGCCGCGTGCCCAGGACCGGGGTGCCGACCAGGCCCTGCGGTCCTTCCTGGAGCACAGCGGGTCGACCCGCACCAGCCTTCAGGTGACCGCGCCGGCACCGGCGTCCGGGCAGAGTGCCCAGGCCCTGGACCGGACGCTGGAGAGCCTCCTCGCCCGTACCGGGAACACCTTCCACGTCGATGCCGACACGGTCGTCCACGGCACGCGGACCAACAAGCGCCAGCCGCTGCTGAATCCGGAACTGTCCCGCCCGCACCGCCTCCCGCCCGAGATGTCCCTGCTGTACGTCCGGCAGGCGCAGGACCACGTAAGGCTGGTGGAGGGGCGCTGGCCGAGCGACGCCCCCCGGAGCGCCGGAGCAGCCGCGTACGAACCGCCCCTCCAGGTCGTCCTGTCGCGGGAGGCCGCCGCCACCATCGGCGCCCGCGTGGGCTCCGTCCTCAAGAGCGCGCCCCTGATCGACGGCACGCCGTCCGTGGAAGTTGTGGGCCTTTTCTCCGTCCCGGACGAGACCGACGGCTTCTGGGTGAACCTGGACTGCCTCCCGCGCGCCTGCAAGAAGGCCGTCGGGGAGAGCTACCTGTGGGAGGCCGACGCCTTCATCGGGGCCGGCGACCTCGACCGGATGGACCTGTGGGGCCACGACGCCCATGACTTCTGGCGCCTGCCGGTGGAGGTCGGCCGGCTGCGGGCCGACCGGCTCGACGCCACGAAGGAGGAGATCGCCTCCTACGTGGCCGGCCCCACCGCCGCCGCCATCGCCTTCGAGACCCGCCGCGAGCGGATACGGACCACCTCGTGGCTGCCCGAACTGTTCGAGCAGGCCCACGACCGCAGACAGGCGGCAGTGCCCCTCGCGCTGATCGGACCCGCCGGGGTCGGCGGGGTCGCCTTCGTCGTCCTCTGCCTCGCCGGCGCGCTCGCCGCGGACCGGCGGGACGCCGAGCTGCGGCTGCTGCTGGCCCGTGGCGGCTCCCGCTCCGCCATCGTCGGCCGGCTCCTCGGGGAAGGCGCCGTCACGGTCCTCCCGGCCGCCGCGGCCGCCACCGCGCTCGCCGTACTCCTGCTGCCCACACCACGGTCGGCCCCCGCGCTCATCTCGGCTGCGACGGTCGCGCTGCTCGCGCTGCTGGCCTTCCCCGTACGGGCGGCCGTGCTGCTGACCCCGCGCCGCCCCGCCGGGCGCCGGTGGCGGCCCGTGGCCGAGCTGCTCGTACTCGCCGTCACGGCCGCCGCCGTGCTGGAGGTCCGCCGCCGCGGGGTCGCCCCGGCCGGCAGCGACCCGGACCCGCTGCTCATCGCGTCCCCGCTGCTGCTCGCACTGTGCGGGGCACTGCTGCTGGCCCGGGTCCAGCCGGTGGTGACCGGATGGTTCGCCCGGGCGGCCGCCCGCCGGTCCGGACTGGTCGGCTTCCTCGGACTGGCCCGGGCCGCGCGCGGTTGCGGGGTCCGGGGCGCCGGCCGCTCCGGCCGCTCCGGCCCCTCCGTCCTGCCGGTGGCCGCCCTGCTCCTCGCCATCACCACCGGGGGGTTCGGAGCCGCCGTCCTGCAGTCCGTGGACTCCAACCGGCTCGGTGTCGCCCGGCTGACCGTCGGGGGCGACGCGGCGATCTCCGCCTTCGGCAAGGCGGAGCTCCCGGAGGGCCTCGCGAAGGCCGCGGGCGAACTGCCGGGCGTACGGACGTCCGTGCCGCTGTGGATCGACCACGACTCCGCACTCGTCGGCACCGTTCAGCGCTCCAGCCAGGTCAACCTGATCGTCGTCGAGCCGGGAGCGTACGCGGAACTGTCCCGCGTCCTCGGCTGCGGACCCTTCGACCCCGCCCTGCTCGCCACGGCCGCCGGCGAGCCCGCGGACGCCCCGGTGCCCGCGCTGTTCAGCTCCGGCCTGGCGCGGCTGGGCGGCTCGGGCCCCTTCACGCTCCAGCCCGGCAACGGCGGTGAAGTGCGGGTCCGGGGCGCCGCCGTGATCGACTGCACCCCGGCTGTTCCGGCCGCCGACGCCGCGACGCTCGTCCTGCCCGCGAGCCGCGCGGCGGCCCTCATCGGCGGCGCCGACCGGCCGAACCGGTGGTTCGGCCTCGGGTCCGTGGACGGCGACCGACTGCGCGCGCTGGTCCGCTCCGCTCTCCCGGCGGCGTCCGCTTCCCCGCCGGCGCCGGCGCCGGCGCCGGCGTCGTCCCCTTCGCCCGCGGCCCCCGCGCCGGCCGGAGACCAGGAGCCGGCCCCGGCTCCGGGGACGCAGCCGGCCGACGAGGTGTATCCCGTGCGCACCAGCGCCGACGCCGTCGCCGAGCTGGGCTCCGATCCGCTGCAGCGGTCCGCGGAACGCCTCTTCTGGGCCTCCGTGGCCGGAGCGGCCGGCTTCGCGCTGCTGGCCGTACTGCTGACGCTCATGCGCAGCGTCCCCGAACGCGCGGCGCTGCTGGCCCGGCTGCGCACGATGGGTCTGCGCCGCAGGCAGGGCGTCGCGCTGATCCTCGCCGAGACACTGCCGCAGACCTTGGCGGCGGCGTTGGGCGGGGCCCTGGTCGCGGCCGCCGCGGTGGTGCTGCTGGGTCCGGCGATGGACCTGTCCACCCTGGTCGGCGCGAGCGTGCCGAACGGCGTACGGCTCACCGCGGGCCCCGTACTGACCCAGGCCCTGGGCCTGGCCGCCCTGATCGCCGCGGCCGTGCTCGTCGAGGCGGCGACCTCCGGACGACGGCAGATCACCACCGAGTTGAGAGCGGGAGACCAGCGTTGAACAGCGACCAGCCGACGTACGAGGAGCTGCGCCGCCGGGCGACGGCCGCCGCGGAGCCCCGCACCCGGGCGGCGGACGCCGCGATCGCCTGCGACCGCCTCGTCCGGATCTTCAGCACGGACGGCATCGAGGTGCAGGCCCTCCAAGGGCTGGAGCTGACGGTCGAGCAGGGCGACCTGGTGGCCCTCGTGGGTGCCTCGGGCAGCGGGAAGTCCACCCTCCTGAACATCCTGGCGGGACTGGACGTCCCGACGGCGGGCAGCGCAGCGGTCGCCGGCTACGACCTGCTGGAACTGACGGCGCGGGACCGGCTGCGCTACCGGCGCGACGCGGTCGGGTTCGTCTTCCAGCAGACGGCCCGCAACCTGCTGCCGTTCCTGACGGCCGCCCAGAACGTGGCCCTGCCCATGCAGTTGCGCGGTGGCGGCTCGCGTCGCGGCGCGGGCGCACGCCGCTCTGCCCGGGTGGCGGAGATCCTGGACGCCCTCGGGATCGGCGACCTGGCTCACCGGCACCCGGCGGAGCTGTCGGGCGGGCAGCAGCAGCGGGTCGCGATCGCGGTGGCGATGGCCAACGACCCCAAGGTGCTGCTGGCCGACGAACCCACCGGCGAGCTCGACTCGGAGACGGCCGCGGCCGTCTTCGAGGCCTTCCGCACGGTCAACGAGGAACTCGGCGTGACGGTGGTCATCGTGACGCACGACCCCATGGTGGCGGGCGAGGTCCGCCGCACGGTCGCGATCCGCGACGGCCGCACCAGCAGCGAGGTCCTGCGCCGCCTGGTCACCGACGAGCACGGCGAGGAATCGATCAGCGAACGCGAGTACGTCGTCCTCGACCGCTCGGGACGCGTGCAGCTGCCTGCGAAGTTCCTGGAGGCCCTGGGCATGGAGCACCGCGTGGCGGTCGACCTGGCACCGGACCACATCGAACTCCGCCCCGACCGCGTATAGGGGGTGTGCGGCAGGAGCACTCCCATGGGTGTCAGCCCCTTGGCCCACAGCGGCCTGACACCCCGTCACCCGGCACCCCAAGGGCTGTCCCGTAATCCCCGGCGGACGCACGACGACAGCCACGGCACCTCGCCGCGTGGTCGGAAACGCCCGGATACGCCCAGTATCAGGACGCTCTCCGCCTTGCGATGCACCGCGTCTGACGCCGCGCGCTGATCCACCGGGGATTGCGGGACAGCCCTTAGGCTGCAGTGCGCGTATGCCTCCGGCGTGCCGGAGCGCGCCGCTGTCGCGACCTCACGCGCCGCCCGACAGTGCCCGGACCCGTCGGCGAGGTCTCGCCCCATGACGGGCCCGCCCCCGAACCCCGGCCGAAAGGTCTGCCGCCGATGACCCCCCGCACCCTGGGCGGGCCCCCGCCCGCCACGGCCCGACGCCGCCGCGCCCGCTGGGCCCTCCTGCTGGCCGCCGCGTGCCTCCTCGGGCCGGCCGGTACGCCCGCGACGTCGGCCGCCGCCCCGCCCCCGGTACCCGCTCCCGTCGGTGCCGAGGCCGGGGAGCTCACCGAGTACCCCCTTCCCACACCCGGGAGCGCTCCGAGCGGCATCACCACGGGATCGGACGGCAACCTCTGGTTCAGCGAGAACGGCACGAGGAAGATCGGCCGGATCACCCCCGCCGGGACACTGGCCGAGTTCCGGCTGCCCGGCGCCACCGGCGACGCACTCGGAATCACCGCGGGACCCGACGGCCATCTGTGGTTCACGGACGTCAGCGGCCGCATCGGGAAGATCACCACGGCCGGCGCCGTCACCGAGTACGACCTGCCGGGCCCGGGCGGGCGCCAGCCGTTCGCCATCACGACCGGCCCGGACGGCAACCTGTGGTTCACCGAGGATCCCGGCGACCGGATCGGGAAGATCACCACCGCGGGTGTCGTCACCGAGTACGACCTGCCCCACCCGGACAGCGGCCCGGAGAGCATCGTGACCGGGCCCGACGGCAACCTGTGGTTCACCGAGATCCTCGGCAACCGGATCGGGCGGATCACCACCGGCGGAGTCGTCACCGAGTACGACCTGCCGCACCCCGACAGCGGACCGGACGTCATCACCGCCGGTCCCGACGGCGCGTTGTGGTTCACGGAGCTCTTCGGCAACCGGATCGGGAAGATCACCACCGACGGGACGGTCACCGAGTACGACGTGCCCGTCGCGGACAGCGCCCCGGACGGGATCGCCGCCGGGCCCGACGGGAACCTGTGGTTCACCGAGCAGGTCGGAAACGGCATCGGCCGGATCACGCCCGCGGGGGACTTCGCGCACTACCCCCTGCCCGGCGCGGCCGCCTTCCCGACCCGTATCACCGCCGGACCGGACGGCGGCATGTGGTTCACCGAGATCGCCGGCGACCGGGTCGGACGCATCGAGGTCGGCGCAGGCCGGCCCAGGGCCGACCTGGCGGTCCGTCTGAGCGCGCCGGCCACCGTACGGGAGGGGGAGCAGTACACCTACACCGTGACGGTGACCAACGACGGGCCGTTCAGTGCGGCGGACGCTGTGGTCACCCTGAACCTGCCGCGCGGCGCGCAGGTCATGGGCACGGCTCCCGCCGCCGACGGCGGCGGCTCCGACCGGGTGAGCCGGCGGATCGAGGCTCTGGGGGCCGGACAGCTGCGGGTCTTCCACGTCACGGTGCGGGTCGCCCAGCGGCCCGTCGTCATCGCCACCGCCGGGGTCCACTCCCGTACGCCGGACCGGAAACGGAACAACAACACCGACAGGGCCGTGACCCGGGTGGCGCGCCGCTGACCGCCTGGCAACCGGACCGTGAGCACACTGACCTCCCGACCCCGCTGCGGCCGGAGGTCAGTCGACGTCGATGTGGACGCTGGTGGACTTGACGCGGGCCACGGCCCGCACGCCGACGGCGAGTCCGAGCTCCTCGACCGCCTCGCGCGTCAGCAGGGAGACCACCCGGTGGGGCCCCGCCTGGATCTCGACCTGGGCGGCGACCTCGCCGAGCGTCACCGCGGTCACGATCCCGGGCAGCGCGTTGCGGGCGGACGTCGTGCTCTCGCCGTCGTCCTCGGCGGGCTCCCGGGCGAGTTCCACGCAAAAGGCGGCCAGGTCCCCGCCCTCCACCATCCGCCTCGTGCCGTCCCGCCGGGTCGGGAAGCGCCCGGCATCGGCCCAGCGGCGGGCGGTGTCCGTGCTGACACGGAGGAGGTGGGCGGCCTCGCCGATGGTGTAGAGCTGCACCCCGCAACTCTATGCCGCCGCCCGCCCGGCGGCGGCCCGGCCTGAATACCACGCTAATTTGTTTTGGAGTCAAATGCAGGGATATATGCGTAATGGTTGGACTGTGAAGGGGAGCGACATGGGCGTGGGTGAGAAGGCGAAAGCCGAGATGGAACAGGTTGCTGGTAAGGCTGTGCGAAAAGCAGCTCATGCGATGGGCAAGGAAACCCTGGCCGCCAAGGGGGCGGCTCTGGAAGCCCGGGGCAAGGCGCGGCGTGTCAAGGAGAAGGGAAAGGACGCGGTGCGCTGATCGGCAGTGGAAGGTTCTGAAAGCGAGAAGGAAGCATGGGCATACTTGCTTGGATCCTGCTCGGTCTGCTCGCGGGCATCTTCGCGAAGATGCTGATGCCCGGTAAGGACCCGGGCGGCATCATCATCACCATACTGATCGGCATCGCGGGTGCTCTGCTCGGCGGATGGCTGGGCAAGGTGATCTTCGGCGTGGACTCCGTCGACGGCTTCTTCGAGCTTTCGACCTGGATCGCCGCCATCGTCGGCTCCCTCGTCCTCCTGATCATCTTCCGATTGTTCCGTCGCGCGGCGCGATAGCCGAACATCGAGGAACGAAGCGGCTTTCCCTCCCCTGCGAGGGCGAAGCCGCTTTCCTCGTTCAGGCTCAGGGCGGAAGGAGGGGCCCCAGCGGCCCCAGGTCGAGATTGAGGTCCTCCAGCGCGTAACCGTGCTCCGCGCACAGCTCGGTCATGCGGTCGTGGAGGGCGAGGAGCGTGGCACCCAGTTCCTCCTCCTGCTCGTCGGTGAGATCGCCCGCGTCGACGCGGCGCAGGGCCTGGCGTTCGATGAGTTGGCGCAGGAGCTCCACGAGCGTGAGGACGAGTTTCAAAAGGTCCTCGCCGACGGTGTCGGGGTCGGTGTGCAGGCGGCGAGCCGGCCGTGGCGGGTCGCTTCCGGGCGCGGTGGGGGGTGCTTGGAGGAGGCGGAAGGCGTTCGCCATCGTGTCGCCGACGGCGCTGAGGTCCGGTGAGGGGGGCCGCCGGGCGGGGCCGTCACCGTTCACGGCCGTTCGCCGCCGGTGTGGGAAGGCGGGTCGGGGCCACCGGCCACCGAGGTGATGAGGGCGCGCAGCGAGATCCGTACCAGGTCGATGTCCGCGATGGACAGGACGACGTCCCCGGTGATCACGACGCCGCCGGCCAGGAGGCGGTCGAGGAGGTCGACGAGGGCGACCTGCCGGCCAGGCAGGGATGCGTCACGCGGGGTGATCGTCATGTCGGTCCACCGGGGGTGTGGATGGCGTTGTTGGTGTTGGTGCCGGTGCCCGGGGTCGGGGGGGCCGGCATGGCGAACGAGTAGGGGGCCCAGGGGCCGGTGACGTCGACACGTACGCCGGGCAGGTCCTCACCCGCCTGCTGAACGGCCCTGCGAAAGGCTTCGACCTGGTCGTCGGGAACGAGGTACGCGTCGTTGAGGACGTTCTCGCCGTCCTCGCCGGCTCCGCCGCGGGTCAGGGGGCCCGACTGGGTCGGGTGCCGCACCGCGTGGGTCGCGTGCGCGGCCGCGGCGGCGGCGATGCGTTCCGCCGCCGCCGCGGCCTGCTCGTAGCGGTCCTCACGGGCGTGGTGCTGCCTCTTGCGGGCCTGGAGGTACGCCTTGCCGGGACTGCTGGGGGCGGGCGTGGCGGCCGCGGTCGCCGAGTCGGGCTCGCCGGCGCCGTCGGCGCCGGGGCGTACGTAGACCTTGACGCCGTACTCGGCCTGGTGGGCCAGGAGGGCCAGGCGGTCGGCGAAAGCGGGCCGCTGCTCGCGCAGCGCCGCCAGGGCCCGCTCCTGGTCCTGGTAGAGCGTCGCCATCCGCAGGGGCAGGACGGTGGCCCGGTCGCTGAGGGCCTGGATGACATGGTGGTGGGCCCGGGCCGTGCTCTCCAGCCAGTCGAGGTCCTCGAAGTGCGCCCGGAGCACCTCTTCGCGCCAATCGGCGTGGGGGACCTGGCTGGTGACGAACGCGGGCGCCGCCGGACCGGCGTCGCCGGGGGGCGGCAGGAGGGACAGCGCGGCATCGGCCACACCCCGCAAGGAGGCCACGATGCGGTCGAGTTCCGGCGTGGGTGCGGCCACGGCGTACACGTAGGTGAGGGTCGGCTCCTGGTTCATGGGGCGCGCCTGTTCCTCGTCGGGGCCCTGCGCGCCGGGCGGTCCTCTTCCCCCGCGAGGTCGCCCTCCGCGCTCTCCGGGGCGGGCTCTGCGGTACCCAGGCGTTCGCGCCGCAGTGCCTCCACCTCGGCCCGCAGGCGGCGGTTCTCCTCCGCCAGCGGGTCGCCGCTGTGGCGGGAGGAGAGGGACGGGTCGTACTCCCACCAGTCGATGCCCATCTCCTTGGCCTTGTCCACCGAGGCGATCAGTATCCGCAGCTTGATGGTCAGCAACTCGATGTCGAGGAGGTTGATGCGGATGTCGCCCGCGATGACGATGCCCTTGTCCAGGACGCGTTCGAGGATGTCGGCCAGGCTCGCGGAAGAAGAGCTGGGGGGATAGGACATCGGCGTCGCGCGGGACGGCAAGGGGCCCAGCCGGTTGGCGAGCGGGTCAGTCACGGTCCCCGACCTCCCCGGTCACGGCAGACCCTGCTGCCGGTATTTAGTGATCTCGTCGAGCCGGTCGAGGAGTTCGTCCTCCATGACCTCGAAGGTGTCGGGGTCGATCTCACCCCGCTGGAGCCGGCCCTCGAGGTCGGCGAGCGCCGCCCAGACGGGGGCGGGATCGTAGTACTCCTCGGTCGCCTTGTCGGCGACGCGCTGTGCCACCCACACCACGGCGCGCATGGGCGCCAGCGGTGAGGTCAGCAGTCCGGTCAGCAGCCCCATGGCTCCTCCTGAGCGCCCTAGACAAAGCTGTACGGCGGCAGCGGTCCGCCGAAGCGGAAGTCGACGCCTTCGACCTGCTCGGCGAGGCCGGCCTCGGCGTCGAGGAACTCGTCCTTCTGGTCGCTGTGGACCAGGAGCGAGAGGTTGAGCACGTCGCCGTCGACGGGGGCGCGGACGGCATGCTCGCGCGCGAATCCGACCAGGGCCTGGACGAGGCCGGCGGCGAGCGTCTCCTGCCGGCCGCGCACCTCCGTGGCGACGAGTTCTCCCAGCTGGAGGGGGAGCCGGGGGTCGGTGTCGCCTCCCCGGATCCGGTCGTTGAGCTTCCGCGCTTCCGGGAACTCGTCGAGGATCTCGCGCAGGAGTGCCTCCTCGTCCTGCGACGCCTTGATGTTGTACTCGGCGCAGCCTTCGACCCGCTCCAAGGATTCGAGGTAGGACTCCGTGCGTTGCAGGAGGGCCTCCCGGACCGTCTGCTCGTCGGGGGCGATGTACCCGAACTGCAGGGGCAGGACCGCGCCGTCCGCCATAAGGCTCGTCTGGACCTCCTGGTGGGCGGTCAGGTCGCGGCGCTTGGGACGGATCTCCTCGTCCACGTCACTGACGACCGCGGACAGCTGTTCCGTGGTGACGGCGCGGAGCGCCCCGGGCTGCGCCCCTACGCCGGTCAGCCCGTCCAGACGGCAAGGGTGCTCGGCCCCGATGATCGCATACACATACAGAGCCATCGCGTTCTCCCTCACTCCTTCTCACGGCGGACCGGGCGGCGTGCGGGCCGGCGGCGCCGCGGGGCCTCTTCCTCCTCGGGCTCCTCCTCCCGCTCGTCCTCCGTCCCGGACTTGCCGGTCAGGGACTGCGTCACGGCGTCCACCGCCCCGCTGAGCGCGCCCTTGGACTTGCCCTGCGCGCCGCTCTCGACCATGCCGCCGACGACGTCCGTCAGCTGGGCGGGCGCCTTGCGGCCCGCTTCGAGGTCGAGCCGGTTGCAGGCCTCGGCGAAGCGCAGGTAGGTGTCGACGCTGGCCACGACGATCCTCGCGTCGATCTTCAGGATCTCGATCCCGACCAGGGAGACACGGACGAAGACGTCGATGACCAGCCCGCGGTCAAGGATCAGTTCCAGGACGTCGTAGAGGCTGGTGCCGCCGCCCCCGCCTCTGCTGACGCTGCTTCCACCTTGCGGCATCACTGTCATGGCCGCTTCCCTTCACCGGTGGCCGGTGACCCTCACGCCGGCCGGTCGATCATTCCCCTGCTGTACCGCCGCGTCCTCTCGTAGGAGATGAGTTCCCCTTCTTCGTCCATCGTGACCTTGTAGCTGGCCAGGACGCTGGTCGTGTCGGGGATGCGTTCCAGCTCCACGACCTCGACCTGGGCCTCCCAGCCATCCTCCGTGGGCTTCAGGGCCGACACCGACTCGGGTGGACGCCCGAGCAG
Source organism: Streptomyces sp. NPDC023541 (assembly GCF_055559995.1). NCBI lineage: Bacteria > Bacillati > Actinomycetota > Actinomycetes > Kitasatosporales > Streptomycetaceae > Streptomyces > Streptomyces sp. NPDC023541. The sequence goes on from NZ_JBVHJO010000009.1 coordinate 53,018, forward strand.
CTCCGAAAGCTGCCGGGCCGCCAGGCGCATCGCGGCGGCCGCCCCCGGAGTGCCACGGCGCGCGACCGGCTTGCGGGGCGGGGCCTTGCGGCCGGGCCTGCTCGTCTCTGCGCCGTCGTCACCGCCGTCCGACGGAGAGCGCCGGCGGCGCGCGGGCTCTGCTGGGGCCATGGCCCACTCCCCTCGCGAACTGCCCCTAGGGCTGCCCGCTGGCATGAAGATCAAACGCCTGAGATCAGAACAAAAACCAGATTTTCACATCATACGAGGCATATCTGGCATCAGCGGGGCAGCCACTTAGTAACCGAGCGATCAGCGCGTCCCGTCACCCCGGCGTGCATCCGCGGCAGCGGGAGCACGTGGAGTGCAAAGGCGGTGGCCACCGGGCGCACGTGGTGAAGGGAAAGGGCTCATGGACGACACGACCAAGATCGCCCTGGGGGCCGCCATTGTCGGTGGCTATGTGCTGGGGCGGGCTAAAAAGGGTCGCATGGCCCTCAGCCTGGCGACGTTCGTCGCCGGCCGCCGCCTCGGCCTGGACCCCCGGGAGCTTGCGACACAAGGCCTGAAGAAGCTGAGTGAGATGCCTCAGGTCTCCGAGCTCGGCGAGCAGATCCGGGGCGAGGCGCTGGACGCCGGCCGCAAGGCGCTGACGGCCGCTGCCAACCGTCAGCTGTCCCAGCTCGCCGACTCGCTCCACCAGCGGACGCTCGCCGTCGGCCGCCGTGACGAGGAAGACGCCGACGAGGAAGACGCGGACGAGGAGGAATACGAGGACGAGGGTGGGGAGCCGGACGCGGCCTACGAGGAGGAGCCCTACCAGGAGCCCGAAGGCGAGGAGGAAGAGCAGGAACCGGAGGACGAGGAGTACGAGTACGAGGACGAGCAGGACGAGGAAGAGCCTGGGGAAGAGGCCGAGGAGGAGCCCGAGGAGGAACCCGAGGAGGAGCCCGCCCCCCGTCGGCGGTCGGCCCGCCGCCGCTCGGCGTCGGCCCGGAAGCCGGAGGCGCCGGAGGACGAAGAGGAGCCCGACGAGGAGCCCGAGGAGGAGGCTGAGCAGGAGCCCGAGGAAGAGCCCGAGGAAGAGCCCGAGGAGGAGCCCGAGGAGGAGCCCGAGGAGGAGCCTGAGGAGGAGCCCGACGAGGAGCCCGAGGAAGAGGAGGAGGACGAGGAAGAGCCCGCGGCACGCCGACGTCCGGCCCGCCGTCGCCCCACCTCCGGCCGTACGGCCAAGGCGGAACAGCGCAGCGCACCCGCGGGCAGGAGCGGACCCGGGAAGGCCGCTCCGGCGAAGAAGTCAGCTCCCGCCAAGAAGGCGGCTCCGGCGAAGAAGTCGGCTCCCGCAAAGAAGTCCGCTCCGGCGAAGAAGTCAGCTCCGGCCAAGAAGTCGGCTCCGGCGAAGAAGGCCGCCCCCGCCAAGAAGGCCGCTCCGGCGAAGAAGTCCGCTCCGGCGCAGAAGGCGACCACCAAGAAGTCGGCGAGCGGACGCTCAGCGCCCAAGGCACCGGCCAAGAAGGCGGCGGCGAAGAAGTCAGCGAGCAGACCCGCCGCGAAGAAGGCCCCCGCCAAGAAGAGCGCGGCGAAGAAGCCCCCCGGCCGCCAGGCCGCGTCCAAGAGTGCCGCCAAGACCACCGCGGCCAAGAAAACGGCCCGCCGCAAGCCGACGGCGCGGAGGTGAACCATGGCAACCACACAGCAGGGCTCCAAGAACGGCTCCAAGGACGGCCAGTCCGGTTTCGACAAGCTGCTCGGTGAACTCGGCAACTACGTCTCCGCCCAGGCCGAAGGCCTGGCGGACAAGGCCGTGGACAAGGTGGGAGACCTTACCGACCGCCTCTCCGACGTCGCGGAGAACGGAGGCTCCCTCGCCGGCATCGGAGGCAGACTCCTCCAAGGGGACTCACCGGCGAAAGCCGTGCTCGGGCAGACGTTCAGCGGGCTGAAGGACAAGATCAGCGACACGGCCGGCAGCCTCTTCGGAGGCAAGGGCAAGGGCAAGGGCAAGGGGCGCAAGGGCGGCACCAAGGCGATGCACATCATGGAGACCTTGGATGTGGGACTGCCGTTGCGCACCGTCTACGACCACTGGACCCAGTACGAGAACTTCAGCGGTTTCACCAAGGGTGTGCGCAGCGTCTCGAAGAACGACGACACGACCTCGGACTGGAAGGTCAAGGTCGGGCCCTCCACACGCAGCTGGAAGGCCACGGTCCAGGAACAAGTGCCGGACGACAGGATCGTCTGGTCCTCGGAGGGCGCCAAAGGAACCACGCGCGGCTGCGTGAGTTTCCATGAGCTGGCCCCGTCGCTCACCCGGATCGTCCTCGTCGTCGAGTACTACCCCGCCGGCTTCTTCGAGAAGACGGGAAACATCTGGCGTGCCCAGGGCCGGCGCATGCGGCTCGACCTGAAGAACTTCAACCGCTTCGTCAGCCTCTCCAACGATGAGCCGGAGGGCTGGCGCGGAGAGATCCGGGACGGCGAGGTCGTCGTCACGCACGAAGACGCCCTGGAAGAGGAAGAGGCCGCGGCCGAGGAAGAGGGCGAAGAGAGCGAAGAGGGTGCCGCCGAGGAGGACGCCTACCCCGAGGGCGAGGAGGAAGCCGACCAGGACGAGGACGAGGGCGAATACGCGGACGAGGAAGAGTACGAGGGCGAAGAGGACGAGGAAGGGGCCGAGCCGGCCGATGACGGCAGCGATGAATACGAGGACGAGGACGAGGAGGACGAGGACCAGGAGGACGAGGACCAGGACGAGGAAGAGGGTGAAGAGGAGGAAGCTCCGCCCCGGCGGTCACGCCGGCGCTGACGGGCGCGGGCGTGACGGACACGCGGGGGCCGGCGGCTCAGCCGCCGGCCCCCGCGTGAGCGTGATCGTCAGTCAGTGCTTGAGAGCGTCCTTCGCCTTCTGAGCGGCCTGCTTCGCATCACCTGCGGCCTGCTCGGCACGGCCCTTCGTCTCCAGGCTCTCGTTGCCGACGGCCTTGCCGGTGACCTCCTTCGCCTTTCCCTTGACGGACTTGCCGACGTTCTTGGCCTTCTTGCCTGCGGCCATCCTCGACACCTCCAAAACCTGCACGAAAAGCACGGGTGAGTCGTACCCCGCCACCCCAGCGGGTGCCCGTTCCGACAGCGCGTACACCCGTTTCGGCTCCGCCGAAGCCGAATGGTCCGAGGCCCAGCGGCGGCGTCATCGCCGCGGAGTCGGCACGAGGCGCAGGAGCGTGTGCAGGACGGCGTCGACGGTGTCGCGGCCCGGTTCGGCGCTCACGTCGGTGAGCAGGCGGGCCAGGGTGCGCACGAGCACGGGCGAGGCCATGACGCGAGGGTGGAGGAGCGCCCGGAAACCGTAGCGGGAGAAGACGAGATCACTGGCGAGGTTGCCCAGCCGGTAGTAGCGCCCCCAGCGGCGCCGGATCTCCGCGGGGTACTGCTCCAGCGCGTGCTCGCGCCGCGGCCCGGGCGGCCTGGCCAGGGCCAGGGCGATGGTCTGCGCCGCGACCTCCGCGGCTTCCATGGCCTGGCCGATGCCCTCACCGCTCCACGGACTGACCATGCCCGCGCTGTCGCCGACCAGCAGCAGACCCCGCCGGTACTGAGGCCGGCGGTTCAATCCCATCGGCAGGGGCGCGCTGCGCAGGGGCGATTCGGCGCTCTCCTCCCGCACGCCCCAGCCCGGCGGGAGGCGGGGGAGCCAGTGCTCCATGGCGGCTCGAAGGTCCACGGGCCGGCTGCGCCGCTGCGGCAGGCCGCCGAGACCGATGTTGACGCGCCCGTCACCGAGAGGGAACACCCAGCCGTACCCGGGGAGGTCCAGCCCCGTGTGCGGACAGCGCAGATCCGCCCAGAGTTCGAGGTAGGGGTCGTGGGTACGGGCTTCGCTGCGGTAGTAGCGGCGGGCCGCCGCGGCGACCGGGCGGCCCGCGTCGCGAGCCAGGCCGAGGGCCACCGCGATCCGTGCGGAGGCGCCGTCGGCGGCGACGACCAGTGGCGCCCGGTAGCTGACCGGTTGCTTGTCCGGACCGTGCGTGGCGGTCACCCCGGTGATGCGCCCGGAGCGGTCGGTCAGGGGGGCCGTCACCTTCACGTGGGTCCGCAGGCGGGCTCCGGCGGCCCGGGCGTGAGCGGCGAGGAGATCGTCGAAGTCGTGGCGGCTGCGGGTCAGCCCGAAATCGGGGAGGCTGCCCAGCCGCGGCCAGTCCAGCTCCACCTGATTGCCCTCGCACACCCACCGCATGCCCTTGTTGCGCATCCAGCCGGGAGCGCTGACGTCGATGCCGAGCCGTACGAGCTGGTGAACGGCCCGCGGTGTCAGGCCGTCGCCGCAGACCTTCTCCCGCGGGAAGCCGCTCTTCTCCAGCAGCAGCACGTCCAGGCCCGCTCGGGCCAGGTTCACCGCCGCGGCGGAACCGGCCGGTCCGGCGCCCACCACGATGACTTGCGCCTCTTCGTCCCCTCCGCCCCCCGGCTCCAGGGAACGGGTGGCAGGGGTGCCGTCGCCGCCTGCGTCGTCGTGTTCGGTGGTCACCCCACCACTATGCCGCTCGCCCCCCCGTCCCGGGCCGTGCGGCGGCCCACCGCGGGGCGTGTCGCACGGCGCGCCCGCGGGGCGGGTGTCCTCAGGCCAGGGGGACCACGGCGACCGGGGCCGTGCTGTGGTTGATCACGGCATGCGCGACATGGCCGAGGTGCGGCCCCAGCGGCAGCCGCCTCCGACGCCGGCCGACGGCCAGGAGCCCCGCTCCCCGCGCCGCCTGCGAGAGTCCGGCCACGGGAGAGCCGAAGACGGCCTCGGGGATCACGCGCACACCCGGATACCTCCGCCGCCACGGTTGCAGCAGCTCGGTCATGCGCTCCACCGCGCGCCGCCCCCGCTCGTCGTCGCCGGGGTCCGCCGTACCCGAGGACACGGAGGCCGCGGACGGACCCCAGCAGTGCAGGACGCGCAGCCCACCGCCCCTGCGATCGGCCTCGGCGAAGACGAAGCCCAGCAGTGCCTCGCCGCGGTCCGACAGCCCGAGGCCGGCGACGACCGCCGTGCGCGCGGCGGTGTCCGCGCAGTCCGCCCGCACCAGCACCACCGGTCGCCCGGCCGTCCCGGCGACGGCCTGCGACACCGACCCGAGCAGGAAGCCGGCGATCTCGCCGAGCGCACGCGATCCGACGACCACCAGGTCCGCCTCGTCCGCCGCCCCGCGCAGCGTCTCGGCGACGCGCCCCAGGTCGCAACGGGTGGTCACCCGCAGCTGCGGCCGGCCCCGGCGGGCCCGGTCCGCAGCCTCGCGCAGCACGGCCCGTGAACGCGAGGCCGCGGCGAAGGCGACCTGCCCGTGGACCCGCTGCGTCCGCATCGGCTCCTCCACGTGCAGCAGGCACAACGGCACGTGGCGCAGCGCCGCTTCGTGCGCGGCCCACTCCACTGCCGCGAGACTCTCGGGTGAGCCGTCCACGCCCACGAGTACCTGTGCCGTCATGGCGGCCTCGTCATACGGCCGTGAGGCCGGGCAGCACGGCACGCAGCAGGCGCCGGAGTGCCCTGCGCGCGCCCCATATCGCGAGGCGCAGACTCCACACCGTCAGCCGCCTGCCGATCCGGATGAGGACGGCTCGGGGCAGCCAGCGGGCGAGCGCTCGCCGACGACGCCACTTGCGTCCGCGCCGCCCAGGGATGAGCTTCACGCCAGGCACCTGCCCGTTCCGCGGCGACGGACACCCGTGCGGGCACCGGTGCGAACCGTCCCTGCGGATCGCCCACGGCCGACCGCCCCCAGCCTCCGGCTCGGTAGGCTGGAACCACCGGGCGCCTGCGACGGGGAGGTACGGGATGGGGAACACCGCGACCGGACCCGGGCCCCGGCCCGGAAGCGAACCCGAGCACGGACCCGAGCCCGCGGCGGGGACGGGATCCGGCGCCGACCCGGGGCTCTACGGCCCCGCGTCCGTCACCTGGCAGTGCCACGGCGACCCGATGATGTGGATCGCCGGGGTCCGCGCCCTCTACCTCCAGGCCCTCCACCCGCGCGCCGTCCGCGGGGTCACGGAGAACTCCGACTTCCGCCGCGACGCCTGGGGCCGGCTGATGCGCACCGCCGACTTCGTCGGCACCCTCACCTACGGCACCACCGAGGCCGCCGAGCGCGCCGGCAGCCGCGTCCGCGCCATCCATCGCAGGCTGTCCGCCACAGATCCGGCCACCGGCCGCACCTTCCCCGTCGACGACCCCGGGCTGCTGCTGTGGATCCACTGCGCGCAGATCGACAGCTTCCTGCACGTCCTGCGCCGGTCCGGCATCACGCTCACCCCCTCCCAGGCCGACCGCTACGTCGACGAGAACCGCGTCAACGCACGCCTCGTCGGTCTCGATCCGGCCGGCGTCCCCGCCGACACCGCCCAGCTCGCCGCCTACTTCGACGAGGTCCGCCCCGAACTCGCCGCCGGCCCCGACGCCCTCGCCGTGGACGACTTCCTGCGCGGCCCGCCCGTCCATCCCCTTCTGGTGCCTGGCCGAAACCTGCTGTGGCGCCCGCTCGCCGGCCTCGCGTACGGCTCCCTCCCCGACTGGGCGCACCAGCTGTACGGGCGGCCCGCTCCCGCCCCGCGCAGCGTCACCCGGCGCCTGCGCCTCACGGGACGCGTGCTGCGCAGCATTCCCGCAGGTCTGCGCTGGAAGCTGCCCCCAGGTCACATCTTGAAAGCGATGCGCCGCATGGGCCCCGCGAGCCGCCCCTCCCCGTACACACTGCGTACATCAGCGGCCATACTGGACCGGCCGGGGAGGGCGTAGCGCGACGACGGGGGCGACTTCAAGACATGGCGGAGTCCAGACTGATCCAGGGCCGGTACCGGTCGCTCGATCTGATCGGGCGCGGCGGCATGGGCGAGGTATGGCGCGCCCGGGACGAATCGCTGGGCCGGCATGTCGCCGTGAAGTGCCTCAAGCCGATCGGCGCCGAACAGGACGCCCACTTCACGCAGGTGCTGCGCGAGCGCTTCAGGCGTGAGGCGCGCGTGGCAGCGTCCCTCCAGCACCGCGGGGTCACCGTCGTCCACGACTTCGGCGACGACAGCGCCGCCGGCGGCCCCCTCTACCTCGTCATGGAGCTGCTCGAAGGCCGAAATCTCAGCCAGCTCATGGAGGACAACGAGACCCGGCCGTTGCCCGTGCACGTGGTCGTCGACATCGCGGAGCAGATGGCCGCCGCCCTCGGTTACACGCACGACCAGGGCGTCGTCCACCGCGACCTGAAGCCGGCCAACATCATGCGGCTCGTCGACGGCACGGTGAAGATCTGTGACTTCGGCATCGCCCGCCTCGCGCACGACATCGGCTTCACCGCCAAACTCACCGGCGGCGGCATGGCCATGGGCACCCCGCACTACATGTCGCCCGAGCAGATCGCGGGCGGCGAGGTCGACCACCGCAGCGACCTCTACTCCCTCGGCTGCGTCCTCTACGAGATCGCCACCGGCGCCCCGCCCTTCGACCTCGGCGATTCCTGGTCGGTGCTCATCGGCCACCGCGACACCCCGCCCGTACCGCTGCGCGAGCACCGCCCCGAGCTGCCCGGCTACTTCGAGCAGGTCGTCCTGGACCTGCTCGCCAAGTGCCCCGACGACCGTCCGCAGGACGCCCGCCACGTGCACCGCAGCCTCGTCGAGTCCCGGCTGGGTCCGGGCGCCCTGCCCGGCGCCCCCGCCCCGCTCCCGGCCTGGGCCCACGGCATGACCGCCGGCCGCAAGGCCGGCATGGAGGCGCGTCCCGCGAGCGGCGAATGGGCCGTGCTCACCGGCTCCTGGACGGCCGTGCGCTCCAGCGGTGAACAGCCCGTCCCGGGCCCGGGCGGGGAGCGGCACGCGCTCCGCCCCGGCGGCACCATCGTGCGCCCCGCCCCCGCCGAGGACCCCCGCCTCACCGCGGCGTACGGCTTCCCGCGCCCCGCCGGCCCGCGCGAGAACGGCTCCGACGCCCTCGCCGCCGGCCACGCCCGCGGCTACGCCCTCAGCCGCGCGGGCCGCTCCGAGGAGGCCTTGTCCGTATACGCGGCAGTGGCCGACGGGCGCGCCCGGGTCCTCGGCCCGGACCACGCCGACACCCTCGCCGCGCGCCAGGAGGCGGCGTACGAGATGGGCCGGCTCGGCCGCCACCAGGAGGCCCACGACGTCTACCGCGCGGTGCTCGTCGCCCGCGAGCGGACCATGGGACAGCTCCACCCCGACACGCTGCGCTGCCGCCACAACCTGGCCTGTGCCCTACGGGCGCTGGGCCGGTACGCGGAGGCCCACGCCACGGCCGTCGCGGTCGCCGCGGACCGGGCGGCCGTCCTCGGCGCCGAGCACGCCGACACCCTGCTGACCCGGTACGAGGCGGCGTACGTGCTCGGTCGCCTCGATCGCTGGCAGGAGGCGCTGGCCGGCTTCCGCGAGGTCGCCGCCGCACGCGAACGGGTCCTCGGCCACGACCACCCCGACACCCTGGCCGCCCGCTACGAGGTCGGCATCGCCCTCGGCCGCACCGGCAGCAGCGCTCAGGCCCTCGACCTCTTCCGGGCCCTGGTCCGCGACCGCACCCGCGCCTACGGGGCGGCCGACCCCGAGACGCTGCGCGCCCGGCACGTCCTCGGCGTCAACCTGGGCCGCCTGGACCGGTGGGAGGAGGCGGTGGCCGAGGCCCGGCAGGTGGCCGCCGCGCGCGCCGCGGCGCTCGGCGCCGAACACGCGGACACCCTGGTCAGCCGCCGCGAACTGGCCGTCGGCCTGGGCAGGCTGGGCCGCTGGGACGAGGCCCTGCCGATCTACCGGGACCTGTCCGGCATCCGCGAACGGTCACTGGGCGACGAGCATCCCGAGACGGTGCTGGCCCACGCCGACGAGGCCCACTGTCTGGAGCGGCTCGGCCAGGTGTGCTACCAAGAGCCATGACGACCTTCGGGCGGGACGTGTACGACGACGTGATCGTGGGCGGCGGGCACAACGGGCTGGTGGCCGCCGCGTACCTGGCCCGGGCCGGCCGCTCGGTGCTGGTCCTGGAGCGGCTCGGCAACGCCGGCGGGGCGGCGATCTCCAGCAGACCCTTCGCGGGCGTCGACGCCCGCCTCTCCCGCTACTCGTACCTGGTCTCCCTGCTGCCCGAGAAGATCGTGCGCGACCTGGAACTGCGCTTCGCCGTACGCCGGCGCACCGTCTCCTCGTACACGCCGACCGAGCGCGACGGCCGGCCCGGCGGACTGCTCGTGGGCGGGGGCGAGGAGCGCACCCGGGAGTCCTTCGCCCGGCTGACCGGTTCGGCCCGGGAGTACGAGAGCTGGCGGGCCTTCTACGCGACCACCGGGCAGGTGGCCCGCAAGGTGTTCCCGACCCTGACCGAGCCGCTGCCCACCCGGGCGGAGCTGCGGGCCAGGGTCGACGACGAGGCCGCGTGGCGGATGCTGTTCGAGGAGCCGCTGGGGCAGGCGGTGGAACGGCACTTCAGCGACGACCTGGTCCGCGGAGTGGTCCTGACCGACGGCCTCATCGGCACCTTCGCGGATGCGCACGACCCCTCACTCGCCCAGAACCGGTGCTTCCTCTACCACGTCATCGGCGGCGGGACCGGCGACTGGGACGTGCCGGTCGGAGGCATGGGCGCCCTGACGGACGCCCTCGCCGCGGCCGCGACCAAGGCCGGGGCGGAGATCGCCACCGGCCACGAGGTGCTGCGGATCGACACGGACGGGGTCGCTCCGGCCGAGGTGGTGTTCCGTACGGCGACCGGCGAGGGCCGGGTCGTCGGCCGCACGGTGCTGGTCAACGCATCGCCGCGGGCGCTGGCCGAACTGCTCGGCGAGAGCGCGCCGGAGGACCCGGCGGCGGCACCCGAGGGCGCCCAGCTCAAGGTCAACATGCTGCTGCGCAGGCTGCCACGGCTGCGGGACACCACTGTCGACCCGCGCGAGGCCTTCGGCGGAACCTTTCACATCGCCGAGGGGTACTCGGAGCTCGCCCGGGCCTACGCGGAGGCCGCTGCCGGGGAACTGCCGTCCGTACCGCCCTCGGAGATCTACTGCCACTCGCTGGCCGACCCGACGATCCTGGGACCCGAACTGGTCGAGCAGGGCTACCAGACGCTCACCCTCTTCGGCCTGCACACCCCGGCCAGGCTGTTCGGGCACGACAACCAGCAGGCCCGCGAGGTGCTGCTGACCGCCACTCTCGCGCAGCTTGACGCGCACCTGGCCGAGCCGCTCACCGACTGCCTGGCCTTCGACGCGGACGGCCGCCCGTGCATCGAGGCGAAGACCCCGCTGGACCTGGAACGCGAACTGCGGCTGCCCGGCGGCCACATCTTCCACCGCGACCTGTCCTGGCCTTACGGGGACCCGGACGCAGGGCGGTGGGGCGTGGAGACGGCCCGTCCCAACGTCCTGCTGTGCGGCGCGGGCGCGGTCCGCGGCGGCGGCGTCAGCGGGGTCCCCGGCCACAACGCGGCGATGGCGGTGCTGGGGCACTGAACCGGGCCGCCGGGCGCCGCGTGCCGCCTGGCCGGAAGCAGCCGGTCATGTGGGGGCCGGCTCTAGAGTGTTACTCATGAGTAACGCGAGTGGTGTGAGTGACAACAGTGGCGCCGAGCGTGCCGGCGGGCGGTCACGGCGCGGCGTACTGAAGGCGGCCGCGGCCGGGGCCGGTGCGGCCGCGGCGGTGGGGGCGGGGGCCTCCGCCGCGCGCGCGGACACGCGAAGGCGGGGCGCGCCCGTCTTCGTCCTCGTCCACGGCTCCGGAAGCAACTCCTACGGCTGGGCGCCGGCCCTGCGGGAGCTGGGCGTGCGCGGCCACCGGGCGATCGCGGTGGACCTGCCCGGGCACGGGCCCGACGCCTACTTCCCCGTCTCCTACCAGGCCCCGCAGGATCTGGAGCGGCTGGCCACGGAACCGTCGCCGCTCGGCGCGGTGACGCCGGCGCACTTCACGGCCCACGTGGTCGAGGCCGTGCGCGCCGCGCACCGCAACGGTCCCGTCGTCCTGGTCGGCCAGAGCCTCGGCGGGGTCACGCTGAACGCGGTCGCCAACCAAGTGCCCGAGCTCATCTCCCACTTGGTGTACGCGTCCGCGTTCTGCCCGACGAAGCACCGCTCGGTGCTGGAGCTGATGACGACCCCCGAGGCCGCCTCCAGCGCCCTGTTCCGGATCCCCGGCGTCAAGACCCCGCCGGAGCTGGGCGTCAACCGGGTCAACTGGCGTTCCTCTGACCCCGTCTTCTTCGCGGCGGTCAAGGAGGCGCTGGCGGCCGACTGGTCCGACGCGCAGGTGCGGACCCTGCTGAACATCCTCGAACCGGACGAGTCCGCGGCGATCGGGGCCGCCGACGCCCGCGGCCTGCCCGACCGGTGGGGGCGCGTGCCGCGCACGTTCCTGCGGTTCGGCGAGGACCGGGCCATCCCGCCCGCCCTCCAGGACCTGATGATCCGCGAGGCGGACGAGACGACCCCGCGCAACCGCTTCCACGTACGGTCGCTGGCCGCGCCGCACGTCGGTCCGCAGGACGCCGGCGTGTGGGCGGACGAGCTGGAGCGCGTGGCGCGTACCTGCCGCTGAGGGCTGTCCCGGGTGGGGGCCCGCCGACGCGCCTACGCGGGGCTCGATCACCACGATCGGGATCTCGCGGTCCGTCTTGGCCCGGTACTCGTCGTAGGCGGGCCAGTGCTTCACCATCACCGGCCAGTACGCGGCGCGCTCCTCGGCGTTCGCGGTGCGCGCCGTGCCCTGGATGATCCGCGTCCCGACCTGGATGCGTACTTCGGGGTGCGCGCGCAGGTTGCGGAACCACAGGGGGTGCTCGTCGGCGCCGCCCTTGGAGGCGACGAGCAGGTAGCGGCCGTCGGCCTCACCGTAGATGAGGGGGGTGCGCACGGGGTTGCCGGAGACCCGGCCGACGGTGGTGAGCAGGAGGGTCTGCGTGCCGTTCCAGTACTGGCCCTCGGTGCCGCCGGAGCCCACGTACTGTTCGACGTGCTCCAGCTGCCAGCTCCCGGCCCGCGGGTCGGTCGGGTGGTCCCAGTCGATTCCGGTGGTCATGGGTTTCCCCTGCCTTCGTGTCGAACGGTCGACGAACCTCACCAACGAGTGCCAACGCCCGTGGGTGCGCCGCCCATTCCGGCCGGAAGCGTGAACCCGTCGAAGATGTCGTCCAGCGCCCGGTGTGCGGCACGGGCCGGGGTGGCGCGGACGGCGAGGTCGCGCAGGGCCACGGCCAGGGGATGGGTGAGGGCGGCGACCCGGCCCGCGCGCCGGGCCCGGACGCGGATGGCGTCGGTGCGGGCGCAGCGGGCCGCGCTGTAGGCGGCCAGGGCCGCCGGAACACCCGCGGACCCGGTCCCGTCCAGCAGGTGGGCGAGGACCACCGCGTCCTCGACGGCCTGGCAGCCGCCCTGCCCCAGGTTGGGTGTCATGGCGTGGGCGGCGTCGCCGAGCCAGGCCAGGCGGCCGTGGTGGAAGCGGGGGAGCGGGGCCGCCAGGTCGTACAGGTCGTGCTGGAGCACGGCCGCGGGGTCGATCCGCTCCAGCAGGGCCGGGATCGGGTCGTGCCAGGTGCCGTACCGGCGAAGGAGTTCGGCGCGGACGTCGGCGGGGCGGTGTCCCTCGGGGGCCACGGCGGTGGCGTAGACGTAGGTCCTTCCGTCGGCGAGCGGGACCACGCCGAAGCGCTCGCCGCGGCCCCAGGTCTCGGCGGTCGACGCCCCGGCCGGGCTCGCGGCGGCCGGCAGGACGGTGCGCCAGGCGGTCTCCCCGCTGTGGCGCAGGCCCGGGTGGTCCGGGAAGTACCGGCGGCGCAGCGGGCTGTGGATGCCGTCCGCGGCGACCACGAGATCGGCGGAGCCGTCGAGGTCGCCGGCCGAGGTGCGGACGACGGGGAAGCCGTCGGCGCCGTCCACGGAGGTGACCGCGACGCCGTAGCGGATCGCCCCCTCGGGGAGCGCGGCGGCCAGGGCGCCAGCGAGGGCCGAGCGGTGCACGGCGAGCGGCGGGCCGCCGTAGCGGGCGGACAGGGCCGCGGTGTCGGCGCGGCTCAGCCAGCGGCCGTCGGGGCGGCGCAGGCCCATGGCGGCCGGAAGGGTACGTCCCGCCGCGCGGGTGATGTCGAAGCCGATGGTGTCGAAGGCGCGCAGGGCGTTGGGGGCGAGGACGATCCCGGCGCCGACGGCGGCCGGGCCGGGCGCCCGCTCGCACACGGTCACCCGCCAGCCCTTGCGGTGCAGGGCCAGGGCCGCGGTGAGTCCGCCGATCCCCGCGCCTGCGACCACCGCGTGACCCTGAACTGCCGACATGACGGATCCCTGCCTTCCTCCGAGCCTCTACATCTGTAGAGGGTGACGGCTTTACTCTACAGCTGTAGAGTGACCTGATGTCCACCCCTCCCTCCGCCCCCTCCGCCGATCGCAGAACGCTGATCGCCGACACCGCGATCGGCCTCGTGGCCGCCGCCGGACTGCGGGGCCTGACCCACCGCGCGGTCGACGCGGCCGCGGGACTGCCCGCGGGCAGCACCTCGTACTACTTCCGTACGAGGACGGCCCTGATCGGAGCCTGCTACCAGCGGCTGGCCGAGTTGGACCTCGCCGACGTGGACGACGGGAGTCCGCCCGGGACCGCCGTGCCGGCCCTCCCGGGGGCGGCGCCGGACCGGGAGGCGGTCGCGGCCGCGATGGCCGGGCTGCTGCACCGCTGGCTGACGGTGGGGCGCGAGCGCCAGCTGGCCCGCTTCGAACTCAGCCTGGAGGCCGCCCGCAACCCGGATCTGGAGGCGGACCTCCACCGGGCGGGGCAGGGGGCCCGGGCCCGGGCGGCGGGCATCGTCGCCGCGCTCGGCTCCGCACGGCCGGAAGAGGCCGCCGAACTGCTCGTCGCCTGGACGGAAGGGCTCCTCTACGACCGGCTGGCCGGCGCCCTGGCCCGCTCACGCCCGGCACCGGATCTCGCCGAACTGACCGCGGTGGCCCGCCGGATGCTCGCCGCGGTGCTGACCGACCCGGCGTGAGGGCCCTCGCGGATCCGGTCCGACGGATCCGGTCCGACGGATCCGGTCCGACGGATCCGGTCCGACAGGTCCGGTCCGACGGGTCCGGCCGGCCGGACCCGGTCCGACGCAGAAGAACCCCGCCGCACCGGGGGATGTGGCGGCGGGGCTCTTCCATCGGTACGCGCCGACCGGTGCAAGGCGGGAGGGCCGGCGCGTTCCTCCTGGTGGAGTGCGCTCACGCTACGCCCGGCATGGCCGAAAATACACCCCTCCGCATGGCTTGATTCGTGCGGTCGAGGGAGTCACGATTCCCTGTTGGGCCCTGTCGCAGACGGGAGTTCGAGGACAGGGCACCCTCTAGGATCCGGACATGATCGCTGAACTGCAGTGCGTGGTCCTGGACTGTCCCGAGCCGCGGGTGCTCGCCGATTTCTACCGGTCGCTGCTGGGCGGCAACGTCGACCAGCCGGACCGGCGTTGGTCGCTCGACGAGGACTGGGCGACGCTGCACACGCCGACGGGCCTGGTCCTCGCCTTCCAGCGCGCCCCGGACCATGTCCCACCGAACTGGCCCGACCCCAGCCGGCCGCAGCAGTTCCACCTCGACCTCGGCGTCCGGGACCTGGATCGCGCGCAGGAGGAGGTGCTCGCGGCCGGCGGGGCCCTGCTGGACGGGGCGGACGGGCGCGGCTGGCGGGTCTACGCGGATCCGGCGGGTCACCCGTTCTGCCTGGTGCGCGACTGACCCCGCCGGGCGGTTCAGTCCGCGGACCGGGTCCAGCCGACGGCCTCGACGAGGGCCGCGTCGTCGGGCCGGTCCTCCGCGAACAGCAGCCGGGCCGGCTCCGCCACCCGTACGACGTCCACGTAGACCCCGCGGCCGACGTAGCGCCCGGTGGCGGTGTGGCGGAACCGCAGCCGTACCTCGCGGCCCGCCCAGGCAGCCGTGAGGGGAGCCTCCAGGCGGTGCCAGATGCGCCCGGACCAGCCGCCGACCGAGCCCCGCGGCCACTCCTCGGGGACGCCGCCGGTGGACCGCAGCGTGGTGAACGGCAGCGGCGCCCAGTCCGCGCCGTCCGCCGAGGCCTCCAGGTGCAGGGCGCCTTCGCCGGGCACGGTGTCCCACCACACGGCACAGCGCAGCCGGGCGGCGGCGGTGGCCGGGGTGAGCGGGGGCAGGGTGAGGGTGCCCGAGCCGCCGGGGTCGGTCCCGGAGAACCAGGCCGCGCCGCCGTGCCGCGTACGGACCGGGACGGCGCGGGCGAAGCGGTTGCCCACGGCGACCCGCGGAGCGCTGCCGGCCCGCCAGGTGCGCACGGGGTGCACGGAGTTGCCCAGCAGGACCAGGAAGGAGTCGGTGGAGGGGTCGAGGACGAGGGAGGTGCCGGTGAACCCGGTGTGGCCGGCCGAGTGCGGGGTGGCCATGGCGCCCATGTACCAGTGCTGGTAGAGCTCGAAGCCGAGGCCGTGGTCGTCGCCCGGGAAGGCCGTGTTGTAGTCGGTGAAGAGCAGTTCCACCGAGGCGGGGCGCAGGATGCGGCGGCCCGCGTAGGCCCCGCCGTCAAGGAGGGTTCGGGCCAGGACGGCCAGGTCCCAGGCGGTGCCGAAGACCCCGGCGTGCCCGGCCACCCCGCCGAGCGCGTACGCGTTCTCGTCGTGGACCTCGCCCCACACCAGGCCGCGGTCCAGGCCGGACCATGGCGGTCGCTGCACCTCGGTGGCGGCGGTGACGCGGCGCCACGAGAGCGGCGGGTTGTAACGAGTGCGGTGCATCCCGAGCGGAGCGGTGATCTCGTCGTGGAGCAGGACGTCCAGAGTGCGACCGGTGATCCGTTCCAGGAGCAGCTGCAGCGCGATGAGGTTGAGGTCGGAGTAGCGGTAGACGGATCCGGGGGTCTCCTGCGGCCTGACCGACCACAGCAGCCGCAGCCGCCCCTCGCGCGTCGACTCCTGGTAGAAGGGTGCCCATGAGCGCAGGCCCGAGGTGTGCGTGAGCAGCTGGCGGACCGTGATGATCTCCTTGCCGCCGCCGGTGAACTCCGGGAGGTAGCGGCGTACCTGGGCCTCCAGCTCCAGGCGCCCCCGCTCCATCTGCTGCACGGCCAGGATCGAAGTGAACAGTTTGGTCAGTGAGGCCAGGTCGAAGACGGTGTCCTCGGCCATGGCGATCCGCTCGGCCGCGGGGAACTCCCGGACCCGGTCGGTCCGTCCGTCGTAGTCCGCGTACCGGACGGCGTGGCCCATGGCCCGGTGCAGGGCGACGGTGCGGCCCCGCCCGGCGAGGACCACCGCCCCCGCGTAGTAAGGGTGCTCGGGCGACGGGCCCAGGAACCGCCGGGCCTCGTCCGCCACCGCCTCCAGGTGCCTCTCCAGCAGTCCGGCCCGGCGCGCGGAGCCGTACCGCAGGCGCAGCCCCTGCAGGGCGCGCCGTTCGGCCGGGTTGCCCGCGCCCGCCGCCCCCGCCGCCCCGGGCAGCGCGGCGTGCAGGACGAGCACCCCGCCGAGCGCCAGCAGCCGCGCCCCGAGCCGCCGCCGGCTCAGCCCCCGCCGGGGGTCGCGCACTCCATCGCGCTCCTGCTCCTGCTCCGGCCGCTGCCCGCGGTCGCGGCCGGTGCCGTCCGCCCGTTCCGTGCGGACTTCCGCCACCGCTTCGACCCCCGTGCGCACCGCCATGTCCGGCCCTCCTCGTCCGCAACCCGCAACCCGCAACCCGCAACCCGCAAGCCCGCGCCCCGCAATCCGCCACCCGCAACACGCGCCCCGCCGGGTGTGCGTCGCCCCGCACCCGCACCGCTCGGGGTCGGCCCCGGCACCCGCCGGGCGCACCGCAGGCGAACGGGCCCCGGGCCTCCCGAATCCGCCGAGCGTGCCGCAGGCTAATGGGTATCTGCCCGCCCCTCGGTCACCCTCCCCACCGACCGGGCCGTAAAGAATCTGACACCGCATCAGAAAATCTCTTCCCTCGCTCGCCGGGCTGCGGCATCCTGCCGCCCATGGAGACGGAGCTGAGCAAGAAACTGGGAGTCGAGCACGCCATCTTCGGCTTCACCCCCTTCCCGGCGGTCGCCGCCGCGATCACCCGGGCGGGTGGTTTCGGCGTCCTCGGCGCGGTCCGCTACACCGCGCCCGACGACCTCAAGCGCGACCTCGACTGGATGCAGGCGCACACCGACGGCAAGCCCTACGGCCTGGACGTCGTCATGCCCGCCAAGAAGGCCGTCGACGGCATCAGCGAGGCCGACATCGAGGCGATGATCCCGGCCGGGCACCGCGCCTTCGTCCGCGACACCCTCGCCGAACACCACGTGCCCGAGCTCGCCGAGGGCGAGGCCTCCGGCTGGCGCATCACCGGCTGGATGGAGCAGGTCGCCCGCGACCAGCTCGACGTCGCCTTCGACTACCCGATCAAACTCCTGGCGAACGCCCTCGGTTCCCCGCCCGCCGACGTCATCGCCCGCGCCCACGACCACGGCGTCCTCGTCGCCGCCCTCGCCGGCAGCGCCAAACACGCCCGCCGCCACGCCGAGGCCGGCATCGACGTCGTCGTCGCCCAGGGCTACGAGGCCGGCGGCCACACCGGCGACATCGCCACCATGGTCCTGGTCCCGGAGATCGCCGAAGCCGTCGCACCGCTCCCGGTCCTCGCCGCCGGCGGCATCGGCAGCGGCGAGCAGATAGCCGCCGGCCTCGCCCTCGGCGCCCAGGGCGCCTGGCTCGGCTCGCTCTGGCTCACCACCACCGAGGCCGACCTCCACTCGCGCGCCCTCACCGAGAAGCTCCTCGCCGCCGGCTCGGGCGACACCGTCCGCTCCCGCGCCCTCACCGGCAAGCCCGCACGCCAGCTGCGCACCAAGTGGACCGACGCCTGGGACGACCCGGAGGGCCCGGGCGCGCTGCCCATGCCGCTCCAGGGCCTCCTCGTCGCCGACGCCGTCTCCCGCATCCAGAAGTACGAGGTCCGGGCGCTGCTCGGTACGCCCGTCGGGCAGATCGTCGGCCGGATGAACAGCGAACGCAGCGTGCAGGCCGTCTTCGACGAGCTCACCAGCGGCTTCGAGAAGGCGATCGACCGCATCAACCGCATCGCCGGCCGAGTCCGAGAGGCGTGACCGCCATGACCGCCACCACGTCCCCCGCACAGCCGGCCGGCCAGCAGCCCCCCAACGGCTTCTGGGCCCAGGCCGCCGCCGACCCCGGACGCACCGTCCTGACCGCCCCCGGCGGCCAGGAGTGGAGCGCCGGCCGGCTGCACGCCGACGTCAACCGGCTCGTCCACGGGCTGCGCGCCGCCGGGCTGGAGGAGGGTGACGTCTTCGCCGTCGTCCTCCCCAACGGCGTCGAGTTCCTGACCGCCTACCTCGCCGCCTCACAGGCCGGCTTCTACCTCGTCCCCGTCAACCACCACCTCGTGGGCCCCGAGATCGCCTGGATCGTCTCCGACTCCGGTGCCAAGGTCCTGATCGCCCACGAGCGCTTCGCCGATGCCGCCACCGCCGCGGCCGACGAGGCCGCCCTGCCCGCGAGCCGCCGCTACGCGGTCGGAGCGGTCCCGGGCTTCCGGGCGTACGGCGAACTCCTCGACGGGCAGCCCGCCACACCCCCGGCGGAGCGCACCCTCGGCTGGGTCATGAACTACACCTCCGGCACCACCGGCCGGCCGCGCGGCATCCGCCGCCCCCTGCCCGGCAAGCCCCCGGAGGAGACGTACCTCGGCGGCTTCCTCGGCATCTTCGGGATCCGGCCCTTCGACGGCAACGTCCACCTGGTCTGCTCACCGCTCTACCACACGGCCGTCCTGCAGTTCGCGGGCGCCGCCCTGCACATCGGACACCCGCTCGTCCTCATGGACAAGTGGACCCCGCAGGAGATGCTGCGCCTGATCGACGGTCACGGCTGCACCCACACCCACATGGTGCCGACCCAGTTCCACCGGCTGCTCGCCCTCCCGCAGGAGACGAAGGACGCCTACGACGTCTCCTCGATGCGGCACGCCATCCACGGCGCCGCGCCCTGCCCCGACCACGTCAAGCGGGCGATGATCGACTGGTGGGGCGGGTGCGTGGAGGAGTACTACGCGGCGAGCGAGGGCGGCGGCGCCTTCGCGACCGCCGAGGACTGGCTGAAGAAGCCGGGAACCGTCGGCAAGGCCTGGCCGATCAGCGAGCTGGCCGTCTTCGACGACGACGGCAACCGGCTGCCCCCGGGCGAACTGGGCACCGTCTACATGAAGATGAACACCGGCGGCTTCAGCTACCACAAGGACGAGGGCAAGACGAAGAAGAACCGCATCGGGGACTTCTTCACCGTCGGCGACCTCGGCCTGATGGACGAGGAGGGCTACCTCTTCCTCCGCGACCGCAAGATCGACATGATCATCTCCGGCGGGGTCAACGTCTACCCCGCCGAGATCGAGTCGGCCCTGCTCACCCACCCGGCCGTCGCGGACGCCGCGGCCTTCGGCATCCCGCACGCCGACTGGGGCGAGGAGGTCAAGGCCGTCATTGAGCCGGCGGAGGGCTTCGTGGCCGGCGACGCCCTGGCCGCGGAGATCCTGCACCACTGCGAGCGGCAGCTCGCCGGGTACAAGCGGCCCAAGACCGTCGACTTCATCGAGACGATGCCGCGCGACCCGAACGGCAAGCTGTACAAGCGGCGGCTGCGCGACCCGTACTGGGAGGGCCACGAGCGCGCGATGTGAGCCCCGGAGGTCGCACGGACCGCCACGCCGCGCGGATCCGTGGGAGATGCCACGCCGAGCGGGTGGAGGCGCGCCGTGCGACGCATAGGGGGACACATCTGGCAAGTTGGAAGATGTGGGTACGACGAAGCGCAGATCCCCCCTGACCGACTGGACCGTCCTGGTCCCCGTGGTGGCGCTGGTCGCGCTGGTGTTCAGCTGGGGGCGGGACCTACCCGGCTTCGCGGTGGTGCTCGTCGCCCTGTGTCTGGCGGGCGCGGTCCTGGCGGCCGTCCACCACGCCGAGGTCGTCGCCCACCGGGTCGGGGAACCCTTCGGCTCCCTCATCCTCGCCGTCGCCGTCACGGTCATCGAAGTCGCCCTCATCGTCACCCTGATGGTCGACGGCGGGGACAAGAGCGCCTCCCTGGCCCGGGACACCGTCTTCGCCGCCGTCATGATCACCTGCAACGGCATCGTCGGCGTGTCCCTGCTCGTCGGCGCCCTGCGCAACAGGGTCGCCGTCTTCAACCCCGAGGGGTCCGGTGCCGCGCTGGCCACCGTCGCCACCCTCGCCACCCTCAGCCTGGTCCTGCCGACCTTCACCACGAGCAAGCCCGGCCCGGAATTCTCCACCGCGCAGCTGACCTTCGCCGCCGTCGCCTCGCTCGCCCTCTACGGGCTGTTCATCGCCGTCCAGACGGTCCGCCACCGCGACTACTTCCTGCCCGTGGACACCGGCCGGGGCGCCGACCAGCGGGGCGACCGGCAGGACGACCAACAGGGTGACCGACAGAGCGACCAACAGGGCCGGGGTGACCATGCGGTGCCGCCCACCGCCCGCGCCGCCCTGCTCAGCCTCGGCCTGCTGCTCGTCGCCCTCGTCGCGGTGGTCGGCGACGCCAAGGCCGTCTCCCCGACCATCGAGACGGCGGTGGCCAAGGCCGGCCTGCCCCAGGCGGTCGTCGGTGTGATCATCGCCCTGCTCGTGCTGCTGCCCGAGACCCTCGCCGCCGTTCGCGCCGCCCGCCGCGACCTTGTGCAGACCAGCCTCAACCTCGCCTACGGATCCGCCATCGCCAGTATCGGGCTGACCATCCCGGCGATCGCGCTGGCCTCGATCTGGCTCTCCGGCCCGCTCCTGCTCGGCCTCGGCGCGGTCCACATGGTGCTGCTCGCCCTGACCGTGGTGGTCAGCGCGCTCACCCTCGCCCCCGGCCGCGCCACGCTGCTGCAGGGCGGAGTGCACATCGTGGTGCTGGCCGCGTACCTCTTCCTGGCCGTCAGCCCGTGAGGGGCGGGGCCGGGGCCGGGAAGAGGCCGTGACAGCCGGTCAGCGCCGCTCGCGGACCAGTACCACCTTCAGCTGCGGCGAGGTGAGGACGTCCCACTCGCAGAACCGCGCCCGGACCCAGCGCTCCTGGGAGAACAGCCGGGTCTGGTCCGCGTGGTAAGGCGATACCGGATTCGAGGACTGCCCGTACGTCAGCAGGGTGCGCGCCACCGGGCAGGAGCTGCCGTCCCAGCCGACCGCCTGGATGTGGCTGGACCCGTTCGCGACGTCCGGGTAGCCGCCGGCCGGCGCGTTCCACCGCGCCTCGATCTTGTTCCAGACCCCGAGCGCCTCCGTACCGCCGCCGACCGGCAGCTTCCGGCCGTCCCGGACCACGAACTGGTGCTCGCCCAGCGGGGCGTCCAGCCCGATGCCGGCCGCTCGCAACTCCGCCACGGTGTCCGCGAGCGCCCGTCCGATGCCGGGCGCGGCCCGGTTGAGCGTACGCGGCGTACGGACCGGGTCGGCGGCTGAGAACGGGACCAGCCACAGGTCCGCGGGCGGGGTCGACGCCGTCACCCTGCGCCAGAACCGGTCGAAGAGCAGCGCGCCGCGGCTGGTGCCGTCCGTCGTACGGTCCCAGCGCGCCAGCACCGGGCAGGCCGCGGAGACGTCCACCACCGAGCCGTCGCTCGCCGTCGCCGTGCCGCCGGGGAGGGCCGAGCAGGCCTTCGCGGCGTCCGCCGCCGCCAGGTCCCCGGCCGGCGCCCGGTTCGCGAACTGCTGCTTCTGCAGGTCGGCCACGGTCAGCCGGCCCTTCGCGGCCATCGCCGACACGTCCTCGACCGCTCCGCGCGTCCGCATCGAGCGCGGGGTGGCGACATTGCCCCAGATCCGCTCGTAGCCGGTGATCGGCCGGTCGGCATTGGCCAGCCAGGCGCTGTCGTTGGAGTTCTCGGCGTACGGGGCGTCGCGCAGCGTCGGCGCCCTGCCCGGGCCGAACACGCCCGGCTGCACCGCGTCGGCGTCCGAGCCGAGCGCGCAGTCGCCTCGCGCACCGTCCAGCACCGCCAACCCCGAGGCCGGGTACGTGGCCCTGCCGAGCGGGGTGGAGCAGCGGGCGGCGAGGTCGTCGGTGATCCGGGGGAGCACCTGCGTCTGGGTGAAGAGCGTGCCGCCCGCCGAGTCGGCGGCCACCGTGTTGACCCAGGGCAGGCCCTGGGTACGCGCCAGGGCGTCCTGGACCCCGGCCACCGAGCGGGCCCTGCCCAGGGCGAGGGCGGTGTCGGAGCCGCGCAGGTTCGACGCGTTGGGGTCGTTCAGCGCGTACGCCGACCGGCTGGTCCAGGGCAGCGGCAGGCCGGCGCCGAGACTCGTCACCACCGGGCCGTAGCGGGTCCACCACTGGGTGCGGGTGACCGGATCGCCGCCCGCCACGGGTACGGTGACGGTCCGCCGGGTCATCTTCTGCGGGACGCCGTCGACCAGGTAGGCGGTCGGATCCGCGGGGTCGAGGGTGAGTTCGTGCAGGTTGACTGGGGTGCCGGTCGCCACCGTGTGGCTCCAGGCCACCTTCTCATTGAAACCGATGCTGACCGCGGGCATGCCCAGCAGCGAGCCGCCGGAGACGTTCAGCTCGCCCGGGATGGTCTGCTGCGACTGCCAGAAGCGGCGCCCGCCCTGCCACGGATAGTGCGGGTTGCCGAGCAGCAGACCGCGGCCGTTCGCCGTCGTGGACCCGGCGAAGGCCACCGCGTTGGAGCCCATGTCGTACCGGCTCGTGTCGAAGAACTCCCGTGCCGCCGCCGCGGCGGCGGCCGGATCGGCCTCCTGCGGGGCGGCCGTACCGGCGCCGCCGGCCGGGGGCGAGGTCGGGGCCGGAGGTGGGGCAGGTGCCGGCGGCTGGGCGGCCGTGATCCCGTCGATGCCGCGTCCCTCACCGCCGAGGACCGCGATCGCGAAGCCGCGGGCGGCCACGTCGGCCGTGGTGACCGGGCGGAGCCAGCCCGCACCCTCGCAGACCGGGTCGGTGACCTTGTTCTGGACGAGCCAGGCGTTGTAGCCCGCGGCCCAGCCCCGCATCAGCTCCTTGAGGTCCTGGCTCGGGCCGGCGGGGGCGGGCGTCGCCAGCAGCTTCTCCACGCTGCCCGACTCACGGACGCCCTTGAAGTACAGGTCGCTGGAGAGGTTGCGGGTGACGGAGGAGAGCGACCCGTCGGTCGAGGCGTCCTGCCCGAACCAGCGCGAGCGCTCGCCCGACACCGTCACGAACCCGTCCGCGAGGACGCAGACCTGGTCCGCCGCTTGCGCCCAGCCGGTACCGAAGCCGATCTGCGCGTAGTCGCGGCCCAGGATGTGCGGGATGCCGTGCTCGGTGTAGCGGATGACGGCCGACAGGCCGCCGCCGGTCGGTATCCGCTCGTCCGGCGACGCCGCCCGGGCGGGGGCGCGGGCCTGGGCGTGGGCCGGCGGGACCACGGCCGTCGCGGCGAGCAGGGCCGCCCCGGCGAGGGCGGCGCGACGGAGCGTCGAACGCGTACTGCGGTGCAACGTACCTCCCAAGTGTCCTGAGAACGGCCGCGGTTGCCCGATGGGGACAGGCGGCCTGGCGTGCCCCCACACTCATTCAGGTGTACTGATGGCCTGTCAACATCGCGCTGTGCAGGGGGTCATTGACCTCGGCCCGCCCGGCGGCGAGGATCACGCCATGACGTCAGCGCGAGCGGGGCAGGCAGGGCCGGCGGCCGGTGCGGTGCGGGACAAGACGGTCGACGGGCTGGTCCACGACAGCGCACGGCGGGTCCCCGACCGCCTCGCCGTCCGCTACGCCGGGCGCAGCTGGACGTACGCGGAACTCGACGCGGCCGTCAGCACCGGGGCGGCCGTGCTGAGGGAGCGGTACGGGCTGGCCGCCGGCGACCGGGTCGCCACCTTCGCCCACAACTCCGACGCCTACCTGCTGGCCTTCCTCGCCTGCGCCCGGGCCGGGCTCACCCACGTCCCGGTCAACCAGAACCTCACCGGCGAGGACCTCGCGTACATCCTGGACGACTCCGGGAGCACCCTCGTCCTGGCCGACCCCGGCCTGGCCGGGCGGATTCCCGACGGGTACCCCGTACGGCCCTTGCGGGACGCCCCCGGCTCCTTCCTCGACGGGCTGGCCGAGCCGCTCCCCTTCGAGCCCGGCCGCGACCCGGGCAGCCTGGCGCAGCTCCTCTACACCTCGGGGACCACCGCTCTGCCCAAGGGCGCGATGATGACCCACCGGGCCCTCGCCCACGAGTACGAGAGCGCGATCGAGGCGCTGGACCTGGCCGAGGAGGACCGGCCGGTGCATTCGCTGCCGCTGTACCACTCCGCGCAGATGCACGTCTTCCTGCTGCCGTACCTGGCGGTGGGGGCCCGCAACACCGTCGTCGACGCACCCGTCGCCGAGCAGGTCTTCGACCTCGTCGAGGCGGGGGAGGCGGACAGCCTGTTCGCCCCGCCGACGGTGTGGATCGGCCTCGCCAACCATCCGCAGTTCGCCGAGCGCGAGCTGGGCGGGTTGCGCAAGGCGTACTACGGAGCCTCGATCATGCCCGTCCCGGTCCTGGAGCGGCTGCGCGACCGGCTGCCGGGGCTCGCCTTCTACAACTGCTTCGGCCAGAGCGAGATCGGCCCCCTGGCGACGGTGCTCGGCCCCCGGGAACACCAGGGGCGGATGGACTCCTGCGGGCGCCCGGTGCGCCACGTGCAGGCCAAGGTCGTCGACGAGGACGGCAAGGACGTACCGGACGGCACCGCGGGCGAGGTCGTGTACCGCTCGCCGCAGCTCTGCCTGGGCTACTGGAACGACCCCGGGGCGACGGAGAGGGCCTTCCGGGACGGCTGGTTCCGCTCGGGTGACCTCGCGGTCCGGGACACCGAGGGCTACTTCACGGTCGTGGACCGGGTGAAGGACGTCATCAACTCGGGCGGGGTGCTGGTCGCCTCGCGGCAGGTGGAGGACGTGCTCTACACCCATCCGGGCGTGGCCGAGGCGGCAGTGGTCGGGCTGCCCGACGAGCGGTGGATCGAGGCGGTGACGGCGGTGGTGGTGCCGCGCGGGCAGGTGGCGGAGGCCGAGCTGATGGCCTACGCCCGGGAGAAGCTCGCGCACTTCAAGGCCCCGAAGCGGGTCCTGTTCGTGGACGCGCTCCCGCGCAACGCCAGCGGCAAGATCCTCAAGCGGGAGCTGCGGGACCGCTTCGGGGCGCCGGGTCGCTGAGGGTCCGGCCCGGTCGGCCCGGTCGCTTTGGTCGCTCCGGTCGCTTCGGTGCCGTCACTCCGGTCCAGGAGGGTGGCGGGCCTCGTCCTCACCAGGGATGAGACCGCTTTGCCGCAGGCGCCGCAGGGTGAGGTGCTCGTGCACGAGGCGGCCGACGAGCGCGCCGCCGTAGACCACGAAGCCGACGCCGACGAGCCAGGACTGGACGACCAGCAGCGTCCCGAAGGGCCCGTAGGTCACGGCGTTGGACGCGATGAGCGGCGAGAACACCAGCTGCGAGAAGAGTCGCAGCCCGAGCAGCCCGATGCTGGTGGCGACCGCTCCCGGTACCAGGGCCCGCCAGCGCAC
This sequence comes from Streptomyces sp. NPDC023541, assembly GCF_055559995.1. Lineage (NCBI taxonomy): Bacteria > Bacillati > Actinomycetota > Actinomycetes > Kitasatosporales > Streptomycetaceae > Streptomyces > Streptomyces sp. NPDC023541. Next base: position 78,555 of record NZ_JBVHJO010000009.1, read on the forward strand.
CCGGCCGCCGAGCAGCAGACGCTGCGAGCCCACGAAGAACAGGCAGGTGCCGAAGAGGTCCCCGAGCGTGCCGAGGGTCGCGCCGAAGGTGTCGTCCGACGGCGCGGGAATCTCCACGAGCAACGCGAGGTAGCAGACCAGCAGGGCGAGCCAGACCACGTGCCGCCACATGGTGTGCCAGCGGGCGGTCGGCAGGTCCCACACCTTCTCGTAGCCGGTCTGCACGGCCGAGCCGAAGGTCAGGCCGAACACGGTGAGGGCGGCCAGACCGAAGGCCGTGGTCCGCTGCAGCGCCAGGTCCGCCGCGCCGAAGACCATCTCGATCCTGGTCCCCGAGGACTCCGTCACCCCGAGGGCCTGGCCGAGCCAGCGACCGAAGCCGGAGCCGCTCCCGGGCACCGCGGCCGCCACGACCACCAGCAGCGGCACCAGGGTGAGGAACCCGAGGGCCGCGAAGCCCATCGCCCGGTGCATCAGCTCCATCTCCCGGCCGCGGCTCCAGGCCAGCCCGACGTAGGAGCCCTGGAGCCGGAGGTAAAGCCACCGGAGGGTCGAGGTCACGCCTCATGCACTACCCGGACGGGCTCGCCGGCTCCCGGGAGCCGGACCGAATTGGGCCCGAAGGGGTGGTTTCGTCTCTCCGCTCCGGTTCCGGCGTCACACCCGGCTCGCGGGCGCCGCGTCCTTGGAGACCAGCGTGTCGCCGTCTACCGGCAGAGCCGGTAGACGGCGACCCGGCCCACCCGATCGCTGCCGGAGCGGTTGACGTCGCAGGCGGTACCGGGCGGCCGCGGCGCGGCGGGCGCGGTCCGGCGGGTCCGGGTACGTGCGGGGCGGCAGCAGACGGGCGAAGTCGGCGCGGCGCCGGCCCGTCTCCAGCTCGCCGAACCGGGACGGCGGCAGCACGCTCCTCGTCAAGCCAGGCCGGTTGGAGGTCGGCGGATACAAGGAGCGCGGCCGCGGCGAGGGGCGCCGTCAGGGCGACCACCGAGCGGCGGCGGGCGGCGCGCCGGACGTCGGCGAGCCGCCGGGCGCACTCCAGCGGGGCGGCGGTGTCCGTGCGGGTGTCCGGGCCGATGCCCGTGCCGGCACCGGTGGCCGTTGCCACCAGCCGCGCCTCGCCGCGTTGTCCTCGCACGACGACGCCCCGCGTCGCCCTTCTCATCCGCCGTGCGATGCTTCCCCTCGGCCTGTGGGCCCATGAGGCCATGCCGGCCAGACGTCGCTCCCTGAGCCGGCCTGAGTGGCAAGACACCCCCTAGGTGTGTTGGCCCGCAGGGTTGTTTACACCTAGCAGCCCATGCGCGAGCCGTCGGGTTGCGCTTCGGCGGACCACGAGAACCAGGTGCGGGCGTCCACTCCGAGCCGGGCCGCGGGGTGCGGTTCCACGCCGTAGATCTCTCGGAGCCTCTCGGGTGAGTCGAAGGCGAGGGTGATGCTCGGCCGGTCGGCGGATTCGAAGCAGAAGACGGCGAAGCTGCCGTCCGGTCCCATGTCCAAGTCGTGCACCGGACGCCAGCCCGCTGCTGACGCCTCCCGGCCGTAGAACTCCAGTACTTCCTTCCTGGTCCCGCCGTACGCGTAGAACCGCGTCGCGGAGAGCCAGGCGCCGCCGGTGTCGTCGACACATTCGGCCCCGGCCCACGGGCCGCCGCCGACGGACACGGCCCCCTTCGGACGCAGATCCAGCGCGGGCAGCCGGTCGAGCTCGGCCACGGCCGCCTCTGTTCCCTCGCACGTCTCGAACGGGGGAAGGAGGGAGCATCCGATCAGGCTGGTTCCCATGAGCAGGAACGCCAACAGCGCCCGCCCGGCAATCATGTTCATGGCGGGATTATGGCCCGGCCCGGAAGGCGGTCCGCCGAAGGGTCGGCCCGCCGGTCCCGCGGACTGCTCGGCGTCGAGCTGGTGGTCGGCCCAGACGTAGCTTTCGGGGAGCAGGTCGGTGACGGGGACGGTCCTGACGCGGTCGCCCACGCCGACGATGACCTCGAGGGCGGGGAAGTGAAGCGGTAGGCGTCCACTGCGGAGACGATCCGGCCGTCCTGCGCGCGGGCGGCGGCCGCCGTGGTGTGGTTGCCGCCCCGGCAGCGGGTGCGGGCGACGTCGGCCGCCGCCTCGATGAGTTCGTGGTCGACGTGGCGGTTCGGGGTGGTCACCTTCGCAGGTCGACCAGTCTTTTGATCTTGCCCACCGAGCGCTCCAGGGTCTCCGGGTCGACCACCTCGACCCGGACGGAAACGCCGACCCCCGCCTTGACCGCCTGGACCACATCGGCCGCCGCCGCCTCCCGCAGGGCGGCGTCCGAATCCCGGCGGGCCTCCACCCGGACCGTGAGGGTGTCCATCCGGCCCTCCCGGGCCAGCCTCAGCTGGAAGTGCGGTGCCAGCCCCGGTGTCCGCAGCAGGATCTCCTCGATCTGGGTCGGGTAAAGGTTCACCCCGCGCAGGATGATCATGTCGTCACTGCGGCCCGTGATCTTCTCCATCCGCCGGAAGGCCGGCCGGGCCGTGCCGGGGAGCAGCCGCGTCAGGTCCCGGGTGCGGTAGCGGACGACCGGCATGGCCTCCTTGGTGAGGGAGGTGAACACCAGCTCCCCCAGCTCGCCCTCCGGCAGCACCGCGCCCGTCAGTGGATCGACCACCTCGGGGTAGAAGTGGTCCTCCCAGATGTGCAGGCCGTCCTTGGTCTCGACGCATTCCTGCGCCACGCCGGGACCGATGACCTCGGACAGGCCGTAGATGTCCACCGCGTCCATGTCGAGGCGCTCCTCGATCTCCCGGCGCATCTCCTCGGTCCACGGCTCCGCACCGAAGATCCCCGTCCGCAGCGAGGTGGTGCGCGGGTCGATGCCCTGGCGCTCCATCTCGTCCAGCAGGGTCAGCATGTAGGAGGGCGTCACCATGATGACCTCCGGCCGGAAGTCCTCGATGAGCCGGACCTGGCGGTCCGTCATCCCGCCCGAGGCGGGCACGACCGTGCAGCCGAGGCGCTCGGCGCCGTAGTGCGCGCCGAGGCCGCCCGTGAACAGGCCGTAGCCGTAGGCGATGTGGACGATCTGGCCGGGCCTGCCTCCGGCCGCGCGTATCGAACGGGCCACGACGTCGGACCAGGTGGAGAGGTCCCCGTCGGTGTAACCGACGACGGTCGGACGGCCGGTGGTGCCACTGGAGGCGTGGATGCGGCGCACCTCGGAACGCGGCACCGCGAACATGCCGAAGGGATACTGGTCGCGCAGATCGGCCTTGGTCGTGAGGGGGAACAGCGAGAGGTCGGCCAGGGAGCGGCAGTCGTCCGGATGCACACCCGCCTTGTCGAAGGCCTGCCGGTAGAACGGCACCCGCTCGTACGCACGGTGAAGGGCCGCCCGCAGCCGGATGAGCTGCAGGGCTGCCAGCTCGTCGCGGCTCAGCCGCTCGCCTTCGTCGCGGAATCCCACCTGCGCCGCCATGCTGTCACCCCATCGTGAGTAGGCCAAGGTACCGACCGATCATTCGGTAGATTGCCAGGACTCCGCAGGTTGAATCAATGACTCGAACGAGTGATCGTCTGATCTCATGGCCTCCATGCCGATCTTCTCCGCCTACGACGGGACCGAACTCGCCTACCGAACCCTGGGGGAAGGGCCGCCGCTGGTCTGCCTCCCCGGCGGGGCCATGCGCGCCTCGCGCTACCTGGGGGACCTCGGGGGACTCGCCGCCGGCCGCACTCTGATCCTCCTCGACCTGCGCGGCACCGGCGACTCCGCGGTGCCGGCCGACGAGTCGACGTACCGCGTGGACCACCAGGTCGCCGACGTGGAGGCGCTCCGCGCCCACCTGTACCTCGAGCGCATGGACCTCCTGGCCCACTCCGCCGCCGGCAACCTGGCCCTGCTGTACGCGGCCGCGCACCCGCAGCGGCTGGGCCGGACGGTCCTCGTCACCCCCACCGCATGGGTACTGGACCTCGCGAGCACCGCGGAGGACCGGCTGGCGGCGGCCCGCCTCAGGGCGGGGACCGAGCCGTACGACACGGCCCTCGAGGCCTACGGGCGCATCCTCGGCGGCGCCGACACGGACGAGAACTGGGACCGTGCGGCGCCCCTCTTCTACGGCCGCTGGGACGGGACCGCCCGGGCCCACTACGCCGCGGGTGAGCAGGAGCAGAACGAGAAGGCGGCCGCGGCCTTCGCCGGCCCCGGCGCCTGCGACCCGCCCGCCACCCGCGCGGCCCTGCGCCGGTTCGCGGGGGAGACGCTGGTGCTGGCGGGCGAACTCGACGGCAACCCGCCCCCCGGGCTCGCGGAGCGGATCGCGCAGACGTTGCCCGCCGGGCTCCTCGACGTCCAGCCCGTCGCCGCGCACTTCCCGTGGCTGGACGACCCCGCCCGCTTCACGGCGCGCGTCGAGCGCTTCCTGGCGGCCGGAACCTGAACGGCGGGCAGGCAAGGGCAGCGGGCGGGCCCGGATCGAGGCCGCGCCGTGCGCGGCGCCGATCCGGACCCGCCCGCGGTCTCAGCGCGCCGTTTCCGTGCCGGTGTCCGCCTCCGTCGCCACCGCCTTCGCCCACCGGTAGTCCGCCTTGCCGCTCGGGGAACGCTGTACGGCAGGGGTGATGACCAGCTGCCGCGGGATCTTGTAACCCGCCAGCCTGGTGCGGCAGTGGCTCTGGATCGCGTCCAGCGTCGGCGCCTCGGCTCCCGGCCTCACCTGCACCACCGCCGCCACGTGGCTGCCCCAGGTCGGGTCCGGGACTCCGGCCACCAGGGCGTCGTACACGTCGGGATGCGACTTCAGCGCCTGCTCGACCTCTTCCGGATAGACCTTCTCGCCGCCCGTGTTGATGCACTGCGAGCCGCGGCCGAGCACGGTGACGATGCCCTGCTCGTCGACCGTCGCCATGTCACCGAGGAGCACCCAGCGCTCCCCGCCCTTCCGGAAGAAGGTGTCGGCGGTCTTCTCCGGGTCGTTGTAGTAGCCGAGCGGCACGTGGCCGCGCTGTGCGAGGCGCCCCGGCTCGCCGACCGCCACCGGCTCGTGCGTCACCGGGTCCACCACCTGCGTACGGTCGTTGACCTCCAGCCGGAAGCCCTTCTCCGGGCCGGAGTCGTCCGTGGCCCGGCCGTTGGACCCGGATTCCGAGGAACCGAAGTTGTTCAGGAGCAGGACGTTCGGCACCAGCCTCTGGAACTCGGCGCGCACCGTCTCGGACATGATCGCCCCGGACGAGGAGACGCTGAAGAGCGACGACAGGTCGGTCCCCCGCAGCGGACCGTTCAGGGCGTCGATGAGCGGCCGCAGCATCGCGTCGCCGACCAGCGACACGCTCGACACCTTCTCCTTCTCGATCGTGCGCAGCACCTCCTCGGGAGCGTACTTGCGGTGGATGACCACCCGCTGGCCGTAGTTGAAGGCGATGAACGAGGTCAGCGTCGACGTCCCGTGCATCAGCGGGGGAGCCGGGAAGAAGGTGAGCCCGGCGCCGCGCGCCGCCACCCGTTCCGCCAGCTCCTCCGGCCGCTTCACCGGCTCGCCCGAGGGCTCGCCGCCGAAGAGGCCCGCGAAGAAGAGGTCCTCGGCCCGCCACATGACGCCCTTGGGCAAGCCCGTGGTGCCGCCGGTGTAGATGATGAACAGGTCGTCGGCGCTGCGCGCCGGGAACCCGCGCCCGGGCGACCCCGCCGCCTCCGCGTCCGCGTAGGCGACCGGTGCGATCGACGGCTCCGGGGCCCCCTCGGGCACCTCGCCGACCCGGATGAGGTGGCGCAGCTTCGGGGTCCTGGGCAGCGCGGCCGCCACCCGCCCGGTGAACTCGCCCTCGAAGACGAGCGCGGCGAGATCGGCGTCGTTGTAGAGGTAGACCAACTCCTCCTCGACGTACCGGTAATTGACGTTCACCGGGACCAGCCGGGCCTTCAGGCAGGCCAGGACGGTCTGGAGGTACTCGATCCCGTTGTAGAGGTGCAGGCCCAGGTGCTCACCGGCCGCCAGGCCGCTGTCCAGCAGGTGGTGTGCGATCCGGTTCGCCGCCGTGTCCAGCTCCGCGTACGTGAGGCGGCGCTCGGCGCCCGTACCGGGGTGGTCCACGTACACGAGGGCCTCACGGTCCGGGACCACGTCCACGACCGACTCGAACAGGTCGGCAAGGTTGTACTCCACCGTTCCTCCTGACCCCGTTGTTCCCGATGACTGGCCCCGTGGCCCGCTGCTCGGCGGTCATTAGAGCGCCGAGGCCGGCAACTGGGAAGGGGCGCCGCCCAAGAAACCTGACTGAGTGTCAGAAAACTATTGAACTGCACCCTCCCCTACTGCAACCTGTTCTAGGTCTTGAGACGGGAGGACGGCAATGGGTGGGACGGAACACCTGACCGTGGAACGCCGCGGCGCCACGCTGGTGCTCACCATGAACAGGCCCGAGGCGAAGAACGCGCTCTCGCTGCCGCTGCTGGTGGGACTGTACGACGGCTGGCTGGAGGCGGACGCCGACCACGGGATCCGCTCCGTGGTCCTGACCGGGGCGGGCGGCGACTTCTGCGCCGGCATGGACCTCAAGGCCCTGGCCGGCAAGGGCATGGCGGGGGACCGGTACCGGGACCGCCTCAAGGCCGACCCCGACCTGCACTGGAAGGCGATGCTCCGCCACCACCGGCCGCGCAAGCCGGTGATCGCGGCGGTGGAGGGCTACTGCGTGGCCGGCGGCACCGAGATCCTCCAGGGCACCGACATCCGGGTGGCGGCCCAGGGCGCCACCTTCGGGCTCTTCGAGGTCAAGCGCGGTCTCTTCCCGATCGGCGGCTCCACGGTGCGGCTGCCCCGGCAGATCCCGCGCACGCACGCCCTGGAGATGCTGCTGACCGGCCGCCCGTACTCCGCCGAGGAGGCCGCGCGGATCGGGCTCGTCGGGCGGGTCGTCCCGGACGGGACGGCGCTCGACGCCGCCCTGGAGATCGCCGAGCAGATCAACGCGTGCGGGCCGCTCGCGGTGGAGGCGGTCAAGGCGTCGGTCTACGAGACCGCGGGGCTGACGGAACGGGAGGGGTTGGCGTCGGAACTCCTGCGCGGGTGGCCGGTCTTCGACACGGCCGATGCGAAGGAGGGGGCGCGGGCCTTCGCGGAGAAGCGGCCCGCGGTGTACCGGCGCGAGTAGTCCGGCCGGGCCGGGCCCGAACCCGTGGCCGCGCCTCGCCCGTGCCCGGGTGCGGCGCCGTTGCGGGGGGCGCCGCCCCGGACCCCCGCGCCTCAAACGCCCGCGGAGCTGGAAGAGCACGCTTCAGACGCCGCCCGGGCTGACATCACCGGAACCAACCGCATCGGAGAGCCACCATGACAGCTGCCTCCCCGCCGGAGGTGCTCCGCGCGCCTCTCGTCGTCGAGTTCCCCTTCACCCGGTCCCTCGGGCCCGTCCAGAGCGCCTTCTTCAGCGGTCTGCGCGACAGCGTCGTCCTCGGCGTGAAGACCGCGGACGGCAGGGTGGTGGTCCCGCCCGTCGAGTACGACCCCGTCACCTCCGAGGAGATCCGCGAGCTCGTCGAGGTCGCCGCCACCGGCACGGTCACCACCTGGGCCTGGAACGACCGGCCGCGCCCCCACCAGCCACTGGACACGCCCTTCGCCTGGGTCCTGGTCAAGCTCGACGGCGCCGACACCGCCCTCCTGCACGCCCTCGACGCCCCCGGCCCCGAAGCGGTGCGCACCGGTATGCGCGTCCGTGTCCGCTGGGCCGCCGAACGTACCGGCGCCATCACCGACATCGCCTGCTTCGAGCGGTACGACGGGCCCTCCCCCGAAGCCGGGCCCGCCCCGCACGGCGGCGTCTTCGAGAACCCCGTCACCGGCATCGTCGCCGAGGCCCGCCTGGACTACGTCTACAGCCCCGGCCGCGCCCAGACCGCCTACATCAACGCCCTCTCCGAACAGCGGACCGTCGGCGAGCGCTGCCCCTCCTGCCACAAGGTGTACGTCCCGCCCCGCGGCGCCTGCCCCACCTGCGGGGTCGCCACCACCGACCACGTCGAGGTCGGCCCGGCCGGCACCGTCACCACCTTCTGCATCGTCAACATCAAAGCCAAGAACCTTGACATCGAAGTCCCCTACGTCTACGCCCACATCGCCCTCGACGGCGCCGGCCTCGCCCTCCACGGCCGGATCGGCGGCATCCCGTACGACCAGGTCCGCATGGGCCTGCGCGTCGAGCCCGTCTGGACCGAAGGCGGCCGCCACCCCGACCACTACCGCCCCACCGGCGAGCCGGACGCGGACTACGACGCGTACAAGGAGCTCATCTGATGGCCGAGCCCCGGACGAGCAGGTACGCACGCGACGTGGCCGTTGTCGCCTTCGCGCAGAGCGACCACCTGCGCCGCACCGACGAGCTCAGCGAAGTCGAGATGGTCATGCCGGTCCTCCACCAGGTGCTGGCCGCCACCGGACTGAAGGCCGGCGAGATCGGCTTCACCTGCTCCGGCTCCAGCGACTACCTGGCGGGCCGCGCCTTCTCCTTCACCATGACCCTCGACGGGGTCGGCGCCTGGCCGCCGATATCCGAGTCCCACGTCGAGATGGACGGCGCGTGGGCCCTCTACGAGGCCTGGGTCAAGATCCAGACCGGCGAGGCCGACACCGCCCTGGTCTACTCGTACGGGAAGTCCTCGCCCGGATCCGTACGCGACGTCCTCACCCGCCAGCTCGACCCGTACTACCTCGCCCCGCTCTGGCCCGACTCGGTGGCCCTCGCCGCCCTCCAGGCCCAGGCGCTCGTCGACGCGGGCGAGACCGACGAGCCCGCCCTGGCAGCCATCGCGGCGCGCAGCCGGACCGACGCCGGGGCCAACCCGCACGCCCAGCTGCGCGGCGCCGTCCCACAGGGCGACTACCAGGTCCGGCCGCTGCGTACCGGCGACTGCCCGCCCGTCGGCGACGGCGTGGCCGCGGTGGTCCTGGCCGCCGGAGACCTCGCGCGGCAGCTGTGCGAACGCCCCGCCTGGATCACCGGCATCGACCACCGCATCGAAGCCCACGGCCTGGGCCTGCGCGACCTCACCGACTCCCCGTCCACCCGGATCGCGGCGCAGCACGCCGGACTCTTCGAGGCCCCCGTGGACACGGCGGAACTGCACGCGCCGTTCTCCTCCCAGGAGGTGGTGCTCCGCAAGGCCCTCGGGCTCGGAGACACCGTCGCCGTCAACCCCTCCGGCGGGGCACTCGCCGCCAACCCGATGATGGCCGCCGGCCTGATCCGCATCGGCGAGGCGGCCGCACGCATCCACCGCGGCGCATCCGACCGGGCCGTCGCCCACGCCACCTCCGGCCCCTGCCTCCAGCAGAACCTGGTCGCCGTCCTGGAAGGGGACGCAAGGTGAGTAAAGAGCCCGTGGCCGTCGTCGGTATCGGCCAGACCAAGCACGTGGCCGCCCGCCACGACGTGTCCATCGCCGGACTCGTACGCGAGGCCGCCACGCGCGCCCTCGCCGACGCCGAACTGACCTGGGCCGACGTCGACGCGATCGTCATCGGCAAGGCCCCCGACTTCTTCGAGGGGGTGATGATGCCGGAGCTGTACCTGGCGGACGCGCTCGGCGCCGTCGGCAAGCCGATGCTGCGCGTGCACACGGCCGGCTCGGTCGGCGGATCCACCGCGCTCGTCGCCGCCAACCTCGTCTCGGCCCGCGTCCACCGCACCGTCCTCACCCTCGCCTTCGAGAAACAGTCCGAATCGAACGCCATGTGGGGGCTCTCCCTTCCCGTCCCCTTCCAGCAGCCGCTGCTCGCTGGCGCCGGCGGCTTCTTCGCCCCGCACGTGCGCGCGTACATGCGGCGCACCGGCGCGCCGGACGGGGTCGGCTCGCTGGTGGCGTACAAGGACCGGCGCAACGCGCTGAAGAATCCCTACGCGCACCTGCACGAGCACGACATCACGCTGGAGAAGGTCCAGGCCTCGCCGATGCTGTGGGACCCGATCCGCTACTCCGAGACCTGCCCGTCCTCCGACGGCGCGTGCGCGATGGTCCTCACCGACCGGGCGGGCGGGGCCCGTTCGCCGAAGCCGCCCGCCTGGGTGCACGGCGGGGCGATGCGCAGCGAACCCACCCTCTTCGCCGGCAAGGACTTCGTCTCCCCGCAGGCCGGCAAGGACTGCGCCGCCGACGTCTACCGGCAGGCCGGGATCACCGACCCGCGCCGGGAGATCGACGCCGTCGAGATGTACGTGCCGTTCTCCTGGTACGAGCCGATGTGGCTGGAGAACCTGGGCTTCGCCGAGGAGGGCGAGGGCTGGAAGCTCACCGAGGCCGGAGTCACCGAGATCGACGGGGACCTTCCGGTCAACCCGTCGGGCGGCGTGCTGTCCACCAACCCGATCGGCGCGTCCGGAATGATCCGCTTCGCCGAGGCGGCCCTCCAAGTCCGCGGCCAGGCCGGGGAACACCAGGTTCCGGGAGCCCGCCGGGCACTGGGGCACGCCTACGGCGGCGGCGCGCAGTTCTTCGCCATGTGGCTGGTGGGGGCGCAGGAGCCCGCCACCTGAACGCGGCCGTCGACCCCGCCCGGGTGCCGGACCGGTCACGAGTGACTCACCGTGGCCTGTGCGGCACCCGCCCCGATGGTTAACCTGGCCCCCGGACGACGTACCGGGAGGAGCACGCACGTGGCCGAGAGCATGACTTCACAGCCCCTCGCTGGCTGGGGGAAGCCGGACCTCGATCTCACCGAGGCGGACTGGCGGTCGAGCAGCCGGGGAGCGGGCGACGTCCAGATCGCCTTCGTCGAGGGCTTCATCGCGATGCGCAACAGCGAGCGCCCCGAAAGCCCCTCCCTGATCTTCTCACCGGACGAATGGCACAAGTTCGTGCTGAACGCCCGGGGCGGGGAGTTCGACCTCACCTGACCGCCCGCCACCGCCCCGCCCCGCCCGCCCCGCCGGGGAGGGCGGGGCCGGCTGCCCGGCTGGGGAGCCGGCGTGTGATCGGTGGGGTTGCCGCACGAGTGGAGCGAGCGACCTGCGGAAACCGCTGAGCGGGATGCGACCCGAGCTGAACGACGGCGTGTACGTGTTCTGCACCGTCCCCGGGGCCGCCGTTCCCGCCGGGACCGCCCCCGTCGCCACCGTCCCGGAAGCCGAGGGCCTCACCCTCGTCCTGCGCCAGGAGGACGCCGGCGCCGCCGGTCTCGCCCACGACTGCACCGCCGGGTGGACCACCTTGCGGATCCACTCCGCGCTCGACGCCGTCGGCCTCACCGCGGCCTTCGCCGCCGAACTCGGCTCCCACGGCCTGAGCTGCAACGTCATCGCCGGATACCACCACGACCACCTCTTCGTGGCGGCCGACCGGGCCGCCGAGGCCGTGGCCGTCCTCGAAGGCCTCGCGACACGTTCCGGGCAGGACTGATCGCCCTCGGACCCTTCCCGGAATCCCGTCGGAAAAGAAGATCGGATTCTTTCCGGCAGTGACCCACCCCGCGATGTGCGCGGGCGTACGCTGATCTCCCAGAACAGGCCTGGGGGGTACCAGCCATGACGGACCACAGGACGCGCATGCGGCGCACCATGGTCGAACGCGATGCCGAACTCGCGATCGTCGACGAGGCCCTGGACCAGCTCACCGGTCCCGGGCCGGAGGCCGGCGGCGCGCTGCTGGCCTTCTCCGGTCCCGCCGGCCTCGGCAAGACCACCGTGCTCGCCGAACTGCGCCGACGAGCCCACGCCCGCTCCTGCACCGTCCTCGCCGCACGCGGCGGCGAACAGGAGCAGAGCCAGCCCTTCCACGTCGCCCGCCAGCTGATCCAGCCCCAGCTGGCCGGCACCTCCGAGCAGGAACTGCGCGCCGCCCTCGGGAGCTGGTACTCCATCGTCGGCCCCGCCCTCGGACTCTGCGCCCCCGAACAGGGCGCCCCGCCCGACCCCCAGGGCCTGCGAGACGGCCTCGACTGGGTCCTCACCCACCTCGTCGTCAAACGCGCCCCCGTCACCCTCGTCCTCGACGACGCGCACTGGGCCGACCCCGAGTCCCTGAGCTGGCTCGCCGCCTTCGCCCCGCGCGCCGAACACCTCCCGCTGCTCCTCGTCGTCGCCTACCGGCCCGACGAACTGCCCGCGCACGCCGACGCCTTCCGTACGCTGCCCGGCCGGGCGGGACAGGCCCCGCTGCCGCTCGCCCCGCTCACCCCGGCCGCCGTGGCCGCCCTGGTCCGCGAGGCCCTCGGCGACCACGCCGACGACGCGTTCTGCAAGGAAGCCTGGACCGTCACCACCGGCAACCCCTTCGAAGCCGTCGAGCTCACCGCCAAGGTCCGCGGCAGGGGACTGCGGCCCGTCGAGGAGAACGCCCCGCAGCTGGCCGACCTCGCCGCCGCCCAGCGCGGCAGCGGCCTCGTCGCCCGACTCGAACGCCTCGGCCCCTCCACCGTCCGCTTCGCCTGGGCCTGCGCCGTCCTCGGCACCGCCATCCCGCAGGACATCGCCGCCCGGGTCGCCGCCCTCGGCACCGAGGAGGCCGCGGGCGCCACCGCACGCCTGCGCGACGCCCGCATCCTGTCCGCCGCCGGGTCCCCGTCCGACCACCAACCCGAGACCGGGCTGGAGTTCGTCCACCCCCTCATCGCCACCGCCATCTACCGTGCCATCCCCGACGCACTGCGCGTCGCCCTGCACGGGAAGGCCGCGGCGGCCGTCGTCGACGCGGGCCTCGGCTCCTCCGCCGCCGCCCGCCACCTGCTGGAGACCCACCCCGAGAACGACCCCTGGGTGGTGCGCACCCTGCGCGAGGCCGCCGGGGAGAACCTCCGCGCCGGAGCCCCCGACGCCGCCCGGCGCCAGCTCGCCCGCGCCCTGCGCGAGCCACCCGACTTCGACGAACGAGCCGCCGTACTGTACGAACTGGGCTGCGCCTCACTGCTGACCGAGCCCGCCAACACCGTCAACCACCTGCGGGCGGCCCTCGCCGAGCCCATCGACGACCCGGCCCTGCGCCAGGGCATCGTCATCCGGCTCGCCCAGGTCCTCGCGCACAGCGACCGCCTCGCCGAGGCCTCCGAATCGCTCGCCCGCGAGATCGCCCGGACCCCGGACGTACGCGCCCGCCTGCGGCTGCAGTCCGAGCAGTTCATGTGGGACGCCTTCAACGCCGCGGAGACCGACTCCCCGGCCCGCTCCCGGCGCCTCGCCCGGCTCGCCGACCGCCTCACGGGCCGCGACCTCACCGAGCGGTACGTGATCGCACTGCGCGCCTGGGACGCCTGCCTGCGGGGCGAACCGGTGGACGTGGTGCTGCACCACGCCGGCCGGGTCCTGGAGCGCCCCTTCAGCTGGGCCCACGAGGACCGCGGCTTCGAGGCCCCGGTGCTCGCCGCCATGGTCCACATGTACGCCGACCGCCCCGGCCGGGCGGAGGAGCTGTTCGAGGCGGGCACCGCCGAGTTCGAGCGCCAGGGCTGGCGCGGTGCGCACCTGTCCTTCGCGTACAGCCTGCGCGCCTACATCCGCTACCGGCGCGGCCGACTCGTGGAGGCCGAGGAACTCGCCCGCTCCGGACTGCGCCTCGCCGAACGCGTGGGCCGGCGCACCCCCGTGCACTGGTACGCCATAGCGATCCTCCTCACGACCCTGCTCGCCCGGGGCCGCGTCGACGAGGCCTGGGAGCTCGCACAGGAGCACGAGTTCGGCGCCCCCTTCCCGGCCGCCGTGGTCTTCCCCGACTCGCAGACCGTCTACGCCGAACTGCTGCTCGCGCGTGGCGAGATGCGCGCGGCCGTCGTCGAACTGGAGTCGGTGGACCGGCGGCTGACGCCGCGCGGGATCCAGAATCCGGCCTGGTGCCCGTGGCAGCTGCACCTCGCGCGGGCCGTCGCCGCGGACGATCCGCAGCGGGCCCGCGCCCTCGCGGCCGACGCCGTCCGACGGGCCAGGGCCTTCGGTGCCCCCTCCGCCATCGGCCAGGCCCTGAGGGTGGCGGCGGAGGTCGCCGCGCCACAGGACCGCACCGAACTCCTCCGAGAGGCGGTCACCCTGCTTTCGGCGTCACCCGCCGGCTATGAACTCGCCCGCGCCCTGGCCGCCCTGGGCTTCGGGCTGCGCGACCCGGACCTGCTGACGGCGGCCGTGGTCACGGCCCGGGAGTGCGGTGCCGACCGGCTGGTGGAGGAGGCGACCGAGATCCTCACGGGCATGGGCGGCACCCTGCCCGCCGCGCCGCCCCGAGCGGACTGGGTCACCGAGGAGGAGATCCGGGCCGCCGACCTGGCCGTGCGGTCCGAGAAGGACCCCGGGCCGGCGTCCCCGGACTGGGCGCTGTCGGCCGCCTGCCGCAAACTCGGCACCGACCGGTCCGGGCTGCGCGCCGCACTGGAGGCGTTCGCCCGTAGCTCAACGTGATCGCAGCCGCCGCCCGGCGGCCAGGACGCACCCCATGGATCACATCGACAGAGTCCCCCTGCTCCGAACGGCTGACGACCCCGCCGGACCCTTCCGGACTCACACCCCCCCCGGGATCCCGGCGGGCCGGACGCGCTGACCCACTGGTTCGCCCAAGGCGCGCGGGAGCCGGCGGAGCTCCCGCGCGAGCTGGGGCCGGACACCCCCGTATGGACCCGGTCGACCGAGCAGACCTCGGGGTTCCGGCTGCGGATGCAGCTCATCGAGCCGGCCGTCCACCGGTGGGACGCCGAATCCGCGACCGGAACCCCCGGCCCCCTCGCCCCGGACGTCGCCGCGGACGCCGTGACCCACACGATCGAGGTGATGGCTCCGGCGCGCCGCGGCCGGCGGCAGGCACCGCCGGGGCGTGGGGGAGGCGTACCGCTTCCGGCGTACCGACGGTCCGCAATGCCGGACGGTCCTCTTCTCGGGTGACGATGCCCGCACGGTGCCCGGTCTCACCGCACCGGCGGACGTCGAGGCCGCGGGCACGGCCTTTGACCTCGCCCTGCTCCTCCGGGGCCGCGTTCCGCCCGCGGCCCTGCGCGTCGAAGGCGACGCCGGCCTGCTCACGCACGGGTTCATCCTGGTCCCACCGGTATGACGACCCGGGCGTCCTGGCCCGGCCCGGCAGGCCCCCGGATGCGGACCCCCGGGCCGGAAAACCCGCGCGGCCACGTACCATGGCCGCATGTCCTTCCTCCGCCGCCACCGCGCCGCCACACCCGCCGGCCCGGACTTCGATGTCCTGGCCATGGACCCGGGGGACTGGCCGGGCAATCTCGGGGCCGGGCTGCTGCCCGCGCCCGACGGCAGCTGCCAGGGGGTCTTCCTCCGCTACGACCTGTTCGGCGGACGCGGCCCCGCGATGATCATCGGAAACCTCCCCGAGGGATCCCCGGCCCGGGACCTCACCGACGGCCAGGTCCCCTTCGAGGTGGCCCAGCTCCTCGACGCGCTGGAGAACGACGAGGACGTCGAGGTCACGGGCGTCGAGGACTGCCCCGTCATGCAGGGCGACAACCTCCTCATCGTCCGGAAGATCAAGCTGTCGGAGTCCCGCATCTCCTGCGTGCAGTTCGACCGCAGCGACAACGTGCTGGTCACCATCGCCAGCTGGGACCGCCCGATCACCGATGACCTCTACGCCCTCCTGAAGCCGCTCCCCGCCGAGCTCTTCCAGCAGGGCTGACGCCCTCGGCCAAGGCCGACCGGCCCCCTCCGCCCCCAGGCCGGGCCCCGGGCCGAGCGCTGCCCGGCCCCGAGCCCGTCACGTCACGCGTCCGCGATGTCGTTGGCCGCCACGTAGCCGAACGTCATCGCGGGGCCGATCGTCGACCCGGCCCCCGCGTAGCTGTGGCCCATCACCGCGGCGCTGGCGTTGCCCGCCGCGTACAAGCCGCGGATCACCGACCCGTCCGCCCGAAGCGCCCGGGCCCGCGCGTCCGTGACGATGCCGCCCTTCGTACCGAGATCCCCCGGCACGATCTTGAACGCGTAGAACGGCGGCACCCAGACCGGCGCCAGGCACGAGTTCGGCAGCACGTTCGGGTCCGTGTAGTAGTGGTCGTACGCGGTGTCGCCCCGGTGGAAGTCGGAATCGGTGCCGCTCCACGCCTGCGCGTTGAACCGGCCCAGCGTCGCCCGCAGCGCACCCGCCGGTACGCCGATCTGGCCCGCCAGCGCGTCCCACGTCCACGCCTTCTTCGCCGCGCCCGCCTGGTACCACGAGTCCGGGAAGGGCAGCGTCGGCAGGATGTCCTTGAACAGGTACTTGTTGCGGTAGTTCTGATCCACGATCAGCCACGCCGGAATGTGCGAGCCGACCGCGCCCCGGTCCTTCTCGTACATCACGTGCACCACGTCGCTGTACGGCGCCGCCTCGTTGACGAACCGCGTGCCGTTCGCATTCACGATCAGCCCGCCCGGCAGGGTCCGTTCGGCCAGACAGAAGTACGGCTCCCCGGGCAGCGGGATCGACGGCCCCCACCAGGCGTCTTCCATCAGGGCCAGCGAAGCCCCGGCCCGCCGGCCCGCCAGGATGCTGTCGCCCGTGTTCTCCTTCGCGCCCACCGACCACTGCGTGCCGATCGGCTGCTGCTGGTACTGCGCCCGCATCGCCGCGTTGTGCTCGAAGCCGCCCGAGCCGACGACCACCCCCTTGCGGGCCCGTACGACACCCCGCACACCCTCCTTGTCGACCACCACCCCCGTGACGGCGCCGCCCTCCTGGACCAGATCCACCAAGGGGCTGTTCAGCCAGAGCGGCACCCCGGCCCGCTGGAGTCCCGCCCGCAGTCCGGCCGCCAGGGCCTGGCCCATCGTCAGCGGCTTCTCACCGCGCAGCGCGGCCTTCGTACCGCGCGCCAGGCACTCGGTGGACACGGCCAGGCCCCTGGCGCTCACCGCCGCGAGGTTCAGCCACTTGTAGTCCTGGCTGAAGACCACCATTCCGGCCGGCACCGGCATGTACGCCGGGTTCAGGCGGGCCAGTTCCCCTCCGAGGACGTTCCCGTCGATCTGGTCCGGCTCGATCGACCGGCCGTTCGCCAGCCCGCCCGGCAGGTTCGGGTAGTAGTCGCTGTACCCCTCCATGAAGCGGAACCTCAGGGGGCTGTTGGCCATCACGAAGTCCAGCATGCGGGGTCCGTGGGCGAGGAAGGCGGCCTGGCGGTCGGCCGGCACCTCGGGCCCCACGACGGCCGCGAGGTACGCCGCCGCCTTCTGCGGGGTGTCCGGCACCCCCGCGGCCAGGATCACCGCATTGTTCGGCAGCCAGATACCGGCTCCGGAGCGGGCGGCCGAACCGCCGAAGGTCGGGGCCTTCTCGACCACCAGCACGCTCAGCCCGCGCTTCGCGGCGGTGAGCGCGGCCGTCATCCCGGCTGCCCCGGAACCGACCACCACCACGTCGTACTCGCCGAGCTGCGCCCCGGCCGGGACACCGTCGGCCCGCGCCGCGCCGGACGGCAGCACGGTGGCGGCGAGCACCCCGGCCCCCGTACCGGCGAGGACGGCGCGTCTAGACGGGAGGGGGGCGGGGGACGTGCGTGAAGCGCTTGCGGACATGGGCAGGCTCCAGCGGTGTGGGGGAGGAGAGGGTGACTCCAACATGTCTGATGCTGAGTCAGAAAAGGTGTTCGGGGGATCATGTGATGTCAAGCCTTCCGGCGCACCCGCGGCCCCGAGCACGGGCCGATCGCTCAGCCCTCCGCCCCGATTCGCGCGTCCAGCTCCTTCACGTGCCGCTTGAGGGCCACCGTCCGGTAGCTCTCCTCCACCCACTCGCAGAGCACCTGCACGGAGGGCGCCCCCTTCTCCGCCAGCGGCACGGAAACCCAGCCCGACCGGCCCAGACCGTACCCGGTGGGCTCCGCCCCCGGCGCCGTCATCGCGTGTCCGTGCAGCGCCTCGTCCTTGAGCTTGACCGACAGCCCGGGCTGCCCCGGGCCGTCGGTGTTGCCCAGGAAGACGAAGATCTTCTTGTTCACCTTGACCACACAGTCCTCGGGGCCCCACGGATGGTCCTCGAAGGCCTCCGGAAGGCCGAGGGCGAACTCCCGTACCGCCTCCCACTTGCGCACTCCGGACTTCATTCAGCGCCTCCCGTCGATCGTCCGCTCCCACGCTAGCGGAGCCCGGTGCCGCGCTTGACGGACGCGAACGAGCGAAGTCCCGTGGCGGTGGGCGCCACGGGACTTCGCGTCAGGGGGCGGAGCGGGGCGGATCAGCGCGTGCCGACCGCCGCGCGCACCGCCCGGCGGGCCATTCCCGCATCGTCGTGCAGGCGGCGGAGCAGCAGCCGCTGCTCCTCCCCGGAGGACAGGGCGCCCACCGCCGGCGGCTGGGCCGGGGCGTTGGCCAGCATCGAGCGCTGCACCGCCGTCTCTGACATCCGGATCTCCCGCGTCAGCACCAGCATCAGGTTGATCAGGAAGGCGTCCCGGGCCACCGGACCGGCAGACTGCGCGAGCCGGCTGATCTGGGCGCGGGCGGCGGGGGCGTCACCGAGCACCGTCCACAGGGTGGCGAGGTCGTAGCCCGGCAGGTACCAGCCCGCGTGCTCCCAGTCGAGCAGCACCGGACCGGCGGGGGACAGCAGCAGGTTCGACAGCAGCGCGTCGCCGTGGTTGAACTGGAGCGCCGCCCCCGACACCTTGACCCCGTGCAGCAGCTTCTGCAGGTCGCCGAGGTCCCGGTCGGTGAGCAGGCCCAACTCGTAGTCGCGGGCGATCCGCCGGGCGTAGTTCATCGGGGTGCCGAACAGCTCCGCCGGCGGCTGCCACTGGTTGACCCGGCACACCGCGCCCAGGGCCGCACGGAGGTCCACCCGCGGCGGCGGCTCCACCGGGTGCCGCTGGAGCGCCGCGACCCGGCCCGCCATCCGCTCCACCACCAGCGTGCAGTTCTCCGGGTCGGCGGCGATCAGCCGCGGCACCCGGACCGGCGGGCGGTGCCGGACGAACGCCCGGTATGCCGCTATTTCGTGCCGGTAGCGCTCGCGCCATTCCGGCGAGTGGTCCAGTAAAACCTTCGCGACGGCGGTCATGCGTCCGGTGGTGCCCACCAGGAGGACCGAGCGGCCGCTGCGCCGCAGCACCTGCACCGGCGCGAACTCCGGACAGATCCGCTGCACCGAGGCCAGTGCGGTGCGCAGTTGCGCGCCCTGCGGCCCCGAGAGGTCGATTCTTCCACTGACGGGCTGGGACCCGGCGCTCGGCATCCGCCGCGCCCGGACTGCGCCCTGCACCGCGGCCGACGTGCGGCCCGGTTCGAGGTAGGGGCCGCCGCCCGCCGGGAGCGTGCGGTGCGACCGGACCGGTGCGGACACGGAGGACGTTGCTGCGTACATGGTGATACGGATCCCTTCGTGCGCCGACGAGTTGCGAACGCCGCCCCGCCGATCCCGTGCTTCACCCTGGGGAGTTCCGCCGGTGACCGGGGCGGGGAGGCGCATTCCTACCTGACACCCGGCGCAAGGTGGCGAACCATCGGGCGTGCCCTGGCGAAGCCTGGCGAATAGTCGCTGGGCATCTGACGGGGGGCTACTGTCAACTCAGCCGAGAACCTGGGGGCTTGACGTGAGCAAAGGTCCAAACACCCGCTTGAACGACCTGTTCGGCCTGGCCGGCTGGTCGAAGGGCGAACTGGCGAGGATGGTGAACCGGCAGGCGGCGGCCATGGGCCACCCCCAGCTGGCCACCGACACCTCGCGGGTGCGGCGCTGGATCGACATGGGGGAGAGCCCCCGCGAACCGGTGCCCACGGTACTGGCAGCACTGTTCACCGAGCGGCTCGGTCGTGTCGTGACCATCGAGGACCTCGGGTTCGTACGGCAGCGGCGCACCTCGAGACGGCAGCCGGAAGGGGCTCGCGAGAACCCCGACGGCATGCCCTGGGCGCCCGAACGCACAGCCGCGGTCCTCACCGAATTCACGGGAATGGACCTCATGCTCAACCGTCGCGGTCTGATGGGCGCGGGCGCCGTGCTCACCGCCGGCTCCGCCCTCAGCAACGCCATGTACGACTGGCTGCACACCGACCCCGCCCTGGCGAAGACGAGCCCCGGCCGCTTCGGGGACTCCTTCCAGGCCGACCCAGCGGGATACGACCGCTACGAGGCCGCCCCGATCGGCTCCCAGGAGATCGAGGCGCTGGAGCGCTCCGTCGATGTGTTCCGCGCCTGGGACGCCTCCAGAGGCGGCGGACTGCAGCGCAAGGCCGTCGTCGGGCAGCTCAACGAGGTCGGTGGGATGCTCGCCTACCACCACCCCGACCACCTCCAGCGGCGGCTCTGGGGGGTGGCGGCCAACCTGGCGGTCCTCGCGGGCTGGATGTCGCACGACGTGGGCCTCGAACCCACCGCGCAGAAGTACTTCGTCATCGCCGCGCACGCGGCCCGCGAGGGCGGCGACCGCCCGCGCGCGGGTGAGGCGCTGTCCCGCGCCGCCCGCCAGATGGTCCACCTCGGCAAGCCGAACGAGGCCCTGGACCTGATGAAGCTCGCCCAGTCCGGCTCCGGCGAGCAGACCCTCCCGCGCACCCGCGCCATGCTGCACACCATCGAGGCGTGGGCGCAGGCCGCCCTGGGCAAGGGCCAGGCCATGCGCCGCACCCTGGGCGAGGCGGAGGAGCTGTTCGTCTCCGACAAGGGCGACGTACCGCCGCCGAGTTGGATGCAGCACTTCGACGAGGCCGACCTGCACGGCATGCAGGCGCTCGCCTACCGGACCCTCGCCGACCACGACGCCACGGCGGCGCCGATCGCGGCGCGCCACGCCAAGGAAGCCCTGCGGCTGCGCGGCGACGGCTACCAGCGCTCGCAGATCTTCGACTACATCTCCA
This sequence comes from Streptomyces sp. NPDC023541, assembly GCF_055559995.1. Lineage (NCBI taxonomy): Bacteria > Bacillati > Actinomycetota > Actinomycetes > Kitasatosporales > Streptomycetaceae > Streptomyces > Streptomyces sp. NPDC023541. The sequence continues at coordinate 99,288 of NZ_JBVHJO010000009.1, forward strand.
TGGCCTCCGCCTGCTTCATCGCCGACGAGCCGGAACAGGCCGACCGCTACGCGCGTCTGGCCCTCGTCTCGATGCACGAGACCTCCTCGCACCGGACCTGGGACCGGCTGCGCGAGATGTACCGGCTCACAGCCCAGTACGCCGGGTACGGCCGCATCGAGGACCTGCGCCAGGAGATCAAGCTGGCCCTCCCCGACACCCCGGCGCCGAGCGGTCGGCCGGCCACGGGGGTGTAGTCCCCGGCCGGCCCCCGCGCGCCCCACGGGTCCCGCATGCCCTCCACGCCCCCGACGGCCGGTACGAGGACGGGGCCGGGTACGCGAGACCGCACGCCGAAACCCGGTCGTCGACGTGTCGACGGAGGCTGCGCGGATACGGGAGTGCAGACACAAGAACACAGACGAGAGAGGCCGCGCCCTCCGGCGCGGCCCTGAAGTCCGTGCGGCCGGCCGCACGGTCGGCCCGGTGCCCTATCCGCCGACCCGGGCGACGAGCACGCAGGCGTCGTCCTCCCGCTCGACCTCGCCGAACTCCTCGACCACGAGCCGTACGCAGTCCTGCGCCGACCGCGCCGCCGAGAGCCGGGGCGCGAGTGCCAGCAGCCGCTCGGTACCGTCCGCCCGGCTGAACTCGATGCTGCGCGGCGTCAGGCCGTCCGTGTGCAGGACCAGCAGGTCGCCCACCTCAAGTCGTTCCTCGGCCTGCCCGTACGAGGCCCCGGAGGTCGCGCCCAGCAGGATGCCCTCCGGCGGGGCCAGTGCGCGGCCCGAGCCGCGGCGGAACAGCAGGGGGGCCGGGTGGCCCGCCTGGGCCCAGGTCAGCACCCGGCGCGCGGGGTCGTAGCTGCAGCACACGGCCGAACCGAGGGCGGGCTGGACGGAGGTCTCCAGGAGTTGGTTGAGCCAGCCCATCAGCGGGCCCGGAGCGATCCCGGCCATGGCCATGCCGCGCAGGGCGCCCAGCATCATCGCCATGCCGGAGGTGGCGGTCACGCCGTGCCCGGTCAGGTCACCGACCGTCAGCATCGACGAGCCGTCGGGCAGTTTGAGCGCGTCGTACCAGTCGCCGCCGATCAGCGCGCTGGTCGCGGAGGGCAGGTAGTGCGCTGCCACGTCCAGGGAGCCGGCGTCACTGTGCGGGAACCGCAGGGAGCCGCGCCACGGGGGGAGTACGGCTTCCTGCAGCTCGACCGCCAGCCGGTGCTCGGTCTGCGCGATCTCCCGCTGGCGCTGCAGCGAGTCACGGGACTCGCGCACCGCCCGCTGGCTCCGGCGCAGTTCGCTCACGTCCCGCAGTACGGCCCACATGGAGGCCGCGCAGCCGTCGGAGTCGAGCACCGGCTCGCCCCTCATGTGCAGCGTCCGGACCCGGCCGTCGGCCCGGACGATGCGGAACTCGCCGTCAATGGGCTTGCCGTCCACCAGGCAGGCGGTCACCCATGCGGTGAGCAGCGGCTGGTCCTCGGAGAACAGGGTGGAGCCCAGTTCGTCGAGGGGGAGGGCGCCCGCCTCGGGGGAGCGGCCGAAGATCTGGAACAGCTCGTCGGACCAACTCACCTCGTCCGTCAGCAGGTTCCACTCGGCGCTGCCGACGCGCGCCTGGGCCTCGGGCGCGGCTTCGGGAGCAGCCTGCGGGAACGCCTCGGGCTCGGGGACCGGAGGCAGACCCTCCTTGAGCTGGCCGAGGTGCTCGCGGAGGTCGTCGAGGTGGTGCACGGCGAGATCGCACAGTGCGCGCTGCCAGCGGCCCTGGGCGTCGTCGTCGTCCACGACGGTGTCGCGGCGGACCGCGTCCACTTCCCCCCGGAGGCGCCGGGTCTGAGAGATCAGTGCGTCCACCGACCCCGGCTCGGGCGGCTGCGCGGGACGGTCCGCGAACAGGTGGGACGGCATGAGAACTCCGATACAGGCGCGGCACGGCCAAGTCTGAAGGAAGGACCGGTAACGACTGTTGCACAGGCAGCGACACTGTGTAAGGCGTTTGGCAACATCCGCTACGTCCTTGCTTCTGGTATATGCCTCAGGCCTGACAGCCCGGCGGTCGCGTACGAACGAATCCGGTCAGCGGGAATGTGGGGCCGTGGTGCGCGTGCCTGCCGGTGGGGCGTGAAATACGTCGGGAGCGACGGCCGGAAATCGGCCATCCGCCTCCCGGGGCTCGATCAAACGCCCGATGCGTACGAGGAGTTCGGCCCGCCCCGACCGCGCCGGGCCCGGTTCGCGACGTGCATCGCAATACCCCCGAACGGATGACCTCCGCGGCCGGTACGGCGGCGGAACCGGGGCTTCCCAGCCGGTGCCCGGGCCGCTACCCTACGTGCCGGTAACAAACCGGGGGAGGTCCGCGCGGGCGGGCCCGCGCAGCGCTGGGGACGGGACGACATTGAGCGGGCTGCACGACGCCACCGGCCGGAGCCGGCGTTCCTTCCTCACCTACCTCGTGGCGGCGCCGACGCTCGCCCTGGTCACCCGCGCCGGTGCCGACGGGCTGGCCCCGCAGGCCGCCCACGCCGTCGTGCCGTCCCTGCCGGCCGTCGCCGACGTGATCGACCTCGGGGACCTCTTCATCCTCGCCGGAGCGCCCACCTCCGCCCTGCTCGCCCTCGCGGTCGAGGCGGACGGCACCGTCCGCTTCCGGCTGCCGCGCGAGGAGGTCGGGCAGGGCCTCACCACCGCCGTGGCCATGCTGGTCGCCGAGGAACTCGACGCGCCCCTGGCCGACGTACGCGTGGAGCTCGACGACGCGCGGCCCGAGCTGCTGTTCAACCAGCTCACCGGCTCCTCCAACTCCATCCGCTCCCTCTACGGGCCGGTCCGCCAGTGCGCGGCCACCGCGCGGGCCCGCCTCGTCGCGGCCGCCGCCCAGCGCTGGAGCCTCGCCCCGGCGTCGCTGACCACCGCGGACGGCGCCGTCCGGGCCCCCGACGGACGGACCGCCCGCTACGGCGAACTCGCCGCGGCCGCGGCCGCCCCCGGCCTCGTCGTCCTCGGCGCCACCCCCAAGAAGGCCGCGCGGCACACCCTCGTCGGCCGGCCGACGAGCCGCATCGACGCCCGCGCCATGGTCACCGGAGCCCAGCGGTACACCCTCGACCTCGACGTGCCCGGGGCCAAGCCCTGCGTGGTGCGCCGCCCGCCCACCTTCGGCGGCACCGTCCGGGGCATCACCAACCTCGCCGGCGTCCGGGCCATGCCAGGCGTGCTGAACGTGGTCACCGTCCCCACCGGGGTCGCCGTCGTCGCCGAGACCTTCGGACAGGCCATCACCGCCAAGTCGGCCCTCCAGGTCACCTGGGGACCGGGCCCCGCCGACCAGCTCTCCGACGCGCAGATCCGCACCGGGCTGCGCGCGGCCACCCCGCCGCTGCTGGTGCCGCCGCTCCTCACCCCCTACGTGGACGCCGAGTTCGACTTCGCCTTCGTCAGCCACGCCCCGATGGAGACCAACTGCGCCGTGGCCGACGTGCGCGACGACCGGGCCGAGATCTGGTCCGGCCTCAAATCCCCCATCGTGGCCCGCCAGACCATCGCGGCCGACCTCGGCCTGCCCCCGGACAAGGTGGCGGTGCACGTAGTCCAGGCCGGCGGGTCCTTCGGCCGGCGGCTCTTCTTCGACGCCGCGCTGGAGGCCGCCCGTGTCTCCAAGGCCTGCCGCCGCCCGGTCAAGCTGATGTGGACCCGCGTCGACGACACGCGCCACGGCCGGATGCGCCCCGCCACCCACCACAAGATCCGCGCCACGCACCTGCTGGGCGAGGTCCTCAGCTTCGAGCACCGCGTCGCCGCCGCCGAGACCGACTTCCGGCACGGGCTGGGCGAGATCATCACCGCGACCGCGGCGCACCTGCCGCTCGGCATCGGCAACGCCACCCTCGCCCAGACGCTGTTCCTGACCACGGTGAAGTCCCCGTACCACTTCGGTCTCACCACCCAGGCCCTCACCGAGGTGCCGACCGGAATCCCCACGGCCTCGTGGCGCTCGGTGTACTCCGCCAACACGCGCGGAGCCGAGGAGATCGTGGTCGACGAACTGGCGGCGGCCACCGGCAAGGACCCGTACCGCTTCCGGCGCACCTTCCTGAAGACCGACGCCCAGCGCGCCGTACTGGACAAGGTCGCGACCGAGGGGAACTGGGGGCGGGCCATGGAGCCCGGCCGCGCGCAGGGCATCGCCTTCCACGAGGAGTACAAGTCCCGTACCGCCTGCCTCGTGGAGATCGACGTCCGCGATCCGCAGCGCGCCCGCGTCACCAAGGCCGTCATCGCTGTGGACGTGGGCCTGCCGGTCAACCCGCGCGGACTGGAGGCCCAGATGATCGGCGGCCTCACCGACGCGATCTCCACCACCCTGCGCGCCGGGCTCCACATCGACAAGGGGCTCCCGCTCGAAGGGAGTTACAGCCAGTTCCACTGGGCGCAGCAGCGCGACACCCCGCGCGACGTACGGATCTTCGTGCTCCCGGCCACCGGTACGGAGCCGGGCGGCGCGGGCGAGCTCGGCGTGCCCGCCGCGGTCGGCGCCATCGCCAACGCCTGGGCCCGGGCCACCGGTTCGAAGCCGCGCAGCTTCCCCCTCGACTTCGACGTCGACTTCACCCCTTACCCGCGCTAGCCGCCGAGCCAGGAGTACGCCGTGCCCTCGCACACCTTCACCGTCAACGGGCAGAGCGTCACCGTGGACGCGCCCGACGACCTGCCCCTGCTGTGGGTGCTCCGCGACATGCTGGGCGTCCACGGCCCCAAGTACGGCTGCGGGGTGGACGTCTGCAAAGCCTGCACCAGCCACCTCGACGGGGTGGACGTCCGCCCGTGCGTGGTCCCCGTATCGGCGTGCGCGGGACGTGCGGTGACCACGATCGAGGGTCTCGCCGACGGGGACGACCTGCACCCCGTGCAGGAGGCCTGGCTCGAACAGGACGTCGCCCAGTGCGGTTTCTGCCAGCCCGGCCAGATCATGGCGGCCGTCGCACTGCTCCGGCGCACCAGCGAGCCCACGGACGAGGACATCGACGCCATCGCCAACATCTGCCGGTGCGGCACCTACTTCCGCATCCGGGAGGCCATCCGCAGCGCGGCCGCCAGGATGTGAGCGGCGGATCCCGGTGCCTCCCCCGTGTTCGTACTCATGGGCGCCGGGATCCGTCCGCTCGTGGACAAAGCTATGCGGGCGGGCGGGCGTCCGCAGGGTCCGCAGTGCCCAGTGACCGGGCGAGACCGGTTTCACAGCGCACAGTGTGCGGCGGGTGGTTGAATGCGCCGGTGTCACGGTCCGACGACGTACTCAAGGTCCACCGGCTCGCCCACGCCGGGGGGTCGGCCGCGCTGCTGGAGTGGCTCGCCGCCCGGCTCGGCGGATGGACCGGAGTGGTCCGCGCGGGCGATCCCGGCGCTCGCCAGGCGGATCGCGAGCAGGCCGGGGAAGCGCCTGAGGCCGCCGTCCGGGGCGCCGCCGAGATGAGCGCCCGCGGCGTACGGTCAGCCGTCCTGCACGGCGACGCTTCCGCCACCTTGCTGTTCGCGCTGGACACCGGGCGGGCCCTGGCCGCCGTACTGCCGCTGCCGCACCCGCCCGACGCGCCCGCGCTGCTGGCGGACGCGGCCGTACCGCTGGCCCTCGTGCTGCGCGCCGAGGAGGCCGAACGGCGGGAGGAAAGGGCCGAGATCGCCGAGGCGCGTGCCCGCGAGGCCGTGCTCCACCTGCTGATGAACGGCCGGCTCTCCACCGCCCACCAGATCGCCGAGGCGCTGCGCCCCCCGCTGCCCGACCCGATGCGGATGTACGTCGCCGAGTGCCGCACCGGCCGACGAGCCGAAGTGGCCCGGCTGTGCCAGGAGCTGACCGGCGGCCGGGCCTGGGTCGTGCGCTGCCCCGTCTACGTGCGCCACCTCATCATCCTGGTCCCGGCCGACGCGACAGCGCTCTTCGCCGACCACGACCCCCTGGCCGGGGCGCTGACGGCGATCGCCCCGGACTGCGCGGTCGGGGTCAGCGGGGAACTCGCCCTGGGGCAGGCCCCCACCGCCTACACCCAGGCCTTCCACGCCCTGGCCGTCGCCCGCGGCCGCGGAGAACGGCACGCCCGGTTCGGCCCCGGCCCGGAGCTGGCGCTCGCGGCCCACGAGGCCGGGGCCGACTGGGCCGGGGCCCTGCTCGCCCCCCTCCACTCGTACGAACCCCGGCGCCCCCAGGACCCGGGCGGGCAGGAACTGCGCGCCACCGCCCACGCCTGGCTGAACTTCGGCCCGCACGCCACCCGGCTGTTGAAGGTCCACCGCAACACCCTGACCGCCAGGGTCCGACTGGTCGAGACGCTGCTCGGACTGGACCTCGGCCGCCTCGGCGACCAGGCGGCGCTCTCCCTGGCGCTCCGGCTCACCCCGGGTGCGGGGCGGGGGAGCGGCACCGCGGCCCCGGCGACCGACCCCGAACTCGACACGGTCCTGCGCGACCCGCGGCTGACCGAGTGGGCCCGGGCCCACCTGAGCCGGCTCACCGGTCCGGGCGCCCCGGCCGGCGCCCGGACCACGGTCCGCACCTGGCTGGAGCACGACGCCCGGCTCGCACCGGCCGCCGCCGCGCTCGGGGTCTCCGTCCCCGGTGCCCGCAAGCGGCTGGCCCGGATCGAGGCCCTGCTGGAGCGGTCGCTGCTGCAGTCCCCGAGCGTCCGGTACGACCTGTGGCTGGCGCACCGGGCCGAAGAACTCGCCGGGTGACGTCACCCCGCGTGAGGAGCGCGTCCACATCCACCGCCGGCTCGGGCCGCCGCCACGACGACCACGTCGCCCGGCAGGTCGGCGTCGCCCCCGACGCCACACCGCGCAGGCCGGCCCACCACCACGTGGTCGTCCTGGTCGCCGCCGACGAGGCGGAGGCGGCCCGGCTGCGCGAGGCGTGGTCGGCCCGATCCTGGCGCACGTCGAGGAACTGGCCGCCGAACCGGCGAGGGACATGCTGTCCGTGGTGATCCCGGAGTACGTCGTGGGGCACTGGTGGGAGCAGCCCCTGCACCACCGGAACGCCCTCCGGCTCCCGGCGCGCCTGCTGTTCACGCCCGGGGTCGCGGTGATCGACGTGCCGTACCTGGTGGAGGCCGGAGCCCGGAGCGGGGACGTCCGCTACGGTGGGCAAAGCACTGTGCTTGCAGTGCTCACCCATCCGATGACTCAGGGACCCGCCATGCGCCAGAATCCGCAGCGCCGCGCCGCGCTGCTCGACGCCGCCATCGAAGTCCTGGCACGCGAGGGCTCGCGCGGCCTGACCCTGCGGGCGGTGGACGCGGAGGCGGGAGTGCCCACCGGCACCGCCACCAACTACTTCGCCAACCGGGCCCAACTGCTCGTGCAGATCCTCCACCGCACCCGGGAGCGGCTGGTGCCGGATCCGGCCGACCTGACCGGCCCGCTCGACACGAAGGTGCTGCTCGGCCGGCTCCTGGAGCGCATGCGGCGCGAGCGCAGCGTCCACATCGCGATGCTGGAGCTCCGGCTGGAAGGCCTGCGGCGCCCGGAGCTCCAGGCCGAGCTGGCCGCTTTCCAGGGCGCGGAGCTGGAGGCGAACATCGACTGGCACCTGGAGGCCGGCCTGCCGGGCGACCGGCAGGGCGTGGTCCTGCTCTACCTGGCGATGCTGGGGCTGATCGTCGACGACCTGACCGTGCCGGCGCTACTGGAGGCGCACCCGGTGGAGGGGCTGATCGAGACGATGGTCGAGCGCCTCCTCCCCCAGGAGTCGGCGGACTGACTGTCGTGCCGGCGGGGGAAGCGCCGGCCTCGCGGGAAAGACCGTGGGGAGCGGAGATGGCCGACACCGCCGAGGGCCGGACCTGCGGGATCCAGAGGCCGGCGGACCGGGGTGAATGGTTCGCCGGCCTCACCTTCGCACGGGGCACAACCCCCGACGAACTCGCCGCACGGCTCGGCGCGGTCCCGGGCGTCCGTCCCGGACCGCTGGGGGCACCGGCCGCCTGGAGCATGGCCACCCAGACCGCCGACGGCGAAGGCGTGGCCCGCGTCGGCAGCTGGGGCGGCTGGTCCGTCGCCGTCGAGCACGTCCTGCCGGCCGGCGCGGAACGCCTCGCCGGGGTTTCCCGGGCCGGTGTCGAGGCCATCCACCTCGACCCGCGGCCCGACCACCCGCCCAGCAGTTCGCGTACGCCCGTGACGGCGAGCCGGTGTGCTGCTTCGGCCCCGGCGAGGAATGCCGGCGCGGGGGCCGCCGGCCGGACTTCCTGCTCCCCGAGCTGGTCGCGGCGGGCGTCCTCGGACCGGACGGCGCGAACGCGGGACCGGACGACGAGCCGGACGAGGATCGCGAGCGGCGCACCCTCGCCGTCCTGGAAACACCGCTTCGCACTGGCCCTGCCGCGGCACCTGATCGCGGACGCGCCGCTCCCCGCGTACGTCACCTGCACCCGCCAGGGAGTGTCGTCAAAGCAGCGACGGCCTGACCGCCGCCGACTCGACCGGCCGGCGATGCTCTGCCACGCTCTGGTGCGCAGGTCCAGCCGGTCGCGCCGCCCCGGGTCCGGTGATCTTATGCTCGGGTTTACGCGAGTCCGCTGGTTTTGGGGGCGGCGAGCGACTTTGATGGGTCTGCCAGGCCTCGTACCGGAGCAGGGGGACCATTCATGGGAACCGACCGCATCCAGAAGGACAGCACACCCACCCTGATCGGTTCCGTGCAGCGCGCGCTGCGGCTCGTGGAAGCGATGTACGCGGAAGGCGGTGCGACCGCCAAACGGCTCGCGCGGGTCACCGGGATCCCCCTGCCCACCGTCTACCACCTGCTCCGCACCCTCAGCCACGAGGGCTACGTCGAGCGGGAAGGCGGGTCGTTCCGTCTCGCGGACGATCTTCCGCTGGCTTCGTGATCAGATTCCGACGCGTTCCGGCCAACCTCTTACACCCTGAATGGCATGTTCCCGCGGAAAATGCCAGAACGCCCTTTCGCCCTGCGGAACTTGAGTAAGTTCCCTCCTGTCGCGCCGCACTACCGTGCACACCGCACGTCCGGCCGGGAGGGGAGCCCGCGTGCCCGGGATCGACGAATGCCTGCTCGAAGCCATGGCCCTGCCTGGTGCGCGGGGGGCCGCGCTGGTCGACTGGAGCAGCGGTCTGGCTCTCGGCACCATCGGGGAATCGCCCGTGGGGGACCACGAGACCACCGCCGCCGAGACCGCCGAGCTGGCCCGTGCGGCCGCGGAGTACGAGTCCTTCGCCCGCGCGGAGGAGGGCCCCGGTGACGGCGCGGTCCCCGCCGGCCCGCCCGTCGAGGACCTGATCGTCACCACCCGCAGCGGTTTCCACGTCCTGCGGTTCGTCGAGACGAGCTTCGACAGCAGCGTCTTCCTGCACGTCTGGCTCGACCGGGCCGACGGAAACCTCGCCCTCGCCCGCCTCAGACTCAGGGCCCTGGCCGAGGGGCTGGTGCTCAGATGACCGTCCCGGCAACGGCTCCGAACGCCTTCGCGGCCGTCTCCCCCCTCCTCACCCGGCTCGCCGCGGAGCGGGCCACCGGAGCCCTGCTCCGCGACCGCGGCACCCTCTTCCTGGAGGACGGACGAATAGTCCACGCGGAGAGCCCCGCCACCCCCGGCCTCGACGTCCTCCTCACCACCGGCGGCGGCCTCGCCCCCGAACGGTGGCGCGAGGCGGTGGACCGGGCCGGGGCCCGCCGGCAGGTCGCCCGCTTCCTCGTGGACAGCGGCGGGCTCGCCGACGGCGAGCTGGAGATATGCCACCTCGCCGCCATCTTCGACGCCGCCTTCTTCGCACTGTCCCCGGGCAGCGGACCCTCCCGCTTCCGCCGCGGGGCCACCCACTGGATCGGCTCCGTCCGCTCCGTTCCGGCCGCCGCCGTCGAACGCGAGACCCGGCGCCGCCGCGAACTCCTGGACGCGGTCTGGCCGTACCCGCTGCTCGACACCGCCCCCGTGGTGCCCCGCGCGGCCGCGCCGGGCCAGACCGTCACCGCCCGGCAGCGGACGCTGCTGGACCGGGCCGACGGCGTACGCACCCCGGCGGACCTGGCCTGGGTACTGGGCCGGCCCGCCTTCCACACACTGCTCGACGTACGCCGCCTCGCGGCTGCCGGACTGGTCGAAACGCCGCACAGCCCGGCTCCCCCGCCGGTCGAGGTACCCCTGCCCGACTGGATGACCCAGGCCCAATCCCCGGACGTGGCGCTGCTCCGCCGGTTACGCGACGCACTGGAGGCAAGCCTGTGAGGCTCCCGCTGCGACCGGCCCTGCGCGCCGACCGCTCCGAGCGTAGGCAGCCCGAAAGGAGAAAGGCCGACATGAGTACGGTGCCCCCCGAGGCGGAGGCCGAGATACTCGCCGAGCTCCGCAGGCTGCGGGCCCGCGTACCCCAGCTCACCGGCGCCCTCGCCGCGAGCGCCGACGGCTTCGTCCTCGCCCAGGACAGCGCCGCCGCCGAGGCCGAGGCCGTCGCCGCCCTGACCGCCGCCGCCCTCGGCGTGGCCCAGCGGCTCAGCGACAGCACCGGCCAGGGTGCGTTCCGCGAACTGCTCGTGCGCGGCGCCGACGGATACGTCGCGACCTACGCGGCGGGCGTGGCGGCCGTCCTCACCCTGACCGCCGAGCCGCGCGTCAACGTCGGGCGCCTCCATCTGGAGGCCCGGCGTTCGAGCCTGCGCATAGCCGAACTCATCGAACACACCCTCGCGCGCAGGGGCTCCGGCACCGCGCCCGCCTGATCCGCGCACGGGCCCGCCGCAGGACGGACCCGTCGCCTTCAGGACAACTACAGCCAGTCACACAAAACAACAACCAGCTACACCGAACGGGAAAGAGGTACCTCTCATGGTCAACGTGGAGACCGCGCTCAAGGAAGCCACCACCGTCATCGAGGGCGCGATCGGCGCGGCCCTGGTCGACTACGGCAGCGGCATGGCCCTGGGCACCATCGGCGGCGGCAAGGACCTCGACCTCGCGGTCGCCGCGGCGGGCAACACGGACGTGGTGCGCGCCAAGGTCCGCACGATGGAGCTCCTCGGCCTCAAGGACGAGATCGAGGACATCCTGATCACCCTCGGTAGCCAGTACCACCTGATCCGGCTCATGAAGGGCCGGGGCTCCGTGGGCTTCTTCCTCTATCTGGCCCTCGACAAGAAGCGGGCCAACCTCGCCATGGCGCGCCATCAGCTCAAGAAGATCGAAGCGGAACTGGAGATCTGAACGGGTCGCCGGCCGGGACGGGCCGCGTCCCATCCGCAGCGTCGAAGTGGCGGACGGCTGAATTCTTTGCCGTCCGCCCCGACGATCAGCGCCCTATGCCCCATATGGGTGGAGTTTATGGCTCTGTTACAGAGTAAGATGCTGTGAGCTGATCATCGATAAAGCAAAAAAACGCTGGAGAAACCGCCACCCATGCCCCCGCGCCTGAGCATCGTCGTCCCCGTCTACAACGTCGAGCTCTACCTCGACGAGTGCCTGGAATCCATCGCCGCTCAGACCTTCGGCGACTTCGAGGCCATTCTCGTGGACGACGGCTCCACGGACACCAGCGCCGTCATAGCCAAGGCCTTCGCAGCGCGTGACAAGCGCTTCCGCGTCGTCATGCAGGAGAACGCCGGCCTCGGCGCCGCCCGCAACGCCGGCGCCCGCCACATCCACCCGGACAGCGAGTACCTGGCCTTCGTCGACAGCGACGACACCATGCCGGACTACGCCTACCAGCGGCTGATCGAAGCCCTGGACGAGACGGGCTCGGACTTCGCCGGCGGCAACGTCAAGCGCTTCCGCTCGGTCGGCATGAACCAGTCGTGGGGCCACCGGGCCGCCTTCGCCAAGACGCAGCTCAAGACCCACATCTCCAAGTTCCCGGCGCTGGTCACCGACCGCACCGCCTGGAACAAGGTCTACCGGCGCACCTTCTGGGACGAGCACGGCTTCCAGTACCCGGAGGGCATCCTCTACGAGGACGCCCCGGTCAGCATCCCCGCGCACTACTTCGCCTCCAGCGTCGACATCCTCAGCGACTGCGTCTACCACTGGCGCGTCCGCGAGACCGGTGAGCGCTCCATCACCCAGCGCTCCACCGACCCGGTCTCCCTCATCGACCGCGTGAAGTCCGTCCGCCTGGTCCGCGAGTCCCTCCAGGCCAAGCAGGGCCCCAAGTACGTCCGCTACCTGCGCGACTACGACTACAACGTGCTGAGCGAGGAACTGCCGCTCATCTACAAGTACGTCGCCGAGGGCGGCCCCGACTTCCGCGCCGCGTTCGTCAAGGAGGTGGGCGGCCTCGTCCGCGAGATCGGCACCGGTCCCTGGCCCGATCTGACCGTCGCGGACCGCCTCAAGGCCTACCTCGCCGGCGAAGGCCGCGTCGAGGACTTCATCGCCCTCCTGAACCACCAGCGCGACTACCACTACAGCGTGCCGGTCAAGGGCCTTGCCCGCCCGCAGGCCGACTACCCCTTCCTGCAGGGCCGCCCGCCGGTCCCCGCGAAGATCCTCACCCTCGGCACGCGCGAGCGCCGCGTCGTCAGCCGCCTGGAGCAGGCGGCCTGGTCCGACGGCAAGCTGCTGCTGCGCGGCTACGCCCTGCCCGGCCACCTCGGTGCGGAGAGCCGCCTCGGCTCCCGCAAGATGCTGATCTTCCGCGAGGGTGGCAAGCGCCGCCGCTCCGTCGTCAGCACCCGTACGGTCGCCTCCCCGATGGCCACCGTGAAGTCTCCGCACCTCGCGCTGCGGCACGCCGACTGGGCCGGCTTCACCGCCGTCGTCGACCCCTCGATCTTCCAGTCGGGCGGCAAGTGGAACGACGGGATATGGACGACGTCCATCGCCGTCACCGGAGCCGGCGGCCTGCACCGCGCCCGCCTCCGCGGCGGCGAGCACGACACCGGCCAGAACCCGCCCCCGTTCTGGGTCGCCCCCGACGTCCGGATCGTGCCGGCCGTCTCCGGCGCCCTCACCATCCAGGTCGAGGTCGCCCGTGCCCGCGCCCTGGAGGCCCGGCCCGCCGGCGGGGACGCCGTCGAGATCGTCGGCGAGCTCTCCGCCGGGGTCGACGCCACCCGCCTCAAGGCCGTCCACGTCTCCACCGGCGCCACCGTCGACTTCCCGCTGGAGAAGGGCGCCGCCACCGCCGGCCGCACCCCCTTCACCGCCCGCGTCACGCTGGCCGACCTGGCAGCCGTACCGGACGCCGCGTGCGAGCCCGGCGAATGGACCCCCGAGCCGTGGAGCCTCTCCGCGGTCGGTGCCGACGGGACCGAGCACCGCCTGGCCCACGACGAACGCGGAGGCTTCAACGGCCTGGTCGTGCCCCTGCCCGGCGAGACCGTGGGCCGCGCCCTGTTCGTCAAGCGCGGCAACACCGGCCACCTCACCCTCTCCGTGCAGCCCTCTCCGCCCCTCGTCGACGCCGTCGAGGTCGGGGACGGCGCCCTGACCCTGCGGGGCCGCTTCGTCGCGCCCACCGACGAGCCCTACGAGCTCGTCCTGCACAACGCGCACGGCATGGAGTTCAGCTACCCCGTCACCCGCGACGGAGACGGCTTCGAGACGACCTTCCAGCCCGTGCTCCCCGAGCCCTTCGCAGGCCGCACCACGCTCCCCGAGGGCCGCTGGTGGCCCACGCTGCGCCCGGCGGCCCAGGGCGGCACCACCGCCGGCCTGCTCGGCGTGGACCGCGGGGCCCCGGTCCAGATGTCCCCCGGCCTCCTCTTCGCCGGCCCGCACCCCATCACCGCGCAGGGCCGCCGGATGCGGATCGAGACCCGCTTCCACGACCGCATGGCGCTCGTCGCCGACCCGCTGCTGAGCCCGCACGACCGCTCCCGCTACGCCCAGCGCGTCGCCCGCTTCGAGACGTACCCGGCGCAGCGCGCCCTGCCGGTCAAGGACATCGTCGTCTACGACACCTTCCAGGGGCACGGCGCCGGCGACGCACCCCGCGCCATCCACGAGGAACTGCTGCGCCGCGGCGAGAAGCTGGAACACATCTGGCTGGTCCGCGACGGCCGCGCCGAGGTCCCCGCGACCGCCCGCGCCGTGCAGTACGGCAGCGTGGAATCCTGGGAGGTCCTCGCCCGTGCCCGCTACTTCGTGACCAACGACAGCGTGCCGGCCCTGTTCCAGCGCCGTCCCGGCCAGGTCGTCGTCCAGACCTGGCACGGTACGCCGATCAAGCAGATCGGCCACGACTTCGTGCACGACTACTACACGAGCCCGGAGATCCTGGAGGGCCTCGCGCACGACAGCGCCCAGTGGACCCTGCTCGCCTCCCCGAGCTCGTACGCGACGCCCCTGCTCAAGCGCGCCCTCGGCTACGAGGGTGAGGTCATCGAGGCCGGCAGCCCGCGCACCGACGCGCTGGTGCGGCCCGACGCGAAGCGGATCGCCGAGGTCCGGCGCCGGCTCGGCCTGCCGGAGGGCAAGAAGGTCGTCCTCTACATGCCCACCTGGCGTGAGAACTGCGAGGGCTGGACCGGTGGTTACAAGCTCGACCAGCGGATCGACCTGGACCGGGCCCGCCGCGAGCTGGGCGACGACCACGTCCTGCTGATCCGCGGCCACCACCACGTCACCGAGCAGGTCCGCGAGGGCGTCCGCGACGGTTTCGTCGTCGACGTGTCCCGCTGGCCCGACGCCGCCGACCTGCTGCTCGTCGCCGACGTGCTGATCTCGGACTACTCCTCCGCGATCTTCGACTTCGCGCTCACCGACCGGCCGATCCTCCTCTTCACGTACGACCTGGAGCACTACCGCGGCACGCTGCGCGGCTTCAACTTCGACCTGGAGGAGAAGGCGCCCGGACCGCTGCTGGCCGACTCGGAGAGCCTGATCGAGGCCGTGCGCAACGCGGACGCCGTCGGAGCCGAGTACGCCGCGGCGCGGGCGGCCTTCCGCGAGGAGTTCTGCGACCTCGACAAGGGCGACGCAGCCGAGCGCGTCGTCGACCGGATGCTCGCCATGGGCGCGGAGCCCGCGAAGTAGGCCGTACGGTCGAATTCCCGGCCGAATGAGGACCGGCCCCGGGCCCACCGATGAATTTCGGGCCCGGGGCCGGTCTGTATGTGCGGAGGCGGTATCCACCGTCCACGCACCGGCCTGGAGGCAGAGATGAGCGGCAATGGTTTCACCACGTGTCTGTGGTTCGACGGCGACGCCGAAGCGGCCGCCGACTACTACCTGTCCGTCTTCAAGGACGGCAGGATCGGACGGATCGCGCGCTACACGCAGGCCAACCCGGAGCTGGAGGGCTCGGTGATGACCGTCGAGTTCGAGGTCAACGGGCAGCGGTTCGTCGGCCTCAACGGCGGACCGCAGTTCCCCTTCACCGAGGCGATCTCCTTCCAGATCGACTGCGTCGACGAGTCCGAGGCGGACTACTACTACGACGCGCTGACCAAGGACGGCGGGCAGGAGTCCGCCTGCGGCTGGGTCAAGGACAAGTTCGGGGTGTCCTGGCAGGTCATCCCGCCGGGTGTCGTCGAGCTCGTGAGCGACCCCGACCAGGGGCGTGCCTCCCGCGCCATGGCCGCGATGATGAAGATGAAGAAGCTGGACGTGGCGGAGATGCGCCGCGCCGCCGACGCGGGCTAGGGGATGCCTTTCGGATCTCGTCGGCCGGGCCCGCGTCGACCGGGGCCTTGGGGCCTCCCCGGGCCGTCAGGGCCCAGGGGCAGCTCCGCAAGGCGCAGGAGCTCCCGCGTACCGGACGCACTCGGGAGCCCCACCGGCCGGGCGGGACTTTGACGACACGACCTAGAACCCGCCGCCCGCGGCGATCCTGGACAGCAGGGCCGGGAGGGCGGTGCCGATCGGTTCGCGGACGACCTCGTCGGCGAGGGCGTCGTACGGGGTCTCCTCCGCGTTCACGATGATCAGCCGGGCCCCGGCCTCCGCGGCCATACCGGCGAGCGAGGCGGCCGGCTGCACCTGCAGCGTCGACCCGACGGCGACGAAGACCTGGCATCCCTTGGCCACGGCCATCGCCTGTCCCAGCACCACGGGGTCGAGCCGCTGGCCGAACATCACGGTCGCCGCCTTCAGGATCCCGCCGCACGCCAGGCAGGCGGGATCCGGTTCCCCGGCGGCGACCCGGGCCAGCGCCTCGTCCATGTCCGACCGCGCGTGACACGCCGTGCACACCACGGACCGGGCGGTGCCGTGCAGCTCCAACACCTTGCGCGCGGGCATCCCTGCGAGCTGGTGCAGTCCGTCGACGTTCTGGGTGATGACCCGGACCGGGGTACCGCCGCGCTCCAGCTCTGCCACGGCCACGTGTGCGGCGTTCGGCCGCGCTCCGAGCGCGCCGATCTCCGCCCGCATCAGCCAGGACCGCCGCCGGATCTCCGGATCGGCCATGTAGTACTCGTAGGTCACGAGCTTCTCGGCATCCGGCTCACGGCGCCACAGGCCCTGTGGCCCCCGGTAGTCCGGAATTCCGGAGTCGGTGGACATCCCGGCCCCACTGAACACTGCGACGAGCGGCTTCCCCATGCGCCGACCCTACGTAGGACCGCCGTCCGCCCGCGACCCCATTACCGCGCGCCGACCGCGCGGGGGAGGCAGGGGCGCTTCTGCGGTGAATCCCGACCCCCACAGGAGTGAGATCCGGGCCAGGCGTTCCCGGTGGACCGCCCGGGCGGGTACAAACCGGGCATGATGCTGAAGCCCTACAGCCTTGGTGCCCTGCTGCTGACCCTGTCGGCCCTGCCGGTCATGGCTCCCTCCGCCGTCGCCGTGCCCGCCGCCGCGGCCGTAGCGCCCGCGGCCTCCCCGGAGGGGCACACCGCGGATCAGATCGGCCGCTTCCTCGCCCACTTCTACGGGAAGCACGGGCCGTCCGCGCACGACCGCCGCCACCACGTCTCGCAGGTGCTCCTGGAAAGACAGACGACCACCCAGTCCGACGTCCTGCTCTGCGCGCAGAACGAACCGCAGGACATCGGCATCGGCCCGGTCACCGTCGCCCAGGCGGCCGGGGTCGGCTGGGCCACCGTCACCACCCACTGGGCCGCGGACGAGACCGACACCTTCACCGTGTACGTACGCCTCGACTCCAAACCGATCCGGGTCGACGACGTGATCTGCGCGGGCTGAGCCCGCCCTTCGGCGATCCGCGCCGCCCTCCGTAGGGTGGGCGCATGCCCACCACCACCGAGGACGCGACCGCCACCGTCCTGTACTGCATCGACCCGCTGAACGACCGCCGGGTCGATGCCCATTTCGCGGCGGAGGCCCGGCAGTTGCGCGCCGCCGGCGGCAGGGTCCTGCTCGTGGACCACGACGCGCTGCTCGCCGGGGACGCCGAGCGGGCCCTCGCCCGGGTGCCCGACGGTGCGGGGGCGGTCTGGTACCGGGGCTGGATGGTTCCCGCGGACCGGTACGGCGCACTGGACGCCGCCCTCCGCCGCCGCGGCGGCCGGCTCGCCGTCACCGCGCAGGAGTACCGCCGGGCGCACGAACTCCCCGGCTGGTACGGGACCTTCGCCGACCTCACCCCGGCCAGCGCCTGGCTGCCTGCTGAGCCGGGGCGGACGCCGGATCCGCTGCGGCTCACGGCCCTCGCCGCAGGCCTGCCGCCCGGTGCCGCCGTGGTCAAGGACTACGTGAAGTCCCGCAAGCACGAGTGGGACGAGGCTTGTTACGTGCCCGAACTCGGCGACGCGGACGCCCTGCGCCGGGTGGTCGGCCGGTTCGTCGCTCTCCAGGAGGAGTTCCTGGCGGGCGGTGTGGTCCTGAGGGCCTTCGAGGACTTCGTCGCGCCGCTGACGGAGGCGGGCACGGCGGCCGCCGCGGAGGTGCGCGTGTGGTGGCGGGACGCGTCGCCGAAGCTGGTGACCGCGCATCCCGACAGCCCGGTCGCCGAGGTCGTGACCCCCGACCTCGCACCGGTCCGCGCGGCTGTCGAGGCCCTCGGCTGCCCCTTCGTGACCACCGATCTGGCTCTGCGCGCCGACGGCGTCTGGCGGGTCGTCGAAGTGGGTGACGGGCAGGTCAGCGACCTCCGCCACGGGGCCGATCTTGACGCCTTCGTCCGGATTCTGGCGGCCGGTCAGGCACCCCTGCGCACACCGTCGACATCTGGTACAACACCGCCATGACGGGATTCGAGATCACCGGGGCGAGCGCCGCCGACATGGAGATGATCCGCGGCTGGGCCGACGAGGAGGGCTGGAACCCGGGGGACTCGGACCGCTTCGCCTTCGCCGTGGCCGACCCCGGCGGCTTCCTCGTCGGCCGGCTCGACGGTGAACCGGTGGCCTGCATCTCCGCCGTCCGCTACGGAGCCGGCTTCGGCTTCATCGGCCTCTACATCGCCCGCCCCGCCTTCCGCGGCCGCGGCTACGGCATCCGGCTCTGGCGCGCCGGGATGGAACGCCTCGACGGTCGGCTCGTCGGTCTGGACGGGGTGGTCGAGCAGCAGGACAACTACCGCAAGTCCGGCTTCCGTTCCGCCTGGAACAACATCCGCGTCGAAGGCGTGCCCCGGGGCGGTGACGCCGCGGACGACGGCGGCGACATCGAGATCGTCGACGCCGCCACCCTCCCCTTCGGCCTGCTCGCCGCCTACGACCGGCGGTTCTTCCCCGCGCCGCGGGACGCCTTCCTGTCCGCCTGGACCGGGCTGCCCGGACGGACTGCCCTGGCGGCCGTACGCGGCGGCCGGATCGAGGGCCTGGGCGTGATCCGTCCGTGCAGCGCCGCCCACCGGATCGGCCCCCTGTACGCGGCCACGCCCGCGGTGGCGGCGGCCCTGCTGCGGCGGCTGGCGCGGCACGCGCCCGGCGGGCTGGTGTCCTTGGACGTCCCGGACGCCAACCCGGAGGCGACCGCGCTCGCCAAGGGCCTGGGCATGGTCCCGACCTTCGAGACCGCCCGGATGTACACCGGCCCGGTCCCGGACCTCGCCCTGGCCGAGCTGTTCGGCGTGACCAGCCTCGAACTGGGCTGAGAACACAGGCCGCTGGGGGGACCGACCGCTGCGGGGCCGGGCGGCGGTCGCACGGCGCCGCCCGGCCCGTCGCGTCACGCGGTATCAGAAGCCGAAGAGCGCGCCCGCGGTGTTCCGCAGGCCGCACGGATTGGCGAAGGTGTACGTGTAGCTGAGCCGGTGGCCCTCCCAGACCCCGTCGGCCGTCACCGTCATCGGGTTCCACTCCCTGGTACAGACGGCGTCGGCGGCGGGTGCCGCCAGCGGGTCGAGCTGCGAACCGGCCGCGCTTAACTCACGGCACGCGGCCGCCGGGTTGGGGTGGGTCCCGCCGGGCCGGGGCGCACAGACGAGCGTCACCGCCCGCAGCACCGTGCCGGTGTCTGCGTCCGGGCCGGCCGTCACGCTGAGGACCAGCGCGGACGGCGCGTACGGACTCTGCGCACCGGCCGGCGCCGCGCCGGCCGTCCCGGGCCAGGCCAGCGCGGTGAGCGCGGTGAGCGCCATGGCGGCGGAACCGAGTCCGAGACCCCTTGCGATGGACCGCATTTCGAACACTCCCTTGGGTTGGTGTTTCGGATAGCGGACAGAGTCTTGCCGACGGGAGCCGCGAACGCCCGTTCGGACCTCTATTTCCCGTCACTGATCGTGTGCGGATGAGTGCAGACCGCAGCCGTGGCGGAGGTGTGACCTGTGCGGCTGCGAGCGGCCGAATCGGCCGAACACCGACCCGGAGACCTCCCCGAAACATGTGGAGGCCCGCCGTCATCCGCCCGAAACGGAGCTGCCGGGGCGCATCTCGCCGGTCCCCCGTCCGGCACCCCGCCACGTTCAACGAGGCCGAGGCCGGCAGATCCGGCAGCGGACCACCGCTGCCCTCCTGATCACGTGCGGGCGCGCGAGCGCGGCGCCATGGCCGCCGGCGCCCCCGGGTGGGCAGGGGCTCCGGCGGGCCAGGGTCAGCCGGTCGCGCCCAGGCGCGGGGCGTACAGGTCCAGCAGCCGGGTACGCGTCTGCTGGAGCCGCGTCGCGAGCACGCGACCGACCCAGTGCCCGACCGCGGACCCGAAGGCGGGATCGGCGTCCATCAGCATCCGTACGGCCGCCGCGTCGAACTCGTACGCGCGCACCGGCGTCATCGCCTCCGCGCCCAGCTGCCACACGTACGGAGGGAACAGCCAGGACCAGCCGACCAGCTCGCCGGGGCCCAGGTTCTCCACCTGCGCGGGCCGACGGCCGGCCACCGGCACCTCCAGGGTCACCGTGCCCGAGCGCACGATCCAGAAGGACTTCGCCCGGTGGCCCTCGTCGAAGATCCGCGCGTTCTCCGGGAAATTCACCTCACGGGCCTGCGCCATCAGCCGTCCACGGTGCTCCGTGGACAACACTGCGGCCATTCGGATGGGGGAAGGTGTGCTCACGACGGCCTCCGATCGGACCCCCCGCGACGCTCCTGCTGCTCCCAGTGTCGCCGACGCGGCCCGATCCGGATCGGCCCGCGAGCCCCTTTCTTCGCCGCCAGTCCGCCGCCAGTCCGCCGCTAGTCCTCCGCGTTCGCCTCCATGCACGCCAGCTCCATCGCGTCCAGTACGGCCTCGTGGCTGCGGCCGCTCAGTTCGGCGACGTTCTCGATCTGGGCCGTGGCCCAGGCCGCCAGCGTCATCACCAGGACCCGTAGCCCGTCGGTGCCGTACTCGGCCAGGATCGCGTCGGCAACGACCATGGCCTCCTCCGGGACCTGCTCGGGCGGCTCCAGGCCCGCGAGGCCGCGCAGCATGACGAGGGTGCGGCGGGAGACCTCCGGCGTCATCCCCGCCAGCCGCATGTCCTCTTCCTCGTTCATCCGCCCCGCCCTCCGCTGCCGAGCCCGTCCCTCAGGGCACGGTAGAGGGGAGCGGCGCCGCGCGGGGCCGTTTCCGCAGGGTGACCTTGCGTGAGCGGGTGCGGGCGGCCGGATCCGGTGGGTCCGGCCGGGCCACGGCAGCGGCGGAGACGAAGTACGCGGCGGGCATCGCCTTCACGACCCGGGTCGCTTCTCGCCCGTCCCCGGCCGCGCTGCTGTGCCGCCCCCTGCCGGGTCCAGGGGCGGGGTGAGTACCGCCGCGCGCGCGGGCCGTCCTGCGGGCGGTGCCGGACCGGGTGCCGCCGCGCGCACGCACGAGGGCTACGAGTGGCTGTACTGCTGGACGGTCGGCTGCGGCTCGTCCTCGCCGAGCACGACCTGGTCCTCGGCCCCGGGGAGGTGGCCGAGTTCGACACCCGGCTGCCGCACTGGTTCACCAGCGCCGACGGGCGCCCCGTGGAGATCCTGAGCCTGTTCGGGCCCCGGGGGAGCGCATGCGCGTCCGCACCAAGCCCCGTCAGGTTGGGCATCCAATGCGTCAAGAGGGGTGAACCGATCACCGATTCGCTCTAGGGTGCGCCGTAAGCATGGGCGTGGCCGTATGTATGTACGGCGGTTTCCGGCCATGACCCGCCGACCGTGCCACGGTCGCACCGCACACCGAACTGGGGGGTTCATGCGCAGATCCCGTGGGCTGGCGGTCTCTCTCGCCCTGTCCCTGACCGGAACCGGAGCAGGGCTGGGCCTCGTCCTCGCCCCGCAGGCGGCGGCACTCACCCCGCCCGTGGCCTTCACCGCCGACGCACTGTCCACCTGGCAGCCCAACGGCGTCGTATGGGCCCTCGCCGCGGCCGGCGGGCAGGTCTTCGCCGGCGGCACCTTCTCCACCGTGCGCCCGCCCGCTGGCGGCGCCGGCAGCGAGCAGCAGGCCGTGAACTTCGTGGCGCTGGACGCCGCCACGGGCGCGCCGACCTCCTGCCAACTGTCCTTCACCATCGCGTCCGGCACCGCGACGGTCCGGGCGCTGGCCCTCTCACCGGACAAGTCGACCCTCTACGCCGGCGGTTACTTTGGCGCGGTCAACGGCACCGCGGTCTCCAGCCTCGCCGCCATCGACGTGGCGAGCTGCACCGTGAAGACGGCCTTCCGGCCGGCCTTCGCGGCCACCGTCCGCGCCCTCGCCGTCACCGGCGACACGGTCTACGCCGGCGGCGACTTCCTCACCGTCGCCGGGCAGCCGCGCCAGCGGTTCGCCGCCGTCGGCGCCACCGACGGGGCGCTCAAGCCCTTCACCGCCGACGCCGACGAGCCCGGACGCGCCGTAGAGGTCACCCCCGACGGCGAGAAGGTGGTCCTCGGCGGGGACTTCTTCACCGTCAACGGCACGAACAGCCACGCCCTGGCCGTCGTCGACGCCACGAGCGGCGCGCTCACGAAGTCCTACCCCGGCTTCATCGACACCAACTCCGTCGTCAAGGACATCGCCACCGACGCGACCGGCTTCTACACCGCCAACGAGGGCACCGGCGGCGGCGTCTTCGACGGCCGGATCGCGCTCGACCTCCCCGGCTTCGGCCAGCGCTGGCGCGACACCTGCCTGGGCGCCACCCAGGCCGTGCTGCCGTACGGCAACGTCCTCTACAGCGCCTCGCACGCGCACGACTGCTCCGGTGTGGGGGAGTTCCCCGACGGCCAGCGCCACCACCTGCTCGCCCAGCCCACCAGCGGCACCGGCAAGCTCGGCTGGGCCCCCGACACCAACGACGGCATCGGCGAGGGCATCGGCCCGCGCACGCTGGCGGTCGGTTCGAAGAGCGGGGTCGAATACCTCTGGGTCGGCGGTGAGTTCACCACCGTCAACGGCGCGGCACAGCAGAGCCTGACACGGTTCGCCTCCACCGGGGACACGGGCGCACCCACCGTGCCCGTGGTGAGCGCGGCAGGCTTCAAGCCGGGCGAGGTCCAGGTGCGCTGGCGCACCAGCCTCGACCTCGACGACAGCGCGCTGACCTACCGCGTCTACCGCAACGGCGCGGCCACGCCGATCGCCACGGTCGCGGCGGACTCGCTCTTCTTCAAGCGCCCGCAGGCCTCCTGGACCGACACCACCGTCACCGCGGGCCACTCGTACACCTACCGGGTGACGGCCACCGACGCGGCCGGCAACACCAGCGCCCTGTCCGCCACGGCCGCTGTCACGGTACCGACCGGCACCGAAAGCTATCCGAGCCGGGTCCGCGCCGACGGAGCCCAGCTGTACTGGCGCTACGACGACCCGGTCCTGCCCTACGTGGCGGACTCCTCGGCCGGCGGCAACCAGAACGGCGTGCACCTGAACGCCCCCGCCCTGCGGCAGACCCCGGGCGCCGTCTCCGGCGCGAGCACGGCGATCGGCTTCAACGGGACGGACTCCCGGATCCACGCGGACAAGCGGCAGACGGTCGGCAGCGCCTACACCGTCGAGACGTGGTTCAGGACGAACACCACCCGCGGCGGCAAGCTTTTCGGCTTCGGCAGCAACCAGGACCGCGGCAGCAACCAGTACGACAAGCACCTGTACATGACCAATGACGGCCGGCTGGTCTTCGGTGTGTACACCGGCGCCACCCGCACCGTCACCACCAGCGGCGCGTACAACGACAACCAGTGGCACCACGCCGTCGCGACCCAGGGGCCCGGCGGGATGACCCTCTACGTGGACGGCGTCCAGCGCGGCACCCTCGCCGTCACCGCCCACGAGAACTACTCCGGCTACTGGCACGCGGGCGGCGACAGCCTCGGAGGCTGGCCCGACCGCCCGGCCAGCGAGATGTGGGCGGGACAGCTCGACGAGAGCGCCGTCTACCCGACCGTGCTGAGCGCGGAACAGGTGCACAACCACTACGCCCTGGCCACCGCCCCCGCCGACTCGGTGGTCCAGGTCACCGCCGCGGAGGACACCTACGCCAACGCGGGAGCCCCCGGGACCACCTACGGCACCTCGTCCTCGCTCGCCGTGCGCGGCACCTCGTTCTACGCGAGCTACCTGCGCTTCGACCTGCCGGCGGCGCCCGCGGGCACGGTGCTGAAGTCGGCGACCCTCAGCGTGAAGACGAGCACGATGAGCGGCGCCGGGACGACGGACACCGTCTCCGTCGTCCCGGTCACCGGCTCGTGGAGCGAAGGCGCGACGACGTACAACAACCGCCCCGCGCTGGGCGGTCCGGCCCTCGGCGCCTACCCGGGCCTCCCGGACGGCTCGGCCGTGCACACCGCCACGCTGACGACGGGATCCGTCGCGGCGGCGCTCGGCGGCAGCCTCGGCCTGGCACTGAGCAGCTCCGGCACGGACGCCCTGTGGCTGTGGTCCTCCGAGGCGCAGGCCAACGACGGCACGCCGCAGCTGGCCCTCACCTTCGGCGCGCCGTGACCTGAGGCGCGACCGGACGCAGGGGGCGCGGACCACAACGGTCCGCGCCCCCTGGCATGTCCGGGACGGGCGGCGGCGGTGCGCCGGTGCGGGCTCAGGCCAGGGCGTACGTGAAGGCGTACTCGACGGACGTGTCTCCGTGGCGGTGGGTGAAGCCGCCGGAGCCCGTCAGGCCCACGAGGTCCCCGGTGCCGGAACCGGGCACCACCTCGAAGCGGCAGACGGTGCCGCCCGCGTCGAAGGAGCCGCGCTCCTCCAGCACGAAGCTGCCCTTGCGGCCGTCGACGCTGCCCGACAGCACCTCCATCCCGCTGTAACGCCCGGCGTTCTCCCCGGTGTAGGCGATCGTGTAGTCACAGCTGGTGCCGGCCGCCTCGACGCCACCGGTGAAGGTGTTGGTGACGTGGGCGTGGGCGAGCCGAGGGGTCACTGCCGACGGTCCGACGGGATTCTCCTCCCAGTCGGCGAAGGTGAAGCGGCCACGGGTTTCTACGGGCGTGGGCATGACGGTCCTCTCGGCCGGCCGGACGGTCCCTCCGCCCGGCGTTGCGCGACCCAGGCTGGCAGCCGTACCTGACACCTTCTGTCAGGTACGGCGAGAATGGTTCCCATGCGCGCCGACCGGCTCCTCTCCCTGCTCCTGCTGCTCCAGAACCGCGGCCGGATGACCGCCCCCGAACTCGCCGCCGAGCTGGAGGTGTCCGTGCGCACCGTCTACCGCGACATCGACGCGCTCGGCGCCTCGGGCGTTCCCGTCCTCGCCGACCGCGGCCCGGCGGGCGGCTACCGGCTCGCCGACGGCTACCGCACCCGCCTCACCGGCCTCACCGACACCCAGGCCGGCTCGCTCTTCCTGGCCGGCGCCCCAGGACCCGCGCAGGACCTCGGGCTCGGCGCCGACCTGGCCGCCGCCCAGCTGAAGCTCCAGGCCGCGCTCCCCGCCCAGCTCGCCGGCCGGGCCCGGCAGATCCAGGACCGCTTCCACCTCGACGCCACCGCGTGGTTCCGGGACGCCGACCCCGTCCCGCACCTCGCGCGGATCGCCCAGGCCGTCTGGGACCAGCGGGTCCTGCACGCCCACTACCGCCGCTGGCGCGGCGAGGTGCGGCGCCGGCTCCACCCGCTGGGCCTCGTCCTCAAGGGTGGCATCTGGTATCTGGTCGCCGGGGTCGAGGAGCGTGCCGTACGGACCTACCGCGTCGCCCGGTTCCTCGCGGTGGACACCGCCGAGGAGGGCTTCGAACGGCCCGCCGGCTTCGAACTCGCCGCGTACTGGCAGGAGTCCACCAGGCGCCTGGACGCCGCCCTCCACCGGCAGACCGTGCAGCTGCGCCTCTCCCCGCGCGGCCGGCTGCTGCTGCCGATGCAGTTCGGGGCGGCGGGCACCCGGGCCCTCGCCGACGCCGGCCCACCGGACGCGGACGGCTGGGTCCTGGTCGCCATCGCGGTCGAGTCCGAGGCCGTCGCCGTCGGCGACCTCCTGCGCCTGGGCACGGAGGCCGAGGTACTCGGCCCTCCCGAGCTGCGCCGCGCCCTCGCCGAAACGGTGACCGCCCTCGCCGACCGCTACGCGTGAGCGCCGGCCAGGACGCCGGAGGACTGCCGCCTGCGCTTCGCGCATGCCCGTCGCGCCCGTCTCGCCGTGCGCCCGGGTCCCGGGCCATCGGATCACGTCGCGGACCGACGAGGTCAGCGCGGGGGCTCCACCTCCAGGAACCGGCGCCGGCGGGGGCCCCGGTACAGCAGGCACACCCAGCCCAGCTCCTCCAACACGGCCGCGCAGGCCGTCAGCCGCTCCTGCTCCTCTTCCGCCGCGCCACTACCCGGCGGGCCGACCCAGGTCACCTCCACCGGCCCCGCCCCCGCCGCGGGCCCGCACCCGGCGGCGCTCACGCGGTAGCCCGTGCGCGTACGGTGCCCCTCCCCGTCCATCGCCGACGGCGGGATCCCCGCCGCCTCCAGGACGAGGGCCACCGCGCGCCGAAGCTGCCGCACCTCCCACGGTGCGGGAACCGCCGCGCCCGCCGGGCCGTTCACCAGACGGCGGATCTGCAGCAGCCCCTCGTACGCGGTGCGCAGCTCGGCCTCCCGCCGCCCGGACGGCGCCTCGGCACCGTCGCCGGTCGCCGGTTCGAAGCCCCGCCCCGGATCCGTCATCACCCCACCACCCGCCCGTCTGAGTACCTCACGCCCAACGGCCTGAGTATCCGCCCCGATTCCCCGCAGCGCCGCCGCTGGTCGAATGGGGCCATGACCGACGACGCCCCGCGCAGCGCGACCGCCCGCCCGCGCATGCAGCACGTGACCACCGCCGGCTCGGCCCTTGCCGTGGCCCTGGTCCCGCTCGTGGTCGGCGTCCTGTTCGCCAAGGCGATGGCCGCCGACCCGATGACCCCCGTCAACGCCCTCATCGCGGGCGGCGGCCAGCGGGCCGCCCTGCCGCGCGGCGAGTGGAAGCGGCGCGGGCACACCACCCTGCACCGGCTGCGCACCGCACGCCGCGACACGGCCCGCCGCTGCGCCCGCGCCTGCGGCTCCCGGACACGTCCCCTGGGGCGTGTCCACGGCGGCTGAGGTCAGCGGTCGTACTGCCGCAGGCACAGGTCGACGATGGACGGCGGTACGACCCCGTCGGCGGCCGCGCACAGCTCGTCCAGGCGCGGCGGCGCCGCTCGCCGGCGCGGATGGGCGGTCACGGACCCGGGCAGCCGTGTCCGCCGGGGCGGGGCCGCCTGCTTCGCGTGCGCCCGCCCACGGGGTGAGGCCGGGGCTGTAGCCCGGTCCGGATCCGCGGCCGGTCCCCGTCCGGCGTCCGGGGCAGGCTCGGGCGGGGCGGCCGCGGGCAGTTCCCCCAGGGGCAGACCCGGCCGCGCGGGCCGCACGGGTGCGCCGGGCGGCGGCACGGATCCCCGTACGGGGGGCGGAGCCGAAGCCGGAGCCGGGTCCTGCGCCCCGACGGAGACACAGCCGGCGCTCGCGAGGAGCGCGACGAGGGAGAGGGGCAGGGCCCGGCGTAACTGCATCCGACCACCTTGCCGTACGGCCCGGCGCGTTCCGCTCCCCGCCTCACGCGTCCGGGTGACACACCGGGCGCCGGCGGGAACGGCCGCGGCGTGTGGGAGATTGGCCCGCACGTACGGGCGGCGGGGGAGGCGCGACCTCCGGCGCCCCGTGCGGCCGAGTCCTGCCCGCCGATCGACCCGTACGGAGTACCGATCCATGACAGCAGACGCCGCGCCCGGCAGCCCCGCGCCGTCCCCCGAGTCCGCAAGCTCCCGCGAATCCGCGCCTCCCCCTTCCGCGGGAGCCGTACCCGGCCGGCCGGGAGCCGGACCGGGCAGCGGAACCGCCCCCGCGCCTGTCCCCGCGCCCACCCCCGCCCCCGCCCCGTGGAAGGGCTGGGCGGCCGTGTGCGCGGTCGCCCTCGGCATCTTCTGCCTCATCACCTCCGAGCTGCTGCCCGTCGGCCTGCTGACCCCGGTCGGAGCCGACCTCGGGGTGTCCGACGGGACCGCCGGGCTGATGGTCACCGTCCCGGGCCTGGTCGCCGGGTTCTGCGCGCCGCTGGTCACCGTCGGAGCCGGGCGCGTCGACCGGCGACTCGTACTGTGCGTGCTCATCGCGCTGACGGCCGCCGCCAACCTCGCCGCCGCCGTCGCCCCCAGCTTCGCGGTCGTACTGGCGGCGCGCCTGCTCGTCGGCGTCGGCGTCGGCGGGTTCTGGGCCGTCGCCGGCGGACTCGCCGTCCGGCTCGTCCCCGAGCGCCACGTCGGCCGGGCCACCGCGCTCGTCTTCGGGGGCGTGCCCACCGCCTCCGTGCTCGGCGTTCCCGCTGGAACCCTGCTCGGCGAACACGGAGGCTGGCGCACCGCCTTCGCCGCGGTCGGCGCACTCGGCCTCGTCACGCTGACCGCCCTGGTCCTGCTGCTGCCCCCGCTGCCGCCGTCCCGGCACATCACCTTCCCCGAACTGCCCGCGCTGCTCCGCGAAAACCGTGCCGTCCGCGCCGGGGTGGCCGTCACCTTCCTCGTGGTGACCGGGCAGTTCGCCGC
Source organism: Streptomyces sp. NPDC023541 (assembly GCF_055559995.1). Classification (NCBI taxonomy): domain Bacteria; kingdom Bacillati; phylum Actinomycetota; class Actinomycetes; order Kitasatosporales; family Streptomycetaceae; genus Streptomyces; species Streptomyces sp. NPDC023541. The sequence continues at coordinate 127,503 of NZ_JBVHJO010000009.1, forward strand.
CTACACGTTCGTACGGCCGATCCTCCAGGACGTCTCCGGCATCGACTCCGGCCTCGTCAGCACCCTGCTGCTCGGCTACGGCGTCGCGGGCGTCGCGGGCAACTTCCTGGCCGGGGCGCGCGACGCGTACCGGACGCTGCTCGTCATCAGTGCCGCCCTCGCCGTGATCCTCGCGCTCATCGCGGTGCTGCCCGGGCCGGTCGCGGGGACGACGCTGCTGCTCGCCTGGGGACTCGCCTACGGAGGGGTCTCGGTGAGCGTGCAGGGCTGGATGATCAAAGCCGCCCCGGCCGCGACGGAGGCGGCCACCTCGCTCATGGTGGCCGTGTTCAACCTCGCGATAGCGGCCGGAGCGCTCTTCGGCGGCCTCGCGGTCGACGGCATCTCCGCCCCGGCCGCCCCGCTCGGCGGAGCCGCCCTGATGCTCCTGTCCGCCCTCACCGTCCGGGCCACGGCGATCCGCCGCCGGCCCGGCCGCCTCGACTGACGGATCGCACCGACAGACCGGGTGGACCGGAGCAGATCGGACATCCGGCTTGACCCGGCCCGGGCCGGACGGCGAGAGTGCGCCCGATCAAGAACCACAGTTCGAGCCGCACCCCGGAGATGCCCTACATGTCGATACCGGTTCGCTCACCGCTCGCCCCACCCGCGATCGGCGGTTCTCCGGCACTCGGCACGCCCGGCGCCCCCGGCGCCGGCGCGGCCCAGGCTCCCGCCGCCCGGCGGCGGAGAGCCTGACCGGCCGGGCGGGGGCCGGCACCGCACCGCCGCGCCGGCCCCCGTCCCCGCCGGGAGACCGCCATGTCCCAGCATCCTGATGAGAGCGGGCTCGTCGCCCCCGACGACGCCCTGTTCGTACGCCCGTACGTCGCCCCCTCGGGCCCGCCGCCCCGAGCGGCTGCTTCGCCCTGGCCGCAGAGCGGGCCCTTCGCCTTCCCCGGCCCGGCGCACGGCCCTGAGCACGGTCCTGAGCACGGCCCGGACGCCAGAGCTGCCGCACCGGCGACCGTGCCCGCCGCGGCTCCTGCGGCCGCCACTCGCCGAGCCAGGCATTCCGGCGGTGCCCGCCGCCGCAGCCGGCTCCCGCTGACCGTGGTCACGGTGCTCGGGCTCGCGGGCGTCGGCGCCCTCGTGCTCCTGCTGAACGGGCCCGATCCGCAGCCGCCCCGGGCCGAGCCGCCGGCCGACCTGTCCGTGCCGGCGCTTCCGGCCCGCGGCGGGGACGCCGGCACCGAATCATCCCGTCCCACGCCGTCCGTCCGGTCCGTCGACCCGTCGGCCCGGGCCTCGGCCACCGACGCGACGACGAGCCCGGCCGCGAAACCGGACCCGAGCACGTCGGCCCCGCGGCCGTCGAAGGCGTACGTGACCCTGCGCATGGGCGACAGAGGGCCCGAGGTGCGCGCCCTGCAGGAGATGCTCTACGGGCAGGGGTTCACGTACGTCTCCGTCACCGGCGTCTACGACGGCCAGACCAAGCGCGGTGTCGGCCAGCTCCAGCGCGACCGGTCCATCCAGGGCGACCCCCAGGGCGTCTACGGGCCGAACACCCAGGCGGCCATGGGCTGAGAACTGTCCCGCAATCCCCGGCGGGCGCACGACGGCAGAGTCCAGTACACGGCGAACTCCTCCGCCCTGCGAGGCACGGCACCGGACAACGCGGGCGCGGCCGACAAGATCCGAAAGAGGAACGGCCTACGGTCGTGTCCGCAAAAGCCCGCCGACGCGGCGGCCCACCGGGCGGCCGACGCCACTTTGCGGACACTCCCCAGGGCCGCACCCAGCGCCCCGCGGTTCAGCGGCCGCCCGCGACCCGCAGCACGGTCCCCGTCGTGTACGAGGCGTCCGGGGACAGCAGCCAGGAGATCGCCCCGGCGATCTCCTCGGGCCGGCCGGGCCGCCGCAGCGGGGTCTGGGCCCCGATGCGCGCCGGTCGGTCGGGGTCGCCCATGGCGGCGTGCATGTCGGTCTCGATGGTGCCGGGCGCCACGGCGTTCACCCGGATCCCGTGCGGACCGAGCTCCTTGGAGAGCCCCACGGTCAGCGCGTCGGTGGCCGCCTTGGTCGCCGCGTAGTGCACGTACTCCCCGGGACTGCCCAGGGTGGCGGCCGCCGACGAGACGTTCACGATCGCCCCGCCCCCGGACTCCGCCATGTCGCGGGCGGCCCGGCGGCAGCACAGCAGGTACCCGAGGAGGTTCACCTCGACCACCCGGCGCAGGTCCTCGGTCCGTGCGTCGGCGAGCGGACCCAGCGGACCCGTCACCCCGGCGTTGTTGACCAGGCCCGTCACCGTGCCGAGTTCTGCGCCGGCGATGTCGAAGAGCCGCTCGACCGCGCACTCCTCGGCGGTGTCGACGCGCACGGTCGCACACCGGGCCCCGGCGGCCCGCACCCGCCCGGCGACGGCGTCCGCCGACGCCTCGTCGCGGACGTAACCCAGCACCAGATCGTGCCCGTCGGCGGCGAGCCGCAGACAGGTCGCCGCGCCGATGCCCCTGCTGCCGCCGGTGACGACGGTGACCGGACGACGTGACATGTGGACCTCCCGTGGGCCGCGGAACGTGGAGCGGGCGCGTGCGGGCGCCCCTCGCGTCGCACGGTGCGGCAGGCTAACACCGGGATAATCACTGGACCAGCGGAAATGCCGGGACGGACAGTGGAGTCACCGATGCGCCGCACGACTTGGCGGCCGCAAGTGCGCGTACCGGTACCGTTCATGACGACCCGTTGGAGCACACCATGTCGACCTTGCGCGTCACAGCCGAAGAGCTGACCGTCCACGAGCACCCGAACGCCGACGCTCTGGAACTGGCCCAGGTGGGCCTCTACCGCGCCGTGATCGCCAAAGGTGCCTACCGCAGCGGCGACTTCGCGCTCTACATACCCGAACAGGCCGTGCTGCCACCCGGGCTGATCGAGGAACTGGGCCTCACCGGGCGGCTCGCGGGCGGCTCCGCCGACCGGGTCAAGGCGGTCCGGCTGCGCGGCGAACTCTCGCAGGGCCTGGTGTGCCGGCCCCGCGCGCTGGCCGGCGTCGACCTCGTACAGGCGGCCAAGGAGGGCACGGACTTCGCCGAGCTGCTCGGCATCACCAAATGGGCCCCGCCCATCCCCACCACCATGAGCGGCGACGTCGAGGCCGCCGCCGACCTGATGCCGTGGGTGGACATCGAGAACCTCCAGCGCTATCCGCACATCTTCGAGCCCGGCGAGCCCGTCGTCCTCACCGAGAAGCTGCACGGAACGGCCAGCCTGTACACCTACGTCGTCGAGGGCGGACGCTCCATCGTCTCCTCCAAGGGCTTCGGCGCGAAGGGACTCGCCCTCAAGGAGGACGAGCGCAACCTCTACTGGCGCGCGGTGCGCGGCCACGGTGTACCGGCCGTCGCCGAGGCTCTGGCCGAGCGCCTCGGCGCGACGCGGATCGGGATCTTCGCCGAGGTGTACGGCGCGGGCGTCCAGGACCTGGCCTACGGCACCGACGTACGCACCGCCGACACCCCGCCCGGGTACGCCGTCTTCGACGTCTCCGCCGAGATCGACGGACAGGTCCGCTGGCTGGACCCGTCCACCGTCCTGCCGGACGGCGAACTCCCGCTGGTGCCGAGGCTGTACGAGGGCCCTTACGACCTGGACACGGTGCTGGAGCACGCGAGCGGCCGCGAGACGGTGTCCGGGCGCGCCGTGCACCTGCGGGAGGGCGTGGTCATCCGCCCGGCGTCCGAGCGGTACAGCCCGGTCGTGGGCGGCCGCGCCATCGCCAAGGCGGTCAGCCCTGCCTACCTGACCCGCAAGGGCGGCACCGAGTACGAGTGACCATCCCCCTGCGGCCCCTGCGGGGCGACACAGGGTGACGGTCGCGGCCCGGCCGGTCGTGTCCGACCGGCCGGGCCGCCGTGTGCGTGGTGGGATGGAGGGCAGGTGGATTCCATCAGCACACGGAGAGGTCGGGGACATGTCCGAGTCGGGCCGGGGCAGCCAGGAAACCATGCGGGCGATGGCGTACGAGACGTACGGCGGGACGGAGGTGCTCTCCGAGACGCGGCTGCCGCTGCCCAAGGTCGGCCCCGGCGAGGTCCTCGTGCGAGTCAAGTGCGCCGCCGTCAATCCCGTCGACTGGAAGATCATGGCGGGTGGGCTCGACCCCCTGATGGACGTCGTCTACCCCGTCGTCCCCGGCTGGGACGTCTCCGGCACGGTCGAGAAGGTCGGCATCGACGTCCCCGAGTACGCCGAGGGCGACGAGGTCATCGCCTATGCCCGCAAGGACTACGTGCACGGCGGGACCTTCGCCGAGTTCGTGACCGTGCCCGTACGCGCCCTCGCGCACAAGCCCGCGTCGCTGAGCTGGGCCGAGGCCGCCGGGCTCCCGCTCGCCGGGCTCACCGCCTACCAGCTGCTCACCCGCCTGGGCACCGGCAAGGACGACACCGTCCTCATCCACGGCGCCGCCGGCGGCGTCGGCTCCCTCGGCGTGCAGATCGCCCGCACGCTGGGTGCCCGCGTCATCGGCACGGCGTCCCCCCGCAACCACGACCGGGTGCGTGAACTCGGCGCCGAACCCGTCGAATACGGTGACGGGCTCGCCGAACGCGTCCGCGCCCTCGTGCCCGACGGGCCCACCGTCGTCGCGGACTTCGTCGGCGGTGTCGGCGGCGTCACCCGCGAGGTCCTCCACGACGACGGCCGGCACGCGTCCATCGCCGACCCCAGCGTCCTCGGCTCCGGCGGTGAGTGGATCTGGGTCCGCCCCGTCGGCAGCGACCTGGCCGAACTGGGCCGGCTCGCCGACAGCGGACAGTTGAAGGTCCCCGTCGCCAAGACCTTCCCGCTGGCCGAGCTGGCGGCCGCTTTCGAGCTCAGCCAGGGCGGCCACACCGCGGGAAAGATCATCATCGAGGTCTGACCCCCCTGGGGAGCGTCCGCGAAGCAGCGTCGGCCGCCCGGGGGCCGTGCGTGCCGTCCCGCCCCGCCACCCCGGCGGGACGTGGCGGACACGCCCTGGATCAGCGCCTGAACCGCCCGCCCCCCGGCCGGCGGTTCAGGCGCCCAGGTCCGGTACCTCACCGCCCGCCGCCCAGGACACCTCGACCCCGCGCAGGCCGGCCCCCCAGGGGGCGGCCGCCTCGGCCAGCCGCGCCGCGTCCGGGGGCGCGGCCCCCAGGCCGATCGCGTACCGGGCGAGGCCCGGCGCGCACTCGAACGGCCGGGGCCAGGCGTGCGCGTCGGTGACACCGGCCTCCTCCAGCGCGCCGAGCAGCGCCCGCAGCCGCCCGCGCATCCGGCCCCGTACCTCCTCGAACTCCTCCTCGGCCGCCCGTACGGTCACCACCGCCCAGGCGGCGTGCCGCCGGTGCGGGGCGGGCGCGGCCGCAGCCGCGGCCAGGACGTCCCCCGCCGCCCCCGACTCCAGCAGCTCCCAGGCCCCGTACAGCTCCTGCACCAGGAGGTCCCGCAGGCCCGGTGTCACCTGGGCGGTGCAACTGCGCACCGGCTCCGACGGGGTGAGGACCGTGACCGGGTCCGGCCCCGGGGCCGGCGGGTCCGCCGGCGCGACCGGCTCGCGCCAGTCCCAGGCGGCCCACCGCCCGAAGAACTCCCGCACCAGGGCGTCGGGCGGCAGCGCCCCCGCCTCCCGGACCGTGCGCGCCGCGAGGACCGCCCAGGCCAGCCCCGGCAGTCCCCCGAACGGCGCCGAGTCCAGCCCTCTGGCCCGCGCCCACGCCTTCACCCGCCGTGCGAGCCCCGCGAAGGCGGCATGCTCCACACCCACCGCCTCCCGTACGGCGTCGGCGTCGCTCACCGCGCTCAGCGCGACGGCGGCCGCCTCACCCAGCTCCGCCCGCCGTTCCACCGCCCGCGCCGGATCCAGCTCGCCGGTCGAGACCACCACCAGGTCCACGGACAGCGCACCGACACGGAAGCGCAGGCCCGGCACCCGGGCCCCCGGCACCTCGCGCAACCCCCGGGCGAGCGGCAGCGCTGCCGCCACCCGGTCGCGGACCCGGGCGACATCCACCGGGCCCGGGACCGCCGCCACGAGGTCCAGGTCGGCCCCCGGCAGCTCGCAGCCCATCCGGCGCGAGCCGGCCACGTGCACCCGCGCGCCGGGCAGCGCGGCGCCGATCCGCGCCGTGACCGACTCGGCGTGATCGTCCCCGGTCCCCGCAAGGGCTTCGGGCAGGGGTTCAGGCGCCCAGCGCACCTCGCCCGTGCCCAGTGCCACCGTCGCACGGACCCGCATCGGTCCGTCACCGCGCCGCGACAGCACCGCGAGTTCCCCGACCCGCGCGGGCACCGCCCCGCCGAGGCGCGCCGCGAACTCCCGGGCCGCCCGCTGCGGGTCGCCGCTGCGCCCGAGCGTCAGATGCGGGGTGTAGCCCCGGTACTCGCCGGAACGCCCGCGGCATCCGGGGAACCGCTCCGCCAGCGCGCCCCGCAGCTCCTGCCACGGCGCCTCACCGGCCGCCGCCGGGTCCAGCCAGAGCGTGGCGTCCTCACGGTGCCCGAAGCTGTGCACGCCCTCCAGCCGGGCCTCGAACGGCGCGGTCCCGGCGGCCGCTTCGGCCAGCAGCGGGACGGCCTCGGCGAAGGAGGACTCCGGCACGAAGCCGAAGAGCAGGTTCACGTGCGCGGGCCAGCGCCCGTGCGCCGGGTCGTGGGCGCGGCGCAGTTCCCGTACCGCGTCCGGCAGACGCGGCGGCAGCCACGCCACCGCCGTCCGCACCGTCGCCGGCACGTCGAGCCGCGCCGGCCCCGCACCCGGCGCTGCGAACTCCACCGTCGCCTCCACCCCGAAGTGGTCGGAGAGGAACAGACCGTCGGCAGCAGGGGAGTCGCCGCGCAGCGCCGCCCGCGTCACCCGGGCCGGGGTGGAACCCAGCAGGATCCGGTCCAGCCGGGCGGAGCGCCCCGTCAGCGAACCCACAGCGGCCAGCGGATTGGCCACCGGGTCGAAGGTCGGCGTGGCGTCCGCCGCCCCGTGCACCTCGCACCAGGCGTCCCGCATACCGAGTGCGGGGGCGGGCCCCTCGGCCCCGTGCCGGCCGTCGTTGAAGTCGCCCAGCAGGGCCACACCGGCTTCGACGCCGCCCAGGCCCTCCGCGAGCCGGGCAAGTTCGGCCTCCCGCCGCTGGTGCCCGTTCTCGGTGTGGTCGCTGGTCAGGTGAGTGGCGGCGACGACCAGCGGCCCGGCCGCCGTGTCCACCGTCACGGCGGTGACCGCCTTGTGCGCGCGGAACACGTGCAGGCCCGCCTCCCGCACCGGCAGCCGGCTCAGCACCAGCAGCCCGCACTCGGCCACGTCCGGGCCGCCGGGATCCGTGCCCAGGGTGTGCCCGGCCCGCACCCACGGCGCCGCCAGCAGCAGGCCGAGCAGCTCCGGCTCGACCTCCTGCAGCGCGATGACGTCGGCGTCCGCGACGGCCAGGTCGTCCAGCAGGCGCGGCCTGCGCCGGGCGGTGGCGATGAGCGGGGCGTCGTAGCGGTCCCAGAGCGTGTTCCAGGTCAGCAGCCGCACCGTGGACGGTGCGGCCGCCGTGTCCACGGGCTCGGCCTGCGCGGGACGCCATCCACCGCCGCCCGAGGGATCCCACGCGTACGGGGTCCGCGCGGTGAAGAAGGGGGCCCGCAGCAGGCGCGGATCACGGACCCGGCCCGAGGCCGTCACGTCGATCAGGTCCACGCCGGTGGCCCGGTCCCACACCAGCTCGCCGTCGGCCTCGACGAACAGCACCCGGTGCCAGGGGATGTCCCCGCCCGGCACGAAGGAAGGCAGCGGCACCCGCTTGGGCGCCGCCCCGCGCTGGAGCAGGCCGAGGACGAACCGCGCCGGATCGAACCGGGGGTCCCAGAGGACCTGGTGGTAGAGCTGCTCACTGGTGCGCATCGCCGCCGCCTCCGCCTGCCGTCGCCGTGCCGGGCGCGAGGGCGCCCGCCGTGTCCTCCACGTGCCCGCCCGCGCCGACGTACCACGTACGGTGCGCCTGGCCCGCGTACGGCGGGCTGAACCGGTGCAGCTGCGAGGTCAGCACCTGCGGCGGCACCGGATGCGGGCGCACGCCGTTGCGGCGCACCAGCTCCGCCTCCTCGACCAGTACCACGGCGTGCGTGACCAGCGCGTCACGGCGGCGCGCCACCGAACCGGCCAGCCCGCGCTGCTGGTCGGTGAGCGAGGTGGCGTCCCACACCACCGTCCCGCCGCGGGCCAGGGCGGCGTCGAGCCGCTCCAGGCCCTCGCCCAGCACCTCCGCGTTGGCCCGCTGGTCCGTACGCGAACCCCGGGCGGTGCGCAGGTCGTCGAGACCGATGTACGTGTCGACACCGGGCAGCCCACGGCCGAAGGTGCTCTTCCCGCTGCCCGAGGGGCCGCACAGCTGCACCAGCCGCGGAAACGATCCGTCGCGCCACTGCCACGTGGCCGCCACCGCCTCCTCCACCGAGGATCCCGAGATCCGGCCGTGCGCGAACGCGCGCCGGGCCTCCGCCCAGCAGCGGTCGGCCGCGGCCGGGTCCAGCCCGGCGAGGGGCTCGCGCAGCGCGGCGCGCAGTGACCGAAGCGGATCGGCGCCGCCGAGCAGCCCCGCCTCCTCGGCCCACAGCGCGGACCACTCGACGTACTCCCGCGCCCCAGGGCCGTCGGCCAGCGCCCCGGCGAGCGCGTGCAGCACTCCCAGATCCGCCGCTGCGGCCATCCGTACGAGGCCGGCCCGCCGGTCCGCGTCGGGGAACGGCCGCTGCAGGTACGGGTACAGCCCCAGCAGGTCACCGACCCGCCGCGCGAGCCCCATCCCGGCCGGCCCCGCCGCGAGCCGCGCGGCGACCCGGGCACGCGGTGCCCGGCGCAGCACGGCGGCGAGCACCCCGGCCAGCCGGTCGTCGCCGGTCCGCCCCGACGCGTCGATCCGGGCGGCGGCCTCGGCGACCGCGTCCCTGTCCCCGTCCGCGTTCCCGTCCGGGTCGGTGTCCGCGGTCGCGTCCGCGCCCACGGCGGCCGACAGGGCCGCGGCATCGGGCTCGGCCCCCGAGCGGACCGCCCACAACGGGGCCGCCGGACCGAGTCCGTTGGGCACGACCTCCGCGTACATCCAGTGCGTGTCGGTCTGCACGTGGCCGCCCCGCACCCACTTGGCCACGCACCGCCCGAAGTCCGCACGGGAGAAGCCCGCGGCCGTACGCACGACGTAGCCCTCCTGCCGGGCGGTGTCGAGCTTCAGCTTGCGCAGCGCGCGCTCGTCGAAGGTGCCGCGCCACAGCACACGCGGGGCGGGCACCCCCAGCCCCCGCAGGAACGGTACGGTCCGGTCCCAGTCGAGGCAGTGCTCCCCGTCCCACACCGAGAACCCGTAGAACCAGCTCTCCAGGTCCTCGTACGGGATCGAGTGCCGGGCGTAGAGGTTCTCCCCGCACACCCGCCACCCGGCCGGAATGCCGGGCCCGATCCGCCCCTGGAGGCCCTTGACCCAGGCCCGAGAGGGGTGGTGCCCGGAGTCGAGCGAGCGGGCGTGCAGCCCGTCCGCGTACAGCGTGGTGTTCTCCCCGTCGAGCTTCTCGGTGACCACGACCTCGCGTCCGGTCAGCCCGGTCAGTCCGACGGCCCGCACGTCGTCCGCCGATGCCCCGGGCGACCAGGGCAGGTGAGGCGTACGGGGATAGTGGGTGCGCATGATCCGCTCCGGCTCGATGACGGGGTCAGCCGTCACTGTAGGTATCGGGGAGCGGGCGGATCCACCCAATTCAGCGGCAAAGGGCCACGATGGCCGGCGACACCGTGCCCTTGGCGGCCTCGCACAGGGGAGCCATGTCGTACGAACGCCCCGGTGCGGGGCGGGACTTCGCCGGTGCCCCCGCTTGCCGGCGGGCCTTCGCCCGAGGTGCGGGCTTCGGCTGTTTCCCCGTTTTGGCGGCCCGTGGTGCGGCCCTGCGCGGCGGGAGCGCCGGCCGGTGCGGTGGTGCGCCGGCAGCCGCCCGGCGGGGCGCCGACGCCGGTACGGCCGCGGGACCGGTCGCCTCCGGCGCCGCTTCCGCGGCCCCCACCGCCGGCAGCCGCACCAACGGCCCGGCGGCAGCGGCGGGTTCCCGCGGCTGCCCGGGCTCCGCGGCCGGCGCGGGCGCCGGCCGGGGAGCGTCCGTCGCGGGGGCGGGATGCACCGTCACGCACCCGGAGGACATGACGAGCGCGGCAAGTGTCAGGGGCAGGGCCCGGCGCAGCTGCATCCGACCACCCTGCCGCACCGGCGCCGCGCGGGCCGCGCCGATCACACGGTCGGGTGACTGCGGCCCTCCGCCCCGGAACCCTGCGGCGGCCGCCGGGGCGACCCGGCGGGCGGGCGCTCGGCGTGCACCGGGGCGCACGCTCCGTGGCGAACCGGAGCGGATCCGGTCGATCGAACATACGATGGGCGGAAACCGGCGCGTACGGCTCGCCGTGCCGCCGGACCGGGCCGCTCGTGGGAGACGCATGGCACAGCCCACCGAACCAGCGCGGACCGTCATCCTGACCGTGGACGACGATCCCGGGGTCTCCCGCGCCGTAGCCCGTGATCTGCGGCGCCACTACGGGGCCGGGTACCGGATCGTGCGCGCCGAGTCCGGCGAGTCCGCGCTCGAGGCACTGCGCGAGCTGAAGCTGCGGGGCGACCTGGTGGCGGTGATCCTGGCCGACTACCGCATGCCGCAGATGAACGGCATCGAGTTCCTCGAACAGGCCCTGCACCTGTACCCGGGCGCCCGGCGCGTGCTGCTGACCGCCTACGCCGACACCGGCGCGGCGATCGACGCGATCAATGTCGTCGACCTCGACCACTACCTGCTCAAGCCCTGGGACCCACCCGAGGAGAAGCTCTACCCGGTCGTGGACGACCTGCTCACGGCCTGGCGCTCCAGCGACTACCGGCCGGTCCCCGCCACCAAGGTCGTCGGGCACCGCTGGTCGGCGCGCTCCTCACAGGTACGGGAGTTCCTGGCCCGCAACCAGGTCCCGTACCGCTGGTACTCCTCCGACGAGCCCGAGGGGCGGCGGCTGCTGGAGGCCGCCGGGGCCGACGGACGGCGGCTGCCCCTGGTCGTCACCCCAGAGTGCACCGTGCTGATCGAGCCCGAGGCGGCCGACCTCGCCGCCCACGTCGGGCTCGCCACGACACCGGCCGCAGACTTCTACGACCTCGTCGTGATCGGCGGCGGTCCGGCCGGGCTCGGCGCGGCCGTGTACGGGGCCTCCGAGGGACTGCGCACGGTCCTGGTCGAGCGGTCGGCGACCGGTGGACAGGCCGGGCAGAGCTCCCGCATCGAGAACTACCTCGGCTTCCCCGACGGCGTGTCCGGTGCCCAGCTCACCGAACGCGCCCGCCGACAGGCCGGCCGGTTCGGCGCCGAGATCCTCACCGCGCGCGAGGTCACGGGACTGGAGGCCAACGGCCCCGCCCGGGTCGTCCGCTTCTCCGACGGCTCGTCCGTCGCCGCGCACAGCGTCATCCTGGCGACGGGGGTGTCCTACCGGCAGCTCCTGGCGCCGGGCTGCGACGATCTGACCGGCCGCGGCGTGTACTACGGCTCCTCACTCACCGAAGCCGCCTCCTGCCAGGGCCAGGACGTGTACATCGTGGGCGGCGCCAACTCCGCCGGGCAGGCGGCCATGTACCTCTCCCGGGGCGCCAAGTCGGTGACGCTGCTGGTACGAGGGGAGTCCCTGCGGGCCTCGATGTCGTACTACCTGATCCAGCAGATCGAGGAGGCGCCGAACATCTCGGTGCGGACCCGGACCGTTGTCGAGTCGGCCCACGGCGAGGAGCACCTGGAGCAGCTGGCCCTGCGGGACGTCGACAGCGGCGCGACGGAACTCGTCGACGCGCAGTGGATGTTCGCCTTCATCGGCGCGGCCCCGCTGACCGACTGGCTGGACGGCACGGTCCTGCGCGACGACCGCGGCTTCATCCTGGCCGGCCCCGACCTCACGCCCGACGGGCGGCCACCCGCCGAGTGGCCCCTGGAGCGGCCTCCCTACCACCTGGAGACCAACATCCCCGGCGTGTTCGTCGCGGGCGACGCGCGCGCCCAGTCCGCGAAGCGCGTCGCCTCCGCGGTCGGCGAGGGAGCCATGGCCGTGATGCTCGTCCACCGCTACCTGGAGCAGTCATGAGCGGAACGTACGTGCACTGCGACCCGCAGGAGATCGCCTCGCTGTTCCTGTTCGAGAAGCTCACCCCGCAGCAGCTGGGGCAGCTGTGCGCCGAGGGCCGGGTGGAACGCTTCGAAGCGGGTCCGGTGTACGCCGAGGGCGACCCGGCGTCCTGCTTCTACGTGATGATCGAGGGCACCGTCGTACTGTCCCGCCGGGTCGGCGGCGACGACGTCGAAGTGAGCCGGACCTCACAGCGCGGGGTCTACGCCGGGGCCATGCAGGCCTACCTGGGTGACCGGGTGCCCCAGACGTACACCAACTCGATGCGGGTGACCGAGCCGACCCGGTTCTTCGTGCTGCCCGGGCAGGCGTTCTCGGACTTCATGCAGGAGTGGTTCCCGATGGCCGCGCACCTGCTGGAGGGGCTCTTCTTCGGCGCGAAGAACACCCAGCGGGCCATCGGGCAGCGCGAACGGCTGCTGGCCCTCGGCTCGTTGTCCGCCGGCCTCACCCACGAGCTCAACAACCCGGCCGCGGCGGCCGTCCGCGCCACCGCGACCCTGCGCGAACGCGTCGGCAAGATGCGGCACAAACTGGCCGTCATCGCCCAGGGCGACTACTCCCGCGAGGCGATCGCCGACCTCATCGAGGTCCAGGAACGCACGGTGGAACGCGTCGCGAAAGCGACGGCGCTCAGCCCGCTGGAGGCCTCCGACCGGGAGGACGAGCTCGCCGACTGGCTCGACGACCACGGCATCGCCGAGGGCTGGCGGATCGCACCGACCTTCGTCCAGGCGGGACTGGACGTGGACTGGCTGGACCAGGTCGCGGCGGCCGTCGCCGACGACATCCTCCCGGGAGCCATCGGCTGGCTCAACTACACCGTCGAGACAGAGCTGTTGTTGGACGAGATCGACGACTCCACCACCCGCATCTCCCACCTCGTCGACGCCGCCAAGCAGTACTCGCAGCTCGACCGGGCCCCCAACCGGGTCGTCGACGTCCACGAACTCCTCGACAGCACGCTGCTGATGCTGTCCGGCAAGATCGGCCCCCGGGTGCGGGTGGTCAAGGACTACGACCGCTCCCTGCCGGACGTGCCCGCCTACCCGGCGGAGCTCAACCAGGTGTGGACCAACCTCATCGACAACGCCGTCTTCGCCATGGGGAGCACCGGCGGCGACGGCACCCTGACCGTGCGCACGGCACGGGAGGGGGAGCGGCTGCTGGTGGAGTTCCGCGACACCGGGCCCGGCATCCCGGCCGACATCCGCGGCCGCATCTTCGATCCCTTCTTCACGACCAAGCCGGTCGGCGAGGGCACCGGCCTGGGCCTGGACATCTCCTGGCGGATCGTGGTCAACAAGCACCACGGCAGCCTCCAGGTCGAGTCCGCCCCCGGCGACACCCGCTTCCAGGTCCTGCTGCCGCTGACCGCACCGGAACCTGAAAACGCCGAAAACGCCGAAAGCATCGAAAACGCCGGCAACGCCCGGAGCGCGCCCGGAACCGAGACAGCCGAGGAGCCCGCATGACCGACATCAAGGGGATCGACCCGAGCGTCCCGCCGACCGGCACCGGCTGCGCCGACTGCGACGCGGTGGGCGGCTGGTGGTTCCACTTGCGCCGCTGCGCCCAGTGCGGCCACGTCGGCTGCTGCGACTCCTCGCCCGCCCAGCACGCCACCGCCCACTGGAAGGCCACCGGACACCCGCTGGTGCAGAGCTTCGAGCCGGGCGAGGAGTGGTTCTGGGACTACGACGGCAACGAGATGTACGAGTCCGGGCCCCAACTGGCCCCGCCGGGAGACCACCCCGCGGACCAGCCGGCCCCGGGACCGGCCGACCGGGTGCCGGAGGACTGGACGCGCCGCTTGAACCGCTGACCAGGTGGTTCCTTTCGGACCTTGCCCGGCCGACAAGATCCGAAGGAGACGACCTGGCTAAGGGCTGTCCCGTAATCCCCGGTGGATCAGCGCGCGGCGTCAGACGCGGTGCATCGCAAGGCGGAGGAGCGTGCTGATACTGGGCGTATCCGGCGTTCCGACCACGCGGCGAGGTGCCGTGGCTGTCGTCGTGCGCCCGCCGGGGATTACGGGACAGCCCTCAGGGGGCACGGCGCAGGGCCGCGGGTGTGGTCCCGTACCAGCGCTGGACCGCCCGGCGCAGGGCGCGGGCGTCGGCGTAGCCGCTGCGGGCGGCGATCGCCTCGATGCTCAGATCGGTGGTGTGCAGCAGCCGCGAGATGTGGTCCCGCCGTACCGTCTCGACCTCCGTGCTCCACGTGGTGCCGTGTTCGTCGAGGCGGCGCTGAAGGGTTCGCGGGCTGACGGCCATCCGCCGCGCCACGGTGGCCAGGGCCGGGGCGGCTTCGTCCTGGACGGAGGTCAGGGCGCCGCGGAACAGGTCCAGCCAGTCGCGCAGCGGTACCGCCGTGGCGAGGGTCTGGTCGGCGTGCCGCCGCAGCACGGCCGACAGGCCGGGCTGGGCGTGCGGCGCCGGTGCGGTCAGATCGGCGGTGCGGAAGGTGAGGGAGCTGACCGGGGCCTCGAACTCGATGTTGCGGGTGCCGTAGAGCTCGATCAGCGCGTCGTGCCGCCGGGGTGCCTCGGCGGCCAGCGCCACGTGGAGGGGAACGAGACGCCGCTGCGCGGCTTCGCCCAGGCGGCGCAGGTACAGGCCGAGCGCGCAGGCGCGGACGGCGCAGGCCGCCTCGTGGGCCAGATCGGCCCGGTTGAGGTGGCTGAGGGTGACACGGTCCCCGTCCTCGGCGATCCGCAGGTCGTCCGTGCTGGTGTCCAGGACGGTGGCGAGGTAGACCCCCGCGTCCCGGATCCCTTCGAGGGGAGTGGGCGCGGAGGTGATCAGGTAGTCCCAGACCCCGAGGCTCCCGACGGCCGACTGCTGCGCCATCAGCAGGGACACCTCGGTCCAGTGAGCCTGGGCGGTCGCCAGTTCCGCGATGCGGATGCTCGTGACGACGGGGGGCCGGCACAGGTCGTCGTTGAGGTGCTCGGGTGCCATGCCCAGCAGGTGCGCGTACCCGGTCGGGGGTATGCCGAGCAGGCGTGCGGCATTGACGTTCAGGCGGGTGAGGGCGGAGGACGTTGTCCCCGGGTGCGCATGCGAGACCACAGGGGGTGAGCATAGACGCAGCGCGCAATGCCGGCCGGTCGGCGCAGTTTGGGTCCCGATGTCCCCAATACGGCGTGGAGGGTCCCCCCGTGGCGCGTTCGGTCCCCTTGCTGACGTCTGCTGCCATGGGTCGAGCAGGCCGCCCGGCCCTAGCGTTGTGATCGTCCTCGCAGGGTGCCCCGGCACCCGGAGGCGCACGGGAGGTCCCGTCCGGATCGGAGCCCCCCCACGGGGGTGGGGGGCTCGGGATCCCCGGCCGCGGGATCACCGCCCGCGCCCTCACACAGGCCCCACGTCCGGACCGCCGTTTGACCCTCGACCTGGTGGAGGGCGCAGAGTTCCGGGTGTGGAGAACGAAATGCGCAGCATCGGCGAGATGGCCAGGGACAGCGGACTGGGCGTGAGTGCTCTCCGGTTCTACGACGGTGCCGGCGTGCTGGTCCCGGCCCGGGTGGATCCGGCCAGTGGCTACCGCTGGTACGGCCCCGAACAGCTCGACGAGTCACGGGTGCTGGCCCGGCTGCGCCGGGCGGGCATGCCGTTGGCGGACATCCGCCTGGTGCTGGCCGGCTGGTCCGGTGCGGACACCGATCTGGTGCGGGGCCTGCTCCAGGCGCATCTGCGCCGTCTCGAAACGGGGCTGGCGAATGCCCGCGACGAGTTCTCCGCGGTCCGAGCACTACTCGAACGCAGGGAGAACCGCATGACTTCGCTCCGCACCGCCACCGTCGGGCTCACCGCCCGCGCACCAGAGCTCGCAGAGGCGCTGGACGCCGTGCGTTTCGCCGCCTGCACCGACCCGGAACTGCCGGTGCTCGGCGGTGTCCTGTTCGACATCGACGGCGAGGAGCTCCGGGTCGTGGCCACCGACCGGTACCGGATGGCCGTCGCACGGGTCGTGACCGCCGGATACGGGGGACCCCGTATCCAGGTCGTCGTGCCGTCCCGGCTCACGGACGCGATGCGGGCCCTGCTCGGTGACGACGCCGCCGTCCGGCTCACCGTGGACGGCGACCGCGTGGCCGTGCGGACGGAGGGCCACGAAGCGGCCGGCCACTGCCTCGACCACGACTTCCCCGACTACCGCCGCCTCGTGCGCCTGCCCGCGGGGCGCCGTGCCCGCGTCGACGTCCCGGCGTTCCGGCACGCGGTGGAAACCGGCCCCGTCCGCGAGAGCGAGGTGCGCGAGCCGGACGGCGCGCCTTGCGACATCAGCGTGCTCGAGGTGGTCGACGGCGTGGTGACCGTCTGCGAGGACGGCCGTGACGGCCCGGACCAGGTCGCCGTCAACCGCACGTTCCTGCTGCAGGCCCTCGCCGCGGCCGGCCGCGAAGAGCTGGTCGTCGAGGCCGGGGCCCCCACGGCGCCGCTGGCGATCCGCCGGACCGACACCGAGCAGGCCTTCTCGATCCTGATGCCCGTCCGCCTGCACGACTGACGGGCACGACCGACGCGCACGACCGACGCGCACGGCTACGGACGCCGCGCCCGGCGCTACGCCCGGCCGCCGACCTGCGCGGCCAGCCGCAGGGCGTGCTCCACCGGGCCGCGGCGCAGCGGGCTGTCCGCCCAGATCCGCTGCCAGACCCAGGTCAGAGCCAGCGCCGCGCCGCTGAAGACGATCCACGCCGACCAGGACGCGGCGCCGTGCGCCGGGCCGGCCAGGACCAGCGCGTGGACGACGTACGCGCTCAGCGCCATCGCCCCCAGCACCGTGAGCGGCCGCAGCAGGCGGGCGCCGGCCGCGTGCCGCGCGGCGAGTGCGCACAGGCCTACGAGGGCGCACCCCACGCCCGCGTTGCCCAAGGTCTCCAGCGGGGTCTGGCTGTAGGGGTCGGCCAGCAGCAGCCAGTCCCACGAGGTGCTGGGCACGGCGCCGAACTGGCTGCTCAGCACCTCCCGTACGGGGTCGGCGGCGGCCATCGCCTCCGGGTGGTGGACCGCTATCGCCTCCAGCAGCCGCTGCCGGGTCCCGAAAACGTGGCCGGCCAGCCAGGCGGAGCCGTACCCGGCGACCGCGGCCGCAGTGCCCCACACGGCCATCCGCCGGGCCGTCACCCGCTCCCGCACGTCGCACAGGCGGGCGAGGGCCATCCCGGCCAGGACGTAGGGGAAGTACGTGGCCAGCGGATACGCCCCGGTCAGCAGCAGCTCGCACACCACCGCCCCCAGCCCCGGCCAGCTGGTCAGATCCCCGGCCTCGGGGACCAGGCCGCGCCCGGACGACCCGTACCCGAACAGCGGACCCAGCAGGAACGACAGCAGCGGCCCCACTACGACCGACGCACCCGCAACGGCGGTGAGCACCGGCGTGGAGAGCCGGGTGAAGGGCTCGGCGGCCAGGAAGTACACGGCGAAGAAGGCCAGGATCACCAGGATCCCGGGCCACAACGAGGCAAGGTACAGGCCGAGTACGGCCAGGACGGCGCAGCGGATCAGCAGGGGACGCCACCGCGCCGCCCAGCCCTCGGGGCGCCGCGCGGGGTCCGTGCCGCGCTGCGCGAGGACCAGGGAGAAGCCCGCGAGGAGGGTGAAGAGGGCCGGGGCGCGGCCGTCGGCGGCGACGAGCAGGTAGCCGGCGCCCTCGGGCTGCGGGCTGGGGCCCACGTGCACGGCGAACATTCCGAGGACGGCGATGCCGCGCACGGCGTCCACCCCGGCCAGCCGCCCGGAGCCGCCGCCGGTCCGGCTGCCCGCCGTCGCCCCCGTCCCGGCAGCTGCCCCCGTTCCTGCCCCAGCCCCAGCCCCTGTTCCCACCGCTGTCCCCGCCACTGCCGTTCCCGCTCTGAAGTTGGTCGGACCGGCGGTGTTCATGCCGCCAGTCCGCTCCGGCACGGTACCAACGGCGACATAACCAAGTAATAAGGAGGTATAGCGGTGGCAAAGCGGGTCCTCGCCCCCGGCTGTACGGCCCGCCGTAACCCGCGGGCCGTGCCCGCTGTTGCACAGGCGGCGGGTCCATACGGGTCCACCCAGGTGAACGGAGCCCCGATGCCGCAGCTGACCGACGACAGCGCGACCGACGACAGCGCGACCGACGACCGTGAGTGCGGCGCCGGCACCTGGATGACCCCGGAGGAGTACGGCGCCTCCCGGGCCGCGGTCTGGACCGCGGCCGTCGTCCTCGTCACCGACACCGACGGCCGGATCCTCCTCCAGAGCGTCGACTACCGCGCCGACCGGATGCTCCCCGGCGGGGCGATCGACGCCGGCGAGGCGCCGTCCGCGGCGGCCGCCCGGGAGCTGCGCGAGGAGCTCGGCGTCGACGGCCGCTACCCGCGCGGTCTGGCCGTGGACTGGATCCCCGCCGACACCCCCGGCTTCCCCCCGGAGATGCGGTTCCCCGGCGAGATCCTGCACGTCTACGACGGCGGGACCTGGACACCGGACCGGATCGACGCCGTTCGGCTCCCGGCGCAGGAGATCACCGGCATCCACTTCGCCGAGCCGGCCGACCTGCCCGCCCTGATGGACCCCGGCGACGCCCGCCGTGCCCTGTCCGCGCTGCGCGCCCGCATCAACGGCTCCGGCGCCGCCCTCCTGGAGGACGGCCGCCCCACCGCACCGACCGCCCTCGACCGGCTCGGTGTGCTCCGCGCGCGCCGGATCCCGCAGCGCGGTGCCTGGCAGGGCGGCCCGGTGCCCGCGCAGCGGCCCGTGCACGACCTCTCCGGCTGGCTGTTCGCCCCCGACGGCCGGGTCCTGCTCCTGATCGCCCGGGCCACCGGCGCCGCCCACCTCCCGCCCCCGGCCGCCGCGACCGCCACGGGATCCGCCCCGCTCGGCTACCGCCACGGCGAGGAGGGCGCGCACGCCCGCGTCGCGGCTCGCCTCACCGGCCTCCCGCCGGCCACGGATCCGGCGTACGCCCGCCTGCTGGCCACCCCGGAGCAGGTCCGCGAACTGAGCGACTGGGGCCCGGCGGGCGAGGACGAGCTCACCGCCGTCCACGCGGCCCGCACCCGTCTGGGCCTGCCCGCACCGGCCCGCACCCCGCTCACCGAACTCCCCGAGGAGGGCGTCCGCTGGTGACCGGCCGAAGGGACCGCCCGCCACCGCCGTGACCGTGAAATCCGTCGTCCGCGGTCCGCGGTCCCGCAGCATGGGGCCATGAGCGACAGTGCGATCACCTACACCCTCTACATCCAGGCCGATCCCTCCCGGGTCTGGCAGGCCCTCACCGACCCCGCCTTCACCCGCCGGTACTGGGGGCTCAGCTTCGAGACCGACTGGTCGGTGGGCTCGCCGATGGACTGGATCGAGCGGGGGAATCGCACCAGCGACCCCGGCCAGCTCGTCCTCGGCTGCGTCCCCGACCGCCTGCTGTCCTACACCTGGCACACCTTCAGCCCGCAGTGGGCCGCCGCGGTCGGGATCGACGAGGAGCTCCGGTCCGAGCTGGCGAAGGAGCCCCGCACGAAGGTGACGTACGAGATCGAGCCGGTCGGCGACACCCTCGCACGGCTGACCATCCTCCACGAGGGCTTCCGGCCGGGCGGCACCCTGATCGGCATGTGCGGGCGGGCCTGGCCGATGCTCGCGTCGAGCCTCAAGACCCTGTTGGAGACCGGCGCCCCACTGCCCGAGCCGCAGCACGAGACCGGCCAGGGGGCCGGCGGGTACGAGGCGCACGAGACCCGCGAGGGCTGATCCGCGGCACGGAGAGCCGGCGGGCGCGGGCGGTCGCCCGGAGCCCGGCCCTCCGTACTGCTCGTCCGCCCCACCTGAACTGCCGCGTAGCGCACCTGAGATCATGTGTACGGACCACGAATCAGGAGCGCAGACTTGGCACTCGCACACCACCGCGTCGTCGTCACCGCCACCGGACGCGTCCGCGACGGGATCATGGCGCAGGGCCACGACGCCGACCGCGTCCACGCCTGCGCCTACGCCTCCGCACACGCCTGCGACCTCACCGACCCGGCCCCCGTGCGGGAGTTCGCAGCCGCGGGGGCCGCCCGCACGGACGTGGTCGACGTACTCGTCCACAACGGCTCCCGCTACCAGCACGGCACCGACCTGCTGTCCGCCTCCGACGAGGACGGCGTCGACGCCCTCGCACCCGGCGCCGCCGGCACCGTACTGGCCACCAAGGCGTTCCTGCCGCCCCTGCTGCAGCCGGCCGAGCCGGACACCTTCGCCCTGGTGTCCGGCTGCGGAGGGGCCGGCCACGACCGGTGCGACGCCCACGACGTCCACGACGTCCACGATGCCTTCTACGCCGCCAGGAGCGCGCAGGCCGGCCGGCGGTCCCGCGACTGCTTCATCAAGTCCTTCCGCTTCGAGGAGGTCTGACGGCATGGGCAGTACGCTGACCCAGATCTTGGACGCGGCGGCCGAAGGCCGGTTCCCGCCACCCGATGGCGGCACGACCGTGGTTCCGCAGGAACACCGCCGCGACGCGGGCGTCCTCGCCTTCACCGCGCATTCCGTCGTGTTCACCGACGAGGACCCGGAGTGGGTCCTGGCCACCCTCGCCGCCCTGGACTGCGACGCACTGGCCGCCACCATGAACCCCCGCTTCCTGGCCGCGCTGCTGGACCGCACCGGACGCCGGACCGACACCATCGACCTGCTCACCGTCGCCGGCCCGCTGCCCGGCCGGCCCGCGCTGGAGCTCCGGGAGACGACGGACCCCGACCATCCGCGCGTACGCAGGGCCCTGCGCCGCCGTCACGACGTACGGGTCTGGTCGGCCGACGGGGGAGTCCTCGTCCTCGGCCGCGGCGTCGCGGGCCGCTGGGAGGCGGCCATCGAGGTCGACGAGGACGTCCGGCACCGCGGGCTGGGAAGGGAACTGGCCCGCGCCGCCCGCCACCTCGTCCCCGGCGGACAGCCGGTCTGGTCCCAGCAGGCCGCCGGCAACGCGCGCAGCATCCGCGCCTTCCAGGCGGCCGGCTACCGGCCGGTCGGCGCGGAGGCCCTGATGGCGCTCCCCTCCTGACGGCGCCCTGCGAAGTTAAGGCCCAGCAGGTACCAGACGAGAGTGCCGAATGCGATCCGGCACCCTGACCACCGGCCCTCTACGGCGGTCGTGTGGAATGGGTGCCATGCGGAGAGGCAAGAAGCAACGGCGACCCGCCATAGGCATGCCGACGGGGGTTCTGGTCCTGCCGGTGGCGGGGGGCTGGGCGATGTCGATCACGGGTGTCGGCTGCGGTCGGCCCGACCCGTCCGTCGTCGACGCCGCACAGGCCAAGGACATCGCCGCCGCGACCGTGGCCGGCATCGCGCGCCGCCATCACGGGCGGGCCGTGCGGACCGACTGGGAGCCGCTCGCCGACGGCGGCTGGGCGGGACACCTCCGCGAGGACGTCGCCCCATGAGCCTCCCCGCCCCCGACTCCGACACGCCCCCCGAGCACTGGCGCTACGCCCGCCACCTCGAAGCGCTGGCCGCGACGCCCGGCGAGACCGTCGAGGCGGAGGTCGTGGCCGCCGTCCTGCGCGACCCCGACCGCGTGATGGCCGAGAGCGCGGTCGTCACCCACCTCGACCGCCGGGCGGCGGGCCTGCTCACCGACGAAGGGTTCAACGCCTGGGCGCGGGCCATGTCCGGCGTGCTCGCCGACCGCGCCTTCCCCGAGCGCCGGCTGCGGGAGTGGAGCCTGCTCAAGGCGGTCACCTGCGGCGAGCCCTGGGCCGCCGCCGAGCTGACCGGCGCGTCCGACTGGTGCCAGCGCACCGCGGTCCGGCTGCTCGGCTCGTACGAGGCCCTGGAGCTGCTCGCCGCGGACGCCCGTACCCGCCGCGTCCGCAACGCCGCCGCCGAGCGCCTGCGCAGACGGCCCGTCGTCCCACGATCCGAACTGAAGGACGCCCCCTGAAAGAGCGCTTTGTCCTGACAAGGTCGTTCGGCAACTCGGGTCTCAAACGTGTGAGGATCGTGTTGTGTGCGCCTGCATCTCGAGCAGTGGCGCGCATGACGGCGCAAGGTCGAGTGGGGGTTCTGGAGTGTTCGCGGGGAGAACGGCGCGGCTGGTGGTCGGCAACGACGGCGAGGACCTGCTGGAGCTGACCGTGGAGCCCGGGCGGACATCCACCGGATCCAGCCGAAGGAGCGCCCCCTCGCCTTGCGGTGCACCGCATCTGGCGCCGTGCGCTGATCCTCCGGGAATTACGGGACAGCCGTTAGGCTGCCCGGATGACCAGCGCGCACCTCTCCCGCATCAACCGCTTCATGGCGGCCTTCGCCCGCCGCCAGGCGGCCCGTACCGTCGGGCTGCCCGGAGGGTTCGCCGCCTACGACGACGCCTTCGCGCAGTCCCGCGCGAACAACCAGGTCGTCATCGACGCGGACGTCGACCCCGAGGCGCTCCCCGCCATCGCTGAGGAGGCCCTCGGCCACCTGCCGCACCGCCTGGTCTCCGTGCTCGACGACGAGACCGCGCGGGCGTGCGCCGGACCGCTGGTCCACGCCGGCTACACCCACTCCACCTATCTGGTGATGCTCCACACCGGCCAGGTGCCGGCCAGGGCGGCCGCACAGGAGGTGGGCCTCGACGCCCTGCGCGGCCCGCTGACCACCCGCTGGCGCGGCATCCTCCCGGACGTCGACGGCGAGGTCGTGCGCCAGCTCGTCGACCGGCGCGAGGCGCGCCTGCGCGGCGCCGACGACGTCCGCTTCATCGGCTCCCGCACGGAGGGCGGCGAGGTCGCCTCCTGGGCCGACCTCTACCTCGACCCCGCCGCCGGTACGGCCCAGATCGAGGACCTGATGACCTCGGAAGCCCACTGCCGCCGCGGCCACGCGGGCGCTGTCGTGGACACCGCCCTGCACCTGGCCGCGGAGGCGGGCTGCGAGACCCGCTTCCTGACCGCCGACGCGACGGACTGGCCGCGCCACTGGTACGAGCGCCGCGGCTTCCACGTCATCGGCCACTCCCACGCCTTCGAACGCGGCTGACCCGCCGGCCGGGGCCGACCGCAGGCCTGTAGCGGCGCGGCGGGCCCGCCGGGGGCTCAGATGCCGCGGCGGACCCTCGCCGCGCGGCGGGCCTCGGCCTGCTGACGGGCCTCCAGCGTCTTGCGGGACTCCTTGCCCTTCCCGGGCCGCCCCGGCCGGGTGCCGATGCCGCGGAAACCGAGCTCCGTACCCGACGGCCTGCCCGTGGCGTCGGTCGGCGCGGAGCCGGCCAGCGGCACCCCGGAGGGGGCCTTCGCGCCCGTGATCCGGCTGAGCGCCGCCTCGCCGGAGCGCACCTGCGTGATCGTGGGCCGGATCCGTGCGTCGGACAGCAGGCGGACCATGTCCCGGCGCTGGTTCGGGGTGACGAGGGTGACGACCCGGCCGGACTCGCCGGCCCGGGCGGTGCGGCCGCCGCGGTGCAGGTAGTCCTTGTGGTCGGCCGGCGGATCGACGTTGACGACGAGGTCGAGGTCGTCGATGTGGATGCCGCGCGCCGCGACGTTCGTCGCGACCAGCACGGTGACGGCCCCGGCCTTGAACTGGGCCAGGGTCCGGGTGCGCTGCGGCTGCGACTTGCCGCTGTGCAGCCCCTCGGCCCGTACGCCCATCGCGCGCAGGTGCTTCACGAACTGGTCGACCCCGTGCTTGGTGTCGAGGAACATCAGCACCCGGTTGTCACGGGCCGCGATCTCGGTCGCCGCCGAGACCTTGTCGGCCGCGTGGATGTGCAGCACGTGGTGGTCCATCGTCGTCACCGCACCCGCCTGCGGGTCGACGGACGAGGAGACCGGGTCCTTCAGGTACCTGCGGACCAGCTGGTCGACGTTGCGGTCCAGGGTCGCCGAGAACAGCATCCGCTGGCCCGCGTGGTGCACCTGGTCCAGGATCTCCGTGACCTGCGGCATGAAGCCCATGTCGCACATCTGGTCTGCCTCGTCGAGCACGGTGATCCGCACCCGCTCCAGGTGCACGTCGCGCCGTCCGACCAGGTCGCTGAGCCGCCCCGGGGTGGCCACGACGACCTCGGCCCCGGCCCGCAGGGCGCTCACCTGCCGGCCGATGGACAGCCCGCCGACCACCGTGGCCATCCGCAGCCGCAGGGCCGCCGCGTACGGCTCCAGCGCCTCGGTCACCTGCTGCGCCAGCTCGCGCGTGGGTACGAGGACCAGCGCCAGCGGGCGCTTCGGATCGGCCTGCCGGCCCGCCGTCCGCGCGAGCAGCGCCAGGCCGAAGGCGAGGGTCTTGCCGGAGCCTGTCCGGCCGCGCCCGAGGACGTCACGCCCGGCGAGGGCATTGGGGAGCGTCGCGGCCTGGATCGGGAACGGCTGCGTCACCGACAGGGAGGCCATGGTCTCCGCCAGCTCCACGGGCAGGTCGAGCTCGGAGAACGACTCCACCGGCGCCAGCGCCGGCGACTTCGGCTCGGGCATCGCGAACTCACCCTGCGGCCCGAGGCTCCGGGGGGCCTTGGCGGCGGTCTTGGAACCGGCCTTGGCACCGCCCTTCACACCGAAGCGCCCATGAGCTGACGGGTTCCTCATGCAGGACCTTTCGAAGTACGGAGAGAAGAAGGAAAGGAGATGGTCAACCGCCCATGGTACCAGCGGGGGGCGGACCCGCCGGGGCGTCCAGTTCGCCGGAGCGCACCTGGGCGCAGTGGGCGCGGACCTCGGTCGCCGCACGCTCGAACCAGTCGGCGATCACGGCGATCTCATCGGGGGTGTAGTCGGCGAACAGCGCCCCCAGCCGGTCGTAGAACGGCTGGTAGACGGCGAAGACCCGGGCGGCCGCGGCAGGCTCCGCCACCACCCGCACCCGGCGCCGGTCGGCGGGGTCGGGCATGCGCCGCGCGTATCCGGCCTTTTCGAGGCGGTTGAGCACGCCCGTGACGGCGCCGGTGGTCAGGTCCACCAGTTCGGCCAGGTCGCCGGCGGCCAGGGGGGTCTCCCCGGCGCCCAGGACGTGCCCGAGGCAGGTCAGGTCGGTGACGTTGAGGCCCAGCCGCTGCGCCACCTCCTGCTGGCCGACGATGCCGAGGGCGACGAACTGGTCCATGCGCGAAAGCGCCTCCGCGGCCGTGGCCGCGGGGCGGGGCTTGCCCTGCACGCGAATACTCCTTAGCATCTAAGTTACTTAGCGAGTGAGATACTTACCTTGCGAAATAAGCATCTCCTTTTCCGAGCCTACTGCTGCCCCTCCGACCAGGGAGAACCATGAGCGCGCACGGTCACGTCGACCTCGGCCACACGGTGGCCGGCTGGACCGGCACCACTTTGGCCCTACTGGGCTTCGCCGGAGCGGGAGCCGCTCTGTGCGCGGGGTGGGCTTCCGGGATCCTGATCGGCCTAGGTGTCGTGGTCCTGGCCGGGCTCGTCACCTGGCTGCTGCACCTCGCCGGGTGGGGCAAGCCGAGCGGCCCCCGCCCGGAAGCCGAATGGCACTGGCGCGTCCGGGACCCCGCGGCCCGCACCGGGCACGCCGACTGTCTGGGCTGCCGCGTCGCCGGACCCCGCCGGGCCGTTCCGGGCGCCGCCGGATCCCGCTCTCCGGCGCTGCCGGTCGCGGAAGAGGGGGCTCTGACCCCGTAGGAGCGGGGCGGGCCCCCGTATCGCGGACAGGGCGGCCGCAAGTTCGAATGTGCGACGCGCCCCCGGTTGGCCGCGTCCGGCGTGTGCTGTGGGGGAGCTTTGGGCAGGATCGAGACGGCCGCGTGTGCGGCCCGCAGTGGACCGTTGTGAAGGATCAGCAAGATGGCAACAGGTGTCGTGAAGTGGTTCAACTCGGAGAAGGGGTTCGGCTTCATCCAGCAGGACGACGGCGGTCCTGATGTGTTCGTGCACTTCTCCGCGATCCAGGCCACGGGCTTCAAGTCGCTGGAGGAGAACGCGCGGGTCGACTACACCGTCACCCAGGGCCCCAAGGGTCCCCAGGCCGACAACGTGGTCCCCATCGGGTAGCCGCCACCACGAGCCGTGCCGCTAAACGGAACCCCGCCGGTCCACCGGCGGGGTTCTCCGCGTCCCGCGTCTGTCGCGTGCGGGGCCGGTCGCGTGCGGGGCCGGTCGCGTCCGCGGCCTGTCACCTGCCGGACTGTCTCGGCCCGACGGCCCGGTGCAGGGCAAGGAGCAGCCGCCACAGGGCGTCGGCCAGCGCTGCCGGATCCGACGGAATCTCGCCGTGCAGCCAGTCCGCGAGCACCCCGGTGAAGGCCGCGGCGACCGCCGAGGCGGCGAGCTCGGGCTGAGGGGCGCCCACCGCCGCGCGTTCGGCGCGCGCGCGGGCGCGCAGCTCCCGGTGCAGGCGGTCGCCGAGAGGGCCGCCGCCGCCGGGGAGCAGCAGGGTCCGGTAGAGCGGCGCCCGCTCCGCCGCCCCCGCCAGGAACTCGGCCAGTGCCGCCGGAGGGCGGGCCGGGGGGAGGGGTGAGGGGCCGGTCTGCCAGGCGTGCAGGGCGTCGACCGCCGCGTGCACGACGTCCGCGCACGCGTCGACGGCGAGCGCCGTGAGGTCCTCGTAATGCAAGTAGAACGTGGCGCGGCCGACGCCCGCCCGGCGGACCACCGCCGAGACGCTGACCTCGGCGAGCGGCCGGTCGACGCACTCGGCCAACAGGCTCTCGCACAGCCGCGCCTTCGTCCGGGCCGTGCGCGGATCCTCCGGGCTCATGCGGCCAGCAGCGCGGCACCGAGCGCGAGGCCCCCCGGTACGGCCTGGGCGATCAGGATCCGGCGGTTGGCGGTCGCGGCCCCGAACACGCCGGCCACGACCACGCACACGAGGAAGAAGACCTGCGTGGCGAGCGAGCCGATGACCAGCCCCCAGACCAGGCCGGCGGCGAGGAAGCCGTTGTAGAGGCCCTGGTTGGCGGCGAGCGGCGCGGTCAGCCGGGCGGTGTCCGCGTCGAACCCCGACAGCGCCCGGCCCGGTGGCCGCTGCCACAGGAACATCTCCAGGACCAGGAAGTACGCGTGCAGCGCGGCCACGAGGCCGATCAGGATCTGAGCGACCGTCTGCATGGCCGTCTCCACTTCGGGCGTAGGGGACAGGGGAAGCAACTTCCTGGACAACTGTACAGGAAGTCCCGTGGCCGGCCCGTCGCTCCGCGCGGGGGCAGACCCGCGACCCTGCTCCGAGCCGCCCGGTTGGCACGCTCCCCGGAGTCAGAGGTGGGAGTCGAGGAACGCCCGGAACTCCTCGCGGCTCATCGGGCCCGCCTGGCTGGCGACCGCCTCGCCCTCCTCGATGAGCACGGCGGTCGGCGCACCGGTCACGCCGTAGCGCCTCGTCGCCCCGGGGCAGCGGGTCATGTCGGTGCGGACGGCGGTGAACCGCGTCCCGTACTCCCGTGCCAGCTCGCCGACGACCGCGTCCATCGCACGGCAGGCCTCCACCGCCTTGGGCCAGGTGCCGCAGAAGTAGGCGAGGACGGGTCCCGTCGTCATCGACAGGACGAAGTCGAACTCCTGGTCCTCCTGTGGCCGGTGCACCCCATGTGCCATGCGTGACGCTCCTCGCTCGTGCGCCCCTCCGCCGGGAGCGCGGCACCCATCATCGCCGCCGTCCGGGCGGGCGGCCGCCGGGCCGTTGTCAGTGCCGCCTGTGAAGCTGATCAGCATGGACGACAGGATGCTCCGGCGCCGGGTCTACGGCGCCGACCACGACGACCCCGACCCCGGCCCGCGCTCCGGCCACGTCTACGGCGAACTCGTCGGCGGCCCGCTCGACGGGCTGCTCCTGGACATCACGGGGTGGAGCGCGCGCCGGCTCGACGAGGAGGCCCGCCTCCCCACGGAGATAGGACGCTACGGCGCGGGGGGCCGGGCCCACTACCGCCGCAGGGCGGGGGACCCGGGGCACTGGGACTGGACCGGCGACAGCCGCTGACCGGCCCCGCCGCAGCCCCGCGCACCGCCCGCCCCGGCGTCCGCCGCACCGCCTGCCGGAGTCCCCCGGTGGCCACCGCGAAAAATTCCTCGAAGTATTTCCGGAGAGCTGTCGATCCGGGCGCCTCCCGTTCGACGCAAGGGTGAGAGGCGGGGAAGGACCCCGCCCCCGCGACCGAGGAGTCACCATGCCGCGCTTCCTGACGATGATCCGCATCAACGAGCAGGACCTTCCCCCCAACGAGTTCCCGCCGGAGTTCGAGCAGCGCATGGGCGCCCTGCTGGAGGAGATCACCAAGGCCGGCGTCATGCTCGACACCGCGGGACTGCTCCCCACCTCCGAAGCGACCCGTCTCAGCTGGTCCGGCGGGAAGATCAGCTACACGGACGGCCCCTTCACCGAGACCAAGGAGGTCGTCGGCGGCTACTCCCTCAGCCAGTGCAAGGACAAGGCGGAGGCCATCGAGTGGACCAGGCGGTTCCTGGAGATCCACCCGGCGGAATGGAACGTCAGCGCCGAGGTCAGGGAGATCCAGGAGATGTGATCCGGGAGGGTGGTCCCGCCCGCTCGTGCCGCGTTTGCCCTGCCTCGTCACGGCTGCTCTGATGGGTGGCCGTGACGGCAGTGGATACGGCCCGGGCGGTCAAAGCGGTGTTCAGGATCGAGTCGGCGCGGATCATCGCCGGCGTCACCCGCATCGTGCGGGACGTCGGCATCGCCGAGGAGATCGCACAGGACGCCCTCGTCGCCGCCCTCGAGCAATGGCCCGAGTCGGGTGTCCCGGACCGTCCGGGCGCCTGGCTCATGGCGACGGCCAAGCACCGCGCGATCGACCTCGTCCGCCGCAAGGAGACGTACGCGCGCAAGCTCGCCGAGGTCGGCCGGACCCTGGAGGACGAACCGCCGCCCCCGGAACCGGCCGAACCCGACGACATCGACGACGACCTGCTGCGCCTGGTCTTCACCGCCTGCCACCCCGTCCTCGCGACCGAAGCCCGCATCGCGCTCACCCTGCGCCTGATCGGCGGACTGACGACCCAGGAGATCGCCCGCGCCTTCCTCGCCTCCGAGAGCACGGTCGCCCAGCGCATCGTGCGCGCGAAGCGGACCCTGGCCAAGGCCGCGGTGCCCTTCGAAGTCCCCTCCGGGGCCGACCGCGAGGCACGGCTCTCCTCGGTCCTTGAGGTCATCTACCTGGTCTTCAACGAGGGCTACTCGGCCACCTCCGGGGACGACCTGGTCCGGCCCGCCCTCTGCGAGGACGCCCTGCGCCTGGCCCGCGTGCTGGCGGCCCTCATGCCCGAGGAGGGCGAGGTGCACGGCCTCGCCGCGCTGCTGGAGTTCCAGGCGTCCCGCATCGCCACCCGAACCGGGCCCGACGGCGAACCGGTGCTGCTCGCCGACCAGAACCGGGCCAGGTGGAACCGCATGCTCATCGCCAGGGGCGCCCGGGCGATGAGCCGGGCCGGCAGCGGCCCGTACGCCCTCCAGGCCGCCATCGCCGGCTGCCACGCGGCCGCCGTCCGCTACGAGGACACGGACTGGGCCGCGATCGCCACCCTCTACGGGCGGCTGGTCCAGCTGACCCCCTCACCGGTGGTGGAGCTCAACCGGGCGGTGGCGGTCTCCATGGCCGAGGGACCGGCGGCCGCCCTGCCGCTCGTCGACGCCCTGGCACAGGAACCGGCCCTGAACGCCTACCACTTGCTGCCGAGCGTACGGGGCGACCTGCTGGAGCGCCTCGGCCGGCCGCGCGAGGCCCGGGCCGAGTTCGAGCGCGCGGCCTCGCTCACCCGCAACGAGCGGGAACGCACCCTGCTCCTGCGGCGCGCGGCCCGCCTCTGAGCCGCGCTCCGGAGCTCCGGCTCAGGCGCGCCGCGCGAACGCGGCCACGTCCAGCGGCGTCCCCCGTACCGGCCGGCGTTGCGGCGTCAGGGCGACGGGCCTGCGGAAACCGCCGGAACGGGCAACCTCCTGGACCGTCAGCCGGAGCGCCTCCTGGAAGTCGCTCATCGTCCGGCGGGCCGCGGGGGTGTCTACGTAGATGGAGTTCATGTGCAGGCCGTCCGTGTCGCGTTGGAACCACGAACAGGCACCGTTGGCCCGCGCCGACCACACGTGGGTGGTGGGCCGCCACTCGTCGTGGCGCTCGGCGCCCGGGCACTTGCGCATGTCGATGTACGAGAAGAAGTTCACCGGGTACGGCCACGAGCGGGCGGCGAACTCCTCGGGCGCCAGCAACTCCCACGCCCGGACGAACGGCACGTCGAGATGGCTCATCATCTCGGTGAACCCGGCCCGGACGGAGGCCATCACCTGGGTGAAGTCCCGACCGGGCGAGGCGTCGAACTCGATCGGCAGGGTGTTGACGAACCAGCCCACCGAATTCGTCCAGGTGCTCCGGCCGCGTTCGCTGACCGGCATGAAGCCCCGGTAGACGCCCGGCCCGCCGGCGTCGCGCAGACACACGGCCACCGAGCCGAGCACGCCCATGAACGCCTTGCCGCCGACCGCCAGGCAGGTCTTCTCGAAGACCTCGGCCTCACCGGCGTCCAGCAGCATCGACGCCTCGTTGACGATGGGGTACATACGGCCCGTCTCCACGCCGAGATCGAGGGGGAAGCGCGGGAAGAACTCGCCGGCGGGCCCCATGAAGGCCTTCCAGTAGTCCAGACGGCCGTCGCGGGCGTCGATGGCCAGGTAGCGGCGGCGCTGCTCCTCGGCGAAGTCGAGATAGCTGGGCGCGGGCGGCAGTTCGACGGCCTCGCCGCGGCACAGGCCCTCGTAGGCGGTCAGGACCTCGCGGGCGACGATGGGCATCGACATGCCGTCGCAGACGATGTGGTCGAAGGCCAGGTAGACGGTCGCCGAGTCCTCGCGGACCACCGCTCCCATGATGAACAGCGGCCAGGACAGGGTGTCGATGCTCCGCTTGAACCGTTCGACGAGGAAGTCGCTCAGCGCGCCCGCCTCCTCGAAGGTGCCCACGTGCTCGGGGTCGAGGGTGAGCGTGGCGGGGGCGAAGGGCTCGCAGGCCACCTCACCGGCCAGCCGCCGGAACGCGCAGCGCAGGACCTCGTGCCGCTGGACGAAGGAGAGCAGGGCCTGGGCCAGGGCCCGTTCGTCCGTCGGACCGGTCACCTCGAAGGTGACCGCGACCCAGGACGCGACGGGGTCGTCGGCGGCCCGGCTCTCCTCGGCGACGGTGAAGTGCTTGTCCTGGTTGAAGGACGCTTTCCGGCTCGCCGGATCGCCCGGCCCGTCGACTTCCGCCGCGGTGGACCTGAGCCGCCACTCGACCACCCTGCCGGGTGCCACGTGGTGCATCTCCAGAGGAAACTGCCGCATACCGCCATCCCTTCGCCCCCCGAGTCAACCCCCAGGCCCTAACGACCCCCGGCCCGGGGAGGTGACGGATGCGGGGCGGGAGGGCGAGAGGAGTCGGCCGTGCGCCTGCGCAGTACGGCCTCGAAGAGGGTCCAGCCGTCGATCTCCATGCCCGACGGGCCGTCGGGACGCCACCCGAGGGCCCGGGCCTCCTCCATCAGGGCCCGGACGGTGCCGGGTTCGTGCAGGTACAGGGACTCGCTCGTGGTGAAGGACACCTCCCCGGAGACCATCGGGTAGCCGGTCGGGACCAGCCTGCCGGGGCCCTCCCGGAAGACGATGCGCAAGTGCCCCCGAGCCCCAGTCAGGTGGACGGTGAGCGTCTCGCAGCAGTCGCGGTCGGGGCCGCCCGGTCTGCTGTGGGAGTGGCGCACCGACCGCGTGTAGGCGTCCCCGTCCACGACGATGCGCCGGGCCTTGTGGGGATTGCGCGGCATCCGCGGCTCCTTCCTGGGATGTCCGGGTGACCCGAGGCCGAGATCCTCGTGTGATCACGTAATGGGGGGCAGCCTACGAAGCCCCGGTCACCGGCCACATCCGCAATTGCGGCGCCTATTCGGTGTGAAGGGCCACGGCGATAGTCATCCGGGCCGCCGACCGGGCCGGGACCAGCGCACCGAGGACGGCGATCGCGACCCCGGCGAGCAGCAGGCCGGACAACTGCGGCGCCTCCCATACGTTTTTCATCGACTCCGGGAAGGAGACCACCCCGACGTTGTCCACGACCAGCCGGTGCGCGAGGATCCCGAGCGGGATGCCCAGCAGCCCCCCGACCGCGCCCACACCCGCCACCGAGGTCACGGTCATGGTCACCACCTGCCGTGGTGTCATCCCGATGGACTTGAGCATGCCGAGGTCCCTGCGGCGCTCCCGGGTGCCCAGGAGGACGGTGTTGAAGACGCCGAGGGACGCGACGGCGCTCAACAGGACCGTGAACACCGTGGAGAAGGCGACGACGGTGGTGGTGGCGGTGTTTGCCGAATCCGTGACCGAGGCGCGCAGGCCCGGGTCTGCGGCCTCGGCCGCCGCGCCGTACGCCCGGGCGTCGGCTCCGGGAGCGAGCCGCACCTCGTACTCGACCGCCCGAGCGTCCGGTGCCAGCGGCAGGAGGGTCTCCCAGGAGGCCTCAAGGGCGCGGGCGTTGCCGTCGATGAGCTCGCCCACGACCGTCGCGGCGGTTTGCCTGCCGCCCAGCGCCAGGGTGATCCGGTCGCCGAGCCGCAGCCCGTTCTGCGTCAGGAAGGCCGGCCCGGCGATGAGTTCGCCGGCCGCCTCGGGCATCCGGCCCTCGGCGATCCGGCCGGAGGACGAGGCGTCGTCCCCGCGGTAGAAGTCGGCGAAGGCGAGCCGGCTCTGCCCGACGAGGGTCACCTGGGCCAGTGCGCGGGCCCGTACCCCCGCCGCGCCGGGCAGGGACCGCAGCCGCTCCTCGATCTGGGCGTCACCCAGCAGGGGAGCGGCCCGGCCGTTGGCCGGCCCCCCGGCTTCCACCCTGACCAGGGCGCCGCCGCCGCGTCCTGCCTCGCTGTACGCGAGCATCGTGCTGGTCAGTCCGGTCGCCAGGGTCACCGTGGTGACGCCGAGGACGATGGCTGCCAGGGTCAGCAGCGTGCGGCCGGGCCGGGCGAACGGCTGCGCCAGGCCCATGCTGACCGCGCGCGGCAGCCGGCTGGCGCCCAGGACGCGCTGGACGCGCAGCCCGCGGCCGGTCTGGGGGGCGCTGCCCGCGCTGATCGCCCGGGCCGCCGGCAGCCGGTGCGCCCGCAGCGCGGGGACCAGCGCGGTGAGCAGGACGAGGGCGGGCATCCCCAGCAGACAGGTGACCGACACCCACGAGGAGACCCCGCCGACGGCGGCCCGGCCCGTCTCGATGCCGGAGAACGCGATCCTCAGAATGGGTTCGGCCAGAGCGTTGCCGAGCAGGGTTCCGGCCGCGGAGCCGACGAGGGCCGGCACGGCCATCATCGCCAGGTAGACGGCGACCACCTGGTTCGGGGTGAAGCCCAGGGCCTTGAGCACCCCGATGTGCCGGTACCCGGAGACGACCGCCCCGCTGACGACGTTCCCGACGATCAGGGCGGACACCAGCAGGCCGAGGACGCCGAAGAGCGTCATGAAGGGGAGGTAGGCGTCGGCCAGCGACGAGTACGCCTTCCTCAGGTCGAGGTGGGTGTGCGCACTGGTCAGCGCCCCCTCGGGCAGTCCGGCGGTGGCCCGGGCCAGTGCGGCGCCCAGCCGCGCGTCCGTCGAGGAGTCGCTGAAGCGGTACAGCATCTGGGCGGTGGCCGGACGCAGCGCGGTCATCTGCTCGGGCGAGACCCAGGCGTCCGCCGACTTGCCCATGCCCGCAGCGAATCCGACGACCGTCAGGGGCGCAGATCCGGGAACCTCCAGCGTGGTTCCGAGCAGCTCCGTGCCGGGCGTGCCCGCGGAGGGCCACGCGACGACGATCTCCCCGGGCGCGGTCGGCCACCGGCCCTCCAGGACCTCCACCCGGTCGACCGGGCCTCCCGGGTCGGCCCGTCCCACCACTCTCAGAGAGCCGCCGGGCATCCAGAGCCAGCCCTTGGGCACGTCCAGGGCGCCCTGCCCGAACGGCCCCGCGGCAGCGGTCACGCCGGGCCGCCGGGCGGTCTGCGCCAGCTGCTCCGGGGTGACCTTCGCCGTGTCGAAGGACGCCACGGTGTGCGGGCCGCGCTGGGCGGCGTACGCCTTGTCGAAAGGGCTGGTGGCGACGTCGAGCAGCCCCAGCGCGAGCAGGACGGTCGTGGTGGAGCAGAGCACGACGAGTCCGATGACGAAGGTCTGGAGCCTGCGGCGTTTCACCGCCGCGCGAGAGGCTCGCCACACGGCGCTCACGCGGTCGCCTCCAGCACGCTCTGCCGGGCGATCAGGCCGTCGGCGACCTCGACCAGGCGACTGGCGCAGCGGGTGGCCAGCTCCGGGTCGTGCGTGACGATCAGCAGCGTCTGGCCGATCTGGTTGAGGTCGATGAGCAGGTCCATCACCTGCTCTCCCGACCGGCTGTCGAGGGCGCCGGTCGGCTCGTCCGCGAGCAGCAGCGCCGGACGGTTCATCAGAGCCCTTGCGACGCCAACCCGTTGGCGCTCCCCGCCGCTCAGCGTCGCCGGATAGTTGTTCCTGCGGTCGGCGACGCCGAGTTCGTCGAGGAGTTCCAGGGCCCGGAGGCGGGCCGACCGGGCCGGGGTTCCCGTCAACTGGGCCGCCAGCGCCACGTTGTCCAGCGCGGGCAGATCGTCGATGAGGTTGAAGAACTGGAAGACCATGCCGACGTGTCGGCGCCGGAACAGCGCCAGTCCCGTCTCGTTGAGCTTCCCCAGGTCCTGCCCCTGCACCTCCACGGTGCCCGACGTCGGCCGGTCCAGCCCTGCCACCATGTTGAGCAGGGTGGACTTGCCGCACCCGGAAGGACCCATCACGGCCACCGCCTCACCCGCACGGATCTCCAGGGAGACGCCGTCCAGGGCCTTCGCGTCGCCGTACTCCTTGTGCACGTCGTCCAGTCGTACGACGACCTGGCGTGCACTGTCGTGATCGGTTGTCATGACCCGAACCTAAGTCGGGAGCCGGGGCGGGACGTCAGCCCCCGGATGTAAAGGCCGGAGCAGGTCATCCCGGGGATGTACGAGGCCGTCCGGCACAATGGCATCGATCACGATGTCATCGGGGCTTACACGGGTGGGGAGTTGAGGTTGGGGTCGATCACCGCCGTGGTCGCGGCCTTCCTGTCCGCGGCCGTGGCCGGCGCACTGGGCGTGGCGCTGATCCGCGCCCGGCGCGGCCACCGGACGGCGCTGGAAGAGCGCGGCTGGCTGCTGGAGCGGGAACGCGAGAGCGCGGCCCGCAGCGCGGTCGACGCCGAGCGGGCCAGGATCGCGGCCGAACTCCACGACATCGTCAGCCACAACGTCAGCCTGATGGTGGTCCAGGCCGGGGCCGCCCGCGAGGTGCTCGCCACCCTGCCGGACGAGGCCGCGGCGGCCATGGGCGCCGTGGAGCAGGCCGGGCGGAACACCATGACCGAACTGCGGCACCTGCTTGGGCTGCTCGCGCCCGCGCAGGACGGCACGGACGCCCCGTACGAGGCGCAGGTGGCCGCGGCCACCCGGATGTCGCCGCAACCGAGCCTGACCCGGCTCAGCGCGCTCGTCGACCGGTTCGCCTTCGCGGGCCTGCCGGTGGAGGTGCGCATGTCCGGCGACCCGCGCCCGCTTCCGGCCGGGATCGACGTCACGGCGTACCGGATCATCCAGGAGGCGCTCACGAACGCGCTCAAACACGGAGAGGGAGGCAAGACGCAGGTGTCGGTGCGGTACGCGGAACACGCGCTGCGCGTGGAGGTGTTGAGCGGCGGGACGAGCGTGCTCTCGGGAGGTGCGGCCGGAACCCCGCCCGAACCCGCGGGCCGGCCCGGGCCGAAGGCCGAGGGGACCGGCCGGGGCCTGCTCGGCCTGCGCGAACGGGTCGCCGTCTACGGCGGGGACCTCGATGCCCGCCGCCGCCTCGGTGGCGGCTACCGGGTGCGCGCCCGCCTCCCCCTGGACCGGCCGTGACCACGCCCGGGGCCCACGCCACGGCCGACGGGCCGACGCCCCGCGTCGTGATCGCCGACGACCAGGACCTGGTCCGCACCGGCTTCCGGCTGATCCTGACGGCCCGCGGGATCGACGTGGTGGGCGTGGCCGCCGACGGGGCGGAGGCCGTCGCACAGGTACGCCGGCTGCGCCCGGACGCCGTCCTGCTCGACATCCGCATGCCCGTCATGGACGGCCTGGAGGCCGCCCGGCGCATCCTCGCCGAAGCCCCGGACTGCAGGGTGATCATGCTGACCACCTTCGACCTCGACCAGTACGTCTACGCGGCCCTCGCCGCGGGGGCCAGCGGTTTCCTGCTCAAGGACGTCAGCCCCGAACACCTCGCCGCCGCCGTCCGCCTGGTCGCCACCGGCGACGCGCTGCTCGCCCCGTCCATCACCCGCCGCCTGGTGGAGCGCTGCGCCCCGGGTGCCGCCGCCCGGGACCGTGTCACGACCGCCGGCACCCACCGCGAACTGGCTGCCCTGACGCCGCGCGAGCGCGAGGTGCTGACCCTGATGGGCCACGGCCGGTCCAACTCCGAACTGGCACGGGAGCTGACGCTCAGCGAAGCCACGGTGAAGACCCATGTGGCCCGGATCTTCGCGAAGTTGTCGCTGCGCGACCGGGCCCAGGCCGTGGTCCTCGCCTACGAGACCGGCCTGGTGACACCCGGTTCGGGGGGCTGAGCCGGCGCGGTCACGGCACCCGTCGCGCCATCACGGCGGGCGGCAGCGAGGCGTTGCGGGCTGCCGCCTCCACCACCTCCCGATCCGGATCGTCGAGCAGTCCGACGACGACCGCCGCGGGGAGCGCCGGGTGGGCGGCGGCGCGCACCCGCGACTTCCCGTCGGCCAGGCAGGGCAGCAGCGCCTCGGCGGTCGCGTTCGGGTGCGAGGCGATCTCCCGCAGCGCCCGCCGTACCGGCGGCTCGTGCCGGGCCAGCTCCGCCAGTAGGTCCGCGGGCGCGTCCGGGTTGGCCGCGACCCCCGCGAGGACCTGTGCACCGTGCAACGCCACCATGGCTCGCAGCCGGCCCGGCGACAGCCCCGGGTGCGGGGCCACGGCCTTGGCCACGGAGGCGTCCGGATCGGCTGAAAGCGCGTCGCGCAACTCCGGCGGCAGGTCGTGCCGCTGCCCCACGAGCCTGCGCACGCGCCCGTGCGCCGATGCGGCCGCCTCCTTGAGCTCCTCCCCGCTGGCGGCGGAGATCCGCGGCAGCGGATGCGGGCCCAGGCGGGTCGTGGGGGTCAGCTGCGCCAGCAGGTCGAACGGCACCCGGGGATGCTGCGCCACGGCCCGCCGTACCTCGACGTCGGGGTCGGCGGCCAGGAGGCGGCTCACCTTGGGGCCGGTTCCCGGGTTCCGCGCGACCGAGGCCCGTACCCCGGGCACGGGGTCCTCGGCGAGGCGCGCGTAGACGTGTCCGGGCAGACCGGGGTGTTCGGCGACGGCCCACCTCAGGAGCGTCGAGGGATGTTCCGCGAAGGCGGCCGCGGCTGCCGGGGGAGTGGCGGGGTTGGACAGGGCGCGTTGCCACGTCTCCTGGAGGGTCGAGCCGTGCGTCCCGTCGCATTCGGCGCCGGGCAGCAGGTCGCAGTCGGTGTCCGGGCAGTAGGGGTGGTGGGTGAAGGGTGTCTCCCGGCTGTCGCAGACCAGGCAGGACCGGGCGGGCTCCAGACCGTCGCCGGTGAGCAGGGCGGCCAGCGCGGCGGGAGGTACGGTCTCGTTGCAGGCCACCGCCCGTCGGACCTCGGCGTGCGGGTGCCGTGCGAGGCGGGCCGCCACCGGTGCGGACGTCGTCCACAGCGCGAGTTCGGCGGCCACACCGGGGTCGGGGTCGGCCGCCAGGGCGTCCTCGACCTCCGGGGGCAGCCCGGGGCAGGAGGCGAGCCGCCAGCGCAGCGACGGGTCCGGGTCCGCGGCGAACCGGCGGGCCCACTGCGGAAGGCCCCGGCCCTCGTCGAGGAGCGCGAGGGCAGCGAGGGGCCACAGGGCGGGGTCCACGTCGGCGGCGTTCAGAAGGCCGTCGCGGGCGCGCCGCGTGACGGTGTCCTCGTCGCGCGAGGCCAGGGCCGCCACTTGGGCGGGGTCGAGGTCGGTGCGCTCGGCCAGGTGCCAGAGCAGCACGTCGACGAAGTGGCCGGAGGGGTCGAAGCGGTCGGACGGTTCGGGTGTCGCCACGGCCAGCGTGATCAGCCGGTCGACCAGCTCGGGCGGCAGGGCGGGATTGGCGGCGAGGCCGCACAGGAGGGGGTTCAGGAACGGGCTCCGATCTGCGTGGTGGTGGCTGTGGCGGCGGCGGACGCCAGGGCTTCGGCCAGTGCCTCGGTGCGGGGGTTCGCGCGACGCCGGCGCGGCAGGACCAGGCCGATGTGCCGGGCGGGACGCGGGGGTTCGACACGGACCGCGACCGACTCCGCGGCGCCGGCCAGCGCGACCTGGGGCACGAGCGACACGCCGACCCCCGCCGCGACGAGTGTCTGGGCGAAGAAGTAGTCGGTGGTGGAGGCCCCCACGCGCAGGTCGAAACCGGCGAGTTCCGCGTATCGGCGCAGGAACGCCTCCGTCTTGAGGCAGCCCAACACCCACCGGTCGGCGGACAGCTCGCCCAGGTCCACCGAGGACCGGCCGGCCAGGTGGTGGCCGCGCGGCAGCACCACCCACAGCGGGTCCTCCGTCAGCGGCCGCCAGCCGAGGTCCCGGCGCCCACCGGGACCCACCGGCGGCGGCCCGTCGAAGTGGTAGGCCAGAGCGAGATCCGCAGCGCCGCCGCGCACCATCGGCACGGCGTCCTCCGGTTCGCTCTCCAGCACCGTCAGCTCCACCTCCGGATGTGCTTCCACGAACCGGGAGAGCGCCCCCGGCAGCAGATGCCGGCCGCCACTGGTGAACGTGGCGACGGTGAGCCGCGGCCGCTCCTGCGTCAGCCGGTCGATCGCACGGCGCACCTGGTCCAGCTCGGCGGTGATCGTCTCCGCCGCCTCGACGAGCAGCCGGCCCGGCTCCGTGAGCGTGACACCGCGGGTGCTGCGGAGCGCCACCGGATGGCCGAGGGTGCGTTCCAGCGCCGCGATGTGCTGGGAGACGGCCGACGGGGTCAGCAGCAGGGCGCCGGCCGCCTTGTTGAAGCTGCCGTGTTCGGCCACCGCACGCAGGACGCGCAACCGCTGCACATCGATCATCAGTTTTCCTTACGACCCGTTCAGCAGCTGGTCGGTTCCGCTGGGGACGATACAACGCCAGAGTGGGACGCATGAAGCGGATTCTTGTCATCGGTGGAAGCCGGTACTTCGGGAAGTCCCTGGTCACGCGGTTGCGCGATGCGGGGAACCTGGTCACGGTCCTCAACCGGGGCGCCGGCGCCCCACCCCCCGCCGGCGTCGGCCGGCTCCTCGCCGACCGCGACGACGAAGCCGGGCTGCGGGAGGCCCTGGGCGGACGCGACTTCGACGTGGTCGTCGACCAGGTCTGCTACACACCGCTCCAGGCCGCCGTCGCCCGCCGGGTGTTCGCCGCCCGGACCGGGCGTTACGTGATGACCTCGACAATGGAGGTGTACGACCCGGCCACCCTCCCCGCCGGCTCCGCGCCGCACACCGCGCCCGTGACCGAGGAGGCCCTGGACCCCACCCGCCCGCCGCTCACGCCGCCCCTTCCCGGCCGCCAGCCGCCCGGCCCCGCGCACACCGACGCCTACGCGTACGCGGAGGGGAAGCGGCGGGCCGAGGCCGTCTTCCTGCGCGAGCCTGCCTTCCCCTACGTCTGCGTGCGGACCGCGCACGTCCTCGGGGGCGGCCGGGCGGAGTTCACCGGGCGCCTCGCCCACTACGTCGAGCGGATCGGCGCCGCGAGGCCGGTCGACGTCCACGAAGCCCCGTACGGGACCTCCTTCATCCACCACCTGGAGATGGCCGAGTTCCTCGACTGGGCCTCGCGGCAGACCTTCACCGGGCCCGTCAACGCCGCCTCGCACGGCGCCCCGGACGTCCTCGAGCTCTGTGCGACCGTCGCGGAACGGCTCGGACGGCGGCCCAGGTACCGGGTCGTCGAGGCGGGTGCCGACGCCTCACCCTTCTCCTTCGACCGCGCCTACGCCATGGACAACGGCCGGGCCGGGAACCTGGGCTTCACCTTCGGCCGGGTCGCCGACTGGCTGCCCGGAGCGGTCGCCGAGACCGTACGCGCCACGGCGTGACGGCGGGACCTCGTAGCCGGGTGGGGCGTCAGGACGCCGGCAGGCCGAGGATCTGCAGGATGCCCTCCGCGTACGCCGCTGTACCGGAACCGGGGACGGCGGCCAGTTCGAGGCGGAAACCGTCCACACCGGTACGGATGAAGGCGGCGCACTGCCCGTGCAGCCCGGCCTCGTGGGTGCCGCCGTCGTCCACCGTGCACAGCAGGGCCAGCAGGGTCCACAGCAGCGCCTCGCGGGTCGCCCGCCGGGGCGGCCGCGCCGACCACACCGCCATCAGCACGGCGCACACCGCCGGAGCCGGCGGCTTCAGCTGCTGCCCGAAGAAGACATGGCCCTCCAGCGCGTGGAACGCGGCGGGATGACCCTCCGCGGCGTCGCGCACGGCGTCCACGAGATGGCCCGCGGAACGGCCGCAGCCGCACTCCGTGCCCTCCCAGTCGTGCCGTGCGATCTCCGCCACCACTGAGTCCGGAACCATCGGGCTGCGCGGTAGCGCGCTCTGGCGCCGCAGAGCATGCGGCTGCTTCTCACTCCCCCTCATGCGCCACAGTATGAGCCAGGCCGGATCGCGCAGCGACAGGGGGCGGAACCGGATCACACGATCGGCCGTCTGAGACCCGTGTGGATGAAACGAAGGATCCTTTTTCTGCTGTTCGCCCTGCTCGCGACCCAGGTGGGCTCGCTCGTCAGCCCCGCCTACGCCTGCGGATGCGGGGCGATGATCCCCGACGGCAAGACCGCCATCGGCGTCGACCGGGAGACCTCCGTCGTGCGCTGGGACGGACGTACGGAACAGATCGTCATGCGCTTCACCGTCGGCGGGAACGCTCAGCGGGCCGCCTGGATCATGCCGGTGCCGGGACGTGCCACGGTGGAGCTGGGCGACGGCGACATGTTCGACGAACTGCGCCGGCTGACCCGGCCCGAGCGCAAGACCCGCACCTACTTCTGGCCGCGGAACGGCGACTGGCCCTTCTCCCGCGTCACCGGCGACAGCGCGGGCGCCCCGGCGCCGGGCGCCGCACCGCCCGTCGGGGTCGTCGGCCGCGAGCAGCTCGGCGACTTCGACGTGGCCCGGCTGACCGCCACCGACCCCGAAGCCCTCAAGAACTGGCTGGAGAGCAACGGCTTCAAGCTGCCCGACCGACTCACCACCGAGGTCAAGCCGTACGTCGACCAGCAATGGGAGTACGTGGCGATACGCCTCGCGCCGCGCGACGCCGGAAAGGGCAAGGTGCTCCGCGGCGACCTGGACCCGCTGAAGATCCGCTTCGACAGCGACCGGCTGGTCTACCCGATGCGGCTCTCCCGCATGGCCAAGACGCCGCAGTCACTCGGCCTGTACGTACTGGCGGACCACCGCATGGAGCCCGCCACCACCATCGGCGGCTCCGCACCCAAGGTGACCTTCGCGGGCACCATCGAGCCGAAGGACGGCCCGCTGGCCGCGCTCACCGACGGAAAGCCGCTGTTCCTCACGGCGATCGACCAGGAGTTCCCGGATCCCGGCCGCATCGACGCCGACCACGAACTGCGTGCGACGGCGAAGGACACCCCGTACCGCCGGGCCGTCTACCGCAACGAGCTGCTCACGGTGGGGGACGGCATCCCGGTCTGGCTGCTGACGGTCTCCGCGGCCGCCGTGGCCCTCGCCGCCACCGCCTCCGTCCTGACCCGCCGCCGTCGTCGTAGTCGCCGCAGTCCGGCCACCGCCTAGGGCATGTCGGAGGGGCGGCGGAGGAGGGCGGTCCAGAGGAAGGGCTCGCCGAAGAGGGGGGACCCGGCGGGCTCGTCGTTCATGCGCCGCAGTTCGACTTCGGTCAGGTCGGCGAAGATCCCGCGCAGGGACTCCGGGGTGTAGGCGAGACCGCCCTGGAGGCCGGCCTCGCGGTAGAACGCCTCGTCCGGGAGCTCGGAGCCCATCGCACCGGACGCGAAGCAAGTGAGTGCGAGGTGCCCGCCGGGGGCCAGTGACCGGTCGAGGAGGGCGAGGTAGCTGACGCGGCGGTGGGGCGGCAGGTGGTGGAAGCAGCCCGAGTCGTAGATCAGGTCGTACGGGCCGCTGAGCGCGCTGGAGGCGAGCGTGAAGGCGTCCCCGCAGTGGAAGCGGACGTCCGCCCCCGCCTCGCGGGCGCGTTCCTCGGCCCACGAGACGGCTTCCGGCGACAGGTCGACCGCGTCCACCTCGAAGCCCTGGGAGGCGAGGTGGAGGGCATTGCGCCCGGGGCCGCAGCCCAGGTCGAGGGCGCGCCCCGGGGCGATCAGGCCGCGGTCGAGGTACGAGACGAGGTTCTCGTCCGGCTTCGCCACGAAGAAAGGCACCGGCTTCGAGCGGTCCGCGTAGAAGCCGTCCCACCACGACGCGCCGTCGGCGGTCCAGCGGTCGGCCTCCGGTGCGAACAGGCCGTCCATGAGCCGCAGTACGTCTTCCATGGTGCGAATGTGCCGGTCCATCCGGTCCCCCCTCCCGAGACCAAGATCCTATAGGGGGACGGGAGTCCTGCTCAGAGCGGGCGGGGCGGCTGGGTCCGCCAGAAGGCGCACCGGTGGTCGGCCCCGGACGACGTGGTCGTCCGCGTCGCCGACGGGTGGAGGGTGAGCACGGTACCGGTACCTGTGCCCGTCGGCGGCCACACGGCCGGGTCCGGCACGACCGGGGTGCCGAAGCGCGCGACCGCAGCCCAGTACCGAAGGACCCGGACCGCAGGCCGTTCTCGCGGCTCAGCTCGGGCAGCGTCGGACAACCCGGCTGACCCAGGCGGTAGTTGATGCTCACCACCACGCTCCGGTGAGTTCGGCCATGGTGCGCCCGCCGAACTTCAATGCCCGTTCCCTGGCTGTACGCGCCCCCGTGCATCCAGAGGATCACCGGCAGGCGTGCTCCGGGGCGGGCGGACCGGGGCCGGTACACGTCCAGGTACAGGCAGTCCTCGCTGACGGCCTGCGGGTCGGCGAGCCCGAACGGCGAGAACTGCAGGCAGGCCGGGTCCGGCCGGGTTGCCTCCCGCACCCCGTGCCACCGGGCCGGAGGCCGGGGCGGCCGCCACCGGCCCGGACCGACCGGAGGAGCGGCGTAGGGGACGCCGAGGAACTCCTCGGCGCCGGACTGGACCCAGCCGTCCGCGACGGCCTCGCGTACGCGATGCACCGCGCCTGGATCTCCTTCGTCCGCACCGGAGACCCGAACCACCCGGACCTGCCGCCGTGGCGCCCGTACGACAAGGGGGCGCGCGCCACGATGCGCTTCGACGCGGTGGTGACCGCCCTCGGCGATCCGGCGGGGTCCGCACGGCTCCCGCCCGAGCGGGTCCCGCACGAGCGCGTCCGCACGTCTGCGCAGCCTTCCGCTCCCGTGATTTAACTCGTGTAACCTGAAAAGGAAGGAGTACCAGGGAAACCCGAGCACAAGGAGCGTCGAGGGACGTCATGGCCAAAGACCCACACGTCCCCGCATCGATCACCAGCGCCGATGTGGCCCGCCTCGCCGGGGTGTCGCGCGCCACGGTCTCCTTCGTCCTCAACGACACCCAGGGCCACCGGGTCAGTGCGAACACCCGCGCCCGAGTGCTCGACGCGGCCAAGCAGCTGGGCTACGTACCGCACGCCGCCGCCCGCTCGCTGCGCGCCGGCCGCAGCAACCTCGTCCTGATGCCCGCGTCGATCTCCGCCGTGGGCCGCCTGGTCAGCGACTGGGTCGACGACCTGCACAGCGAACTCGACCGCCTCGGCTATACGGCCGTGCTCCACGCGGGCCGCTTCACCGACCCCGTCGACGCCGCCCGGGCCTGGGCCGAACTGCGCCCGGCGGCCGTCGTCGCCCTGGACGGAGACCGTTTCACCGCCCAGGCGGCCGACCTGCTGACCCGGGCCGGGGTCCGGGGCCTGCTGGCCTTCGCCGCCCACCCCGTCGAGGGCGCGCACACCATCGGCTTCGACCACACCCGCATCGGCGCCACGGCGGCCGAGCACCTCATCGCCCGCGGCCGGACCCGGATCGGCGTGGTCATGCCCCAGGAACGGGGCCTCGGCACCCTGGCCGAGCCCCGCCTCGCGGGCGCCGAGTCGGTGGCGGCCCGGCACCCGGCCACCGTCACCCCGCTGGAGCTGGC
Organism: Streptomyces sp. NPDC023541; assembly: GCF_055559995.1. Classification (NCBI taxonomy): domain Bacteria; kingdom Bacillati; phylum Actinomycetota; class Actinomycetes; order Kitasatosporales; family Streptomycetaceae; genus Streptomyces; species Streptomyces sp. NPDC023541. Next base: position 171,839 of record NZ_JBVHJO010000009.1, read on the forward strand.
CTACACCCGGGAGTCCGCCCGCGATCTCGCCCGGCGCTGGCCGAACCTCGGCCTGGACGCCGTGTTCGCCTACAACGACGAGTACGCCGCGCTGGTGCTCCACGCCTTCCAGGCCGAGGACATCGCCGTACCGGACGACGTCGCCATCGTCGGCTGCGACGACCTGGTGCTCTCCGCACTCCAACAGCCCGCGCTCACCACGGTGCGGCTGGAACTGCCGTCGGCCGCCCGGATCGCCGAGGCCGTGCACGAGCTGGTCGAGACGGGGACGGCGGCGCCGGTACCGGCCGTGGAAGCCGTTCTGGTCCCCCGCCAGACCTCCTAGGCAATGGCTGCCCCGGTGACCGGCGGCCGCGGCCATGCTCGGACCGTGTACGGCTGGGCAGACGTTGGCCGACGCGGCACTGGGTGGTGGACGAGGCCATGGGCGCAATTCGGTCGCGGGCCGAGCCGGTGATCACTACGGTGGCGCCACGTGGGTCCGCACCCGGAGGGTGACGGACGGCCCCTGTGACGGATCGCAAGGAGTGAGTGGCATGCCCCCGCGGCTGAAGCTGACGGCGATAACGCTCGACTGCGCCGACCCCGAGGCCCTGGCCGCGTTCTACCGGCAGGCAACCGGGCTGGACCCGCACCCCGCGTCCGACGGCGAGTTCGCCGGCCTCACCGGCGAGGACGGACTCTTCATCGGCTTCCAGCGGGTCGACGACCACAGGGCCCCGTCCTGGCCCGGCGGAGCCGTGCCGCAGCAGGCCCATCTCGACTTCGAGGTCGACGACCTCGACGAGGCCGAGGCGCTGCTCCTGGAACTGGGCGCGAGCAAGCCGGCGCATCAGCCCGGCGGGGAGCGGTGGCGGGTCTTCGCCGATCCGGCCGGCCTCCCCTTCTGCCTGACCCGGGCGTCCCGTGACGCGCAGGGGTGAGGGCCCTGGGAAGGTGGGGCCGATGAAGGGGATCACCTTCCGCGCCTGGCAGGGCGGCCACTACGTGACCCTCGCCGAACTGCTGGTCCGGCTCGGCAGCTTCGGACTGGGGCTGACGTGGCGCGTCGAGGTGGACGAGTGCGTGGATCCGCGCGTGCCCGAGATGGAGCGACGGTCCGTAGGGGCCGGCATGGACACGTTGACGTTGCTGTCGCTGACCACGCCGTCCCTCCAGCTGATCGACGCCGAGGCGCGCGGGTTCGCCGAGGACGGCCCGGCCGTCGTCCTGACGGAGGTGGACAGCTCGTTGTGGGACGTCAGGGCTGCCGACGAGCGCGTGCTCGACGAACTCCGCCGCCACTACCCGGTCATCGCCGAGCTCTAGTCCGCAAACCCGCCGCAAGGCTGTCCCGTAGCTGCGGGAGCGGGAGGAGCAGCCTCGGATCAGCGGACATCAAAGGACGAGTAGTTCGATGTCCTTCGCGGCGCAGAACCACAAGGTGACCGTCAGCTGTCGGGCCGCATCGATGTGTGCCCCAGGAACGCCGACCTCATTGTGCCGATGGCCGACGATCGCCTTGAGCCGGGGGAGGAGTGCGGTGCATTCGGTGGGCGCGAGGTCGCCTCCACCGTCGTCGGGCGATCGAGGAGTGGTTCGAGCGAGGTAGAGACATCATTCCATGGTGGCTTCCCGCCCCCCCACATTTCGTCGAGACCCGCGGCTCGCGCCGGCTGCCGCCGGAACGCGGCGAAGCCGCGGCAGGACCAGCCCACGCCGGGACTGTGGTGTCTTCGTCTCCCGGGAGCAGGGTCAGCCCCACGTCGTTCTCCCTCGGATCGTCGAACGCGCGAGGGTCAGTCGGAACCACCGACGTCTGCAACTGAGATGTCCCAGCGGTGCTGGTGTGATCACGGCGTCGGTGCCGTCCTGGACAGCCCTTCGCCGGACTGATCCCGCGCAACTTCGGCAGGCTCGTGACCCTTCTCTGGCGCGAGGGTGTGGATGCGGCCGGCAGGGGCCCGCGAGACGTTGACCGACGGACGCGACCCGGGAGATGGGGGAGGCCGATCACGGCCGGGCAGCGGCTCCGGCGGGGAGCGCGACCGGGTCAAGTCCGGGGCCCGCGTGGACGCGGAGACGCGGGGGACGCGGGGGCGACTGCCGGCGCGGCCCCCGCGGGGAACGGGAGCGGGTCCGGGGCGGGGGCCGGCTGTCAGACGCCCGCGCCGAGGTGGCGGGCCAGGAAGGCGACGCTGTCCCCGACGATCGACGCGATGTCCGGGGAGCCGAGGAAGATGTGGTCCGCGCCCTCCACCGGCTGGAGGGTGACCTCGCCCCCGGCGCCCTTCAGGGCGGCGGCGAGGGCCTCGCTCTGGCTGTACGGCACCAGGCCGTCGCGGGTCCCGTGCACCAGCAGGAAGGGCGGTTGCGGGTTCGAGCCGTCGGTGTAGGTGACCGGACTCGCGGCCCGCGCCAGATCCGGGCGGTCGGCCACGGAGGCCCCGAGCAGGGCCTCGTAGGGGTCGGGGAGCTCCACACCGGACGGCATCGGCGGCATGGGGTGGGCGGCCAGGGCCACCAGGTCGCAGACGCCGTACCAGTCGACCACCGCGAGGACACCGGTCTCCCCGGAACCGACGCCCTCCGTGCCCTCCAGCGCGACGGCGCCCGTACCGACGGTGCCCGCACCGGCCACGTCCGCACCGGCCGCGCCCTCCGCGTCGCCCGGGCCCTCCGCACCGCCCGCGCCACCCCCACCGGCGGGGCCGGTGAGACCGGCGAGCGCGGCCAGGTGGCCGCCCGCGGACTCGCCCCAGACGCCGATCCGGTCCGGATCGATGCCGAGGTCCCCGGCGAAGGCGCGGACGTAGCGGAGCGCGGCCTTCACGTCGTGCAACTGGGCCGGGAAGGGCGCCTCCAGGCTGTGCCGGTAGTCGATGGAGACGAGTGCGAGCCCGGCCGCCAGGACCGCTCCGTGCAGCAGGGCGGCCGGCACGGTCGGCGGCGGGTAGCGGCGGTCGCCGTCCAGCCAGCCGCCGCCGTGGATCCAGACGACCGCGGGGAACGGCCCCTCGCCGGCCGGCACCTGGACGTCGAGCAGCCGGGGGCGGTAGCCGGGCGTCGTCGCGTAGGTGATCCCGTCGAAGTGGCGCACACCGTCCGCGCCCGTCACGGGTGGTACCGGGGGCCGGTACGGCGGGGGAGGCCAGGTCATGTCGGCGATGTCGAACGCGGTCGGAGGAGATTGCGTCATTGCGGCCCTTCCAAATCGGTGGGTCCCGGCGGGGCAGTCGCAGGCTTCGCGCCGTTTGTCCGAAATGCATTGCGCGAGCAGCCGGGGGAGGCGTAGCGTGTTACACGTGTAATCAGGACTCTAGCGACGCGTTTCCGCTGATGACAAGCCCAGAAATGGTCCGAATTCCATGCCGGTAACACGAGTCGCGTGTAGTCGCGCCGCCTTCCCCTCCGGGAGCACGTCATGTTCACCACCACCGGCACATCCGCGATTCCCGCGATCCGGCGCTTCGTCCACTGGGTCGCGGACCCGGACGTCGCGAGCGTTCCGCAGGCCAGGGCCCGTGTGTGCGCCACGCTGGAAGCCTGGGCGGTCCCGGTCGACACCGCGGACGTCCTGCTGCTGGCCGTCGGTGAGCTCGTCGGCAACGCCGTCCGCCACGCGGGTGCCGGCCGCGTGCGGGTCGGGGTCGCCCTCGGTGCCGGCTGGCTGCGGCTCGACGTCGCCGACCGGGGGCCGACCTGCCGCGGCTGCCGGCCCCCCGCACGCAGGTCGACCCGGAGTCCGAGAGTGGCCGCGGGCTGCTGATCGTCCAGCTGACGACGTCCGAACTGGGCGGTGAACTCCCGGGTCGACGCACTCGGCTACGCCTGACTGGTCGCCATCATGAGCATGGGCCTCGGCTACCAGCGCACCTCCGAGCGGCGCCTGCACGGGCGGACCGCCGAGAACGGCGCCCCCGCCCCCGTCGTCACCAGCGCCGGAGCCCTCGTCCACGGGCCGCACACCATCGGCGCCCGCAAGATCGCCCTGCTGGCGCCCTACATGCGGCCGCTCACGCGGACCGTCGTGGACCACCTCACCTACGAGGGCATCGAGGTAGTCGACTACGAAGCCCTGGAGATCCGGGACAACCTCGACTCGTCGCCCACGACCCGGCCCGCCTGCCGGGCCTCGCACGGGCGCTGGAGTAGTCCGACGCGGACGCGGTCGTGCTCTCGGCGTGCGTGCAGAGGCCGTCCCTGGGCGCGACACCGGAGGACGAACGCGGGGCCCGTCCCACGGCCGGCCGGCGCCGCTCTCCGGACGGGACCGGGCCCGTCTGTCACCGCATGGGCGGCGGCACCGTGTAGTTCGGGATCGAGGGGTCCTTCGGGTCGAACGGCGTCGGCTTCCACGTGGGCAGCGGCGGCCGGTCCGGCGCCGGCGGCGGGTTCGGGCCCCGGTTGGGATTCTGCGGGACGGCCGACGAACCCGCCGGGGTCCGCCTCGGCGCCGGCCCGCCGGTGGCCGAAGGCCTCGGCTCCGCGGCCGGCGTCGAGGCGGCGGCGGACGGCTGCCCGGTCTCCGGCTCCGAGGGGGAGGGAGCCGGCGGGGCCGTCGCGGGCGTCGAGGCGGGAGCCGGCGAGGCCGGCTTCGCCCCAGTCTGCTCGCCCGAACAGCCGCCCAGTGTCAGGGCCGCGGCCAGCGCCCCGGCGACGGCACCCAGAACTCTGCCCCTGGTACCCACACCCACCACCCACCCTCCCCGCACGGCCCGTCCGTCCGAGGGGGCGATCCTACGGGCCGCCCGGCCGCCTCCGGCACGACGCCGGTGCCCGGCGCCGCCGAGCCGCCGGCAGCGGGCCCCGCGCCGCGACCGCGTGGGCAGGGCCTCGGCATCCGACGCGGCGCGCGCCACCGAACTCCGCACCCGTCCCAACGGCGCCGGCACCCTGGTCCGCCGCAGCCGTACAGGCGGGCGCAGCACCCCCGCGTTCGCTTCGGCGCGGTCGGGGACCACGTGCCCGGTCAAGGGGCCCGGGCGTCGCCGGCCGGCGGCCCGGCCACCGGGACACGCCGCCGTCCGTCCGCCTGCGGCGGCCCCCACGACCGGTTCGCGGCCCCCCTACGGGCCAATACACCTAGGGCGCGCCCTCGCCCGCCCGGGCCAGGGCGAACACCCCGGCGCAGACGAGGGCCACGCCCAGCAGCTGGGGGAGCAACCACCAGCCCGACCGGAGGTGTTCCTCGTACAGCACCACCCCCAGCGCGATGCTGATGCCCGCGTCGCCGAGGGTCAGCGCGGGCTGCGAGGCGACCAGCGGGCCGCCCTGCATGGCGTGTTCGAGCAGCAGCAGGGCGCAGATGCCGCTCGCGCCGAAGGCGTACGTCTCCCAGGTGGTCAGGAACGCGCCGATGCCGTGGTCGTCGAGGACGTGCACGGAGGACTTCATCAGGGCGGCCGTGAGCGCGTAGCAGACGGCGGTGGCCGCGCCGAGGCAGCCGGCCCGCGAACGGCCGGGCTGGCGTCGCAGACCGGCGACGGCGAGCAGTGCGACGATCACCGCGCAGGCCGGCAGCGCCACCACCCACCGCTCGGCGGGCACGTCGGTGCGGTTGCCCGCGGGCGAGGCGGCCACCATCGCGACCCCGAGCCCCGCCACCACCCCCGCCACGGCCAGCCACAGCGCCCCCGGCAGCCGTTGCCGCGTCAGCAGGGACGCGATCAGCAGGGCCAGTGGCAGCTCCAGTACGAACAAAGGCTGCACGAGGGCCAGCGCGCCCGTGGCCAGCGCCGCTGCCTGCCCGGCCCCGGCCGCGATCACCGCCAGGATGCCCGCGACCCACACGGGCCGGCGCAGCAGGTCCAGGACCAGACCGAAGCGGAAGCCCTCGCTCTGCGGCACGGTGAGCGCCGCCCGCCGCTGGAGCACGGTGGCCAGCGCGTTGCTGAAGGCCGCGAACAGCGCGAAGAGGACCGGTAGGACGATGCCCATGCCCCGATCCTCACCGCGCCCGCCGCCCGGCCGCGCCGCGACACCGGGCCGCGGGCGTCGCGGCGCCCGCATTCCCCCGTCCGGATCTGCCGGAGAGCCGCCTCAGGGGCACGCCGAGGCCGTTGCCCGGCGCAGCGCCAGGGCGGCGAGGGCTTCCGGCGCGCCGGACTGGCCGCGGATGCCGGGGAAGGCATTGACGTCGACGATCAGCGGCGCCCCGCCGCCGGTGTCGATGATGTCCACGCCGTAGACGTCCAGCGCGAACACCGTTCCGACCCGGCGCACCAGGTCGGCCCATCCGGCGGGCAGTTCCTCCAGGCCCAGCGGGTGGGTTGGGCCGCGCCCACCGGGGGAGAGCTCGGAGCGGCGCAGTGCCGAGAAGACCCGGTCGCCGATGGCCCACAGCTTGTGGTCCCAGCCGTTGTTGGGCGCGTACTCCTGCACCACGACGGGCTCCTGTGGCCAGAGCCGGGCCAACTCCCGCAGTCGGACGGAGTCGTCGGCTCGGGCGACCAGGTCGCCGCGCCGGCTGAGCCGGCTCTTGACCACCAGGGGCGCCGACGGCCGCGCCTGCCGCGCCCACACCCCCAGGGCGCCGACGGTACGGGTCGCGGCGAAGGGCAGCCCGGCCCGCAGGGCGAGTGCGGCCATCTCCGTCCGGTCCTGGCACAGGGCGGTGGCCGCCGCCGTGTTGATCACCGGGGCCCCGCGCCGCTCCAGATCACGTGCGAGTCCCAGCGCAGTCGGCGTCCGCGACTTCAGCAGGTACACATCGGCCAAGGGCAGGGGTACGTCCCCGAGGGTGCCCGGATCGAGCGCTTCCACCTCGTGCTCCGCAGTGAGCAGGGCGGTGGTGTCCGCGAGCAGCGGATGCCCCGGTTCCGGGGTGATCAGGCCGATTCTCATACGGCGTCACCCGCACCGGCGGCGATCGGCGCCTGCGCCAGCGCCTGCGCCTGTGAGGGGATCGACAGGGGGAGGGAGTACGGGAGCGCCACGGGCGCCGCCACCGCCGCGGGGCCCCCGGCCCGGGCCAGCCCCAGTACGGCGCGGGCCACCCGCGCCGCCGCGTCCGGGACTTGGCGGAAGCTGGGGAAGTCGTTGACGTCGACGACCACCGGCCCGTCGGGACCCAGCAGCACGTCCACCCCGTACAGGTCCAGCCCGTAGACCGCGCCCACCTGGGCGGCGATCGCCGCCACCTCCGCCGACAGCGGCACCCGGCGCTCGCGCACCGAGGGGTCCGGGTGCAGCGGGGAGCAGCGCTCGGTCGCGAACAGCTCCCCGCCGACCGCGTACACCTTGGTGTCCGTACCCGAGTTGGGTACGTACGGCTGGGCGATGAGCATGCCCTCGCCCGCGAGCGCGGGCAGCAGCGTCTCCAGGCATCCGGGCGAGGACACCAGGTGCACGGCCCGCCCTGAGCTGCCGTCGGCGGGCTTGACGACGAGGGGGTACTCGCCCGCCGGTACCTCCCTGAGCAGCTCGGGGCGGGCGACCGCGTACGTGGGCGGCAGCGGGAGTCCGCGCCCGCGGCCGATGGCCGCGGCCAGCGCCTTGTCCCGTACGCCCCGGATCGAGCGGGCGTCGTTGACGGTGGTCAGCCCGGCCGCGGCTGCGGCTTCGAGGAGGGGCAGCCCCGGGCCGCCCGACACCGTCTTGAGCACCCAGGCGTCGTGGGCACCCGCTTCGACCGCCTCGGTCATGCGCAGCAGCGAGCCGCCCGGCCGCACGACGTCGACGCGGTGCCCCCACGCGGTCAGCTGTCCGATCACCTCGTTCGGCATACCGTCGTGGCGGTAGTGCTCCTCCACCAGGAAGCAGAGCCTCATCGACCTTCCCCAAAATCCCGGACGTCCGCCGAATCCGCCCGGCGAGTTGTGACGCCACAGGATGTCATGGACCGCAATGTGATGATCGGTCCGCCTGTGGGCTTCCTTGTGAGGCTTCCCGTTTCGGCGCGGCGGGGGAGAACGGGACGTGTCTGACCGGCGGACGGGGCTGCTGCGTGCACTGGCACACAACACGGCGGCACCGGCGGACGTGCTGCTGCGGCTGCTCGGCCACGAAGACGAGCGCGTGCGGCGAGAGGTTGCGCGGCGCGCCGTTCTGCCGCAGGAGGTGATCGAGGCCGTTCTGGTCCACTCGGACCGCCGCGTCCGGATGGCCTTCGCGGAGAACGGCGACGCCGACCCCGAGCAGCGGGCCCGACTGGTCGACGACCCGTCTCCGGTCGTCCCCCTCATGCTGGCGGCCGGTCCCATGTCCCACCGGCAGCCGGACTCCCCGTTGCCCGACCTGTTCCCGGCCCGGCTTCCCCGTGGCGGGGCTCGCCGCCCGCTTCGGCGACTCCCCGGATCCCCCTGCGCAGGAGCCTGGCCCTGCGCGACCCCGGTCTGGAACCCGCACTCCTCGACCGCCTCACCCGGGACGCGGGGACGCGGGGACGCGGAGCGCCGCCGTACGCGACCCCCGGCTCCCCGTGGCGCGGATCCGTGGAACTGCTCGACGATCCGGACCCGGGGACCGCAGCGGCCGCGGCCGCCAACTCCTCTCTCCCGCCGGGCGACATGCGCCGACTGCCGGACCGGGCTCAGGTGCCGGAAATCCGGGTGAATGATCGGACAAGCGGCTGCTAGGTTGATCGCGTGCCGAAGCGGGCCAAGCCGGTAGAGGCGGCCCCGTGAATCTCAGATTCTCGCTCCAGTCTCAGTATTCGCCGCCGAACACCGGATCGACCGAGCGTGGACGACCATCGATGGATGGGGGTTCAAGTCCCCTCTGCGCCTCTCCTCGTGGCGCGGTAGTTCAAAGGCAGAACACGTCGATCTAAGAATGATCCGCGACTCTTAAACGTGCCGGTGTGCGCAATTGGGTGGCAAACAGGAGCCCGGGAGCTGGATATGCTCCCGGGCTCCGTCACGTTCGCCAAGAGGTCACCCGGGCACGGTGCGCCCGGGGACCGTCACCGTCACACGGGCACGGACACGAACGTCCGGCCTGCCTCGTTCTCGACCACGACGGCCTTGACGTCCGCCCGGTCGACGGCCGCCGAACCGTCCAGCCCGGCGCCCTTGGCCTCGCCGTTCTCCTGGCTTCCCACCACCCAGCTGCCCGCTGTCGTGCGCTTGCCGTCCTTGGAGACCACGATCAGGCGGCAGCGCTCGCCCGGCGGCACTCCGGTGACGGCCGCCCGCAACCGCACCCACTTGGTGGCCGGCGTCATCTGCACCGTCATCCGCGCACCCGTGCCCGCGTCGGTCGCGGAGTGGAGCGTGGTCCCCTTGGGCGGGGGAGAGGGGTCCGCCGAAGAGGTCGGCGACGGGGGCACGGGCAGTGCGACGGGGTCGGGAGCGCCCGCGCCCAGCTGCGTACCGGCCCAGAACACGGCGGCCAGCGAGGCCGCGACGGCCAGCCCGGTGAGCCCCGCCCGCCTGCGCGCGGCGCCGGCACGCTCGCCCCGCATCTGCCGCAGGGTGCGCTGAAGCAGCAGGTCACCTCCCTGCGGCGGTCCGTCGAGGAACGCCTCTTCCGGCACCTCGCCCAGTGCCGCCTCCATCTCGCGCAACGCGGCCACCTCCTCCCGGCACTGCACGCACCCGCTCATGTGTCCCTCGACCCGGCGGACCTCCTCGGCGTCCAGGACGCCGAGCACGTACGGGCCGAGCAGTTCCTCCTCGTGCCGCTGCCGGTTCATGCCACCACCTCACGCAGTCCGGCCGGCTGCTGGGGCGGCCTGCCCGATCGTTTTCCGTCTCTTGTGCCGCTCTCCCGGAAGCCGTCGTCCCTGAAGACGTCGCGCAGGGCCTTGAGCGCGTAGTGCGAGCGCGACTTGACCGTACCCGCCGGGATGCCGAGCGTGTCGGCGGCCTCCGCCACGCTGAGCTGCCGGTAGTACAACTCCTTCAGCACGTCCCGGTGTTCCGGGGACAGCCGGTCGAGGGCGCCCAGCACCGTCATGCTGTCCACCACGGAGTCGGCGTGGTCCGCCTCCACCGGGGGAGCGGCCGACGAACCGGACACCTCCGGCGGCCGGGCGGCCCTGGCCCGGTACCGGTCGGTGATGATGTTCCGGGCCACGGTGAGCAGCCAACCGCGCACCGAGCCCTTTCCGTTGACCAGGACCTCGGAGTGCCGCCAGGCACGTATCAGCGTCTCCTGTACGACGTCCTCGGCGGTGGCCCGGTCCCCGGTCAGCCGGGTGGCGTACGCGAGCAGGGCGTGGCCGTGCTCCTCGTACACCGACTTGATCAGTGCCTCATCGGTCGACCCCCGCCGAGTGCGGGGCCACAGTGGTCCGGCCATCTCACCCTCTCCGTCTTCCTCGCTTGCGTGGTGCGGTCGGAACACGCCGGCGGGGCCGATCCGGTTCATGTGACCTGCGTCACGTGAACCGGTGGGTGCTCAAGTCCGGCAGTCGCGGCCCTTGTTGAGGCAGTCGACGACCGCGGCCATCTGGCGCTCGCTCATCGCGTTCACGAACATCGCGTGGTCCGTCCTGGGGCTGTGCCGCTGCTCGGGGAAGGAGTCGATCGCGACGGTCACCCCGGCGGGGACCTCGTAGGCGAGCCGGACGCGCAGTTCGGGTACGGGGAAGGTGTTCGTGGGGCAGACGCCGTTGCCGCCGGGGAACAGCAGGTGCGAGCGGTGCCCGGCGCTCGCGGTGTCGAGGCCGTTCCAGCAGCTGGGGAAGATCAGGCTGCGGGTGATGCGGTCGCCCTCGGGGCAGCGCGGGTAGCTGGTGGTGGAGCGGTCGGGGGAGCCGGAGCACCCCCAGCGGGCCCGGACGTGGGCGTCGCCGCCCGCGGTGAGGGCGACCGCGTCGCCCGTCATCGCGTGCAGGAAGGGCGGCATCGCCACGACCTTGCTGACCGGGTTGCCCCGGAACTCCACCCGGACCGAGGCCTCGGGCACGATCTCGCCCGTGTTCCCGTGCCCCGCGGACGTCTCGTGCGGACGCGTGCCCCGCCGGTCCAGACGGCGCAGGACGGGCCAGTAGTACGTCGACCGGTCGCCGCCCGCGCAGCTCGTGGCGGCTGCGGCCAGCGAGGCTTCGGTGGACATGGCGTCCGCGGACAGGTTGCCCACGTAGGAGTGCGTGTGGTGCGCGCCGGCCCGCAGGCCGGGCGAGACCACGAGGTTGTCCTCGTTGTAGTGCCGTTCCTCGTTGCGTCCGCAATCCACCGCCATCGAACCCGGCGATCCGTCGCCCGCCTCGGCGGGCCGGGCCGGAATGAGGGCGGGGGCGGGTGGGACGTCGCGTATGTCCACGTAGTCGGACGGCGCCGGGGCGCCGGCCGCCGCCCCCGCGTGCGGGCCGGCGGCGCGCGTGGCGCCCAGCACCGCGGCGGTCAGCCCACCGCCCAGGACCAGGCAGATGACCAGAGTGAGCAGTCGGCGTTCTTTCCCCATGGCGGTCACGGTTACCGGTGGCGACCCCGCCGTCAACCGGGCATCCGCATGACGGTCGCCGCACGCGTTCGTAGGTCCGGACGGGGCCGGCCGGGGGGAGCGGTCACCAGCGCCGACCGGGTGGTACAACCGGCCGTGAGGCAACCCGGGTTGTCCGTGGAGCCGCTTGTCCGGCCGGGCGGCGACCGGACACAGTGGGTGTATGACACCCGTCGAGCTCCTGCACGCGTTCGCCCGCACCCGCGCCCGACTCGACGGCGGCGAGGTCACCTACTGGTGGACCGGCGACGTCCACTCCTGGGCACCGGGCGAGCCCTACCGGCGGGTCTTCGGCTTCGAAGGGCTCAACGTCGCCCGCCTCGTGGCCGACGAGGAGGGCGGCGGCTACCAGCTGCTGTCCCGGGAGGCCGCGTTCTACCTGGACCCGGTCACCCGGGAGATCATGGAGACCTGGCAGGACAAGCCCGTGGTCCACGTCTGGAACGACCCGGCCAACCAGAAGTGGCGCCCCTTCCCGGTCCCCGTGACCGAACTGGGCGACCAGATCTGCTTCAGTCTGGAGATCCCGCTCGCCTACCCCTCGCCGCTGCCGGTCGAGGAGTACCCGGACAACTCGGCCGACGACACCTATCGGGCGCTGGAACTCTTCCAGTTCTTCGCACCCGCGACCGCACTGAGCACCGACGGGGTGAGCGTCCCGGCGACGATGTCCTGGACCCGTATGTCCCCGTGGCTGCCGTGGATGGAACAGGGTGCGCGCCCCGGTGGCCTCACGTTCCACTGCCGCGGCCGCAAGCTCGACGCCTACGAGCAGGTCCCCGAGCGCACCCGCGCGTACATCGCCGACCACCACCCCGCGTTCGCCCACGCACCGGAGAAGTGGAGCGAACCGAACGAGACGAGCTGGACGTACTTCCGCAGGCTCTTCCCGCCGGACCGCGGCGAGTCCTGAGGGCCGGGCCGTGCACGCAGAAGTCCTGAGCGGCAGATACCCGGGCGCGGTTCCCTGAGCGCGCCGGGGGGCGCCCGGCGGCACCCCCGCCCCTCGGGCCGCCCCCGCGCCGGCCGATGTCCGGCGCCCGCAGGAAAAATGCTGGTCACACCCACTGCTGAGGGACCCCCCGGGGGGAGCCGCAGGGGTGGACAAGGGTTTTCCCCGTATCCAGTTCATCCCCGCGTTGCCTACTGTCTGCCCACCGGCGATCTTCTCCAGGCCGGGCGGTTCACACGCCAACCCCACATGGCGTGTAGGCCGACCGGCCGGGGAAGTGCGCCGGGACCGCCGTTGCCCCTGCCTCGCCGTTGCGGCCGGGACAACGTGGCGTGCGGCGGCAGCCGGGGCGAGACCGACCAACTCGCTCCCGGCCCCGCGGCCGCCGGAACCACCCCCACACTGCACCGACCGGCCGCTCCGGTCTGCCCGGAACGGCCCTCGAAAGGGAACACGTGCACGCAACGAGACGCAGGCTCATATCCGTCGTGGCCATGTCCGTCACCCTGCTCGCCGGCACCGCCACGGCCACCGCCTCCGTGGCCGTGGCCGCCGAGGGCCCCGCCTCGGCCCCGGCCGCAGCGCTCGCCCCGACGGCGCCCGTCGAGAACCTCATCGTCGGCTACAAGCCGTCCGCCACCGAGGCCAGCTCCAACACCGCGGCCGCCGACGACGCCACCGCCAAGGGCAAGAAGGCCGGCAAGAAGGCGAAGTTCGACCGCCGCCTGGGCACCGGTGCCGCGCTGGTCAACCTCGGCGGAACCGTCGCTCCCGCCGAGGCCGCCGACGTGATGGCCCAGTTCCGTGCCGACCCGGACGTCGCCTACGTCGAGCCCGACACCCGTGCCTACGCCACGGCCGTGACCCCGAACGACACCGAGTACGCCAAGCAGTGGGACCTCTTCGAGTCCACCGCGGGCATGAACGTCCCGGCCGCCTGGGACAAGACCACCGGCTCCGGCGTCACCGTCGCCGTGATCGACACCGGCTACGTCGCCCACTCGGACCTCGCGGCGAACACCGTCGCCGGCTACGACTTCATCAGCAGCGCCGCCTACGCCCGTGACGGCGGCGGCCGCGACGCCAACCCCGCCGACGAGGGCGACTGGAACGCCACCGACGGCGAGTGCGGCGTCGGCTCCAAGGCCGGCAACTCGTCCTGGCACGGCACCCACGTCGCGGGCACCATCGCCGCGGCCACGAACAACTCCAAGGGCGTCGCCGGCATCGCCTACGGCGCGAAGATCCAGCACGTCCGCGTGCTCGGCAAGTGCGGCGGTTCCACCTCGGACATCGTCGACGCCATCACCTGGGCCTCCGGCGGCTCCGTCGCCGGCGTGCCGGCCAACGCCACCCCCGCCAAGGTCATCAACATGAGCCTCGGCGGCCCGGGCGCGTGCGGCACCAGCTACCAGAACGCGATCAACGCGGCCGTCGCCCGCGGCACGACCGTCGTCGTCGCCGCCGGCAACAGCAACGCCGACGCGGCCGGCTACTCGCCCGCCAGCTGCAACAACGTGATCAACGTCGCCGCCAGCAACCGCGCCGGCGACCGCTCGTACTACTCCAACTACGGCGCGATCATCGATGTCGCCGCCCCGGGCGGTGAGACCCGCCGCGCCACCGACACGCCCGGCACCGTCACCACCCCCGAGAACGCGATCCTCTCGACCCTGAACGCCGGTACCACCACCCCGGGCGCCGAGATCTACAAGCCCTACCAGGGCACCAGCATGGCCGCCCCCCACGTCGCGGGTCTCGCCGCCCTGCTGAAGTCGGCGAACTCCGCGCTGACCCCGGCCCAGATCGAGTCGGCGATCAAGAACAACGCCCGTCCGCTCGCCGGCACCTGCACCGGCGGCTGCGGCACCGGCCTCGCCGACGCCGCCGCGACCGTCGCCGCCGTGACCTCGACGCCGTCCACCCCGGCCCTGGAGAACACCACGGACTTCGCCATCGGTGACAACACCACCGTGGAGAGCCCGATCACCGTCACCGGGAAGACCGGCAACGCCCCGGCCACCCTCAAGGTCGGCGTGAACATCGTCCACACCTACATCGGTGACCTGAAGGTCGACCTGGTCGCCCCGGACGGCTCCGTCTACACGCTGCACAACCGCTCCGGCGGCAGCACCGACAACATCAACCAGGTCTACACCGTCAACGCCTCCTCCGAGGTCGCGGGCGGCACCTGGAAGCTCCGGGTCAACGACAACGCCGGCGGCGACACCGGCAAGATCGACTCCTGGAATCTCACCTTCTGAGACGGTTCCCGCCGACTCGGGGTCCGCGCCAACTCCTCCTGACGGAGCGATAGTACGGACCAATGAATCCCCGGGCCTGCCGATACTCCGGGTATCGGCAGGTCCGCCGGGTTTTCCGCGTCCTGTGACTGAATTCTGCGTCACAATGCGGCTCCACCAGCCGTCCGACCTCGTATTCTCGCCTCTCACAGGAAGGGCACAGAAGCTGGGGACCGGAAGGCTGGTGGCTGTGCGTGGTGGCGGCGACGGGGCACGCTGACACAAGTGTCGGACACGGAGAACTGATCAAGGCGGTCGACCGCGCGCTGGCCGCGCACGGCCGGGCGCTCCTGACCGGACCCGCCGGCGCGGGCAAGACCGAGGTGGTCCGCGCCGTCGCGGCCGCGGCCGAATCCCGCCGCGAGAGCGTACTGTGCCTCGCTCCCGAGGCCGCCGACCAATGGATACCCGAGGCCTCCGCCGCCGCCCTCCTCGCCTCCGTGCCCGCGGCCGCCCTGGAACAGCTCTCCGGCCCCCAGCGCACCGCCATCGCCCTCCTGCGCCGCGAGGCCGACGCCCCCCGCGCCGGCCGCGACCACGTCGCGCTGCGCCTGGCCGTCGTCGAGGTGCTCCGTACCCTCGCCGCCCGCCAGCCCGTCCTCCTCGTCATCGACAACGCCCAGTGGCTCGACGCAGAGAGCACCGACCTGCTCCGCTTCGCCCTGCGCCTCACCCCGCCCCGGGTACGGGTGCTGGCCGCCGAACGCGTCCAAGGCGGAGCACCGGTCGGCGAACCCCTCTGCGGCCCCGGCGTCCCCGCCGTACGGGTGCCCCCGCTCGGCGCCGACGAGGTCGCCGAACTCCTCCTGCGCCACGGGCTGCCCGCCCGCCTCGCCGGCCGCATCCACCAGGCCAGCGGCGGAAACCCGCGCCTCGCCCTCGCCCTCGGCCACTCCCTCGCAGAAGCCGCCGAGGCCCGCGACTGCAACGCCCACCACGCCGACCCCCTGCCCGTCTCCGGGCAGGCGCGCGAGGTCGCCCGCCGCCTCCTCGCCGGGGCCCCCGCCCAGGCCCGGCGCACCCTGCTGCTCGCCGCCCTCGCCTCACGCCCCACCATCTCCCTGCTGCGGCGGGCCGGCCGCCCCGACGCCGAGGCCGAGCTGGCCGAGGCGGAACGGGCCGCGCTGGTCCGGGTCGGCGAGGACGGCACCGTCGAGTTCACCGCCGGCGCCCTGCCCACCGCGCTCGCCGCCGACGCCGGCTGGCCCGAACGCGCCGCCGGGCACGCGGCACTGGCCGCCGCCGTCGACGACCCCGTCCAGGCCGTGCGCCACCGGGCGCTGGCCGTCGACACCCCCGACCAGTGGCTCGCCGCGGAGATCACCGAGGCCGCCGCGGTCTGCCGCAGCCGCGGCCAGCGGGCCCTCGCCGCCGAACTGGGCCTGCTCGCCGCCGAACGCACACCGTCCTCGCTGGCCGACGAGGAGCTGGCCCGCCTCGTCACCGCCGCCGAGGACGCCGGCTGGGCCGGCCGCGCAGACCTCGCCCGCCGCGCCACCCGGGCCGTCCTGGCCCGCGACGCCTCGCCCGCCGACCGGGTGCGGGCCCGGCTCGCCGTCATCGACGCCGCCGGCCAGGCCCTCGGAGCCCTCGAC
Source organism: Streptomyces sp. NPDC023541 (assembly GCF_055559995.1). Classification (NCBI taxonomy): domain Bacteria; kingdom Bacillati; phylum Actinomycetota; class Actinomycetes; order Kitasatosporales; family Streptomycetaceae; genus Streptomyces; species Streptomyces sp. NPDC023541. The sequence goes on from NZ_JBVHJO010000009.1 coordinate 188,059, forward strand.
GAGACCTTCGCGTACGCCATGGACGACGCCGCCGGGGACCCCGCGCTGCAGGCCGCCGTCCAGCTCCGGGTCGCCTGGAAGCACAACCTCAGCGACGGCGACCCCGTGCGCTCCCGGGACGCCGCGGCCGAGGCCGGCACCCTCGCGGCACTCGGCGGGGACCAGACCGCCGAAGCCATGGCCCTGACCGTACGGGCCCGCATGGGCCGCATCCTCGGAGACGCGGGCGCCGAGGAGATCCTGGCCGAGGCGCTCGCCCTGCCCGCGCCCGCGGTGCCGCTGGGCATGCGCAACGCGCCGCAGTACCTCGCCGTCCGGCACGCCCTCTTCGACGACCGCCTCGACGACGCACGCCGCCAGCTGATGGTGCTGCTGCCGGCCGTCCAGCGCACCGGTTCCGCCGAGGACGTCTTCGAGGTCCTGCGCAGCCTCACCGAGGTGGAACTGCGCAGCGGCCGGTGCGAATCCGCCTCGGCCCACGCCCGCCGCGCCCTGGAACTGACCATCGAGGCGGGGCTCTCGCCCGGCCCCGCCTGGTACGTCGCGGCGACGGCCGAGACCATGGGCGGCAGCTTCGCGCGCGCCGAGGGCTACGCACGTCGCGGCATCCAGGCCTCCCAGGAGGAACAGGACCAGGTCTTCCTCTCCCGCAGCCTGCACGCCCTGGGACTCGTCGAACTGGCCACGGGGGAGGCGGCGAAGGCGGTCGCCACCCTGCGCCGCGTCGCCGAACTGGAGGCCGCCCAGCAGGTGGTGGACCCGTCGATCCTGCGCTGGCACGGGGAACTCGCCGAGGCCCTGATCGCCGCCGACGCGCCCGGCGAGGCGGCCGACCTGATCGGGCCCGTCCGTGCGGTCGCCCTCGGGCTCGGCCGTACCGGTGTCGTCGCCGCCCTCGACCGGGCCGGCGCGCTGTGCCTGTCCGCCCAGGGTGACGCGGACGCCGCCGTCCGCCTCCTGCAGGACACGGCGGAACGCTTCGAAGCCCTGCGGCTGCCGCTGGAACGGGGCCGTACGCTGCTCGCCCTCGCCCGGGTGGAGCGCCGCCGCCGACGCCGGGCACCGGCCCGTGCGGCGCTCCGGGCCGCCGCCGAGGTGTTCGAGCGGGCCGGAGCCGGCCCCTGGATCGAACTGGCGCGGGAGCCGGCACCCGGTGACGGGGCCGGCGCCCTGGCCCCCGCGGCCGCGGCGCTGACGGACGCCGAGACCCGCCTCGCGCTGCTCGTCAGCCAGGGTGCCAGCAACCAGGAGGCCGCGGCCAAGCTGTTCCTCAGCGTCAAGACCGTCGAGGCCCGGCTGACCCGCATCTACCAGAAGCTCGACGTACGGTCACGGGCCCAACTGGCCACCGCGCTGCGCACGCGGTGACCGCGGCCGTGCCGCCCGTCAGCAGCTCAGGTTGTTGCCGGGGGTCACTCCGAGGAGCTGGGTGAAGCTCTGGTACTTCGAGATCCGGCTCTGGACCTGGGCGGGGTTGCCGCCGTTGCACTCCAGGGAGCCGTTGATGGAGCGGATGGTCTCGCCGACGCCGGCGCCGTTCACCATGGCGGCGTGGGCGGTCATCGTGCCCGGGCCGTTCTGGGTGTTCCAGTACCAGAGCGCCGTCTTCATGGCGACGGCCGGATCCTGCTCCACGAGGTAGGGATTGGCGAGGAGGTCGATGCCGAGGGCGTCACCTGCCGCCTTGTAGTTGAAGTTCCAGCTGAGCTGGATGGGGCCGCGGCCGTAGTAGGCGGCCTGCCCGGCCGGACAGCCGTACGGCTGGGTCGCGTCGCAGTAGTGCGGGTAGTTGGCGGTGTTCTGCTCCACGATGTGGACGAGGCCGCCGGTCTCGTGGGAGACGTTCGCGAGGAAGGCGGCCGCCTCGCGCCGCTTCACGGTGTCGTCGCCCGTCTTGGCGAAGCCGGGGTACGCGGACAGTGCCGCGACCAGGCCGTTGTAGGTGTAGAAGGGGTTCCGGTTCGGGAACATCTGGTTGAACTGGGCCTCGGATACCACGAATCCGGACGGGTGGGGATCCGGGTCCGGCTCCTGGCCCCCGCCGCCGCAGACGCCCTGGTCCGACCAGACGCCCCACTGCCCGGTGGTGCCGGGGGTCTCGCCCTGGGTCCACCACTTGGCCTGCCAGTTGCGGCCGCCGTACGAGGCGCTCATGCCGTTCGTGTAGACCCCTGAGGAGGCCCAGGGGGAGGCGCAGGGGGCCGCCGCGGCGGCGGGGGAGGAGGGGAGGGCGATGGCGAGACCGGCTGTGACGGCTGCGGCGGCGACCAGGCTGAGGGCGCGGCGGCGAAGCGCACGTATCACGTAACTGCTCCTTCAGTGGGGGGAGTTGCCGTGGGGGCAATGACGCCCACTGAAACGGAATGGTCTGAACCTGTCAAGGTCTAGACCAAAGGAAAGCGCCGGTGGCGCGCGTTGCGCGTGACACCGGCGCGGGAGATCCGGTCAGCTGCCGGCGGAGAGGTTGCCGGAGAGGACCGGGATGTTGCTGGCGATGTGCGAGAGGGACTCGTCGCCCTTGGCCTGGGTGGAGTTCTCGGCGCACTGCTGGTTCTGCGGGTTGGACAGGACGTTGACGTCCTGGACGCCGATGTTGGCGATGAGCGCGAACAAGGACTGGGCGTTGACCTTGGCCGGCAGGCCGACGCAGAGCTTGTTGAGGGAGCCCTGGATCGGAGCGAGCTGCGGGCTCATCTTGCCGTGGGTCTCCTGGTTGCCGTAGATCTGCGCCGCGTCGTTGCCGTTCACGGTGTTGACGCCGTTGTCGTTGCCGATCGCCATCGCGGGCGAGGCGGCGGCGGCACCCGCGCCGAGCACGGCGGCGGTGGCGGCGGCGGTGGCCATGAACTTCTTCAGCATCTGGGGGATCCTTCGGTCGCACTGTCGCATGAGATAGCTGCCCACGGCGGGACGCGCTGATCAACTGCTGACGGTGTCCGGGGTTATGCCCCCTCACCCGAGTGGCCCAACGATCCGCCGGGTCGGACCCGGCCGGCCGCCGCGGGCGGCCGGGCCGTGCTCCCGGCGCGCGAGGGGTCAGCCGCTCTTGCGGCGGACCTTCTTGTTCTTGCCGCTCGCGGCGCTGCTGGAGCCCTGGACCTTGGCGCGGTTCTGGTGGGCCTGCTGCGAGTGCGCCTTCGCGGCGTTGCGCTCCAGGGCCTCCCGGAACCGGCGCTTGGCCGCTTCGGCCGGGGACTCGTCCTGCGGGGTGTCTGCTGCGTCAGCCATTCGTCCTCCTGGAGTGATCAAGCCGTCCCAGTCTGTCAGTCTCGGTAAGCGCTGACCAGCGAGTTCCCGGATACTCCAAGGACGGCTTGGGGAGGTCATAAGATTTCATTATGGGGGCATAAGGCGACACCGGGTGCTGACTTAGGCTTACCTTCGTTTAGGGTTCCCTTTGATCCACCTTGATCCACCTTGCCGTCGCTCGAAGGGAACCCCTGCCATGCCTCGCCCTCTGCGGGTAGCAATCGTCGGAGCCGGCCCGGCCGGCATCTACGCCGCCGACGCGCTGCTGAAGTCCGAGGCCGCCGTCGAGCCCGGTGTGTCCATAGACATCTTCGAGCGCATGCCCGCCCCCTTCGGCCTGATCCGCTACGGCGTCGCCCCCGACCACCCGCGCATCAAGGGCATCATCACCGCCCTGCACCAGGTGCTCGACAAGCCGCAGGTCCGCCTCTTCGGCAACGTCGACTACCCGGGCGACATCAGCCTCGACGAGCTGCGGTCCTTCTACGACGCCGTGATCTTCTCCACCGGCGCCACGGCCGACCGTGCGCTCGACATCCCCGGCGTCGACCTCGACGGCTCCTACGGCGCCGCCGACTTCGTCTCCTGGTACGACGGCCACCCGGACGTGCCGCGCACCTGGCCGCTGGACGCCGAGAAGGTCGCCGTGCTCGGCGTCGGCAACGTCGCCCTGGACGTCGCGCGCATCCTCGCGAAGACGGCCGACGAGCTGCTGCCCACCGAGATCCCGGCCAACGTCTACGACGGCCTCAAGGCCAACAAGGCCCTCGAGGTGCACGTTTTCGGCCGTCGAGGCCCGGCGCAGGCCAAGTTCAGCCCCATGGAGCTGCGCGAGCTGGACCACTCGCCCAACATCGAGGTCATAGTCAACCCCGAGGACATCGACTACGACGACGGCTCGATCGCCGAGCGGCGCGGGAACAAGCAGACCGACATGGTCGCCAAGACCCTGGAGAACTGGGCGATCCGCGACATCGGCGACCGGCCCCACAAGCTGTTCCTGCACTTCTTCGAGTCGCCGTCCGAGATCCTCGGCGAGGACGGCAGGGTCGTGGGTCTGCGGACCGAGCGCACCGAACTGGACGGCACCGGCAACGTCAAGGGCACCGGCCGGTTCACCGACTGGGACGTGCAGTCCGTGTACCGCGCGGTCGGCTACCTCTCCGACGAGCTGCCCAAGCTCCCCTGGGACGTCGCGACCGGCACCGTCCCGGACGAGGGCGGCCGCGTGATCGACGCCGGCGGCCCCATGCAGTCGACGTACGTCACCGGCTGGATCCGGCGCGGCCCGATCGGCCTGATCGGCCACACCAAGGGCGACGCGAACGAGACCGTCGCCAACCTGCTCGCCGACCACGCGGAGGGCCGCCTGGGCACGCCGGCCTCGCCCGAGCCGGCGGCGGTGGAGGCCTTCCTCGCCGAGCGCAGCGTGCGCTACACGACGTGGGAGGGCTGGTACCGGCTGGACGCGGCCGAGAAGGCCCTCGGTGAGCCCCAGGGCCGTGCGCGCGTGAAGATCGTGGAGCGCGAGGAGATGCTCGACGCGAGCGGAGCCTGAGCACGAGGGGGCGGGCATCCCGATCGGGTGACCGCCCCCTTCGGGCCCTCCGGGGCGGAATGCCGCACCGCCGACGGGAGTTGGACAGGAGCACGACACCGGCCCCGCAGGCACTGGAGAGCTCATGAAGATCGGCATCATCGGCGCAGGCAACATCGGCGGCAACCTCACCCGCCGGCTCACCGCCCTCGGACACGAGGTCGCGGTGGCCAACTCACGGGGGCCCGAGACCCTGAGCGCCCTCGCGGAGGAGACCGGCGCCACCCCCGTCCCCGTGGCCGGGGCGGCGCGCGGGGCCGAGATCGTCGTGGTGGCCATCCCGTTCAAGAACGTGCCGGACCTGCCCGCCGGCCTCTTCGACGGGGCCGCCCCGGGCTTCGTGGTCATCGACACCGGCAACTACTACCCGCGCCGGCGCGACGGCCGGATCGCCGGGGTGGAGGACGAGGGCCTGACCGAGAGCCGGTGGACCGAGCGGCAGCTCGGACATCCCGTGGTCAAGGCCTTCAACGGCACCTACGCCCAGGACATCCTCGACCGGCACCGCCCGGCCGGCGCCCCGGACCGGGTCGCGCTGCCCGTCGCGGGCGACGACGAGACCGCGAAGAAGGCCGTACGGGACCTCATGGAGGAACTCGGCTTCGACACCGTCGACGCGGGCGGCCTCGACGATTCCTGGCGGCAGCAGCCCGGCACCCCCGTCTACGGCCTCCGCGACGGCGTCGAAGGCGTCACCCGGGCCCTCGCCGAGGCCTCCCCGGTCCGTACCGAGGAATTCCGCGGCTGAGCCGCCCCCTGCCGGGCCACCCCCTTCGACGCTCCCCGCGCACGCTGTCCGGGCAACGGGACGGTCGCGGGCCGGGCGCAGGACGGCCGCCCGCGATGCGGCGCCTGCGCGGGGATACGCAGAAGCCGGTGGTCCTGGCGGTGGGACTGCCGCTGCGCGGGGCCGTGATCGTCATGGCGGTCGTGTTCACCGGCACCGGTGTCGTGGGGCGCAGCCCGCTGCACCGGGCGGTGGACCAGTACCCCGAAGCGGTGGGCGGCTGACATGCGCCGCGCGCCGGACCGGGAAAGCGGATGCCCGGGCGGCGCCCCCGACCCCGCCGACGGACGTCCTGCACGGCATCGCGCCCCGCTTCGGGCACCACATCGTGTCGTCCACCAGGCGCGGCGACAGCGCGGCCGTCGACGTGGACCTCTCCCCGACCGGCGGCCACCCGGTCGCGGTGGTCCTGGAGCTGCGTCGCTCCGGGGACCGCTGGGACGTCTGCACGGCCTCCACGGGCCGAATGGCGAGCGCACCCGCTCTGAGTCCCGACGGGCGGGACCGGCCCTGCGCGGCTCAGGATCCCCGGCCCCGCTCCAGCACGCCGCGTACGTAGGCCGCCTGACCGGCATGCTGCAGGTCGTCGGCGAGCACGCTGACCAGGCGCACCCCGAGGGTGACCGGAGGGTCCCAGCGTTCGTCGACCACCCGGTCCAGGTCGGCGGCCGCGAGCCCGCGGACGAAGCCCAGGGTCTGCTGGTGCACCCCGTCGAAGTAGCCCAGGAGCAGGTCGCCCGAGTCGACCCGGACGGTGCCCGCCTGCCGCGCGGAATGACCGTAGCCGGTGGCCGTGGCGGGCAGCGGCAGGCCGAACCGGTCCGCCCAGCCCCCCGTCAGCCACACCTGTTCCAGGCCCGCGGCGGCCGCGATGTGGTCGTCCTGGATCCGGGTCAGGTGCCAGACCAGCCAGGTGATCGAGTTCGCCTCCGGGTCTACGCGGGCGTCCAAGAGCTCTGCCGGCAGCCCCTCCACCGCCTCGTGCACGACCTCCCGGATCCGACCGAACCCGTCCGCGATGACGTCCGTAGCCTTCATGCACCCACCATGCAAGGCCCGGCGGCCCGCCCGGCGCGAACGACACGCGGGGGCGGGCCGCCGGGCCGGCGGCCACGGGGTCAGCCGACGGCGTCGGCCTTCACGGGCTCGGCGGTCGCGGCGGGGCGCTCGACGGCCGCGCCGACCGGCCTGTGTCCGGCGCGCAGGCCGAGCCGGCCGATCACCCCGACCAGGGCGAAGGCGACGGCCCCGATCCCGAAGGTGAGGGTGAAGCCCGACTCGGCGGGCAGCGGGGGAACCCCCGCGGGCAGGTGCTCGATGGTCTTGGAGGCCAGGATCGTGGTCACGACGGCACTGCCGATCGCACTGCCCGTCGAGCGGGAGATCGAGTTGATGCCGTTGGCGATGCCGCTCTGGTGCGGCGGGACGCTCGACATGATCACGGCGGGCATGGCGGCGTAGCCGAAGCTGACGGCCGCCCCGACGACCAGGCCGGAGCCGATCACCGAGAAGGCGTGCTGGTGGTCCACGACGAGCCAGGCGAAGCCGACCGCGCCCAGCGCGGCGGCCGCGCCCAGGGCCGTGCGCGGCCCGCGGTGGCGCACGATCCGGCCGCCGACGGGCGAGGCGAGCAGCGAGACGATCGCGCTGGGCAGCAGGAATTCCACGGAGGCGCGCAGGATCGACGCGTCGAAGCCGTAGCCGGTGAGGGCCTCGGGCATCTGCACGAGGTAGGAGACGCCGAGGAAGCTCGCGAACATGCCGAAGCCGACGAGGAGGCCGGACAGGTTGGCCATGAGGACCGGGCGGTGCACGAACATCTTCATGTCGACCAGGGGCTCGCGGACCTTGAGCTCGGTGACGACCCACACGGCGGCCATGACGGCGGCGCCGGCGAAGCCGCCGAGGGTACGGCCGGAGGTCCAGCCCCACTCGTGCCCCTGTGAGATCGCCAGCAGGAGCAGCAGCAGCGCGGCACCGAGGGTCAGGGCGCCGAGGACGTCGGTGCGCCCGCCCGTCTTGGTGCGGGTGGCGGGGACCAGCACGACCACGGCGAGCAGGGCGAGGACCGCGAGGCCGGTCGCCATCCAGAAGGCGTTGCGGTAGTCCGCGTCGGGTCCGGAGGTGAGCAGTCCGGTGGCGACGAGCGCGAGGCCGCTGCCGAACGCGAGCGTGCCGCTCACCAGTGCCATCGCGCCGGGCAGCTTCTGCGGGCGGATCTCCTCGCGCAGCACCGAGAGCGCGAGCGGGAAGATCGCGGTGGCGGCGCCCTGGAGGACGCGGCCCACGATCAGCAGCGGGAGCGAGGAGGCCAGCGCCGTGAGGACGGAGCCGGCGACCATCACGCCGAGGACGGCCACCAGCGTGGGCTTCTTGCCGTGCTGGTCACCGAACCGGCCGAGGAGCGGTGTGAAGACGGCCGCCGACAGCAGGGTGGCGGTGGTCACCCAGCTCACGTCTGCGGTCGAGGTGCCCAGATCGTCGCGGATCAGGCCGAGGATCGGGACCGGCAGGGTCTGCATCATCGACACGACCATCGCGGCGAGGCTCAGGGCGAGGACGATGACCGTCTCGTTCCGCTGCCCGGAGACCGGGCCGGCGGGGGATGGGGTGCTCATGGCTGCGGGACCTTCTTCGTGTTTCGGAGCCGGGAAGCTTCGGAACCCAGATGTTTGATGTCATCAAGTAACTCGATCGAAGGTAGAGGTCGATATTTGAGGTAGTCAAGTAAACAATTGATAATGTCAAGCATTCTGAGTAGGCTCGGGGTATGAGCGAGACCGCCACACACGCCCCCACGAAGGTCCAGCTGCTGGAGCTGCTCGCCGCCATCGGCACCGCCCAGTGGCGCGAGTTCGCCGCGGCCGCGGCCCAGCACGGCCTCACCCCCACCCAGGCCCGGGTGCTCGCGCAGCTGGACGGCCCGGTGCCCATGCGGGGCCTCGCTGTCCTGCTGGTCTGCGACGCGTCCAACGTGACGGGCATCGTGGACCGGCTGGAGGCCCGCGAGCTGGTGCGCCGGGAGCCCGATCCTGCGGACCGGCGCGTCAAGAACGTGGTGGCGACGGAGGCGGGCCGACAGGTCATCCGCCGTGTACGGGAGGAGATGCAGGCGGCGCACGGGGCGCTCGACACCCTCGACGAGGCCGAGAGTGCCACGCTGTACGGCCTGCTGGCTCGCCTGCGCCCGTCGATGGAGAAGGGCTAGTCTCGACCTCCGTGGACACCCTTCAGACGATCGACGACGTGCCCGTCCTGATGTGCGGGGCCGAGGGCGAGACCATCGCGGGTGAACGCGAGGCCCTGGACTGCATCGGCAACGCCTCGTACCAGGGCGCCGAATGGGCCGTCATCCCCGTCGAACGCTTCGACGAGTCGTTCTTCCGGCTGAGCACCCGGGTCGCGGGCGACATCATCCAGAAGTTCGTCCAGTACCGGGTGGGTGTCGTCGTCCTCGGCGACATCTCGCGTCATACGGCGGCCAGTGCGGCGCTGCGGGACTTCGTCCGGGAGTGCAACCGGGGCCGCCAGACGTGGTTCCTCGCCGACACCGAGGAACTGCGCGAGCGGCTGACCAGGGCCGGTACCGGGGCCGGGGCGTGAACGGCGGCGGCGACGTCCGCGTCCTGCGCGCGGCCGGCCGCCCCGCCACGGTGTGGAAGAACGGCGGGGGAGTCACCCGGGAGATCGCCGCGTGGCCCGTCGGGGCCGGCACGGATTCCTTCCGCTGGCGGGCGAGCCTGGCCGAGGTGGCCGGGGACGGCCCCTTCTCGGCCTTCCCCGGCGTCGACCGCACCCTCACGCTCGCCGAGGGCACGGGTATGGACCTCGTGGTGGGCGGCGTGCACAGGCTCGTGGACGAACGCTTCGCGCCGCAGGACTTCGCGGGGGACGAGCCGACCGACTGCCGGCTCATCTCCGGCCCGGTCGTGAACTTCAACGTGATGTACCGCCGCGGCGCGGCGACGGCGGAGACCGCCGTCGTCCGGGGCCGGCTCACCGTGGCCGCCGAACCCGGCGAGACCCTGCTGGTGGTCGCCCTGGACGGCGCGGCGGCGCTCGATGCCGCGTGGGGCCCGGGCCATGCTCTGGGCCAGTACGACGCCGCCCTGGTCCGGGGAGCTTTCACCGGCCTCGTCCGCACCGACGGACGCGCCGCCGTGGTGCGACTGCGCTGAGCGCTGTCCCGTAATCCCCGGCGGGCGCACGACGACAGCTACGGCACGGGACTGGGGCGCCCCAGGGGGCGTCTCGCCGACATGCCGGGCTCGCGGCTCAGCGGACGCCGAGCTTGATCCACTTCGCGGTGCTGGGCACGCCCTTCGCGTCGAGCAGGAAGAGCATGTAGTAGCCGGGCGGGGCGTCGGCCGCGCCGGGCGGGGTCCGCAGCCCGATCCGGTCGTCCCGGACGCCGGTGAGCCGCAGGTCCAAGTGCCGCTGGCTGGTGTTCACCGAGTGGGTGACGGTGGTCGGGGCCAGTAGGACGGCGCGCTTGACGTCCTTCGCCGTCGAGCTGGACACCTGGAAGACCGCGTCGTACCGGAGGTCGCCCGCCGGGACCCGGTCGAGAGCCGGACGGGCGCCCCGGTGCAGGTAGGCCGGCTCGTACAGTTCGATGCTGCCGTCCATCCCGTCCTTGATGTCGGGGTCGTTGGCGATCTGCTGGAGTTCGTCGCCGGTGACCATCATCCGGCCGTCCGGCAGGACCAGGGCATTGGAGTGGTAGCCGCGCGGCAGCCGTTGGGCGGGTCCGAGCCGCCAGTGGCCCCGCGCGTCGCGCACCTCGATCTGCCGGTACTTCAGGTCCGCCTCCGGATTGAACGGGCCGTGGCCGTAGTCCCGGGTGTCCAGGGCGCCGTTCACCGTCAGCAGCGTGCCGTCCGGCAGGATCAGGGTGCCGTCCTGGGTCCGGCCGAAGGCCCTCGGCTCCTCGGTGGTCCAGCGCCCGCCGGACAGCCGGTAGGTGTGCGGGTCGCGCGGATCGCCGCCGAGGACCAGGACGGAGTCAGGGCCCCGGAAGCCGGCCGGCAGTGGCACGGCCGAGCCGTAGCCGCGGAAGTCGGCGGGCCGCCGCGGCAGGTCGCTGCGTACGTCCCTGACCGGGTCGAAGATCCACTGCTGGTCGGCGTCGCGGCCGAGGCCGTAGATCATCCCGTCGCGCAGCGAGAAGAGGTGCGGGTAGTCGTTGCGGAAGGGGGCGTCCGCGCGGAGGGGCTCGGCGGGGACGCCGGCCGGGATGTCGTACGGCCGCCAGGGCACGCGGTGTCCGAGCGCGGGGAAGCGCTCGACCACCGGGGTGGGGGTGCCCGTGCCGCGTTCCGACTGGCCGGACATGATGATCTGCCGGCCGTCGGCCCCGGTCACGACGGAGGGGTACCAGCGGCCGACGGCCATGTCGCGGTTGCGGAACCACTTCTCGGTCCACGGGTCGAAGACGAAGGACAGCTTGGCGCCGCTGCCGCCCTTGCCGCCGACGTTGCCGCCGAAGACCCCGACCATCCCGTTGGGCAGGTACGAGTGCCCGGCGCAGAAGAACGGCGCGGGGCGGGGGGAGTAGGTGCCGTCGGGCATCAGCACCACCGGCGGCGGCACGTTCTTGAAGGCCCGGGCCCCGATCCCCAGGGCGGGGTCCCAGAGCCAGGCGCGGCCGGCGTTGGCCCGGCCCACGGTGTTCGTCGGCCCGGTCTCCTTCGTGGGGTCGGCCTCGACGCGTTCGAAGGAGAACAGCAGGACCTTGCCCGTGGGCAGCAGGGCCAGGTGGACGCCGAAGTCGGGTGACGGGAAGAACTGCGCGAAGCGGCCGAAGCGGGCCGCGTCGAAACCGGCGTTGGCCTCGCGCTGGGACTTCTCCAGCGCGGCCAGGCCGGCCGTCCGCTTCGCCTGCGGATACCCCTGGGTGCCCTTGGCGGCCTGGCGCAGCCGGGCGTGGGCGCGTGCGTGGTCCTCGCCGAGCACGGCGGCCTCGTCGCCGGCGTGGTGGACCGCGGCACGCGCCGGTGCGGGCCCGGCCGCCGGTACGGCCAGGGCCGCGGCGAGGGCCAGCACCGACAGGACGGCGGACCGGGACGCGCGGGACATGGGACTCCTCACCGCAGGAGGGCCCGCGCCGAGGCCGGCGCCGGAGCCCGCTGATGACTTGAAGGAACCCGGCGATATTAGGACAAAGCGAAAGCCTGGGCAGGTGTGACCGGCCCGATCGCCGCTTTCTGAAGGTGTCTTGGGGCCGTTCGGCCGGTCGATATGAGGTGATTTATCGTTTCTGCGGTGAATCGTGTCGACCGTCAAGGTGAGACCGCGCACCCGCCGGCCGGTCCCGCCCCCGGCGGACCGCTATCCATGTCGGTGTGATCAAGTCGCTCCGTACCGGATTCACCGCAGCCGCCGTGACCGCAACGCTCGTCACGCTCAGCCCCTCCGCGGGGGCCTCCGCATCGGCCTCGGCCCCCGTCGACCGGGTGACCGTGGACGTCGCCACGGTCAACGGATCGGGCTGCCGTCCCGGCAGTGCCGCCGTCGCCGTGTCACCCGACAACTCGGCCTTCACCGTCACCTACAGCGAGTACCTGGCCCAGGCCGGCGGCGGCGTCCCCGCCGTCGAGGGCCGCAAGAACTGTCTGCTGTCCCTCGTCGTGCACGTCCCGCAGGGCTACACCTACGCCATCGCGCAGGTCGACTACCGGGGCTTCGGAAGCCTCCAGCCGGGCGCGATCGGCACGCAGAAGGCCAGCTACTACTTCCAGGGCATGAGCCAGACCGCCTACCGGACCCACCGGTTCGACGGCGCCCTCGACGACAACTGGCAGGCCACCGACACCACCGGCATCGAGGCCCTGGCCTGGTCGCCCTGCGGCGAGCAGCGCAACTTCAACATCAACACCGAACTGCGTGCGGAGGTGGGCACCTCCGACCCGTCGAAGACCAGCTTCATGGCCCTCGACTCCACGGACGGGAGCATCAACAGCGTCTACCACTTCTCCTGGAAGCAGTGCCCCGCCCGCTGACCGGGCGGGACCGGGGCCCGCGCCCGTCGCGCGGGCCCCGCGTCAGGCCGACGCGCGCCGCACCAGAGCCGTCTCGGTTATCACCGGACCCGGCACGTTCCGGCCCTCGCGGCCGTCGCCCAGCCGCTCCATCAGCAACCGCGCCATCATCCGCCCCATGCCCTCGACGTCCTGACGCACCGTCGTCAGCGGCGGGTCGGCGCTCTCCGCCACCGGCTCGGCGTCGTCGAAGCCCACCACCGCCACGTCACCGGGCACCGTCCGGCCGCGCTCCCGCAGCACGCGCAGCGCACCGGTCGCCATCAGGTCGTTGCCGGCGAACACCGCGTCGATCGAGGGGTCCCGGTCCAGCAGTTCGGCCATGGCGCGCGCCCCGCCCGCCGCGGTGAAGTCCCCCACGGCGACCAGCTCGGGCCCGGCGGCGGGCAGCACGTCGTGGTAGCCGCTCAGCCGGTCGACCGCCGAAGTCTGGTCGAGCGGGCCGCAGATGTGCGCGATTCGCTGCCGCCCCTGCGCCAGCAGGTGCCGTACGGCCTCCCGGGCGCCCTCGCGGTTGTCCGCGTCGACGTACGTCACCCTGTCCGGCTCGCCGGGTCCGGAGGTCCAGCCGGGGCGGCCGCCGTAGACCATGGGCATGCCGAGGCGGCGGGCGATGGCGGGCAGCGGATCATCGGTGTGCAGGGAGAAGGCGAGCGCCCCGTCGACGTGGCCGCCGGCCAGGTAGCGCTCGATGCGGTCGTAGTCGCAGTGGTCCTCCACCAGCAGCAGCACCAGCTGCGTGTCGTGTGCGGTCAACTCCTTGCTGATGCCGCGTATCTGACGGGAGAAGAAGGGGTCCGAGAAGACCCGGGCCTCGGGCTCGGGGATGATCACCGCGACGGCGCCGGTGCGCCGGGTGACCAGCGTGCGCGCCGCGTGGTTCGGGATGTAACCCAGTTCCTGGATCGCCGTCTGCACCCGGTCGGCCAGATGCGGGCGGACCCCGTCGCCGCCGTTGACCACGCGGGAGACCGTGGCCCTCGACACGCCCGCGAGCGCCGCGACGGCCTCCAGAGTGGGGCGGCTGCCGGAACGCGGTTCGGGCACGTGATTTCCTCCATGGTCAACGGGCGGGCCCGGCACGATCCGAAAGAGTCGGCCCGGCCGAACAGAAGGGTAACGGGTGATCACCGCAAGGCGTCAGGAGGGCAGCGGTGTGTGGTCCGCCGGCACGCTCTCCTCGGCGGAGACCGGCGCGGGCGGGGTGCCGTCGCCGAAGGGCCGGCCGCCGAGCGCCTCGCGGCCGTGGGGTTCGAGCCAGCCGGACAGGTCCGGGCCGGCCGGCACGATCCCGGTCGGGTTGATGTCGTCGTGGACCAGGTAGTAGTGCCGCTTGATGTGGTCGAAGTCCACGGTGTCGCCGAAGCCGGGCGTCTGGAACAGGTCCCGCGCGTACGCCCACAGCACCGGCGTCTCGGACAGCTTCCGCCGGTTGCACTTGAAGTGGCCGTGGTAGACGGCGTCGAAGCGCACCAGGGTGGTGAACAGCCGGACGTCCGCCTCGGTGATGGTGTCGCCCACCAGGTAGCGGGACGCCGCGAGCCGCTCGGCGAGCCGGTCCAGGCGCGCGAACAGACGCTCGTACGCCGACGCGTAGGCCTCCTGGGACCCGGCGAAACCGGCTCGGTAGACGCCGTTGTTCACCTCCTCGTAGACCACCTCGTTCACGGCGTCGATCTCCGGCCGCAGCGCCGGCGGGTAGAGGTCGGGGGCTCCCTCACGGTGGTACGCCGTCCACTCCAGCGACAGGTCGAGCGTGATCCGCGCGAAGTCGTTGGTGACCACCTGCCCGGTCGGCACGTCGACGATCGCCGGCACCGTGATGCCCCGGTCGTAGTCGGGGTCGCGGGCGAGGTAGGCCTCCTGGAGGCGCTCGATGCCGAGCACGGGGTCGCGGCCGCCCGGGTCCAGGTCGAACGTCCAGCTGCGGTCGTCGTGCGTCGGGCCCGCCACCGCCATCGGCAGCGCCTCCTCCAGACCGAGGAGCCGCCGTACGACGACGGCCCGGCTCGCCCACGGGCAGGCCCGGGCCACCACCAGCCGGTAGCGGCCGGGCTCCACGGGGAACCCGTCGCGCCCGTCGACGGTGATCCGGGTGGTGAGGTAGCGGCTGTCCCGCGCGTACCCCTTGCCGGGGCTCACGTACCTCATGCCCGCCCCTACATGTGGGACTGGCCGTAGTAGTGGCCGAACCGGTCCATGAAGTTCGGCTCGCCGGCGTACTTGGCCTCGTCGTAGTCGGGCGCGTTCTTGATCTGTTCCTTGGTCAGGCCGAGGTAGACCTTCTCCTCGGCCGTGTCGATGCGTTCGATGGTGCCCGCCGGCAGGAGGACGTGCTTGCCGAAGATCCAGACGCCCGTGTCGACGACGATGTGGGAGGCCCGGAAGTCGGCGGAGTGCTTGTCGACCTTGCCGATGTGGCCGTCGGTGGCCTCGACCTTGTAGCCGACGAGATCGATGCCGCTGTGATGGCCGGCGTCCTCGTGGTAGCCCCAGATGTCCTTCTCGGTCACGGCTCTCGCCTCTCTGTACCCGTACGTGTGCCAGTGCCTGCGCCCGCCCCGGGAGCCGGACGGGAGCGGCACTCAGGCACCTCCCCGCAAAAGACCGGCTCACGCCCAGGATGCCGGAGCGGTCGCGCTCCCGCACGGGCCCGGCCCGCCACGGCCCGCGCATGCGGTGCGGCGGCCCGGGTAGGCGCTCCGCAGGCCCGCAGGCCCGCAGGCCCGCAGGCCCGCAGGCCCGTCGGCCCGACCGGCGGGGCAGCCCATCGCCCTCCGCAGAGAGGAGCCGACACGATGACGCAGCAGGCACCGGCGGAGAAGAACGCCGACCGCAGAGCCGAACGGCGAGGTGAGGGCGCTCGTGTCGTGGTCGTCGGCGCCACGGGGAACGTCGGGACCAGTGTCGTCCTCGCCCTCGCCGAGGACCCCTCCGTCGAGTCCGTGCTCGGCCTGGCCCGCAGGATGCCCCTGTGGCGGCCGCCGAAGACGCACTGGCACGCCGTGAACGTGGAACCGGGCGGCGGGGACCTGGCCGCGCTCTTCACCGGGGCCGACGCCGTCATCCACCTCGCGTGGAAGTTCCAGCCCACCCACCACCCCGCCGAGACCTGGCGCACCAACGTCCTGGGCAGCATCCGCGTCTTCGAAGCCGTGGCCGCCGCGGGCGTGCCCGCCCTCGTGCACGCGTCGTCGGTCGGCGCCTACTCACCGGGACCGAAGGACCGCACGGTCGACGAGTCCTGGCCCACCCACGGCTGGCCGCAGGCCGCCTACACCCGGGAGAAGGCCTATCTCGAACGGGTCCTCGACACCTACGAACGCGCCCACCCCGACATCCGGGTCGTGCGGATGCGGCCGGGCTTCCTCTTCAAGCGGCAGTCCGCCTCCGAGCAGCGCCGCATCTTCGCGGGCCGGCTGCTCCCGAGCCGGTTCCTGCGCCCCGATCTGCTCCCCGCCGTGCCCGACCTGGCCGGGCTGCGCTTCCAGGCCCTGCACACCGACGACGCGGCCGCCGCCTACCGGGCCGCCGCCGCCCTCCCGGTCCGCGGGCCCTTCAACCTGGCGGCCGATCCGCCGCTGGACGCGGAGGTCCTCTCCGGCGTCCTCGACGCCCGCAGCCTGCCCGTGCCGACGGCCCCCGTGCGGGCCGCACTCGCCGCGGCGTGGCGGCTGCACCTGGTCCCGGCATCACCTGACCTGTTCGACGCCGTCCTGCGGCTCCCGCTGATGGACTCCACCCGGGCGCGGCGCGAGCTGTCCTGGGAACCCCGGCACACCTCGGTCCAGGCCATCGAGGAGTTCCTCGAGGGTCTCCGCACGAGCGCGGGCATGGACACCGCCCCGCTCGCCTCGGACCCGGAGCCCACCCGCCGCTTCGCCCGGTCCCGCGGTCGGATCTGATACGCCGGGGTCAAGGCCGGGGCCGGGCCGGCGGGCCGGTCAGGTCGGATGGGTCGGAATCGGGCCGAGCCGCTCAGGTCGGGCCGGTCCTCGGCAGGCCGCGAAGGTGGCCGCGGCGCCACACGGCCTGCGCGGCGTGGGGTGTCGCGGCCCGGCCGCGCGCCTCCCGGGCGAAGAGCTGTGACGCACAGGCGCTGCGCATGGCCTCCAGGGCGCGGATCTGCTGCTCGGACCGCCCGATGAGCTCCTCGACCAGGGAGACGTCGATACGGGGGTCGGTGCGCGCCAGGCTCCGCAGCGACCGCCAGCAGGCCGCCTTGCCCTCCACGCCCAGGCGCATCGCTTCGAGTTCCAGGACGTCGCTGAGCGGGGACCGGGACAGGACGCGGCCGTTCAGTTTGAGACGGCCCGCCTTCTCCGCGATCCGGCCGAAGGCGGCCCTGGTCCGCATGACGGGCACGTCGAGATCGGCCATCAGGGTGAGCAGGCTCCGCCGGTCCTGGGCCACCTGCTCGCCCAGCGACTCCAACGAGGTGCCGAGGGCGCCGCCCCGATGGGCCTCCGCGGCCCGGCGGAGCAGCTCGACGACACCGTTCGCGCCCGTCAGGTGGTCATTGAGGTAGATGGCCAGGAACGTGGGGGCGCGGCCCGTGGGCGGCCTGAGGTTCCGGTTCACGCCGGCCTCCTCAGGGCGCTCGCCGGGGGGTGGCCGGCCGGTCGTCGTCCGGCCCCGTCCAGCGGGTGTCCGGTCCGGGCCCGCCGGATTCCGCCGGCCGGTCGAGGCGGCTCGCCTCATCCGTGTCCGCGGCCCGGGTGGTCCCCTCGTCCTTGCGCGCCTTCCGGGCACGCGACCCGGCGTGCGGAGCCCGGCGTCGGGCTTCGTCGTCGTCGTGGTGCAGCGGTACTCCGCCTGCGCCGCCCTGGTCGTCCATGGCAGTTCCTTCCGTCTCTTCTCACACGCTTGCGGTCGTCATCGCCAGGCTGTCGACCACGTCGCTCAGCCTTCCGCGCCGGAGATGGGCGGCGCGCTGTCGGTCCGCCCCGCCGCCCTCTGAGCGCAGCCGGTCGAGCAGGGTGTCCACCAGGTGGAGGTCGCCGGCCGCGGCCAGTCCCGGAGCGGCTCGCTCGCGCAGCCGATCCACCATGTCCCACACCGGCACACGGGCTCCGCCGACCGGATCGAGGCCTTCGCCGCTCAGCCCGTGCACGGCGGCGAGCCGGTGGGCCTCCCGTAGCCGCCCACACTCCAGGAACGGTGGCGGCCTGCCCTCCTCGCCCTCGGGCAGCAGTACGCCGGCGAGCCCGCGGACGAGCGCGGCCAGCAGGACGACGGTGTCGAGGCGGGCGTTCACGTCGGCGACGCGGATCTCGAGCGTCGGCACGTGCTCGGACGGGCGGGCGTACCAGTAGATCATCCGCCGGTCCAGCAGGGCCCCGCACCGCACCAGGTCGTTGGCGATGCGCTCGTACGAGGCCTCGTCGAGGAAGGGAGCGGGGCCCACCGTGGGCCAGCGGGCGTGTTCCACCGCCCGCCAGCTGGCATGGCCGGTGTCCCTGCCCCGGTCGAAGGGGGAATTGGCGCTGAGGGCCTGGAGGGTGGGCAGCCAGGGCCGGATCCGGTTGGCCAGGTCCAAGGCCTCCGCCCGGGAGGCCACGCCGATGTGGACATGGCAGCCGCAGACCGGCTGGTCGTAGCCCCCCACGGCCGACGCGAAGCGGACCGCCATCCGCCGGTAGCGTTCGTCCGGGGTGATCGTCAGCGGGTGCTCCGGCGGTATCACCGCGGTGCCGGTGCCGACGAGCAGGCAGTCCTGCGCATCCGCCGCCCGGACCAGCTCGGCCCGCAGCCACGCCAGCTCGGCCCGCAGCACGGCCGTGCTCGACGTCGGACTCGTGCACGACTCGACCTGGGCGGTGAAGAACTCCGCCTGGACCAGCGGTCCGAGTCTGCCCGAAGCCGCCTCGATGACCCGTGCCGCGCGGCCCACCGGGGCCCTGCTGCGGCGGTCGACGAGCAGGAACTCCTCCTCCACGCCCATGGTCGGCACGACGGCCGCGGCGCAGCTGCCGCTTCCCCGTCCGAAGGGCGCAACCGTCCGGCTCCCGCGACGGGGCGCCGACGTGGACACGGCCAGAGACATCGGGGGTCCTTTCGGTGAGGGTGGCCCGCCGGCAACCGGTTGCGACCGGCCGGCCGAGGCGGTGTTGCCGTCCTTCCAGGCCCTCCTCCTGTGCTTCACCTACCCGCCGGATCCCCCCTCACTCAGGGGCACCGGCCACAGCTGGAACTCCGGCTAGAACTCCGGAATGAAGGGGAGGTAGTCCGCGTCCGGACCGGACGGGAGGACCGCGTAGCTGCTCTCGGGGAGCTCGTTCCACACTCCTGGCAGGTCGCCGAGCGGCTCGGAGACCACGATGCGGGTGTCGTCGGACACCTCCCTGAGGTAGTCGATCTCCGGGTAGAGGTGCCGGACCGTGTCGGCCCTGCTGCTGTAGTAGAGGGAGCGCGACTTCCCCTGGCTGGAGTACCGGAAGGCCCAGACGCGCTCGCCGTCGCTCACCGCCACCGTCATCTGCAGCGGCTCCGCCACGCCGTGCTCCTTGCCGAGCCGCTCCACGAGTCCCGCCATCCTCGCCACCGCACCCGGAACGTCCTGGTCGAGCCCGTAGGTGACCGCGAGGTAGAACATCACCTCGGAGTCCGTGGACCCCTCGATGCACGAGAACAGGGCCGGGTCGACGGCCATGCACAGATCGCGCTGGAGCCGGGCGAAGTCCCCGATGGCCCCGTTGTGCATCCACAGCCAGCGACCGTGCCGGAACGGGTGGCAGTTCGTCTGCTGGACGGCCGAACCGGTCGAGGCCCGGACGTGCGCGAAGAACAGGGGCGAGCGGACGTGCGCGGCCAGCTCCTGGAGGTTCCGGTTGTTCCAGGCGGGGCCGATGTCACGGAAGACCGCGGGCGTGCCGTTTCCGTCCGCGCTGTACCAGCCGAGCCCGAAACCGTCGCCGTTGGTCGATTCCACGCCCATCCGGGAACGGAGGCTCTGGTTGATCAGCGAGTGCTCGGGGCGGTAGAGCACGGTGTCGAGCAGGACGGGCGTACCCGAGTAGGCGAGCCACCGACACATGCGCACCATCCCTTTCGCCGCTTGCTCCGAGGGTAACTCCGCAGGCCGTGCCCTTCCCGCGGGGCCGCGGGCGCTCCGGGCCCGCAGTCGGGCGCGTACCCCGCCACCGCCGTGCCATCCTCAAGATATGACGCACGACGTCGTGCCTCCCGACGAGGGTGCCTCACCCGAGGTACTGGCGTTGGCCAAGGTGGTGGCCAGGCTGCGAGCGGAAATCGCGGACCTGCAGGGCATCGCCGCGTCCACCGCCGTCGTGGAGCGCGCCAAGGGCGTGCTGATGGCCCGGACGGGTACATCCGCCGACGCGGCCTACGAGACGCTGCTCGCGCGCGGGACCCGGTGGGGCAGGACCCTCATGGAGGAGTGCTGGCTCACCCTGGGCCAGGTCCGGTCCAGGCCGACGCCCAGGACAACGCCCGCGCCCGCGACGTCGGCCGCGGGCGGGACAGGGCGGCGGGAACCGGCGGAGCCGGCCACCGGGACCGGGAACGGGACCGGGAGCGACGCCGTCGCCGCGCCGGCCGACGACTGCCTGCGCGCACTGCTGCCCCGACTGGCCGAGGGCCTCGCCGAGACGGACTGCGAGGACGGCATCGCGGAGCTGCTGCGCGTCGTTCTGGGCGCGCCGCTGGGCGTGGACGGCGTGATGATCTACACCGTGACGTCCACCGGCAGCCTGGAGCTGAGGGGCCACGCGGGCATCACCGGGTCACTGGCCGATCAATGGCGCCACGTTCCCCCGCTCAGCGGCGTCGCCGCCCTCGAAGCCATTGCCGCGGGGCAGGCCGTATGGCTGGAGGACCCGGCGGCGGACGCCCGCCGCTACCTGCTGATCGGTGAGGCCGCCGGACAGTGGCCGTCCCGCGCCTGGATCCCCGTACCGACCGGTGGACGCGTGCGGAGCGCCGTCGGCTTCCTGCGGAACCGTCCGGGCCCCTTCGACCCCGACACCCGTACGGTGCTGCGCCGGGCCGTCCGGCTGTGCGCAGCCCCGCTGCGCAACGGCGGGCCCGCCGACGCGGGCGCGGCGGCCGTTGCCGTCCCCGACGTCGCCTCCGTCCAGACGGTCCTGGACGCGCTGTCCGGGCCCGCGGTGCTGCTCACCCCGCTGCGGTCGGCGACGGGGGAGATCGAGGACTACCGGATCGACGCGGCCACGCCGGAATCCGTGGACGTGGGGGGACGCCGGGGCAAGGAACTCGTGGGCCGACGGGTCCTGGAGACGTACCCCACCGTGGCCGGCACCGCGCTGTGGGAAGGCTACGAGGACACCCTGGCCACCGGGGCCGTGTACGAGGGCGAGCCCTTCACCTATCACGAAGTGGGCGCCGGGTTCCCCCAGGAGTCCGTGTACTCGGTCCGGGCGACGCGGCTGGGAGGGCGCCTGATCGTCTCCTGGGTCCGCCACGACATCAGTGAGCGCGAAGCCCGAAGGCTGACCGACATGCAGCGCCTGGGCAACCTGGGCTGGGCCGGCTGGCAGCTGACGACGGGCGAGGTCGTCTGGTCCGACCAGGTCTACGCCATTTTCGAGCGGGATCCCGCGCTGGGCCCGATCGGGCTGGAGGAGCTGGCCCAGTACGTCCTGCCCGATGACCGCACGCGCACGGCCGCGGTCGTCCACCGGCTGCTGCGACTGGGGCAGCGGGCCGTCGACCACCCGTTCCGGATCACCACGGCCGAGGGCGTCCGGCACGTACGGATGGTCGTCGAGGCCCGCGTGGACGCCGGCGGGAGCCCGGTCGAGGTGCACGGGTTCTTCCAGGACGTCACCGCGCTGCGCGACGCGGAACTCGCCCTGCGCGAGAGCGAGCGGGCCGTCCTGGTCCAGTCCGGCATGCTGCAGGCCGAGCGCGCGCTCGCCGCCCGGCTCCAGGCGACCCTGCTGCCGATACCGGGGCAGTCGGTGGAGCTCGCGGGGCTGTGCGTCGACGTGGCCTACGTCCCGTCGGACAGCGGAGTGAACGTCGGAGGCGACTGGTACAGCGCCATCGAACTGCCCGACAGGAGCGCCCTCTTCGTCGTCGGGGACGTGGCCGGCCACGGCCTGGCGGCCGTCGGCACCATGGCCCAGCTGAGGTTCACCGCCAAGGGCATGGCCACCACCGGATCGGCCCTCATCGAGGTCCTGCGCCGGCTCAACCATCTGCTGCTGCACTCGGATTCGGAGCCGTCCGCCACCGCGACCATGGTCATCGGGCGCTACCAGCCGGATGTTCGCCGCCTGACCTGGGCGCGGGCCGGACACCTGCCGCCGCTGCTGATCCGGGACGGCCGGGCCGATTTCCTGCCCCAGCCCGACGGCTGCCTCCTGGGCGCCGCCCGCGACTCCGTGTACGGACAGGCCGTCATCGACCTCCGGCCCGGTGACCATCTCCTGCTCTACACCGACGGACTCGTGGAGCAGCCGGGCGAGGACATAGACCTCGGACTGGGCCGCCTGGCCGAAACCGCCCTGCGGCTGCTGCGGGACGGCGTGGACGGCGAGCTCGCCCGCACACTGGCGGCGCAGCGGGCGGGCAACCTCGACGACATCTGTGTACTGGACATACACGTCCCGGACGACGCCGAGTGAGGTACGGCGTCGTCCGGGACGCGGTGCTCGGACGTGGTGCTCAGGGGGTGTCCGGTGGTGGTTCCAGGTGTCGACTCACCAGTCGATGCGTCGATTCAGGTGTTGAGGAGCCGGTTGAAGAACGAGCGGTAGTGCTGCAGCGAGACCCGCAGGTCCTCCGTCGCCACCTGCTCACCGCGCCCCCACTGGCCCTCCAGGCCCTGCTTGCGCGTGGAGAAGCTGCCGGCCAGCGCCTGCATGACCTCCGCCACCAGGGTGTCCGCGGACCTCACGGCGTCCTGCGGGTCGTCGACGAACCGGCCCTGGATCTCGCTCCACTTCCTGCGGTACTCCTCGGTCTCCGTCGTGCCGAGCAGCGGCTCCTCCGTGTCGGCGTCGGCCGGACCCCTGGCGTCGGGCCGGTCGGTCGCGGTCGACTCGTCCGCCCCTGCCGCCTCGTCCGCCCCTGTCATCTCTGCCGTCCCTGTCGTCCCGGACGGGTCCTCCGTCCACTCGGAGGTGGCCTCACCCGGGTACGCCGGCGCCTGCCGTTCCTCGGCCGCGCCCGAATTCAGGATGTCTTCCGTGGTCGGACCGGATTCGGTGTCCCGGGCCTCCTGGTCTCCAGGCATACGCATGTCAACGACTCCTCTGATCCGTCAGAAGCTCTTCGAACAGGGCGCGGTAGTGCACCATCGCCCCGCGCAGTTCCTCCGTCGTCGCCCGGCCCCCGCCGCTGCGCACCTTGACGTCGTGCGCGGCCCGGTAGTGGTCGAGGGTGCGCCCGTGCTCGACGGACAGGTCACGCAGCCGGTCCTCGTATCCCGCAGTGGGGTATCCGCGCTCGTCCAGCAGCCTGGAGACCAGCTCGTCCGCTTCCGCCACGGAGTTCTCCGGGCGGTCCACGAAGTGCTCCTGGACCTCGCTCCAGGCCTCGGCGTACTCGCGCCGCCGCTCGGCGGGGAGTTCCTTGATGTCCAGCTGGTCGTGCCGCTGCTCACGGGCCCGCAGGTCGCGCTCGGCGGCCCTCGCGCCGCCCTCCTCCTGCACGGTGCGCTCGTACTCGGGGCCGAACCGTTCGCGCAGGTGCCGTCGCCGTGCTGACAGCCACAGCGTCGCGATGAGCGCGAGCACCACGACCGCCGCGATGACGATCACCACTACGAGTGTGGTTGTAGACATGTCCGCACTCCATTTCCGGGGCCTTCGCCTGTGTGTCTCGCGGCTGCCCGCGCTGCCGCCCGCCAAACCAGGGGCAGCCGTGCCCCGGCCGGGGCCGGGCCCGCCCGGCCCCGGCGGCCCGGCGTGCCCGCCCGGTGCCCGCGGGGCACCCTGGAGGCATGGTCCGAGCCAACGACCAGGTCGAGGCGATGCTCCAGGAATACGCGGACCTCATCGCGATCCGGGGCGGGGAGGCATTCAAGGCGCGCGCCTACGAAAAGGCCGCCCGCGCCGTCGGGGGCCACCCGCAGGACGTCGCCACCCTGGACGCCGAGGGGCTGCGCGAGATCCCGGGCGTCGGCCGGTCGGTCGCCGACAAGATCGTCGAATACCTGCGGACCGGCCGCATGTCCGTCGTCGACGAGGCCAGGGCCGCCGTGCCGTCCGGAGTGCGCGAGCTGATCGCCATCCCCGGACTCGGACCGCGCAAGGCCATGGTCCTGTACGACGAGCTGGGCATCACCTCCGTCGACCAGCTGCTCGAAGCCGTCCACCAGGAACGGCTGCGCGACCTCAAGGGCTTCGGCGAGCGGACCGAGGACAACATCCTGCACGGCATCGCACTGCTGCAGAAGGCGGGCGAGGGCCGGATCCTCGTCGGCGCCGCCATGGACGCCGCCGAACAGCTCGTCGCCGAGCTGTCCGCCGTCCGCGGCTGCGTCCGGTGCACGTACGCCGGATCACTGCGCCGCATGCGGGAGACCATCGGCGACCTCGACATCCTGGTGGCGGCACGCCGGTCGGCGCCGTTCATGGAAGCCCTCACGTCCCTCCCGTACATCGCCGAGGTCATCGCGCGCGGCGAGAAGAAGACCTCCGTACGGACCGCCACGGGCCTCCAGGTGGACCTGCGGGTCCTCCCGCCCGCCTCCTGGGGCGCCGGCCTGCAGTACTTCACCGGGTCCAAGGCGCACAACATCCGCACCCGCGAACTCGCCGTGCGCCAGGGCCTGAAGCTCTCCGAGTACGGGCTCTTCGACGCCGAGAGCGGCGAGAGCGTCACCTCGGAGGCCGAGGAGGCCGTCTACGAACGCCTCGGCCTGCCCTGGATACCCCCGACGCTGCGCGAGGACCGCGGCGAGATCGCGGCCGGTTTGCGCGGCGACCTCCCGGACCTCCTCACGGAGAAGGACATCCGCGGGGACCTGCACACCCACACCGACCTCACGGACGGACTCGCCCCGCTGGAGGACATGGTCGCCGCCGCTGCCGCCCGGGGATACGCGTACTACGCGGTCACCGACCACGCCCCGGACCTCGCCATGCAGCGCATGACCAGCGAGAAGATCCTCGCCCAGCGCGAGCGGGTGCGGGAACTCGACGGCAGGCACCGCAGGATGCGGCTGCTGCACGGCACGGAACTCAACATCGGCCCGGACGGCTCGCTGGACTGGCCCGACGACTTCCTCGCCGGCTTCGACATCTGCGTGGCCTCGGTCCACTCGCACTTCAACCAGAGCCGGCGGGAACAAACCCGCCGCCTGATCCGCGCCTGCGAGAACCCGCACGTCGCCGTGATCGGCCACCCCACGACCCGCCGGATCGGCAAACGGCCGGGCATCGACGCCGACTTCGACGCCGTCTTCGAGGCGTGCGCCCGATCGGGCACCGCTCTGGAGATCAACGCCCACCCCGAGCGGCTCGACCTGTGCGACGAGGACATCCTGCGGGCCAAGCGGTACGGCGTGAAGTTCGCGGTGAACTCCGACGCCCACGCCACCACGCACCTGCCCTACATGCGGTACGGGGTGGGAACGGCTCAGCGCGGCTGGCTGACGGCGGACGACGTCGTCAACGCCTGGCCGCTGACGAGACTGCGCCGCTTCCTGGCCGGGAAGAGCACGTGAGCACCTGTCCTGCGGGCGCGACCGGCCCTGCACCGGCCGTGCCCGGGAGCAGCTCGTGTCAGTGGCCGAAGTCGAACCAGTTGACGTTCACGAAGTCGGCCGGCTGGCCGCTGGTGAAGGTCAGGTAGACGTCGTGCGTGCCCGTGACCGCCGTGATGTTCGCCGGTACCGTGCGCCAGCTCTGCCATCCGCCGGTGTTCGCGACCGAGAAGCTGCCGACGGGTGCCGAGGTCCGACTGTCGAGCCGTACTTCGACGAGCCCGCTGACCCCGGCGGCGGCGCCGCTGGCGACCCGGCCGTGGAACTGCCTCGCCGGCGCGGAGCCGAAGTCCACGCCCCGGAAGAGGGCCCAGTCGCCGTTGCCGAGGGCCGCGAGGTTCCGGCCGCCGCCCGAGTCGGTGGAGGCCTCCGTGGCCACGCCCGACTGGCCGTCGTAGGACTCGGCCTGGATCGCGGCGTACGCGTCGCGGTTGCCGGACGGCGGGGTGGTGGGCGGCGTGGTCGGGGGAGTGGTGGGCGGTGTCGTGCCGCCGGTCGACCGCAGTACGGACACGTAGTCGACGACCATGGCGTGGCCCGGCTCGGTGCCGGCGTCGGGCCCGCCACCGAAGGCGTCGGGGAAGCCGCCGCCCATCGCGACGTTCAGGATGATGAAGTAGCCGTGGTTCGTGGCGTTGGTCCAGGTCGTCGCGTCCACCTGATCGGCTCGCACGGTGTGGAAGTTGGCCCCGTCGACGTAGAAGCGCATCTGCTCGACCGCCGTCGAGCGGTCCCACTCGACGGCGTAGGTGTGGAAGCCGGCCTGGCAGCTCGCCCCGGGGCAGACGCGCTGGCCGCCGATGCCGGACGTCTCGTTGCAGGGGCCGCCCGGGCTCGTGCCGCAATGCACGGTCGCCCAGACGGTGTTGAGGCCCTGGACGTTCTCCATGATGTCGATCTCGCCGACTCCCGGCCAGTTCCACCAGTTCCCGCGGTACGGGGTGCCGAGCATCCAGAAGGCGGGCCAGTAGCCCTTGGCGGCGGGTCCCGTGACGTTCGGCATCTGGATGCGCGCCTCGGCGCGGAGCGTACCCCCCGCCGGGGGCTGGAAATCGCCTCGCCGGGTCTCGACACGGCCGGACGTCCAACGGCCCGCCGGATCCCGCCGCGGCGTGATGCGCAGGTGCCCCGCGCCGTCGAGGGAGACGTTGGAGGGGTCGGCGGTCATCGTCTCGATCTCGCCGGTGCCGAAATTGGCCGGTCCGCCGGGGTAACTGGTGCCGGTGGTGTACTGCCAGTCGGTGGTGTTCACCCCCGAGCCGGCGGCCCCGTCGAACTCGTCCAGGAACACCTGGGTCCAGCCCGCCGGTGCGGGGGGAGCCGCGGCGTTCGCGGGCAGCACGACGCCCGCGGCGGCGGCCGCCACCAGGGCCGTCGTGCTGATCGCGGCCAGTACGGCCCGCCGTACGGTCGCTCGTTTCCTGCCGGATGTCTCGCGCATGGGTGCCCTCTCTGAAGCGCGCTGCAAGGCGCGGGTGCGGGGGGAGGTAGAGCCGGGTCCACCGTTCTGAGAGCGCTCTCAGAACGGTGGCCACTGTGCTCTGCGCCCCCCGCGACGTCAAGGGCCGCAACCGTCAAGAGGCCTGTCAGGCAACGGAATTGCCGGCGCCGGCTCCCCGCCGAGTCGGACTCGGCGGGGAGCCGGCGGGCGGTCAGCCGAAGTGGCCGAAGAGGTCGACGACGACGTGGGTGGAGCCCCAGCCGAGGTTGGCGATCTCGACCTTGCCGTCGCCGCCCACCGGTACCGTCACCAGGTTGGCCACGGTCCCTCCGGTCGTCCAGTTGAGGTTGGAGGAGTCGGGGCGGGTGGTGCCGGAGGGCCAGGCGGTCAGGTGTCCGTCTGACTTCGGGTCGGTGACCGTAACGTTCAGCACGACCGCCTTGGCCCGGCGGAGTTCACCGTTTCCGGACAGGTCGAGCACGGTGTTCCCGCGGGCGGGGACCGCCCCGGTGGTCCGGGTGTCGAGTACCCGCTTGGGGCCGGCGGTGTGGAAGGTGGCGCCGGCCTGGTCGCCGGAGTAGTAGCCGAAGACGTCGGCGATCAGGTGGGCGGTGCCCCAGCTCGCGTTGAACAGCTTCACCGTCCCGTCGGCGCCGACCGGGACCACCACGTGGTTGGGCACGGTCTGGCCCGCCGTCCAGTTGAGGCTGGAGGAGTCGGGGCGGGCGCTGCCCGACGGCCACACCGTCAGGTGCCCGGCGTCCTTCGCGTCCGTCACCGTCACGTTCAGCACCACGGCCTTGACGCCGGACTGCGGAACGCCGCCGCGGCCCGCGACCTGCAGCGACACCTCACTGCGGGCGGCCACCGGAGTGGTTCCCGGCCGGCCCACCCCCGCGCGGGAGTCCAGCAGACGGGCCGGCCCCGCCGCGGTGAAGGTGCTGCCCGAGGCGTCCGGAGCGTAGTAGCCGAAGATGTCGGCGATCAGGTGCGCCGTGCCCCAGCCGGCGTTGCGGAGGTTGACCTTGCCGTCGGCCCCCACCGGCACCACGACCTGGTTCGGCACGGTCCGCCCGGTCGTCCAGTTGAGGTTGGAGGAATCGGGGCGGGTGGTGCCGGAGGGCCAGACGGTCAGGTGTCCGTCGGACTTCGGGTCGGTGACCGTCACGTTCAGCACGACCGCCTTGACACCGGACTGCGGAACCCCGGACCGGCCCGCGACCTGCAGCGACACCTCGCCGCCGGCCGGCACCGGTGCGGTCCCGGCCCGGCCGAGTCCCGCCCGGGTGTCGAGCAGCCGCGCCGGGGACAGCGTGGTGAGGCGGTCACCGGCCTGCGCGGCCGCGATGCCGTTGTTGGCCACGTGGATGCGCTGCCCGTCGGCGTCGGTCCACACGATGTTCGAGCCGGTCCGGTCCACGGCCCAGGACCGGTTCGCGTGGCGCTGGCCCTTCCACTCCTCGCCTTGGGCCAGGGTGCGGACCTGCACGGTGTTCTCGCCGCCGGACGCCTTGATGCCGTCGTGGAAGTCGAGCAGCAGCAGCCGGCCGCCGGCCAGGTCCTGGCGTACCAGGTAACCGTCGCCGAGAAGCGACTCCCGGCCCCAGACGCTGTTGGTCCAGCCAGTGCTCATCACCGGCACCGAAAGGGTCTGGCGGGTCGCTGTGTCGTACACCCCGCTGGTGCGCACCGTGCCCTGACTGTCCTGGCAGGCCCAGGAGACGTAGCGGCCGACAGCCTCCAACAGGGTGGCCGGGCAGGGCGTGGTGAAGGTGCCCCGGTCCGCCTCGCCCTTCATGTCACTGGCGTAGACGGTCTTGTCGTCCTGCCGGGAGAGCCAGAGCGTGTCGCCCTGGACCGCGACGCCGGTCGCCTGCGTCTGGAACACCTGGGCGCGCGCGTCGAGATCCCCGACGATGACCAGGTGGTTGGACGTCCAGTTGCCGTACGCGGTCTGCGCGAGTGCGACGTAGCGGCCCGCGGCGTCCGCGGTCCGCAGGCCGTCGACGTTCCCGGTGGGGATCTTGCCGGCCCAGTCGCGGTTGCCGGCCTGGCGGATGGCGGCGGCCTGCCACTTCACCGGGTCGTACTCCAGGTACCGGCCGTCGCCGCTGGACCGGAGGCCGACGCAGCCGGCGCCGTGGCTGAAGCAGTCGCTGATGCTGTGGGTTCCGTCGAGGTACTCGAAGGTCTTGACCGGGGTCGGGTCGTTCGAGATCCGGTAGCTGCGGAACGCGCCGGTGATGTCTCCCGGCTGGAACTGGACGGTGTCCGAGGCGGCGGTGAGCACGCCGCCGCCGATCGACAGGCCGAAGACCGTGGCCGGTGCCGGCGGGACGTCCGCGAGCTTGCCGGCCTGCGGCTTGGCCGCGTCGGCCGCCGTGATCCGCTGGACGGCGACCTGGGGCTGGCTGCCGTACGCGGGGGCCTTGGGGCTGCCGACCGCGAGGAGCGAGCCGTCCGGTGCGGGCAGCAGCTGGCTGTCGGCGAACTCCAGCAGGTACTCGACGGTGCCGGAGGTCGAGCCGATCGGCGTGAAGTGCAGGGGACGGCCCCGGTCGTCGCCCGAGGACCCCTGGACGGAATCGGTGCCGATCAGCCAGTCGCCGAGCAGGCGTAGTTCGCCCGAGACCGGGTTGAGGTAGGTGGAGCTCAGCACGGTCTGCGGCTGCGCCCGGTCCAGTACGTCGACCGTGTTCTGGTCGCCGGTGCGCAGCACCTTGCCCTTGGCCAGCCGGAAGGTGTGCGAGAAGTCGTACTCGCCCTCGTCCGGCAGCGCGGTGGTCGCTCCCGTCACGACGTCCACGAGGACGGAGTGGCTGAGGTCGTCCTGACGGTGGCGCAGGATCAGCGCGTTCTGGTCGCCGTCGTGCACCGAGGACGCGAGGGCCGCGCCGGCGGGCAGGGCCACCTTGGTGCGGACCGTGGAGGCGCCGTCCAGCCGGTTCAGGAACCAGCCGGTGACCGCGGAGGCGCTGCCCTCGAAGGTCAGCACGGTGCGCCCGTACGTCCCGTAGTAGCTCTGCCCGGCGGGGACGGTGACGGTGCCGAGCGCGACCGGCCTGCCGGTGGCCAGGTCGTACAGGTCGACCTTGGCGGGAGCCTGCGCCGTGGCCGCCGTCGGGACGGCCACGGAGTCGGAGGAGGTTCCGTAGCGGTGGTCGGGGGTGCCCCGGTAGCCGCGCGAAGGCCGGCCCTGGTCCAGGCCGCCGTCGACCGGGGCGGGCAGCCGCAGCCCGGTGTCGGTGGTGGCACCTGTGTCGTACCGGGTCCACAGCAGCTGGTCGCCGCCCTCACGGGCGTGCAGGAGGCCGGTGTCACCGGCCACGAACAGCTGGTCCCGGGCCGGGAGTCCGCGCGGGGCGGCGGGCAGCACCAGTTCGGCCGGGGCGCCGGCGGCCGGGGCCGCGACCGCCACGGGCGTGGTCACGTGCAGCAGCGCGGCGCCGGTGACCAGGGCCAGCGTGGCGGCTCCCAGCCCTCGGTGCAGGCGCGACGATCGTCTTACGGTTGGGTCCACAAGCACCCTCTCATGGGCGAACACGGGAGGAAGGGGACACCACCGAGCCGGCCCCGGGCAGCCGCTGTCGCGGGCCGGTCGGCCTGGCTCTCCGTGATCGGCCCCCCTCCGATCGGGTCGGAGCATACCAACGGTGATCAGTTGCTCGCACAGGAGTTCCAGCAGCGCGCTCGACTGAATTCAGTCGTACGTTCGAAAGCTGGCAGGATGCGGGTATGGCGGTGGAACGCGAAGCGTGGCCGCGCGGCGGGACGGGGATCGCCGGTGACCTGCTGCGGGCGAGGACACTGGCCTACGACCCGGGCCCGACGAAGGCGGGCCGGTTCGTCACGGTGTGGAAGAGGTCCGCGGGCGGGCCGATCCAGCCCTTCGACGCCGCGGATCCCGTCGACCTGTTCGTCATCAGTACCCGCGAGGGCGAGCGGTTCGGGCAGTTCGTGTTCCCGCGGGACGTGCTGCGCGAACGGGGCGTCGTGTCGACGAACGGCTCCGGAGGCAAGCGGGCGTTCCGCGTCTGTCCGCCGTGGGTGACCACCACCGCCCGCCAGGCGCGCGGTACGCAGACCTGGCAGGTGGAACACTTCCTCCGGCTGTCCGGGGACGAGCCGGGGGACATGGCCCGTGCGCACGTGCTCTACCACCCCGCGCAGCGCTGATCGGGCCTCGCCGGATCCGGCAGGAGCACTTAATGCGTTGTCGCCGGCAGCCGGGCCGGGAGAGCATCCGGTGCATGGAAACGCCCGCCGAAAGCCTCAGTTCAGACCAGGTCGTCTTGCACCGATGGCGCACGAGCCATCTCGACGCCCTGGAACGGGCGATCTACGAGTCGCTGGACCATCTGGTGCCGTGGATGCCCTGGGCGGCCGACCCCGGGCGACAGCAGACCGCGGATTTCCTCACCGGGATGCGGCAGAAGTGGGAGACCGGGGAGGCCTACGGCTACGCGATCACCTCCGACGCCGAAGTGGTCGGCACCTGCGTACTCATGCGCAGGATCGGAGAGGGCGGCCTGGAAATCGGCTACTGGCTCCACCCGGCCCGGACCGGACGGGGCCTGGTCACGATGGCCTGCACGGCTCTCCTCACCCAGGGTTTCCGACTGCCGGGCATCGACCGGATCGAGATCCACCACGACGCCGCCAACCACGCCAGCGGGGCCGTCGCCCGACGCCTGGGTTTCACGGAGGTCGAGCGCGTACCGGCGCCCGAAGGCCCGCTCGCCCCGGGCGAATCGGGGATCGACGTCATCTGGCGGATGGCGGCGGAGCAGTGGCGGGCACGGCCGGCCGGGACCGCCGCCCGGCAGGCCCCGTAAAGTGCCGTTGCCATGACAGACCTTGCGTCCTTCACCTTCGTGCGGCACACCGACGGGCTCCGCCACCTCTTCGAACGCGCCGGCGAGCACAACGGGCGGCCGGCCTACCGTCGGACGGACGGGAAGGTGTGGTGCGTCTGGTCGGCGCCGGACGGTTGGCACTGCGAGATCGCCGGCGGTCTCGTCACCGCCCACCCCGTCGACGGCCGCGCCGACGGACCCGAACCGCCGGCCACCGTCTGGCTCAGTTTCAAGAACGACCGCTCCTACCGCTACGACCTCCGGACCGTGCCCGGACCGTCCCGCGCGTAGACCGCCCAAGAGGGCGCCAGGCCGGGCGGTCCATTCCCCGGCACGGCAAAGCCCGGCAACGCCCGTTCGCCGCGGCGGTCCGCGCGGCGGGCGGGACTCACCCGGCCGGTCCAATGCGCCGCCCGTTTCAGCGCGGTGGGCCGAGTACCTCCTCGGCGCCGGGCAGGTCGTGGACGGAGACGCCCCTGCCGGTCAGCGGCAACAGGCCCGCCAGCGGGCACGACACGGGCATCTCGTGGTCGACCTCCCACTGCCCGACCTTGTTCCCGCCGGTGTGGTCCGTCGTGCAGACGGCGTACAGATGACCGGCGCACCCCCGGCAGAGCAGGGGCTGGTGGCCCTTCACGAGTGCCCCGCCGGACGGCCCGCCGGGTGCCGGAATCCCGGCGTGCCGCGGCCGCCGGGCGCTTGTACCGTCGGTCGCGACAGGAGTCCTCGAGATCCGACAGGACCCCACCGGCCGGTTCGCGCATGCGGAACACGTCCCGTCAGCGCGCCGAGCCACCCGTGTGCCGCCCGCGCCGACGCCGAGCCGGTCCGCCCCTCGCGACGCGACAGGGCGCACGCGCAGCCCCCGTGAGAGAGGCCGTGCCGATGTCGAAGGATGTTCCGATAACGAGCCTGCTGCGTGTGGAGAAGGGCGTTGCCGCCCCGGAGGAAGTGGCCGCGATCGCGGTCGTCATCGCCTGTTGCGCGCACCGCACCGCCATCGAGCGTGACCGCGACCGCGGCGCGACGGGCGGCGCCGACAGGGGGGCCGGCAGCGGCGCCGGCCGCCGCCGTACCGTCCAGCCCCACGCCGGCTGCTGGGCCGGCTGCTGGACCTGCCGCTGAACCCCGTCCGCCGGCCGCGCGCACGGCCGGCGGACGGGGGGAGTGGGTGGTCACGCCCGGCGCAGCACCGTCGAGAGGACCTCGCGCAGCACCGACGCGGGGTCGGCCACGGCGCCTTCCGAGCGCCAGGCCACGAACCCGTCCGGGCGTACGAGCACGGCGCCGTCGGCGCCCAGCCGGTGGACCTCGGTCCACGGCGCGCCGCCCTCCGGGACCAGGTCCGCACCCGGCCCGGAACCGATCGTGTACGCGTCCAGCCGCAGCCCCAGCTGTCGGGCCGCCTGCTCCGCGGCAGCCTGCCACGGCGTACCCGCGCCGCTGAGCAGCACGAAGGAACGCTCGTACAGGTCCAGGGTGGAGATCCGCTCACCGCCCCTGGTCAGCCACATGTGCGGGGCCCGGGTCCCGGTGTCTCCCATCGACCGCAGCGTCTCCGGGATGACGGGCCGCGCCGGGTCGCCGCCGACGAGCGCGCCCTGCGTGTAGCAGTAGGCCATCGCCGTCGTGAGGACACCGCTGCCCGGTCCGCCGCCCATGGTGGGCGGAGGCGCGTACCCCGGGTGGCTGTGCTCGGCCGAACGGGCCGACGCACGCTCGCTCGTGGCTCTCGCCACCGGAAGCCGCTCGGCCTGGTAGGTGTCGAGCAGCTCGATGCCCGCCGACCCGTCCAGCACCGCGGCGATCTTCCACGCCAGGTTGTGCGCGTCCTGGATGCCCGTGTTGGAACCGAAGGCCCCGGTGGGCGACATCTCGTGCGCTGCGTCCCCCGCCAGGAACACCCGACCGGACGAATACCGCTCGGCCACCCGTTCGGCCGCGTGCCACGGCGCCTTGCCGCTGATCTCCACGTCCAGGTCGGGTACGCCGACCGCCTCGCGGATCTGGTCCACGCACCGCTCGTCGGTGAAGTCCTCCAGGGTTTCTCCCTGGTCGGGGTGCCAGGGGGCGTGGAAGACCCACTGCGTGTCGTTGTCCACCGGCAGCAGCGCCCCGTCGGCACCCGGGCGCATCAGGTAGCAGACGATGAAGCGCAGGTCGCCCAGCACCTTCACGAGCCGTTCCGAGCGGAAGGTGACGCTCACGTTGTGGAACAGCTCGCCGTTACCCGTCTGGGGGATCCGCAGCTGCTCGCGGACGGGGCTGCGCGGTCCGTCCGCCGCGATCAGGAAGTCCGCGCGCACCGTGATGTGCTCGCCCGTCGTGCGGTTCTTCACCACGGCGTTCACCCCGGTGGAGTCCTGGTCGAAGCTCATCAGCTCGTTGCCGAAGCGGATGTCGGCGCCCTGAGCACGACTCTGCTCGGCCAGCACGGGCTCGATGTTGTTCTGGCTGCACAGGCACCACCCCGTCGGGCTGAAACGCGCCAGCGCTCCGGACGGGTCGATCGACTTGATCAGCCAGTTGTGGTCGGCGGTGTCGGTCAACGACCGCGCCTGCAGAATGCCCTGGATGCCCTCCAGCACGGACGCCGCCCGGCGGATCGCGTGCTCCGCCCCTGCCGTGCGGAAGAGCTCCATCGTCCGGGCGTTGATGCCGCGGCCGCGCGGGTGCACGGAGGTATCGGAGTGCTTCTCGACCAGCAGGTGCCTCACTCCGTGGCGGCTCAGGAAAAGTGAGGTGGACAGGCCCACGAGGGAGCCGCCCACGACGAGAACCGGTACGCGAACATCGGCGTTGTCTTCCATCAGCTGCGGGCTCCTGTTTTCTGTGTGGGGGAGTGGACTCTTTATGCCCCCGATCCGCGATGAGGCCCAGTTGATTCGCCGGTTGTCACCCGCTTGATCCCGACATGTAGCGGTACGCCCCTACCCGGATGACGATGAGCGACAGCGGCTCCCCCTGAGACGCGCCGGCCTGTCGTTCGCCAGAGGGCGGCCGCCGGCCCGGGCGGACGCCACCGGTGACGGACGAGGGGTCCGTACGCGATGGATCTCCACCCCCTCATGAAGGAGTGAGTAGATGACAACCACCCTCTCCGAACGGGTGTCGCAGTCAGCCTTCGACGGCTCCATGCTCCGGGTCGTCCTTCTGATGGATCTCCACGAGGGGACCCAGCAGCAGTTCTTCGAGGCGTACGAAAAGCTCCGCAACGACATCGCGTCGGTCCCGGGCCACATCAGCGACCAGCTGTGCCAGTCCTTCGAGAACCCCTCGCAGTGGCTGATCACGAGCGAGTGGGAGAGCGCCCCGCAATACCTCGCCTGGGTCAACAGCGAGCACCACGCCGAACAGGTGCGGCCGCTGGGTGCGTGCGCTCGCTCCATGCGCCCGCTCAAGTTCACCGTCCTGCGCGAGACCGGACGGGGCTACGACCAGGCGGCCCGCCCGCCCACGGCGCGCCTGCAGTCCACGCCCCGCCTGGGCGCCGGCATCGTGCGCCACGCCCTCACCTTCACGGTCAAGCCGGGCAGCGAGAAGGACGTCGCGTCCATCCTCTCCAGCTACGCCTCACCGGCGGCCCGCGTCGACGACCACACCCGCCTGTGCCGCACCTCGCTGTTCATGCACGGCAACCGGGTGGTACGGACGGTCGAGGTCCAGGGCGACCTGATGGCGGCCCTCAGGCACGTCTCGGAACAGCCCGAGGTGCGCGCCGTCGAGGAGGCCATCAACCCCTACCTCGAACAGGACCGCGACCTCGGCGACCCGGAATCGGCCCGCATGTTCTTCATGCGCGCCGCCGTCCCGGCCGTCCACCACATCGCCGCACCGGAGCCCGAGTCCGCCGAGGTGCAGCGGCACGCGGTCTTCTACCCGGCGAAGCCCGGCTGCGGCCAGGCACTCGCCAGGTTCCTGGCCCGGCAGGACGAGGAGGCCGCACGCCGGTCCCGGAGCCCCGTTCGGAGCAGCAGCATCTTCCAGCGCGACGACATCGTCGTCCGGCTGATCGACGTACACGGCCCGCTGGAGGCCGACCCCGAGACCGTCTACGGCATCTCGGGCCCCCGGAAGGCCGCGGTGCTCGACCGGCTGACGCTCGCGCCCGACGGGCGGGGCCGCGCCGCACACCACACCATGAAGCTGATCACCGACCGCCGGGCACCCGCGCAGTCCTGATCCTCCCCGGGGCCCTCCTTCCGGCCGGCCCCACTGCGGCCCCCGGCCCCCACCGACCCCACACCCCCACCCCGATCTCCGTCGAGGCTCTCCCCACACGCCAGGAGGCACCCACCATGACCCAACAGCGCCCACGCATCGTGGACCT
Source organism: Streptomyces sp. NPDC023541 (assembly GCF_055559995.1). Taxonomy (NCBI): domain Bacteria; kingdom Bacillati; phylum Actinomycetota; class Actinomycetes; order Kitasatosporales; family Streptomycetaceae; genus Streptomyces; species Streptomyces sp. NPDC023541. The sequence continues at coordinate 224,056 of NZ_JBVHJO010000009.1, forward strand.
GAGCGAGACGCCGCCCAACCGCCGGCGCGGTGGCGACCTGCGGGCCGTTCTCACCCCGACCTCGGTGGGTTCGACCAGCGGCTTCATGGGCCTGGCCATCATGGCCCCCGGAGAGTCGATCGCCGAGCACTACCACCCGTACTCGGAGGAGTTCGTGTACGTCGTCAGCGGCCGGCTGGAGGTCGACCTCGACGGGGAGCCCCACCCGCTGCGCACCGACCAGGGGCTGCTCGTGCCCCTGAACACGCGCCACCGCTTCCGCAACGTCGGGGACACCGAAGCCCGCATGGTCTTCCACCTCGGCCCCCTCGCCCCGCGCCCCGAACTGGGACACGTGGACACCGAGCAGGCCCCGAACCCGGAGGGAACCGCATGGGAGCAGCCGCCGGACCGTACAGGAGCGGTCTCGTGACCCGCCGGCGGGTGGCCGTCACCGGAGTGGGCGTCGTCGCGCCCGGCGGCATCGGAGTCCGCGACTTCTGGGACCTGCTGGCCAACGGGCGTACGGCGACACGGGGCATCAGTCTCTTCGACCCGACGGGCTTCCGCTCACGGATAGCCGCCGAGGTCGACTTCGACCCCGCCGAGCACGGCCTCGACGAGGAGGAGGCGGCCCGCGCGGACCGGTACATCCAGTTCGCCCTGGTCGCCGCCCGCGAGGCGGTGCGCGACGCCGGACTCGACCTCACCGCGGACGAGGCCTGGCGGACCGGCGTCTCCCTCGGCACCGCCGTCGGCGGCACCACCCGTCTGGAGCACGACTACGTCGCCGTGAGCCAGTCCGGCTCCTGGTGGGACGTGGACCACAAGCTGGCCGGCCCGCACCTGCACCGGGCGTTCACGCCGGCCACCCTCGCCTCCGCCGTCGCGGAGCAGACGGGAGCACGCGGCCCCGTCCAGACCGTCTCCACCGGCTGCACCTCGGGACTCGACGCCATCGGGTACGCCGTGCACGCCATCGCGGAGGGCCGGATGGACGTCTGCATCGCCGGTGCCTCGGACTCGCCCATATCGCCGATCACCGTGGCCTGCTTCGACGCCATCAAGGCGACCTCGCCGAACAACGACGACCCGGCCCACGCCTCACGGCCGTTCGACGCCGACCGGGACGGATTCGTCCTCGGCGAGGGCGGCGCCGTCCTCGTACTCGAAGAGCTGGAACGCGCCCGCGCCCGCGGCGCGACCGTCTACTGCGAGATCGGCGGCTACGCCACCTTCGGCAACGCCCACCACATGACCGGGCTGACCACCGAAGGCCTGGAGATGGCCCGGGCCATCGAAACCGCCCTCGCCCAGGCCGGAGTCGCCGCCGACGAGATCGACTACGTCAACGCGCACGGCTCGGGCACCAAGCAGAACGACCGCCACGAGACCGCGGCGGTCAAGAAGGTCCTGGGCGCGCACGCCTACAGGACGCCGATGACCTCCATCAAATCCATGGTGGGACACTCCCTCGGCGCCATCGGGGCCATCGAACTCGCCGCCTGCGTCCTCGCGATGGTCCACCAGGTGGTCCCGCCGACCGCCAACTACGAGACGCCCGACCCCGAATGCGACCTGGACTACGTGCCCAAGGTGGCCCGGGACCGGAAACTGCGCAGCGTGCTCTCCGTGGGCAGCGGCTTCGGCGGCTTCCAGTCCGCCGTGGTCATGACCCGGCCGAAGGAGGAGGTCTCGTGACCAGCCGTACGGTCATCACGGGCATCGGGGTCGTCGCCCCCAACGGCGTCGGCGCCGACGCCTTCTGGAAGGCCACCCAGTCCGGCGCCAGCGTCCTGGACCGCGTCACCAGGGCGGGCTGCGAGCACCTGCCGCTGCGCGTCGCGGGGGAGGTCAGGGGCTTCGACCCCGGCGCGCTGGTCGAGGACCGCTTCCTCGTCCAGACCGACCGGTTCACCCACCACGCGCTCGCAGCGGCCGACCTCGCCCTGGAGGACGCCAGGCTCGGCCGTGCCGACTACGAGCGCGACCCCTTCTCCTTCGGCGTCGTCACCGCAGCCGGCTCCGGCGGCGGTGAGTTCGGCCAGCGCGAACTGCAGCACCTCTGGGAGCAGGGGCCGCGCTTCGTGGGGCCGTACCAGTCGATCGCCTGGTTCTACGCCGCGAGCACGGGCCAGATCTCCATCCGCCGCGGGCTGAAGGGGCCTTGCGGGGTCGTCTGCAGCGACGAGGCGGGCGGGCTCGACGCCTTCGCGCACGCCGTCCGGGCGATCCGCCAGGGCAGCCGGGCCATGCTCGTCGGAGCGACGGAGGCGCCCCTCGCGCCGTACTCCATCGTCTGCCAGCTGGAGTACGAGGGGCTGAGCACGCGGGACGACCCGGAGCGCGCCTACCGGCCGTTCACCGACCAGGCCTGCGGCTTCGTCCCTGCCGAGGGCGGCGCCATGTTCGTCGTCGAGGACGAGGCCGAAGCCCGCCGCCGCGGCGCCACCGTACGCGCCGTACTGGCGGGCCACGCCGCGACCTTCAGCGGCACCCGGCGGCACGACGAGGCCGGCGAGGGGCTGGCCCACGCCGTCCGCGGCGCCCTCCGGGAAGCCGGCTGCGCCCCCGAGGACATCGACGTGGTCTTCGCCGACGCCCTCGGGACCCCCGAGGCCGACACGGCCGAAGCGGCCGCGATCGTCCACGCACTGGGCGACCACGGACACAAGGTGCCGGTCACGGCGCCCAAGTCCGGTATCGGCCGGGCGTACTGCGCCGCTCCCGCCCTCGACACCGCGGCCGCGGTCCTGGCGCTGGAACACGGCGTCGTCCCGCCGACCCCGAACGTCTACGACGTGTGCCACGACCTCGACGTGGTGACGGGCAGCGCCCGGCCGGCGCAGCTGCGCACGGCGCTCGTGCTCAGCCGCGGCCGGATGGGGTCGAACTCCGCGCTCGTCGTCCGCAAGGGCTCCCCGACGGACTCCTAGCCCGCCGGGACCCGAGCGGTACCCCCAAGGAAAAGAGCATCCACATGTCCGACCGACTGACCGTGGAGGAGCTGGCGGCCCTGATGAAGACCGCCGGTATCACCGTCGACCCCATCGAGATGGCGAGACGTCCGGACGCGCCCTTCCACGAGTACGGCCTCGATTCGCTGGGCCTGCTCGGCATCGTCGGTGAGCTGGAGAACCGGCGCGGACGGGCCCTGCCCACCGAGGCCGACCGCTGCAAGACCCCCGGGGAATTCCTCGACCTCGTCAACAACAGCCTGATGACCGGAGCCTGACATGCCAGGACACACTGAGAACGAGATCACCGTCAACGCGCCCGTGGAGCTCGTCTGGGAGATGACCAACGACCTCCCCAACTGGCCCCAGCTGTTCAGCGAGTACGCCTCGCTGGAGATCCTCGAGCAGAAGGGGGACACGACCACCTTCCGCCTGACCATGCACCCCGACGAGAACGGCAAGGTGTGGAGCTGGGTCTCGGAGCGGACCGTCGACCGCGAGGGCCTCACGGTCCGCGCCCGGCGGGTGGAGACGGGCCCCTTCGCCCACATGGACATCCACTGGCAGTACTTCAAGGTGCCCGGCGGCACCCGGATGAAGTGGACGCAGGACTTCGCGATGAAGCCCGACGCGCCCGTGGACGACGCCTGGATGACCGACAACATCAACCGCAACTCCCCGATCCAGATGGCACTCATCCGGGACAAGATCGAGCAGCGCGAACGCGAGAGCCGCACCCCCGCCGTCAGCCGTCTCTGACGTCTCCGACGTCTCCGACGTCTCTGAAACGAAAGGCAAGCAGTCGGATGAACGACACGCACCGCGCTCTCATCGTCGCCCGCATGGCGCCGGGATCGGGCCCCGACATCGCCGCGCTCTTCGCGGACTCGGACGCGGGTGAACTGCCGCACCTGGTAGGGGTCACACGCCGGAGCCTCTTCCAGTTCGGCGACGTCTACATGCACTTCATCGAGGCGGACCGGGCGCCCGGTCCGGCCATCGCCAAGGTCACCGACCACCCGGAGTTCCGCAGGCTGAGCGACCGGCTCACGGCGTACATCAGCCCGCACGACCCGGAGACCTGGCGCAGCCCGAAGGACGCGATGGCCCACGAGTTCTACCGCTGGGAGAACCCCGGCGCGAAGTGACCCGGCGGCCCGGACGGGACCCGCACACTGGCGTGTGCGGGTCCCGCCGCGCGTCGCCCGCCGGGCGTCCGCAGGCCCGGGAACAGAGAACCGAGAGCCGAGCCGAGAAGCCGAGCCGAGAGCAGAGGGCAGGAAACGGCATGAACCCGACAGACCCCGACCACTTCCCGACGGATCCGGGCCGTCCGCACGACGGGGAGCACCCCCGTACCTCGCTGCGCGCCCTCGTCCTGTCCGGGTCCTCCCGCACCGGCTCGGTCAACGTCCGGCTCGCGGCCCTCGTAGCCGAGATGGTGCGCGAGGCCGGGGCAGTGGCGGAACCCGTCACCCTCCGCGACTTCCCCATGCCCCCGTACGACGGCGACGCGGAAGCCGGCGAAGGGCTGCCCGAGGGCGCCCTGGCCCTGTGCGAGCGGATCGAGGCCGCGCAGGCGCTGATCATCGCCTCGCCCGAGTACAACGCCTCCGTGCCGGGCGTCCTGAAGAACGCCGTCGACTGGGTGTCCCGCTACCGGCCGCAGCCCTTCAAGGACAAGCAGACCCTGCTGGTGTCGGCCTCGCCCTCGATGGTCGGCGGCAACCGCGGACTGTGGGCCCTGCGCGTACCCCTCGAACACCTCGGCGCCCGCGTTTACCCCGACATGTTCAGCCTGGCCGGTGCCCACCACGCCTTCGCCCAGGACGGCGGCCTCACCGATCCGGGTCTCGGCGAGCGGCTGGCCGCGACGATCGGCTCGTTCCTCGACCTCGTCGAGGCGGACACGCGCTACCTGTGCCTGCAGCGACGCTGGTACGAGTTCCTGGGCGACCGCACCGACGCCCCGGTCACCTCCCGCGCCCAGGACTGATCATCATCGGCCACGAGGGGTGAGCTATGTTTGAGCGCGAGTGACGTGAGAAGGAGGCCCTCCGGTGTCATCGGGGCAGCAGGCACGCGCACAAGCGGCTGCGATCACGCCGAGCGGTCAGTCGGCCGAGGAGCCGGTCCGCCCTCCGGCCGACCGGCTCCTCGCGCTCTTCGACGGCCGCCGCCTGTCCCCGGGCCAGCGGCGCATCGCCCAGTACCTGATCGACCACCTCACCGAGGCCGCTTTCCTCTCGATCACCGAACTCGCCGAGCGGGTGGGCGTCAGCCAGCCCTCCGTGACCCGCTTCGCGTCCTCCCTCGGCTTCAGCGGCTACCCGGCCCTGCGCGACGTGCTCCAGCCGATCGCGCTCAGCGCCGTGGCCGGCGCGCCGGACACCCGCGAGCAGATCCGACGCAACGAACTCCAGGCCGCCGTCGACGCGGAGATCGAGAACCTGGAGAACGTGCGCCGGCTGCTCGCCGACACCAACCAGGTCCTGGACATCGGCCGCGAGCTGGCCGCCTCGGTGCCGCTGACCGTCCTCGGGCTGCGGATCTCGGTCTCCCTGGCGGAGTACTTCGCATATGCCGCGAGGCGCATCCACCCCGACGTACGCCTGGTGACGCGCGGCGGCAGCGTCGCCTTCGACGCACTGCTCCAGTCCAGGGCGGCCGGCGGGACCTGGGTCCTCGCGTTCGCCATGCCGCGGCACGCCAAGGAGACCCTCTCCGCGGTCCGGGCCGCCCGCAGTACGGGGCTGCGCGTGGTCCTGATCACGGATCCCACCCTCGGGCCCCTGGTGGACGAGGCGGACGTGGCCCTGACGGCGGCTACCGGTTCCCGCCTGGTGTTCGACTCCTACGCGGCACCCGGGATGCTGTCGGCGGCCCTGCTGCAGGCGATGGCGGACGCGGATCCCGAGCGCACCCAGGCCCGTCTGGAGGACTACGAGCACGTGGCCGACCAGCACGGCTTCTTCCTGTAGCGCTTCCCAGACCCCTCGGGCCCGCTTCACCAGGCGATATTCAGCCTCCGAGGTGCATGAAATTTTTCATACTCTTGCTTACTCGACGGTATATATGTTTACTGGCGACGGCGCTCCTGATCCACCAGATGCCAAGGAGGACGACCCCACGTCCTCTCGAACGCACCGCGGTACGACGAACCTCCTCCTCACGTCGCGACCGCGGGTCGAGTCCAGGCTTTCGGATCCCGCAGAGCGCCCATGGCGGCCTCGGTCAACCCCTGGGCCGAGGCCGCCCCTCAAACGTCTCGACAGAACGTCTCGATCAGAGCTTCGACACCCCTCGGAAGTGACGAGAATGCCCCAGACGGCCATGTTTACGCTCAGCCCGGACTGGCCCATGCAGGTCAAGGCGCCCGGTACGCACGACTGGGAGCGCACGGCCACCCGATGGCTGCGGGACCTGCTCCCGGCCCGCTACGGCGGGTACCTGACGCTGACCCGTCACCACGCACTCCTCGCCCGGCACGTCCAGCTCCAGCTCCAGCACGAGATGCGGGCGGTACGCGCGGCCCTGCAGACCAGCCGCGCCGAGCTGCCCATGATGGGCATAGCCGAGTCGGTCATCGAGAACTCGATCAGGATGTACGCCCTGGAGCTCGAACAGCTGAGCCGCCTCGCCCGTGGCGCGCGGCTCGTCTCGGACGCGCTCCTGGTGGGCACACCCGCCCAGCGCCGGCGCTGACCGGCGCCGGGGGAACCGCCCCGGGCCGCCCTCAGGCCGGCTGCCACGAGCGCAGCCGGGCGGCGACGTCGAAGACGCTGACGCGCAGCATGCGGATGTCGGTGACGAGGGCGCGCCACTGCTCGTAGGAGGCCTCCACCGCCTTCCCGGAGGCCTCGATGTATGCGACGGCGACCCCGTAGGCGAAGTACTCGTTCGAGGTGGGCAGCGGCCGGAGCAGCACGATCGCGTCGAGCAGGGCGGCCGCGCGCCAGTAGGCGTCGGGTGCGTCCACCTCCAGGCTGGGCGTGTTGACCCGGTGCCGGGCCACGGCGGCGACCAGGGCGGAGTGGTCGGCCACCTCCACGTCCTTGAACAGCGCCTCCTGCCGCTCCAGCAGCCAGCGGTGATCGATGTGCAGTTCCACGCGTCCGAGTATCCCCGCCGCGGGCCCGGCCGTGGGGCTTTTCGGAACGGGCGACCGAAGGCGTACGCGGCACTGCGCCTCCGCACCGGAGCACGTCCCGCGAGATATGCCCGCGCAGAGAGGTTCCGCAGAGGGACTTTGCCTCCTACGGTCTGTGCAGCACAGTTCCGGGACCAGGAGGCAGCGTGAAGCGCGAGATCGACATCGACATCGACCAGCTGGTGACGGCGATGCAGGCGGTCGACGAGGCGGGGCGGCTCTTCGAGGAGGCGCTCGCCGTGTACGAGACCCGCGGCCTCAAGCGCACCGGGGACGATTTCAAAGTGGCGGGCGGGACCGTACAGACGCTCCAGGGCGCCGAGGAGATGGCCCTCGGCACCCGGAAGTTCCTCGCCGAACTCGCGCTGATCCTCGGCTACGCGACCGCGGGCGTCGAGGACCGCGTGGCCGCCCGCCCGGCGATCGCCCGGGCCGGTTTCGCCGGCATCGGCGGAGGCGGGGCGCGGATGGCACGCCCGCTGCTGGACCCCACGCTGCGGGGGCTGCAGCTGCTCCTCGGCGTCGACTTCTTCGAGCCCGCCTTCAAGGCCGAGATAGAAGAGGTCGTCCGCGCCGAGCAGGCGACCTACCCCGACCCCTCCACGTTCCGCATCCGTGCGTCGGCCGACCGCGCCGCCACCGTCGGCCGAACGCGCTGACTCCCGGGATGCCGGAGCGGGCCGGTCCGGCGAGGCTGGGGGTATGCATCATGCGCCCGTCGTCGTGCACCGGATCTTCCCGTCGGGAGGCCGGCAGGTGACCCTGCGGACCGCCAACCGGGAGGAGCCCCTCGGCCTGGCCCGCTCGGACGAGGACCTCATCGAGTTCCTGCGACGGGCGGGCATGCCGGACCCCGACGAGGTCGTTCTCGGCGGCACCGAACTGGTGGAGTGGGAGTCGGACACCCCGCACGTCTACGAGGCCGACCCGCCGACCGAAGACCTCCCCTGAGCCCGTCGCCCCACCGGACCGGTCGGCCGAACGGGCCGGGGTGGGCACCACCCCGGCCCGCCTGGCGCCCGTGCGCACAGCGGCACCGCCTGACCGGCGACGGTCATGCCGTTCCGTCCTTGAGAGGTGGCCGAACCGCTCGTCCAGGACGTACGGCCGTGCCGCCACGGGGGACCCGGGCGTTCGCGCAGTTCGCCCGTACGGCCGCGCTGTGCCGCACCCGCCGTCACCCGCGTCACCCCGCGCGTAGCGTTTCCGGGGTACTCCGCCCGGAGTACCCGCACGACGTCCCTCGGCTTCGCCGGCCCCGACCGGCCCCAACCGGCCCCGACCGGCGCCGGCGGCCTCCACCGTGGCCGCAGGCACGGGGGCGTCGGGGAGGAACCGGATATTCCGTCCCTCGCGCCGACGCGTTGGCGTACTGACGTACATTGTCCAACGGCCCGCCGGGCCGGGACGGACAAATAGGGCGAGTGTGGGCAGGAGTGGCCGGGACATGGCGCGACGCGGACGTGACGGAGCGGACCTCGGAGTCACCTCCGTCGAGCCCGCCGTCCCCGGCCCCGAGATAGCCGCGGCGGCCGACGCCGGGCACCTGGCCCCGGGTTGGCTGCGCCTCGGACGGGACGGGCGGCTGACCGCCTACGCGAGCTGCGCCGAGGGTCTGGTGCGCTGGACCGAGTCGGCGCCCGGCTCGGACGTGTGGCACGGGCCCGACCTCTTCCCCGTGGAGGGGTGGGCCGGCCGGTTCACGCTCGCCCAGGACTCCAGCGGTTTCGTCTGGTTCGTCGGCACCCGCCACCGCGAGGGTGCGCCGAACGGCCGCGAGCTGGTCCTGGCGGCCCAGTACCAGACCGGCCGGCCGCTCGGGGACTGGCGGCCCGTGGGCAACCCGTTCCCGGAGAAGGAGGAGGAGCCCCAGCCTCCGTACGGCGACCCGATCGTGCTGCCCGACGGCGCCGGAGCGCTCCATGTGCTCGCCACCCGCTTCGGCATCGGCGTGCGGGGCCGGACGCGTCGCGCGGACGGCATTTGGGACAATTGGCAGGATTATCAGGGCAAGTGGGTGCGCGGAGGCGTCGCCCCCCTCGTGACGGCCCAGGGGCGTGCCGAGTTCCTCGCACCCTTCCGCGGCGGAGCGTCGTACTGGGGTCAGGGCGGGCCGGGGGCCGGCTTCAAATGGCTCGGGCGCATGGAGGCCGACGCCGTCGAGGGGACCTACAGCTCCTGTGAGACGAGCCCCGGATCCGGCACCTACTTCTGGCGTCACCCGGCGGACGGCGGTGTCATCGCCTACCGCCCGCAGGCGCCTGCCGGAGCCCCGCACATGCTCATGCCGCTGGGCGGCGCCGGCGGTGTCGGCCCCGTGGGTGTCACCCGTACCCGTATCAACGGCTACGACTGCACGGTCCTGCTCCAGCGGGGTGCCGAGGGACACCCCGAGATCGCCGCCTACCCTACGGAGGGTGAGCAGTACGGCGCGTGGTGGGCGCCGGTGGGCGACCGCTGTGCCGGGGTGCCGGCAATCGCCCGTGACGCTCGCGGCGCGGTCACGATCGCGATGCTCGACACGGGCGGCGGACTGCGGATCGCCCGGCAGGACCTGGCGGACGCGGGCCTCTCCTTCGGGCCCTGGTGTCACGTGGGGTGACCTACCTCACCGGGCGCCGGGGCGCTCCAGCGCCGGAATCACTTCCCCCGCATACGCCCCCCCGACCGGTGGGTAGTTGACGCGTCCAGCACAGGTCGGATGTCATCACTCGTTCGCTTGAGTGAAGGTTTGGGCGGCTTGAGCGCTTGTGAATAGTTGCCCGGCGCTGAACAGTTGGCCTACGCTGCGCACACCCTGTGAAGGTCGGATAAATGTACGGTCACAGGCTGTGGGGAGGGTCGAGCGTGCGGGGAGCGGTGGTGACCAGATTCTGGGGCGGGTCTGGCGGCGCGCCGCAGCAACTCCCAACACGCCGTGAGAAGTGTGTCTACCGAGGAGTTTGCTGAGTGGCAGGTATGCCCCGCCTGAGCGTCGTCGTGCCCTTTCAGGACGTCGAGATCTATCTCCGGGAGTGCCTGGAATCGATAGCCAGGCAGACGTTCCGCGACCTTGAGGTGATCATGGTCGACGACGGCTCGACCGACTCCTCGACCGCGATAGCCGCCGACTTCGCCCGCCGCGACCCGCGCTTCCGGCTGCTGCGACAGCAGTCGATGGGGCCCGGCCACGCCCGTAACGTCGGCATCCGTGCCGCCCACCCCCAGGCGGAGTTCCTCGCTTTCGTCGACGGCGACGACGTCATACCCGAATACGCCTACGAGTTGCTCGTGCAGACCCTCGAAGCCTCCGGCTCCGACTTCGTCTCCGGCAACGTGCAGATGATGAACTCCACCAGGAGATGGCAGTCCCCGCTGCACAAGGCGCCCATGCGGGCCAACAAGCGCGGCACGCACATCACCAAGCTGCCCGACCTCATCTACGACCGCACGGTGTGGAACAAGTTGTTCCGGCGGTCCTTCTGGGACTACCACTACATCGCCTTCCCCGAAGGCGTCATGTACGAGGACTCCTGGGTCAACATGTTCGCCCACTTCCGGGCCGCCAAGGTCGACATCCTCACCGACATCGTCTACTTCTGGCGCAGGCGCGAAGGCGGTGCCGCACCGTCCATCACCCAGCGGCACACCGAGTTCAGCAACCTCCAGGACCGCGTCGCCGCCGTGCAGTCGGTCAGCCGCTTCCTCGCCGGCCACCGGGCGAGGTCCTACTCCGACCACAAGCGCAAGTACGATCTCGCCTGTCTGAAGTCGGACCTGATGCTGCACCTGAAGGTGCTCCCCGACGCCGACGAGGAGTACCGCGACGCCTTCATGCGGTGGGCGAACGACTTCCTGGACGAGGCCGACGCCGACATCATCCACGAGCTGCCCGCCGACGCCCGCGTCAAGTGGCTGCTCGTACGCGAGGGCCGCCTCAAGGAACTGCTCGACGTCGTCGAGTTCGAGCGCAAGGGCGGGCCGATGCCCGTCCAGCGCCGCTTCCACCGCTACCTCAACTACCCCTATCTCGGGGACCGTTCGGTGGGCATCGACAAGAGCGCCTACCGACTGGACAAGGAGCTCTCGCTGCACGGCTCGCTGAGCGGCGCGCAGTGGGACGACACCGACCACCTGATCCTCGAAGGGTCCGCGTACGTCCGCTTCATCAACGTGCACAAGCGGCACATGTCGATGAAGGCGATCGCGCTGCGCAACAAGAAGCAGGGCCGCGTGGTCGTCGCCAAGGCGAAGACCACCTACTACCCGCAGGCCACCGAGTACTCGAACCAGAGCCGGTACTGCTACGACTGGTCCGGATTCCAGGTCCGCTTCGACCCGACCCGCCTCAAGCGCAAGGGGGAGTGGGTCGAAGGGACTTGGGACGTGGCGGCCGGCGTGCTGAGCCGCGGCCTGTTCCGCTACAAGGGGATCGTCCGGGGCGGAGCCGGAAGCGCGGCCAACCCGCCCTACCGGTACGTGGAGAAGAACACCCGCGTGGTGCCCCTCTTCATCCAGGGGAAGCTCAAACTCCGCGTCGAGCGGGTCCGTTGCCGCATCACCCAGCACCGGATGGTCGGCGACCACCTCGAACTCCGCGGTGTCTACCTCGGCCCCAGGCTTCCCGAATGGGGCAAGTTCCGTGTGGCCAGCATGGGAGGCGCCGGCCGGCACGACGCGTGGGTGCAGTTCCAGCAGGGCGGCGAGGGCTGGTACGGCTTCGTGACCCGCATCCCGGCCAAGGCCCTCGTCCCCGGCCACCGTACGAACTCCTCCGACGGTGTTCCGGAGGCCTGGAACACCGGCGCCAACGGCTGGAAGACCACCCTGCACGTCGAGGGACGCAAGGCCCCCATCTACCCCGTCATGGCGGAGGAGGCCCCCGACGGCCACTACCGGGTGCCCGCCCGGCTGCAGACCGAGGGCGGGGACCGCGAGGTCTTCGTGCACCGCAACGGCTCCGGCTACGTCGTGCTGTTCGAACGCGACACCCTGCCGCTGGCCAAGTCCGCGACCTGGCGCCAGGACGGCTCGCTGGAGGTCGTCGTCGGCTACGCCGCGCAGGACAGGCTCGACGCCTCCGAGTACGCCACGGCGCACGTCGTCATACGCTCCCGTGCCCACGGTGCCGAGCGCGTCGTGCCCATCACCTGGCAGGGCAACGACTTCACCTTCGTCGTCACCCCCGCCGCGATGCGCACCCTGGCCGGGGACATACCGCTCGCCGCCGGCCGCTGGGACTTCTTCCTGCGCCGCCAGGACCCTTCGGCCGTCGACCCCGAGGACCGCTCCGGCGACCTCATGGTCAAGATGACGCAGGACCTGATCCCCACGCTGCCCCGCGACATGAGCAGCAACGAGCGGCGCTACGAACTCCAGGCGGAGGCCTACGACCGGCTCTCGCTCCTGGTCCACTCGGCGATGCCGGACGAGGCCCGCGGCCCGTACCGGCAGAAGCTGATGCGCACCAAGACCTACCCCGAAGCCCGGCGCAAGCCGGTCACCGCGGCCGTGCTCTTCGACGCCTTCAAGGGCACCCAGTACTCCGACAGCCCGCGGGCCCTGCACGAGGAGATGGTCCGCCGCGGCACGGACCTGGAGCACCTGTGGGTGGTGCGCGACGACCAGGTCGCGGTCCCGCCCACCGCCCGCCCCGTCCGCATGTGGTCCCCCGACTGGTACGAGGCCATGGGCCGGGCGAAGTACATCGTCGCCAACAACCACCTGCCCGACTGGTTCGAGAAGCGCGACGGGCAGGTCGTCGTCCAGACCTGGCACGGCACCCCGCTCAAGCGGATCGGCCACGACATCGAAGCCGTGCACTTCGCCGACAAGCGGTACCTGGAGCGCGTGGAGAAGGAGGTGCAGAACTGGGACATGCTGGTGTCCCCGAACAGCTTCAGCACCCCGATCCTCCAGCGGGCCTTCCAGTTCCCGGGCGAGATGGTCGAGAGCGGCTACCCGCGCAACGACATCCTGCGCCGGGCGGAGCCCGGCCGTGCCGCGCAGGTGCGCCGCCGCATCGGCCTGCCGCCGGGCAAGAAGGTCATCATGTACGCGCCGACCTGGCGCGACGACCAGTTCTACGCACCCGGCAAGTACAAGCTCGACTTCCGCATCGACCTCGACGACGCCAGGGCGCGGCTCGGCCACGACCACGTCCTGCTCGTGCGGCGCCACCCCAACGTGGTGGACCCGGTGCCCGGCGCGGGCGACGGCTTCGTCTTCGACGTGTCCGACTACCCCGACATGGCGGACCTGTCCCTCATCGCCGACGTGATGATCACGGACTACTCCTCCCTGATGTTCGACTTCGTCAACACCGGGCGGCCGATCCTGTTCTTCACCTACGACCTGGACCACTACCGGGACACCCTGCGTGGCTTCTACTTCGACTTCGAGCAGTCCGCGCCGGGCCCGCTGGTGTTCACGTCCCCCGAACTGATCGGGGCGATCCGCAACATCGACAGCATCCAGCACGGGTACGCCGCCCGCTACCGCTGGTTCCAGCAGGAGTTCTGCGACCTCGACGACGGCTACGCCTCGGCCAGGCTGACCGACCGCATCCTCGTCGCGGGCGGGGACCTCGACCCGGCGCGGGCCCAGGCGCCCGCCGTGGGCATGGCCGGCGTCCGCGCGCCGGGCCACCCGGGCCATGCAGGTCACCCCGGTCACGGCCATGCAGGCCATGCAGGCCATGCAGGCCAAGCGGGCCACCCGGGCCATGCAGGCCAAGCGGGCCACCCGGGCCATGCAGGCCACGCGGGCCACCCCGGTCACGGCCATGCAGGCCAAGCGGGCCACCCGGGCCATGCAGGCCACGCGGGCCACCCCGGTCACGGCCATGCAGGCCAAGCGGGCCACCCCGCCGGCCAGGCCGGCCCCTGGAACGGAGGCACCCTCGGCCAGGTGCCGCGCCAGCCGGTGAGAAGGATGGATTCCGAGCATGTCTGAGGCAGCCCAGAAAGCGCGCCGCGTCTTCAGCGGCGTGGACTCCTCCGGGGCGCTGCCCATCGAGTACAGGTTCTCCCACGCGCGGGGCGGCAACCGCCACCTGGTCGTCGTCTTCGCGAACCGCCACGCGACCGGTGGGTACGGCTGGGCTGACGGGCAGCTCGGGGAACTGCGGTCGAACATCCTGTGGGTGCGGGACCTGCTCGACGGCGCGAACACCTACCACCTGTGCAGGGGCATGGACTTCTCCCTGGAGCAGTCCGTCGCCGGCCTCGTCTCGCGCGTCATGAACGCACTGGCCCTCTCACCGGACCAGGTGACCGCGTTCGGCACCTCCGAGGGGGGCAGCGCGGCCCTCTTCTTCGGGCTGAAGTACGGCTTCAGGAACATCGTGGCCGGCTCGCCGCAGTTCCGCATCGGCACCCGCGTCAAGGAGGGCAACCCCGAGGCGGCAAGGGTGATGATGGGGGAGCCGACGGACCAGAACGTCCGCATCCTCGACTCGGTCCTGCCCGACCTCGTGGGCAGCGGGGCCAACCCGTCGGCCAACGTCTACGTCCTCACCTCCCCCCGGGACCCGCAGTACCAGCAACAGGTGGAGCCGTTCCTCGGGCACTTCCAGGGACGCGAGAACTTCAACTTCGTCTACAACGAGTCCCCCCTCATCACCGACGCCGGGAAGGTCACCCGGCACAACCTCCCCGCCCTCATGGGGCTGCTGAACCTCCTCGTCGACGGAATCGCCCCACGGATCGGGATGGTGCGCAACGGCTTCGAACAGCCGAAGCGGGACACGTCCGCCATCGACGCCTACCTCAAGCAGACCTCCCAGGTGCGGGGCGACTCCTTCCCCAAGCCGGTCGTGCACACGCCCGCACCGGGGGAACGGGTCCCGGCGAACGCCGTCCGCTTCACCGGCACCGCCGTCGGCGCCGTGCGCGTCAGCTTCTGGGAGGACGGCAAGTACCGCGGTACCGCCCCCGTCGCTCCCGACGGCACGTGGATCTGGGAGCGCACCGACCCCTGGCCCAAGGGGAAGCACGTCATCCGGCTCTTCGCCGCGGACGCGAACAACTACCAGACCAAGCGCTCCGAAGTGGCCTTCGTCGCAGGGGAGCACGCGGAGCGCACCTACGCGGCCACTCCCGCGTACGAGCAGACCGCCCAGCCGTCGATGCCGGCACAGCACCTCGCCCTGACGGTGACCGCGCCCTCGCCGCACCAGCAGGTGCCCGGTCCCGCCGTCGGCTTCGCCGGGTACGCTCCCGGCGCCGTACGCGTGGACTTCCACGAGGGCGGAGCGGCCCTGGGCGCGTGCGAGGTGCGGCCCGACGGCAGCTGGATGTGGGAGCCGGGCTGGCCCTGGAACGACGGCGACCACTTCGTCGAGGCCATCGCCGTGGACGCCGTCGGCAACGTGTCCCCCTGGGCGGCCGTCCCCTTCACCACGCTGGGCGCGTACCCCGTTCCCGCCCAGGGCGTCTACTTCAACTCGGCGTACTGACCCCGGAAACGGCGGGGGCCGTTTCCGGGGGGCGGCTCACCCGCATCACCAGGGGCCGGTGGTCCGACGCCTTGGTGTCCACCACCTCGCAGCCGGTGCGGGGGAGCGCGGTGAACAGGTAGTCGATCTTCGTGCCGTCCGTGTGGGTGGGGCGCGCCTTCCGGGAGCCGCCCTTCTGGTCGCACTCGCGGTACGTGGTGTACGCCTCCGGCGGCCAGATCCAGGCGGCCGTGTTCTCCTGGCCCGGCGGAGGGGAGTTGAAGTCCCCGCCGACGACCGTGCGCTCGTCCGTCGAGGCGGCGGCGAACAGCGAGCTGAGCTGATCGTCACGGAAATCCCAGTCCGGGTGCTCGTCGTCGCTGTCACGCAACGAGAGGTGCGCGTTGCACACCCGCAGTCCCTGGGCCGGGACGCGGGCGCACAGGACGCCCCGGTGCAGTCCCACCGTCGGCTGCTCGGTCGGGATCACCTCCACGTCCGTCAGCCGGGACGCGGCCAGCAGGGCGAAGCCGGCCCGCCCGCGTCCGCCGTCGGTGCACTGGATCGCGGTACGGGCGCCCGCCGCGTCCACGTTCGCGTACGGCTCGAAGACCGACTGCCACTCCGGGCCCAGGCGCAGCGCCGAGGACGACAGGTCGTCCGAGCACACCTCCTGCAGGAGCAGCACGCGCACCCCGGAGTCGCCGATCAGGTCGCGCAACTGCTGGAACTTGTCCTTCGGACCGCCCGTGTGCTCACAGCTCCACTGCCGCACACCGCACATGTTCCAGGTCGCGACCGAGACCTCGTCCGGCTTCCCCGGGCCCGAGCCCGCGCCGGCGATCGAGGCCGGCGCCTGGGCCGACGTACAGGCCACCGACGTCAACAGGCCGAGGGCCGTCGCCGTGCGGCCGAACCGGCGGCGGATCGATCGCCACCCGGTCTCCTTGTGCTTCTGCATTCCGACATCATTGGGTATCCGCCGGTCAGCCGCCGAATCGCCCCCCGTCCGAAGCCTTCCGGATCACGACCAGGTGGCCGTCGCGGGTGCGGCGGGCGAGGGTGCCGGTGCGGAAGTAGCCGTCGCTGGTGAAGGAACGGGCGTTGTGCTCGGGCGCCCGGTAGTAGCCGCGCACGGTGTACGGCCCGCGGGCGAGGAGCTCACCGGGCTCCCCGTCGGGCACGTCCCTGCCGCCGGTGTCGACGATGCGTATCTCGTCGTCGGGGGAGAGCGGGCGGCCCTGCGTGGCGAGCACGGCCTCGTCCGGGTCCGCGGGCCGGGTGAGGGTGAGCAGCCCCTCGGCCATCCCGAAGACCTGTTGCGGGCGGCAGCCCAGCACGGACGCGAGCCGCTCGGTGAGCCCCCGGTCCGGCGGCGCGCCGACGACCTGCACGAGACGCAGACTGCCCAGGCCGGTGGCCGCGGCCGCGGCCGCGAGCGCGTCGAGCCAGCGCCGGGCGACGGCGGGCACCACCGACGTGACGGTGACCCGCTCCCGGGCGATGGCCGCGAGGCACACCTCGGGTCCCGGGTCCTCGGCCAGGACGACGGTGCCGCCGACCGAGAGGGTGCCGACGATGCCGGGACCGCCGAGGGTCAGGTCGGACTAACCAGGGGCGCCCCTTGCCCTCGGCAGAACCCCCAACGAACCCTGCTGACCTGCGGGAACAGCCCGCGCCGGGGTGCCGGTGGCGGCGTTTCAGCCCACCGTCCAGGGCACCCGGCAGGTGTGCGGAGCCGATCCCTGCGGACACAGGGCAGTCAGTACGGCCTTGCGGACGGCCCGCCAAGTCCGTAGGGAACAACCCAAGTGGAAGACCAGTTCCACCGTTTGCCGTGATCCGGGGCTCTGGTCCGGATGTTCCGTGGCCCACTGCTCCGCCAGGAAGTCCAGCGAGTCGTCGGCCGTGTGCGCGACGGTCCCGTCGACGATCCGGGCGGTGCGGGAGCCCACGGCGTCCGCGACGAGGCCCATGGCCCAGGCCAGCCCCTGCTCGTCCGCGTACAGGCCGAGCCTCAGGCGTCGCCTCCTCATCGCACCGCCCCTTCGCGACGGCTGCCGGCGCCGGGGGCGAAGGCGGTGGTGAACCAGGGCCGGAGGGGTGCGAGGGTGGGGGAGACCGGCCAGCCGTTGACCGTCGCGAGGAGCCGCCAGTAGCGCGCGGCGTCCGGGTCGGCGGTCGTCCGGAGGCGGGCCAGGAGCCAGCGGCGCAGGTCGCCTCCGCCGGCCCGCGCGAACGCGTCGGCGTAGAGGGCGGCCGGCACGTCGGTACGGGGCGCGCCTTCGGCGGCGGCGGGCAGGAGGCCGGCGGAGACGGCTTCGTCCATGCGTTCGGCCATTGCCCGGTTGAGAGCGTCGTGCAGCGCGCCGACGTCCTGCCGGGACGGCTCCGCCGCCTGCTCCTCGGCCGTACGGCGCATCGTGGCACGGAAGTCCGCGTCCTGGCAGAGCGCGGCGAGCTCCACCCAGGCCTCGATCTGCTCGGGCGTGGGGTCGTCGGGGAGCTCGGGCACCGCGGAGCGCATCAGCGCCACGAACTCGGGGTTGGTGTCGAGACCTTCGAACGCGTCGTCGAGGAAGTCGGACACCAGTCGGCGTCGTTCGGCCCCGGAGAGCGTGGCGAGTCGGTGCATGAGGTCCATCTCCATGGTGGTGGGGCCGCTTCGGGCGACGGCGCGGAGCACCGCCCGGCGCAGGCGGAGGGTGCGTATCTGTACGTCCAGGGCGTCGGCGTGTGCTTCCGTGACCTCGGCCACGGACGCCTCCCGGTCCAGCACCCTGCGTACGGTCTCCAGATCGAGCCCGAGATCGCGCAGTGTGCGGGCCAGCTGCAGGCGGGCGAGTGCATCGGGGCCGTAGAGTCGGTAGCCGGCCGGGCTCCGGGCGGTGGGCGGGACGATGCCCCGGTCCGAATAGAACCGGATGGTCTTCACCGTCAGGCCGGTCCGGCGGGAGAGTTCTCCGATGGAGCGGAGTGTGTCGCTGTCCATGCCCCCAGATTGGAGTCTCCCCCCACAGGAGACTCAACCGGGCACCCCATAGGGTGGCGGCGTGACGGACGAGCGTGTGGGCATGGGTGAGGACCGGGTGCTGTACGGGTGCATGGGCCTCGGCGGGAGCTGGGACCCCGGGCCGTACGGGTCCGGTGACATCGACGCCGCCGAGGCGGCCGTCGAGGCCGCCCTCGACAGCGGGATCACGGTCTTCGACCACGCCGACATCTACCGGCACGGCAAGTCCGAGGCCGTCTTCGGCGAGGTCCTCGCGCGGACTCCCGGCCTGCGCGAACGCATCACGCTCCAGACCAAGTGCGGGATCCGGCTCGGCGACGAGGACCGCCCGGGCATGTACGACCTGCGCGGGGAGACCGTCACGCGACGGGTGGAGGAGAGCCTCACCCGGCTGCGGACCGACGTCATCGACGTCCTGCTGCTGCACCGTCCCGACCCGCTGGCGGACGTGGACTCCATCGCGTCGGCGCTGACCTCCCTGCACCGGCAGGGCCTCGTACGGCGCTTCGGCGTGTCCAACATGGGCGCCGCGCAGATCGCCCACCTCCAGGCACGGCTGGACCAGCCGCTCGTCGCCAACCAGTTGGAGATGAGCCTGCACAGCCGCGACTGGGTCGAGGCCGGAGTCCTCCTCAACACCCCCGCGTCCGGGGGCAACGGGTTTCCGTTCGGCACGCTGGAACACTGCCGCGACCACGGCATCCGCCTCCAGGCCTGGGGCGCGCTGGCGCAGGGCCGGTTCACCGGCCGACAGCAGACCCCGGCCGAGCGGGCCACCGCCGAGCTGCTGGCCGGGCTGGCCCGGCGCAAGGAGACGACGCCGGAAACGGTCCTGCTGTGGTGGCTCATGCGGCACCCGTCGCGGATCGCACCGGTCATCGGAACCGCCCGCCCCGACCGGATCCGTGCCTGCCGGGACGCGGCCGTGCGGGAACCCGACCTCACGCACGAGGAGTGGTACGAGCTCTGGGTCACGGCCCGCGGCGTACCCCTCCCCTGAACGGCACCCGCCACACCGGCAAGCCGCGTCCGCGGTAAGGGGGTTGACCCCACCACGGCCCGACCGGCCTGCCGGATGGGAGCCCGGTGCGGGAGCGACGAGGCTTGCGCCATGACGACCTACCCGAAGAAGGCCCTGCTCCTCGCCCTCGCCGCGGCCACCGTCGCCGCGGGCCCGACCGCGACCGCCGGCCCGGCCGCCGCCCGGCCGGCCACCGCCGCGGTGCCGAAGCTCGACTGGAAGCCCTGCGCCCGACCGGGCGGCCCCACCGCCCAGGAGTGCGCCGTACTGCCCGTCCCGCTCGACTATGCCGACCCCGGCGGCCGGCAGATCCATGTGGCCGTCTCCCGCCTCCTCAGCGACCGCCCCTCGGCCCGCCGCGGCACGCTCGTCGTGATACCCGGCGGGCCGGGCGGATCCGGGGTGCAGCGCCTGACCCTGAAGGGCGCCGCCCTCCAGCGGGAGCTGGCCGGCGCCTACGACCTCGTCGCCTTCGACCCGCGCGGGGTGGGCGCCAGCACCACCGCGAGCTGCGGCCTCGACCCCGAGGACCGGTACCTGACCAGCCTGCGGTCCTGGCCCGGCCCGGACGGCGACATCACGGAGAACGTCGCGCGCTCCCGGCGCATCGCCGAGGCCTGCGACCGCAACGGCGGCCCCGAACTGCGCAGTTTCACCACCGCCAACCAGGTTCGGGACATGGACCGCCTCCGCGAGGCCCTCGGCGAACGCAGGCTCTCCGCCTGGGCGACCTCGTACGGGACGTACGTGGCGGCCCAGTACGCCCAGAAGCACCCCCGGCGTACCGACCGCTGGGTCCTCGACAGCAGCGGCGACCCCGCCCCCCGGCGGGTCGCCCGCGGCTGGCTGGCGAACATGTCGCGGGGCGCCGACGAGCGCTTCCCCGACTTCGCTGCGTGGGCGGCCCGTCCCGACCGGGACGGGGAGGGCCTGCGCCTGGCCGCACGGGCGGAGGACGTCGAGCCGCTGGTCGTCGCACTCGCGGCCCGGCTCGACAGGGAACCTCGCCCGTCGACCACCCCCGGGGTGCCGCTGACCGGCAACGGGCTGCGCCAGGCCCTCCAGAACGCCCTCTACGCCGACGCCGCCTTCCCCTCCTTGGCGCGGCTGGTCAAGGTCGCCCAGGACCCGGCGGGAACCCCCGTGCTCCCGCCCGAGCTGGCGCGGCCGGTCCGGGACGAGGACGCCGCCGTCATGGTGGGCGTCATCTGCAACGACGTCGCCTGGCCGGGAACGTCCACGGCCGCCTACCGGGCCGAGGTGGCGGAGGACCGCGCCCGGTACCCGCTCACGGCCGGCATGCCCGTCAACGTGCTGCCCTGCTCCTTCTGGAAGACCGCCCCCGCGCAGGAGCCCACCCCGATCACCGGCGACGGCCCGTCCGGCGTCCTCATGCTCCAGAGCCGCCGGGATCCGGCGACGCCGCTGTTCGGAGCCCTGAAGATGCGCGAGGCCCTGGGCGGCCGCGCCCGCATGGTGACCGTCGAGCAGGGCGGCCACGGGCTCTACCTCGGCAACGGCAACGCGTGCGGCGACCGGGCCGTCACCGACTACCTCACCACCGGCCGGCGCCCCGCCCGGGACACGTACTGCGCGAACTGATCCCACCGCCGGCCGGCGCCGGCCGGCCCGCCGCCCACGCGCGGGGACACCCGGACGGCGCCACGATGGAGGGAGGACCCGAACCCCGCAGAGCTGTGGAGATCGCCATGAGCACGCACAAGGTGGGACCGCAGACCACCGTCCTCGCGGACTGCATCGAGGTTCCGGGCATCGGATTCCTCCCGGTCAACGCGTTCGTGCTGCACGCCGGGCAGCCGGTGGTCGTGGACACCGGCCTCGGCCTGCCCGACCGGGACTTCCTGGAGGTGCTCGGTTCGGTGATCGACCCCGCCGACGTGCGGTGGATCTGGCTGACCCATCCCGACCGCGACCACACCGGGGGGCTCTTCGCCCTGCTCGAAGCCGCTCCCGAGGCCCGCCTGGTGACGACGTTCCTCGGCGCCGGGATCATGTCCACCGAGCGGCCGCTGCCCATGGACCGGCTGTACTTCCTCAACCCCGGCCAGACCCTGGACGTGGGCGACCGTACGCTCCACGCCTTCAGGCCGCCGCTGTTCGACAACCCGGCCACCGTCGGCTTCTACGACGACCGCTCCCGCACCTGTTTCAGCTCCGACTGCTTCGGCGGCCCCATGCCCACCGCGGACCTGGCGGTGAGCACGGACGTCACGCAGCTGCCGGCCGATGAGCTGAGGGCGTCCCAGCGGCTGTGGGCGAGCGTGGACAGCCCCTGGGTGCAGCTGGTGGACCCGGACCGGTTCCTGGCCACCGTGGATCCGCTGCGGACGATGGATCCGCAGACCGTCCTGTGCACGCACCTCCCACCGGCGGTGGGCCTCACCCCGCAGCTCCTCGACACCATCGCCGCGGTCCCGGGGCTCGACCCGTTCACGGGGCCGGACCAGGCCGCCCTAGCCCAGATGCTCGCGACCTTCGAACCCTGATCCGCCGGACACCCCCCGCCCCCGTCAGCACGGTGGCGCCGGGCGACCCGTACGACGTCGTTCGCACCTGCGGGGTGACGGCGGCCGCCCGGGGGCGGCTCCCCATCGGCGTTCCACCGATCTTCCCGCGCGGGCTCGTCACCCAATACCCATCCGTACTTGCGGGTACTGCGGCCGAATGGCGCCGGATTTGATAGTTCTGGACAGGTCCGGTGTGAGAAACCTGCGGGAAGGACTGGGCATGTTCGATCTACTACGCCCGGAGACCGTCATGTGCCCCTTCTGCAAGGCCACCGCCGCCGACGGCGCTGTGCGCACGCTGCGGACGGGGGCGGCCTCCCTCTCGGTGACCTGGCACGCCCTGAACTGCCCGCACTACGCGGCCGACCGGATCCTCGCGGAGAAGGAGGGCTGACAGAGCCCGCACCGGGCCCGCGTCACACGGGCTCCGCCTCCCGCGCGGCCCGGCGGCGCAGCGCGTCCTCGTCGGTGTCCGCGTCGTACGAGATCAGCTTCGGCAGCAGCGCGGCCAGCACCGCGACCGAGGCCACGCAGGCCAGACCGCCGCTCCAGAAGGCCGGGCGGGTTCCCGTCCAGCCGGCCATGGTGCCCGCCCGCACCTGGCCGAGCTGCGGGCCCACGCTGTACGAGAGCACCTCGATGCCCGCGAGCCGGCCGCGCAGTTCCTCGGGGATCGTCTGGTTCCAGATCGTGGCGCGGCCCAGCCCGCTCAGCATGTCGGCCGCGCCCGCCACGGCGAGGCAGAGCAGCACCGGCCAGATGCCGGGCGACACGCCGGCCGCCGCGATCGCCAGACCCCAGACCGTGGCCCCGAGGACCACCAGCAGCCCGTGCCGGCGTACCCGGGACACCCAGCCGCTGGTCAGTCCCAGCACCATCGAGCCCACCGCCCCGGCCGCGTACATCAGACCCAGCGCCCACACGGCGTCCAGCTCGTCCGCGAGGAAGGGGAAGATCGTGTTCGGGAAGGCGAAGAACATCGCCGCGAGGTCCACGGCGTACGTGCCCAGCAGCACCGGCCGGCTCCAGGCGTAGCGCGCGCCCTCGGCGATCCCGCGCAGCGACGGACGCTCCGCGCCCGCGACGGGCGGGGCCGGACTGAGCCGCGAGCACAGCACCACCGAGCCGAGGAAACCCGCCACGGTGACGGCATAGGCCGAGGCGTGACCGGCGTAGGCGACGACCAGGCCGGCCAGCGCGGGACCGACGATCGCGCCGAACTGGTAGCGCAGCCCGTTGAGCGCCGCGGCGGCGGTCAGCTGGTCGTGCGGCACGATCCGCGCCATCAGCGAGTCCAGGGCCGGCCGCTGCAGCCCGGCCAGGGCCGACACACCCGCGGCGACCACGTACAGCGGCCACAGCAGCGGGTCCGGCAGCAGCGCGTTCACCAGGAGGACCAGGGCCAGCACCCCGAGCCCCGCTTCGGTCAACAGGATCATCCGCCGCCGGTCGACCGCGTCCGCGAGCGCGCCCCCGTACAGTCCGAAGACGACCAGCGGGACCAGCTCCACCGCGCCCATCGCGCCGACGGCCATCGGCGAGTCCGTCAGGTGCTTGATCTGCAGCGGCAGCGCGATCATCGCCATGAAGGAGCCGAAGTACGTCACGGTCCCCTGGTAGAAGAGGAGCCGGAAGTCACGGCTGGAACGCCACGGGGCGAGGTCGGGCAGTACGGCGGTCGGTCGGGAGGTGCTCACGGAAGGCCATCGTGCGCGGCCGCCCCGATCCCGGCAAAGGATTTTTCCCGGCCCGTGCCGACCCCCCACCGGCCCGTGCCGCACTCCTTCCGGTCCCGTGCCGGATTCCAGCGGCCCGTGCCGGGTTCCACCGGCCCGGTGCCGGGCTCCGACCGGTCCCGTGCCGGACACCCACCGGTCCCGTGCCGGGACGCCGGCTCCGGACGTCGGCTTCGGGCTCCGCCCCGGACGGGCGAATCCGGGGCTCGGGGCGTGGCATCACGCGCCCGCCGTGGCACCCATGGTCCATGCCGCCGGTGTCACCGTTCCTGCGTACGGCCGCGTCGTACGCCTGGCGCCTGCTGGTCGTCGGCGCCGCCGTCTACGTGGTCTTCGCCCTGCTGGGCCGGTTCCACGAGATCGCCGTCGCGGTCTTCCTCGGCCTCGTCGTCACCGCGCTGCTCTGGGTGCCCACCCGGCGCCTCGCCACGGCCGTGCCCCGCACGATCGCCGTCGCCCTGACCCTCCTCGGCAGCGCGCTGCTCCTGCTGGGCGTGCTGACCCTGGTCGGCGAGGCGGTGGCGGGGGAGAGCACGACCCTGGCCCGGGAGTTCCGCGAGGGACTCGCCAGCATCGAGACGTGGCTGGAGAAGCCGCCCTTCCGGCTGAACCCGGACGCGCTCTCCGACGTCCAGTCCCGGATCGGCGAATACCTCTCCAGCCACCGCTCCACCGTCCTCAGCCAGGCGGTCAGCGGAGCCGGCCGGCTCGTCCACGTCCTCACCGTCCTCGCCCTCGCGGTCTTCTGCTCCTTCTTCTTCCTCCACGGCGGCGACCGGCAGTGGGCGTGGTTCTGCGACCAGCTGCCCGAGACCGCGCGGGAACGCGTGACGATCGCCGGACGCGCGGGCTGGCGCACCTTCACCGGGTACACCCACGGGATCGTCGTGGTCGCGGCGACGAACGCGGTCCTCGTCGGGCTGGCGCTGTACTTCCTCGGGGTCCCGCTGGCCGTTCCGCTGGCGCTGCTGGAGTTCTTCGCGGCCTTCGTCCCCCTCATCGGGTCACCGGTCGCGCTGGCGGTCGCCGCGGTCGTCGCCCTCGCCGCGAAGGGGCCGGTCGTCGCGGCGATCGTCGTCGCGCTGATCGTGATCATCGGCCAGATCGAGGGCCACCTGCTGCACCCGCTGGTGATGAGCCGGGCGGTCCGCCTGCATCCGCTGGTCGTGGCGATCTCGGTGGTCGCGGGCGCGATCGCCGCCGGCGTCGTCGGTGCCGTGGTCGCGGTCCCGCTGGTCTCCGTCGTCTGGTCGGTCCACTCGGCCCTGCGCGAGGCCCGCCGCACGGCAGCGCGCACGGCGGACGAGTGACCGACGGCGGTCCCGCCCGGGCCGTCGCGGCCGGCGGGCCGACTCGGGCGGCGGGACGGCGGGACGGCGGGACGGCGGACACCCGCCGGTCGCTTCCTGCACAATCGCCTGATGAGCGATGAAGACCCCTACCTGTGGCTGGAAGACGTATCCGGCGAGACCGCCCTCGCCTGGGTCCGGGAGCGCAACGCCGAGACCGTGGACGCGCTGACCGGCGACCCCGGCTTCAAGGTGCTCGAACAGGAGATGCGCGAGGTGCTGGACGACGACGGCCGGATCCCGTACGTCGTCCGCCGCGGCCGCCACCTCTACAACTTCTGGCAGGACGCCGACCACGTACGCGGCCTGTGGCGGCGGACCACCCTGGAGGAGTACCGCACGGACCGCCCGGCCTGGGAGGTCCTGCTGGACCTCGACGCGCTGGCCGACGCCGAAGGGGAGAAGTGGGCCTGGGCCGGCAGCCGGGTCCTGGCGCCCGCGCACCGGCACGCCCTGGTCCTGCTCTCCAGGGACGGCGCCGACGCCTGCGTCGTGCGCGAGTTCGACCTGGAGACCCTGGAATTCGTCACGGACGGGTTCACGGTCGCCGAGGCCAAGACGCGGATCGGGTGGATCGACCATGAGCGGGTCTGGATCGGGACGGACTTCGGCCCCGGTTCGATGTCCGCCTCCGGTTACCCGCTCCAGGTCCGCCGCTGGCGCCGCGGCACCCCCCTCGTAGACGCCGAGCTCGTCTACGAGGGCCGCCCGTCGGACCTGTCCGCCTCGGGCTGGCACGACGACACCCCCGGCTTCGAGCGGGACTTCGTCCACCGGCAGATCGACTTCTGGCACCAGCAGCTGTTCCTCCTGCCCGAGGACGCCGCCGGCTCGCCCGCGAAGATCGACGTACCGGACGACGCGAGCGCCTCGGTCCACCGGGAGTGGCTGACCGTCACCACCAGGACGCCCTGGCTCGGCCACCCCGCGGGCAGCCTGCTCGCCTTCGACTTCACCGCGTTCCAGGAGGGGGCGCGGGACGCCGAGGTCCTGTTCACCCCGGACGAGCGCACCGCGCTCGCCGGATACAGCTGGACCCGCAACCACCTCATCCTCAGCACCCGCGCGGACGTCTCCTCCGCCATGGAGCTGCTCACGCCCGGCCCGGACGGCTGGAGCCGCGCACCGCTGCCGGGCCTGCCGCCCCTGTCCACCGCCTCGGTCACCTGCACCGACCCGGACGTCGGCGACGAGTACTTCCACCACGTCTCCGGCTTCCTGCAGCCCTCCACCCTCTACCGGGGCACGGCGGGCGGCGAGGACGACAGCGAGCCCGTCAAGCAGAGCCCGGCGCTCTTCGACACCGCCGGTCTCACCGTGAGCCAGTTCTTCGCGACCTCCGCCGACGGCACCCGGGTGCCCTACTTCGTCGTCGGACCCGAGGAGCGGTCCGCACCCGGACCCACCCTGCTCTACGGCTACGGCGGCTTCGAGGTCTCCATGGTCCCCTCCTACAGCGCGGTCACCGGCCGCGCCTGGCTCGCGCGCGGCGGCACCTACGTCGTCGCCGGCATCAGGGGCGGCCACGAGTACGGGCCCGGCTGGCACCGGGCGGCGCTCGGCGCGAACCGGATCCGGGCGTACGAGGACTTCGCGGCCGTCGCCCGGGACCTCGTCGCCCGGGACATCACCACCGCGGCCCAGCTGGGCATCGAGGGCGGCAGCAACGGCGGCCTCCTGATGGGCGCGATGCTCACCCGCGAACCGGATCTCTTCGGCGCGGTCGTCGCGCACGTGCCGCTGCTGGACATGCTCCGCTTCCACAAGCTGCTCGCCGGCGCCAGCTGGATCGCCGAGTACGGCGATCCCGACGACCCGGCGGACCGGCCCCACCTGGAGGACATCTCCCCGTACCACCGGATCCGGACGGACGGGCCCGCGTACCCGCCGCTGCTCCTGCTCACCTCGACCCGCGACGACCGGGTCCATCCGGGGCACGCCCGCAAGATGGCCGCGCGGCTGCGCGAGGCCGGGCATCCCGTGCTCTTCCACGAGCACATCGGCGGCGGCCACGCGGGTGCCACCGACCACCGGCAGACGGCCTTCAACGAGGCCCTGGTCCACACCTTCCTGTGGGAGCGGCTGACCCCGTCGAAGTGAGCGGCCGCCGGGCACGCGCGCGGCGCGCCCGGCCCGTTTCGCTCGGGTCCCCGCGGTGGCGCGGCGGCGGTGTCCGGGGTCCGGCCCCGGGGGAGGACACCTCTCCGGCGGCCGGCGCCGGCGCGCCGCCATCGCCCGGGCGCTCGTGGTCGAACCCGCCGTCCTCGTGCTCGACGAGGCGGTGTCCGCCCTCGACGTGTCCGTCCGGGCGCAGGTCCTCAACCTGCTGTCGGACATCCGGCGCGACACCGGCATCGGGCCGGTCTTCGTCAGCCACGCCCTGGCGGTGGTCGGCCACATCTGCGGCAAGGCCCTGGTGACGTACCGGGGCGGACCCTGGAGCACAGCCCGGTCGCCGAGCTCCTCGCGGCGCCCCGGGACCCCTACACCCGGCTGCTGCCGGCGTCCGTGCCCCCCCGGGCCGGGATCCCGGCCCGATCGGCACGCGCCGGCGGAGCCTCGAACCCAGGCGTCCGCCGGCGCAGGCGGCCCGCCCGACGAGGTACGGCGCACGAACGCCGGGGAAACGCCAGATGACGGGAGAAAGGCGTCCCGGGGCGCCGCGCAGACATCCGTTCGGGGGATTCGGGACGCCAGTCGCCGCCGAATCCGGTTTCGTGCCCCACGATCGGCGGGTGCACCACCGGAGGGAGGACCCCATGAGCACCCCGTTCGCGTCCGCCGCCCCCTACTACGCCCGCTACCGGCCCCCGTACCCGCGGGAGCTCCACACCCTGCTGGTGGACCGCTTCGCGCTCGACGGCTCCCAGACCGTCCTGGACCTCGGCGCCGGCCCCGGCACGCTCAGCCTGCCCCTGGCCCCCCTGTCCGACCACGTGTACGCCGTCGACCCGGAGCCGGCGATGCTCGCCGAGGGGGCCCGGCTGGCCGAGGAGCGGGGCCTCACGAACATCTCGTGGCTGCGGGGCGACGACGCCGCCGTCACCCGGCTGTGCCTGCCCAGGATCGACCTGTGCGTCATCGGCAGGGCCTTCCACCGGATGGACCGCGGGCGGGTGCCGGCCGATCTGGACGAGGTGCTCGCACCCCGGGGCGGGATCGCCGTCGTCACCTCCCTGCACCGGCCCGGTGATCCGCGTCCGGCCTGGCTCACCGTCGTCGAGGAGGTGCGCGACCGTTTCCTCGGATCCGAGGCGCGTCCGGCGGACGTGGGGGCCGACTGGGACGATTTTGTCGAGCGTCTCGCGAAGTCGCCGCTCTCCCGCGTCGAGACCCACCGCTGGGAGCAGCCCCTGCGCCACACCGTGGACGAGGTGATCGGCCTCCAGCTCTCCCTCCCCGCCACCAGCCCGGCCGTGCTGGGCGACCGCATGGCCGCCTTCGGGACACAGCTGCGCCGGGCCCTGCTCGACCACGACCCCCGGGGCACGTACGACCGGACGCTGCGCATCGGGGCCGCCGTCGCGACGAGGCCGCGGCGCTGACCGGGCCCGGCCGCGCAGGGGACTTCAGCCGCCGAGGGCGGCGAGCAGTTCGCGTTCCCGGGCGGGGCTCAGGCCGGCCCGGCGGGAGCGGTCCAGGCCCTCGGCGCGCTCCCACTCCAGCAGGTCCGCGAGCATCTCCGCACGCGGCCGGTGCCGCAGCCCGGCCGCGCGCGCCGCGGCTCCGCTGCGGGCGCAGAAGCCCTCCCAGCCCGGCTCCGGCATCCACATGGCCATCGACTCCGGGCCCATGAACGGCCCGACCCCCTGGTCCAGGACCCATGTCGGGTCCGCCGACACCACCTCCCCGGTGTGGCCGGCCACGCGCCGCGACAGGTCGACCCACTCGTCGAACGGCACGACGGGCCCCACGGCGTCGTAGGTCCCGACAGTGCCCTCGCGCGCGAGGTCCAGCAGCCAGCCCGCGAGATCCCGTACGTCCACCACCTGCGTCGGCAGGCCGGGGGAGTGCGGTACGAGCATGGGCTGGTCCACCGGGCGGGCGGCACGGGCCACCCAGTACCCCGAGCGTCCGGAGTGGTCTCCCGGGCCGCCGATCAGGCCGGCCCGCGCGACGGCGAGACGGTCCCCGACGGCGGCGCGCACGGCCGCTTCACAGGCGACCTTGGCCTCCCCGTACTGCTCCCGCCCCACGTACTGCTCCTGCGTGGGCGCCAGGAGCGCCGCCGACTCGTCGGCGCCGACCGTGCGGTGATCGGCGTAGGCGCTGACCGACGAGACGTACGTCCAGTGCCGGGTCCGCTCCGCCAGCGCCACAAGCGCGTCGCGGACGAACGCAGGCTGCCAGGACACCTCCACCACCGCGTCCCAGTCGCGGTCGAGGAGCCCGGCGTAGGCGGCCCCGTCCTTCCGGTCCGCCGCCACCAGGCGTGCGCCGGGGGCGACTTCGCCACTCTCACCGCGCGCCAGGCACGTCACCGTGTGCCCGCGCTCCACCGCCTGCCGGGTGATCTCACGGCCCAGCCACGCGGTTCCGCCCAGTATCAGAAGATCCATCGACCCACCCCAGCACACGGCCGACGCGAACGCGACCCCGGTTCGCGGTCGGCGAAGGGCGCGGGGATCCGCTCCGGGCTCAGAGGTCGCGCCGCATGCACACGCGCGGCCACCGGTCCAGGCCGTGGGCCGCCTCGCGGGCGCGGATCTCCCGCAGGCCTCGGGTGAGCGCGTCCTCGCCGAGAGGGCGGAAGCCGCAACGGGCGTAGTACGGGGCGTTCCACGGCACCTCGGTGAAGGTGGTGAGCGTCAGCGCGGGCACGCCCTCGCGCACGGCGACCTCCGCCAGGTGCTCCAGTAGCGACCGGCCGACACCCCGGCGCGCGTGGTCGGGATGCACGGACACCTGCTCCACGTGGAGGTTGCCCTCGACGCGCTCGGCGATCAGATAGGCGACCGGGGCGTCGGCGCCGTCCACCGCCACCCAGGCGAGCCCGGCCTCCCGATAGGGGGCGAGCTCGTCGAGCGTCAGGGGCTCGTCGGCGGCGATCTCCGGCATGCCGATGTCCCGGAAGCAGCGCCCGGCCGCCCTCTCGATGTCCTGGAGGACCGTCAGTTCGTCCGGATGCACCGCGCGTACAGGCATGACGGCATTGTCCGCCGCGGAGCCGTCCGGGGGCACGCGAGTTTCCGCGGCCCCGGCCGCCGCGCTCTGTGCTCCGTCCGAGTCACTTCGGGTGCCCGTTCGGCCCCAGCCCCGAGCCGCATGATCATCATGTTGACGATCCATCGGTTTGATACGGCTATGCCACGAATGCGACGGACACGACCGACCAAGGCGTGGGGCGCCCTGGCCGCGGTGACGGGGGCTATGCTGGTCGTCGCCGCAGCGCCGGGCCGGGCGCCCGACGAGACCTCCGCGGACGCGAAAGCCGCGGGGCCCCCGCGGGAAGCGGCGGTCACCCTGCTGGTGGGCAGAGTGCTGGAAGGGGCACACGGGGCGGGCGAAGGGCGGTGTGCGGCCCGGGTGTTCCGGCCCGGGCTGTGCAGCGGCTGGCAGGAGCAGCGGGTACGGGCCACCGCGGGCGGGGTGGGATCCGTACTCAAGGAGCCGGTCCTCGCCGAGGCCGCTCGCGACGCCCAGGCTCAGGTACTGGCCACCGACTCCGGCGGGCCCCTGGAGATCACCCTCACCGAACCGGGCCGCATCACGGACGTGACCGTCCGCGACGGGCACGGCCGCCACCTGGCCGGTGCGCTCGGCCCGCACAGCGACCGCTGGCTGAACACCGAGTCGCTGCGCGCGGGGGAGACCTACACCGTCCAGGTCGGTGCGCAGGACGCGGCCGGCACCCCGGTCGGCGTGACCATGGCCTTTCGGACCGAGCCGCCCGCGGACGGGGGCCGGCTGACCGTCGAGTTCGGGCCGGGCCCCGGCACGTACGGGGTCGGCGAGATCGTGACGGCAGCCCTCAGCAAGCCCGTTCCGGCCGACGACCCCGTGGCGCGGGCCCGGCTGGAGCAGGCGCTGGAGGTCACCTCGGAGCCGCACGTCGAGGGCGCCTGGCACTGGGTCGACGATGCGAACCTGCACTTCCGGCCCCGTACCTACTGGCCCGCGCACACGGTGGTGCGCGTCCGCAGCGGACTCGACGGGGTCGAGGTCGGCGACCACGCCTACGGAGGCCCCTCGAAGGACCTGGAGTTCACCATCGGGGACCGCATCGAGGCCGTCACCGACTCCGCCACCCACCGCATGACCGTGCGCCGCAACGGACGCGTCATCAGGACGATCCCGGTCACCACCGGCAAGGAGGGCTTCAGGACCCGCAGCGGCATCAAGGTCGTACTGCGCAAGGAGTCCAAGGTCCGCATGCGCGGCGACACCGTCGGCATCCAGCGCGGCACCAAGGAGTTCTACGACCTGCCCGTCTCCTACGCGACGCGGGTCACCTGGAGCGGCGAGTACATCCACGCGGCGCCCTGGTCGGTGGAGTCGCAGGGCGAGGAGAACGTCAGCCACGGCTGCACGGGCATGAGCACCGAGAACGCCGCCTGGTTCTTCGAGACCGTCCGCGAGGGGGACATCGTGGAGGTGGTCAACAGCGGTGGAGCGAAGATGGCACCCTTCGACAACGGCTTCGGCGACTGGAACGTGGACTGGCGGAGCTGGCTGGCCGGCAGCGCCCTGGCCGACGTGGACGCGGCGCCGCAGGACTCACCGCTCACCCCGTCCCACCTGCACCCGACCACCTGAGCCCGGGTATCGGGGCCCTGAGGTACGCCGGGCCGCTCCCCGGTGGTGATCCACCCGAACGCCAACCGAGCACGGTCCGGCTTACGATCAGCGCATGATCACAGGAGTGATGTTCGATTTCTCCGGGACGCTGCTGCGCATCGAGTCGACCGAGGACTGGCTCGGCGCCGGCCTGGCGGCGACCGGTGTCCGGCTGTCCGACGAGGAGTTCCGCGCGACGGCGGGGCGGCTGACGGAGTACGGCGCGCTGCCGGGCGGTTGCGCACCCCGGCGGATGCCCCCGCACCTCGAAGCGCTGTGGGCGGAACGGGACGTGAGCGCCGGTCAGCACCGGGCGGCCTACGGCGGCCTGGCGCTGGCGGCCGGCCTGCCGGAGCCCGAGCCGGAGCTGGCCCAGGCGCTCTACGACCGCCACATGAGCCCCGCCGCCTGGCGGCCCTACCCGGACACCGGCCCGACGCTGCGCGAACTGCGGCGGCGGGGCATCCCCGTGGCCGTCGTGAGCAACATCGGATGGGACCTGCGGCCGATCTTCCGCACGCACGGCTTGGACGAGCTGGTCGACGCCTACGTGCTCTCCTACGAACTGGGCGTCCAGAAGCCCGATCCGCTGATCTTCCGGACCGCCTGCGAACGGCTCGGCCTGCCGCCCGCCGAGGTGCTGATGGTCGGGGACAACCGCCGCGCGGACGGCGGCGCCGCGGCGCTCGGCTGCCCGGTGCACTTCGTCGACCACCTGCCGGTCGACCGGCGGCCGAACGGCCTCACCCCCCTCCTGGACCTGCTGGGATAGCCCCCGGGTCGTCGTCGACGTTCCACCGGTCCGGCAGCGGCCCGTCGCAGAACACGCACGCGAAGTCCTGCTCGCGCACGATGCCGAGCTCCCGGCAGCGGGGACACCTGCGGAACACCACGCGTGCGAACCAACCCGGTTGCCCGGGGCCGGCCGCGTGCGGCGCGTCCGCGACCGCCTCCCACGAGCGGACGTCGGGGCAGTAGCCGGTCGACTGGTTGCTGACCTCGCCGACCGCCCACGCCCCGCCCGCCCGGGAGAACCCCGCCCCCCGGCGGCCAGGACCGCCGCACCGCCCGCACACACGACGTGCTCACTGCGCCGCGGTGCGAGTCGGAGCAGGCCGGCGGTGTCGACGACGAACGTGAACGGCTCGGCGAGATCCGCGCCGGCAGTGTCGACACCCACTCCTCGAAGTCCGCCGCCGACCGGACGCCGCGGCCCCGGCTCCCGGGGGGCGGACCAGTGACAGCGGTCCGGCCGGCCCCGCGTACCGGTAGGCCCGGTGGGAGCGCCCTCGTACACCCGTGGGGGACACCGTGGACGAAGTGCCCGGACGCAGGCGCTGTGCCGTCCTCGGCCCCATGGTCGGCCGGTGGCGGCCGCCACACCCCGCCGGCGGACTGTGGTGCGCCCGCACATGGGACCGGACCCGGGTCGTCGCCGATGATTCCCGCCATGACGAGCGCCCTCCCTCCCGTGTTCCACGGGCCAGCAGCCGCATCAGCCGTCGTCGACCTGGCGGGTCGTACCGCCATGGTGACCGGGGCAGGCAGCGGCATCGGACGGGCCTGCGCCACCGCGCTCGCCGCGGCCGGGGCTCACGTGCACGTCGTGGACATCGACGCCGCGGCGGCCGGTACCGTCGCCGAGGCGATCGGCGGCCGGGCCCACGTCGCCGACCTGGCGCGGGCCGCCCCGATCGGCGAACTCCCCGCCGATGTCGACATCCTGGTCAACAACGCCGGACTCCAGCACGTCGCGCCCCTGGCCGAATTCCCCCCGGACCGCTTCGAACTCATCCAGCGGGTGATGGTCCACGCCCCCTTCCTCCTGCTCCGCCGGATCCTGCCGCACATGTACACCCGGGGCTGGGGCCGCGTCGTCAACATCTCCAGCGTGCACGGGCTGCGCGCCAGCGCCTTCAAGGCCGGCTACGTGACCGCGAAGCACGCCCTCGAAGGACTGAGCAAGGTCACGGCCGTCGAAGGCGCGCCGCACGGGGTCACCAGCAACTGCGTGAACCCCGGCTACGTCCGCACGCCGCTGGTGGAGCGGCAGATCGAGGCCCAGGCGGCCGCCCACGGGATCGACGCGGACCGGGTCGTCAGCGAGGTGCTGCTCGGCCGCTCCGCCGTCAAACGGCTGATCGAACCGGAGGAGGTGGCCGCCGCCGTCCTCTGGCTCTGCGGCCCCCACACCGGCTACCTCACCGGCGCCTCGATCCCGCTGGACGGCGGCTGGACCGCGACATGAGCGGCGCGCGGCCAGCCGCGACGTGACAAATGTAATGGGCTGTCAAGGTGTCGCTCCTTCTGGAGGTTGACGCCTGGTTCGTCCTGGCGGAGGAAGTTCCGCGGCGGCCGGTCGCGAAGAATCGAGGGGTACCGATCACCGGATCACCGGATCACCGGATCACCGGATCACCGGATCACCGGATCACCGGATCACCGGATCACCGGCCCCAACGGGCCGCCGACGAGGAGCCGCCATGAGCCACCCCCGTCCCGTCGACCGACCCTTGCGGCGGCTGCGCCGCGCGGCCTCGGCGACCGCCGCAGCCGCGGCCCTGCTGGCGGGCCTCGCTCCCGCCGCGAGCGCCGCGGGTCCGGGTGCACCGGCAGCCGAGGCACCGGCCGCCGGCCGCCGCCTCGACCGGGCCGAGCTCCAGGCCAGGCTCGACGCGGTCCGGGACGCGGGCGTGTACGGCGTCTTCGCCGCGGCCCGCGACGGCCGTGAGCGCTTCGACGCCGCCTCCGGCACCGCGGACCTCACCACCGGGCGCCCGGTCCGCTCCGACCTCCGCCACCGGGTCGGCAGCGTCACCAAGACGTTCACCGCCGTCGCCGTGCTCCAGCAGAACGCCAAGGGCCGCATCGAGCTGGACCGGCCGGTCGGCGACTACGTGCCCGACCTCCTGCCCGGCGAGCGCGGCCGCAAGGTGAGCGTGCGCATGCTCCTCAACCACACCAGCGGCATCGAGGACTACATCGCTGACGCCTTCCCCTCGCTCCGGCAGGGCACCACCACCAGCCTGGACGACCACCGCTTCCGCACGATCCGGCCCACCGAGCTGATCGGCTACGGGGTGGCCCGGCCACAGCGGTTCGAACCCGGCACCGACTGGAGCTACTCCAACACCAACTACATCCTGCTGGGCGAGATCCTGCGCAAGGTGACCGGCCGGGACCCGGAGCGGCTCATCGCCGAGGACGTCATCCGGCGGGCCGGCCTGCGGGACACCTACTTCCCCGGCACCGACCCGTACATCCGCGGTGCCCACCCCCGCATGTACGAGAGCTTCTACGGGCTCATCGACCCGCCGCGCGACTACAGCGTCTACAACATGACCTGGGGCGGCACCGCGGGAGCCCTCGTCTCCACCCCGCAGGACCTGAACACCTTCTACCGGGCCCTGCTGGCCGGCGACCTGCTGCCGCGCCGCCAGCTGGACCAGATGCGCACCACCTACGACGTCAAGGACGAAACGGGAGCGGTGGTCCTGCGCTACGGCCTCGGCATCTTCTCCCTCGAAACGCCCTGCGGCCCGGCCTGGGGCCACGACGGCGGCGTCTGGGGCGCCGGCACGATAGCCCTGTCCAGCCCGGACGGCAGCCGGCAGTTCGCCCTCGGACACAACCTGACGAAATACCAGCGCGTCAACGAGGCGGGCACCGCATTCGACCCGCACCCGGCCGACGCCGCCATGCGCGACTACCGCGACCAGGCCCTGTGCGGCAGGACCGCGCCGCGGCCTCCGAGCAAGGATTCCATCGAGGGCCCGGCAGCCCTGTCACCGGCCCTTCCGGCACTCCGCGCCCGCTGAACCAGGTCGTGCCGGCCAGGCCGTCTCTCGCGGATGGTGCCGGGCAGCGCGGGCCCGGCACGATCCGCAAGAGACGCCTCAGGCCCCGCCCACCTCGAGCACGGACAGGACGTTCCCGGCCGGGTCCTTGAACCAGGCGATCGGGGGCCCGCCTTCGTCCCGGGAGATCCCCTTCTCGTTCTGCCCGAAGCCGTCGTAGCGCTCGAAGGCCACACCGCGCGCGCCGAGGTCGTCGACGGCCCGGTCGATGTCGGCCACCGGGAAGTTGAGCACGGTGAAGGTCGCCGGGGTGTGGTTGTCCTTGGGGTACACCAGCACGTCGGCGCCCCCGCCGAGGTGCAGCGACAGCATCCCGTTCTCCTCCGAGACCCGCAGGCCGAGGGTGGAGCCGTAGAAGTCCTTCGCGGCGTCGATGCTGTCGACCGAAAAACCGCTGAATGCCTTGCTGTCTGCGAGCATGGTCTCTCCCTCCGCCTGTCCCGGCCCGGCCGAACGCGGCCCGCCCGCTCCATCGTCCCCCCGGAAGCCGCCCCCCGCACGGCCGCCGAGGGGCCGGCAAGATCCGGAAGGGGCGGGCCCGCCCGCGCCCGTAGCGCATGGCGCCGGGCCGGTGTTCCACCGTGCGCCCCCCATGTGCCCCTTCGGTGGCTCCCGCCACCGCGCGTACGGTTCCTGGCCATGAGCGGATACGCGATGGAATCGGCCACCCCGGCGGAAATCGGCACCCAGTCCCTGCCTCCCTCAGATCAGTGGTCCACGGCCCCCGTGGTACCGGCGCCGGTGTGCCGCTTCGAGAACTTCCTCGGCGCCGAACGCGCCGGCACCCTGCTGTCGTACGCGATCTCCCGGGAGGCCGACTTCAACGCGGGGACGGTCCTCGACCCCCTCTCGGGCCAGGTCTCCCACAAGGGCCGCAGCTCCCTCGTCCTCCCCGTCACCAGCTCGGTGTTCAGCGCGCACCTGGCGGACTGCCTGCCCCTCGTCCAGGAGATCCTCGGCCACCGGGCGGCGCTCACGCAGACCCTGACGGTCCTGACGTCGCACGGCGAAGGAGGCCACTACGGCATCCACACCGACGCCTCACGGGTCCGCGACGTCGGTTCGGCCCTCTCCGCGGTGTACTACCTCCACCGCGAGCCGCGCGGTTTCGGCGGCGGCCAGCTCCGGCTCTACGACACCCTGCTCGTCGACGGCGGTGCCCGGCCGGCGGAGTCCTACCGCACCATCGAGCCCGAGCACGACACCATCGTCTTCTTCCCGGCCGGCGCCTTCCACGAGGTCGTCCCGTCGACCTGCCCCAGCGGGCACTTCGCCGACCACCGCTTCACCCTCACCACATGGATCAGCGGCACCGGGCCCGCAGCCGCGGGAGCCGCCGAGACGTTCCGCATCTGGCCCTGGCTGGCCCACGCGGCCGAACGCACCCGCCCGCTCGCGGACGTGGAGCACGACCACGACGGCGCCAGCCCCATCGCCCTGCCGGCCGCGGACCCGGCCACTCGCCTCACGCTCCCCGCGCCCCGCGGGACGACGTAGGGGGCGACCCGGCCGGAGCCCGCATCTTCAACATCCTCTCCGAGGGCCAGTGGGGCGAGGTGGCCCAGATCAACGCCGGATACCTGGACCAGAACACCACGCTGGTGACGCTCAGCGTCGGCGGCAACGACGCACGCTTCGCCGATGTCATCGGCAAGTGCATCGACATCCCGATTCCCGCGCTGACCACCTGCCCGTACGCCGAGCTGGACAACATCGATCCCACCAACGGGGAGAAGAGCGGCGGTAGGACGGGGAACCTGAAGGACTGGGCGCCGAAGTGGCTGCACGACTCGGTGCGGCCGCAGATCGTCAAGACGCTCAACGCCGTCCACACCAGGGCGCCGTACGCGAAGGTGGTCCTCATGGGCTGTCCGCGCCTGGCGGAGAAGGACCACGGCTGCCTTCCCGGCGCCTATGAGAACGGCGAGAACGACTGGGTCCGCACCGTGGCGGACACTCTCGCGACCGAGATGAAGGGAGCCACGCAGGACGTCGGCTCGTGGGCGGTGTTCTCCGACCCGCGGAGCACATTCGACACCAAGGCGATCTGCGGTAATCCCGAGACCGTCCACGGCATCGTGATGACGGGCCGGGAGAAGGCGGACGAGGACGCACCGAAGCCGTCGATGCCGTCGATGCAGTCCTTCCACCCCAAGCCCGCGGGAGCCCGCGTCTACGCGGACACCCTGGAGCAGACGCTTTCCGGCAGTGACGGACCACTGATCCGGGGGCCTGAGTACGCGTACTCAGGCCCCCGGCCACCGACGACGCAAAGCTGTGGCCATGACTCCCGCGCATCCCGTGAACCCCCCCGCACCCGGACCGGCGGCCCGCCCTGCCCGGGGCGGCCGCGGCCGCCGCCACCGGCGCGGTCCTCGCCTTCGCCGCCGTGCGGTTCTTCACCTGGCTGGAGCGCCACGACGAGTAGGCGTGCGCGACGACGGACGGCCTCTGCTGGACCTGGTGGGACTGGCCGCCGTCCCCCTCACCCTCACGGCCGCCCTGATCACCCTGATGGCCGTCTACGAACGGCTGGAGATCGCGCCACGGGTCGCGGTCCTCCTGCCGACCGTCCTGCTGGCGCCGCTGCCGCTCGCCGCCGCGGTCGATTGCCGCCGGCTGGTGGGCCGCCACCCTCGGGGGCGCGGCTGGGCCGGTTCGCTCGCACTGGCCGCGTGGGACCGCCACCGGACCCCGGCCCTCGCGGCCTCGGCCGCCCTCCTCCTCGCCTCGATCGTCGCGCTGTACCGCTGACCCGCTGGGCTCCGTACTCGCCGCCCCAGCGCCCCCCGAGTCGCCCGAAGGGTCCAGGGCGCGACAGCATGGAGGGAGACCCGGCGCTCGACGGGACGGCCTCGGGAGGAGGCGACACGGCCAGTGACCAGGCATCGCTTTGCGTTCTGCGGGGCTCAGCTCGCCGCCGTCTACGTGGCCGCCGACCAGGACAGGGAGCTCCATCTGGCCGAGCTGACCGGAAACCGCGGGGTCCTCTACGGACTGCCGGCCATCCTGGCCGTGGCCGGCCACTCACCCGCCGCCAACGCCTTCCGCTCCGGCCGCCCGCTGTGGCTGACGCCGAAGGAACTCGCCGCGTTCATCGAGGAGGACCCCCACCACTTCCCCACCCGGGTCCGCAACGGCGCTCCGAGCTCCCCGGCCAGGATCTCACTGGGCGCCCTCCCCCTGGGACACGGCGACCAGGAGCTCGGATGCCTCGTCGTCGCCGGCGACGTCGGCGAGGGCTTCAGCGCCGACGACCGCAGCCTCCTGGAGCTGTACGCCGACCAGGTGGCCGCCGGACTCGAATCGGTCGCGGCCCGCTTCGCCGGACGCAGGGCGCCCCAGGCACACCTGGTCCAGTCACTCGTCCCCGACCAGGGCGGCGCCTTCATCCTGGACCTGGACACCGGCCGCATGGAGGCCCACGCGCACGTGCTGGAACTGCTCGGCCTGTCTCCCGAGCAGTTCGACGGGCAGGTGGAGAGCCTGCTCGCCTGCGCCGTCCCGGACGACATGCCGGCCCTGATGGCCGTCGTGGAGCCCGACCGGCTGGCCGCCGACGGACAGCAGCTGGCGTTCCGTATCCGCCGCCCGAACGGCGAGCTGCGCTGGCTGGGCCTGCGCTGCCGGGTGGAGGTGGACCCCGACGGCACACCGCGGCGCGTCCTGGGCGTGGTCGCCGACGCCTCTTACCTGCGGCCCAGCGCCGACGAGGTCTCTCTCGTCCAGCGCCTGTCAGCCACCCTCGCGGGAGCCGCGACCATCCGGGAGGTCAGCCGGCTGGCGGCCGCCGCCCTGCGCGAGCCGCTCGGCGCCTCCCGGGTCGCGGTCGGCGAACTGGAGCCCGAGCGGCTCATCGTCACCGCCCTCGACCCCCCGGAGCCGGACGCCTGGCCCGAGGTCTGGCGTGCGGAGTGGCGCTCCGAGTGGCCCGACGTGTCCCTCGGCGACCTGCCCACCCTGCGGAGCGCGCTCCGCGCCGGTCACATGAGCCTGTGGCCGCCGGGCGCGGCACTCGAGCCCGGCCTCCTGGGCGTCGGCCCCGGCGGCCTCGCGGTGCTCCCGCTGCCCGCCGAAGGCAGGATGATCGGCGTGTGCCTCGTGGGCTGGGACGCGGAGCACCGGTTCGCACCGGAGGAGCGGTCACTGCTCACCGCGACCGCCGGACTGGTGGGGCAGGCCCTCGTACGCGCCCACGCACTGGACGCGCGCCACGAACTCGCCACCATGCTCCAGCGCAGCCTGCTGCCCCGCAAGCTCCCGGAGCTGCCGGGCGGCGTCGCTGTCGCCCGCTACCTGCCCGCGACCGCGGGGCTCGAGGTCGGCGGCGACTGGTACGACGTCATCCCGCTCGGCGACGGCCACGTGGCGTTCGTCATCGGGGACGTACAGGGGCACAGCGCCGGAGCCGCCACCATCATGGGCCAGATGCGCACGGCGGTCAGGGCCTACGCGGTGGAGGGCCACCCGCCCGACGTGGTGGTCGCCCGCGCCAACCGCCTGCTCGTCGGCATGGAGACCGACCTCTTCGCCACGTGCACGTACGTGGACCTCGACATGGAGGAGGGCATCGCCAGGACCGTGAGGGCCGGCCACCTGCCGCCGGTGGTGCGCCACCCCGACGGGGTCACCGAGGAGATGGCGGTCGAGGGCGGGCCGCCCCTGGGCGTGCTCGCCGAAGCCGAGTTCCCGATGACCGAGACGGGGCTGCTCCCCGGAACCCTGCTCGTCCTGTTGACGGACGGCCTGGTCGAGTCCGCCCGGCTGCCCCTGGAGGAGGGCATGCGGCGGGTGTGCGAGAGCCTCGTCGCGGCCGACCCGGCCGACGCAGGAGGCGTCGCCGACGAGCTGGTCATGGGCGTGGGCCGGCGCGACGACGACGTGGCGCTCCTGCTGCTGCGCTACGACGGCACCCGAGGCCGGCCCAAGCGGAGCCACTGGACGGTGTGGCGGCTGCCCAAGGCGGTCCTGCATGCGCGCCGCTTCACGGCGCGCATGCTGCGGTCCTGGGGAGTGGTGGAGGAACTCGACACGGCCTTGCTGATCGTGTCCGAACTGGTCACCAACGCCATCGCGCACACGCAGGGCGAGGTGGGAATGGACCTGACCCTGTCGACGGACCGGCTGCGCATCGCCGTGAACGACGCGTCGCCGCGCAGCCCCGTCAAACCGGTGTCGGTGAGCTGGGAGTCGACGGGCGGCCGCGGCCTGCTCATCGTCGAGGCGACGGCAATGGCCTGGGGCTCGGTGCCCCTCAGCGGCGGCAAACAGGTCTGGGCCGAAATCCCCTGGCACGCCCCGACCGGCTGACGCGGGTCACTGTGAGGGGGAGCGGTGACGAGGCGCCCAAATACGTCGCTCCGAGCCGCCAGCTCCGTCCGCCGCTCCAGCTCTGGAACGGCGTGTGGCCGAGGGCCTCCAGCAGCCAGCCGAAGGAGGCGACGGCCCTGCCGAGGTCGGGCACCCAGATCTCGACATGGTGCAGCATCCCGCCGACAGGCCGAGCCGTGCCGGACGCCGGCCGCGGCTCGGGGCCGGCTGACGGCATATCGGACATCGCCCGCCCTCCTTCCTCAGGCACCGGTGACGCAACTCCCCATGATGGCGCATGTCCCATGACCTGGCCCGGACCTCCTCGGCCCGGTGCCCGGCAACCTTCCGGGCCCCCCACGGGTCCTACGTGCCGGGGCCGCGCGCAGGGCCGCGGCAGACACACGACGGGGGAGCCGTGGGCGTCCGCAGGGTGGCGAAGGGAGTCAGCGACTTCCTGGTGGAGACGGTGGGCGAAGTGGTGGCCGAGGTGCTCCTGAGCCTGCTCGCCTGCGCCTTGCTCGGCGCGCTGGTTCTGATCGCCCACCTGAGCTGGTCCTTCAGCCCTCGCGTGACCCTCGCGGGCGCCGGACTCCTGAGCCTGGCCCTCGCCCACGGCGCCTGGACTGCCTTCCGCGCCCCGGCGAAGGGCCGCGGCCGTCGAGGGCTCGCGGCCGTGACCTCGTTCGGCTTCCTCCTGACCGCCGCGACCGCCGCCTACCTGTTGTTCTACGCCACCGGCTGCGACTGCCCGTGAACGCCGCAGAAGCGACGCGGCGCCGGCGTCAGGGTGACGTTCCGGCGTCCACCGGGATGCCCAGGCGGGCGGCCAGGGTGGTGAGGGCTGTGCCCAGGGGGAGGGTGAGGCGGGTGACGGCGTGGCG
The DNA here is from genome assembly GCF_055559995.1 of Streptomyces sp. NPDC023541. Classification (NCBI taxonomy): domain Bacteria; kingdom Bacillati; phylum Actinomycetota; class Actinomycetes; order Kitasatosporales; family Streptomycetaceae; genus Streptomyces; species Streptomyces sp. NPDC023541. Next base: position 266,033 of record NZ_JBVHJO010000009.1, read on the forward strand.
GTCGCCCCGGGTGGGGTCCCGGTTGACGATCAGTACCGGCTTGCCGGCCTGCGCCGCCTGGCGTACGAACCGCAAGCCGGACATCACCGTCAGTGAAGAGCCCAGGACCAGCAGCGAGGTCGCACCGTCGACCAGTTCGCGGCAGCGCTCGACCCGCCCCGGGGGGACCGTCTCGCCGAAGAACACCACGTCCGGCTTGAGGACGCCCCCGCACTGCGCGCACGGCACCACGGAGAAGTCCCCGACCTGTTCGTCGGTGAGGTCGGCGTCACCGTCCGGGTTCAGGCGGGCGGCCAGCGGCTCGAAGCCGGCGTTCACCTGCTCCAGCCGTCGCGCGAGGTCACGGCGCGAGCCGGAAGCGCCGCAGGACAGGCACACGACCCGGTCCAGGCTTCCGTGGAGTTCCACCACGTCGTCGCTGCCGGCGGCCTGGTGCAGGCCGTCGACGTTCTGCGTGATCACCCCGGAGAGCAGCCCGTGCCGCCCGAACGCCGTGACGGCCCGGTGTCCGGCGTTGGGCCCGGCCCGGCCGAAGGTGCGCCATCCGAGGTGGCTGCGCGCCCAGTACCGGCGCCGGGCCTGCGCGCTTCCCGTGAACTCCTGGTAGGTCATCGGCGTGTGCCTGCGCAGGCTCCCGCCCTCACCCCGGTAGTCGGGGATGCCCGACTCCGTGGAGATGCCCGCCCCGCTGAGCACCAGCACACCGCCGGCGCCCAGTGCCTCGGCCACCGGCTCCGGATCCGTGCTGCCGGGCCGCAGGTCCTCGGTGGGCGTCCAGCTCAGGGTGGGGCGCATGCGCATGCAACCAGGGTACGGAAACCGGCCGGACACCGGCTCCGTGCCCGCTGCCGCCCCGGTGGCCGGAACTCGCCCGAGGTGGGTGGACAGGAGGCTACGGGCTGGTAACTTGCGCGAGTTGATCAAGGTCGTAGGCGCGGCCGACCCGCGCTCACGGCCCGAGCCACCCCCCAGTCAAGGAACCACATTGGCACGCACCGTCCGTACGGCGGCCCTCGTCTCCACCCCGGCCCTCGCGCTCGGCTTCTCCCTCCTCGGCGCCACCGCCGCCGCCCCCGCGTACGCCGCGGAAGCGCCCACACCGCACCTGGACTCGGTCGAGCAGACCCTGCGTCAGGTCTCGCCGGGCCTGGAGGGCTCGGTCTGGGAACGCACCTCCGGCAACCGGCTCGGCTCCTCCACCCCCGGCGGCGCCGACTGGCTCCTCCAGACCCCCGGCTGCTGGGGCGACGCCGCGTGCACCGATCGGCCCGGATCGCGCCGCCTCCTGGAGAAGATGCGCCAGGACATCGCCGGCGCCCGGCAGACGGTGGACATATCGACGCTGGCGCCCTTCCCCAACGGCGGCTACCAGGACGCGATCGTCGCGGGCCTGAAGGAGTCCGCCCAGAAGGGCAACCGGCTCAAGGTCCGCATCATGGTCGGTGCCGCGCCCATCTACCACTCCACGGTGATCCCCTCGTCCTATCGCGACGAGCTGCTCGCGAAGCTCGGGCCGGCCGCCGCGGCCAACGTCACCCTCAACGTGGCCTCCATGACCACCTCGAAGACCTCCTTCTCCTGGAACCACTCCAAGCTGGTCGTGGTGGACGGCGGTTCGGTGATCACCGGAGGCATCAACAGCTGGAAGGACGACTACCTCGACACCACCCACCCGGTCAGCGACGTCGACCTCGCGCTGTCGGGGCCCGCCGCCGGCTCCGCGGGCCGCTACCTGGACTCCCTGTGGGACTGGACCTGCCGCAACAAGGGCAACTGGAGCTCGGTCTGGTTCGCCGCCTCGCCCGGCGCGGACTGCATGCCCTCCCTGCCCCGGCCCGCCGCTCCGGAGGGCGGCGGCAGCGTACCCGCGCTCGCCGTCGGCGGTCTCGGCGTCGGCATCCGCCAGAACGACCCCGCCTCGTCCTTCCGCCCCGCCCTGCCGGCGGCCGGCGACACCAGGTGCGGGATCGGGGTGCCCGACAAGACCAACGCCGACCGGGACTACGACACCGTCAATCCGGAGGAGAGCGCCCTGCGCGCCCTCGTCTCCAGTGCGGCCTCGCACATCGAGATCTCCCAGCAGGACGTGCACGCCACCTGCCCGCCCCTGCCCCGTTACGACGTACGCCTCTACGACGCCCTCGCCGCGAAGCTCGTCTCCGGCGTGAAGGTCCGCATCGTGGTGAGCGACCCGGCGAACCGCGGCACGATCGGCAGCGGCGGCTACTCGCAGATCAAGTCGCTCTCCGAGGTGAGCGACGCCCTCCGCGGCCGGGTGGCGGCCCTGACCGGTGACGGCGGCCGGGCTCGGACGGCCCTCTGCGAGAACCTCCAGCTCGCCACGTTCCGGGCCTCCGACCAGCCGACCTGGGCGGACGGCAAGCCCTACGCCCAGCACCACAAGCTGGTCTCGGTGGACGGGTCGGCCTTCTACATCGGCTCCAAGAACCTGTACCCGTCGTGGCTGCAGGACTTCGGCTACGTCGTCGAGAGCCCGACCGCGGCCGCACAGCTCAAGAGCGACCTGCTGGACCCGCAGTGGCGCTACTCCCAGACCACCGCGACGTACGACTACGCCCGCGGCCTCTGCCAGAGCTGACGCGGGCCACGGCTGACGCCTGCAACGGCCGACGCCTGCAACGGCCGACGCCTGCCAGAGCTGACATCCCGCGCCGCCCGGGCCCCTTCGAGGTGCCCCGGCGGTGTGTCCGGCCGGCCTACAGCGGGGGACCCGTGTGGACCGACGTGTCGGCATCGCGGAGTTCGGCGAGCAGCTCGCTCTGTCCGACCAGCAGCTCGGTGAGGATGCGCCGTGCGGCCCGCAGGAGTTCCGCCACGTCGCCGCCGGCGAGGGCGTAACTGACCGTCGAGCCGTCGCGTATGGAGATCACGATGCCGGATCGGCGCAGCACCGCGAGTTGTTGCGAGAGGTTGGACGGTTCGATCTCGATCTCGTTCAGCAGCTCGCGCACGGGTACGGGGCCGTTCTGGAGGAGTTCGAGCACACGGATGCGGACGGGGTGTCCGAGCATCCGGAAGAACTCCGCCTTGGCCTGGTACAGCGGGACCTGCATGTGGCAACGCTCCTACCCCGGGTTCCGACCAATGGACGGGGACGGCGCCCGTTTCCGCCGTGCCCGCCCCCGGTGACCATGACCAGCCATTGTCCTGTACCCCGGCCCCGCCCCACTCTTCGGTGACCACATTCGGATGTGCCGAGTTGAAGATTTCTTCAACTCGTGGGCAAAAAAAGAGTCGGGGTACAGGAAGGCGACTAGAGTTCCAGGTCCGCTTCGATGCGCTTGAGCTGGTGCCGGGCCATCGCCAGGTTCGACTTGGCCTTGTCCAGGACGATGTACAGGAACAGGCCGTTGCCCCCGCGCCCCTTGAGCAGCCGGATGAGGTGGTACTGGCTGCCGAGGGTGATCAGTACGTCCTCGATGTCCTCCTTGATGCCCAGCATCTCCATGGTGCGGGCCTTCGCCCGGATCACATCGGTGTTCCCGGCGGCGGCGACCGTCAGGTCGAGGTCCTTGCCGCCCCCCAGGGTGCCCAGGGCCATGCCACTCGTGTAGTCGACCAGCGCGGCTCCCACGCTCCCCTCGATCGAGGTCATCGCCTCTTTCAGGGATGTCTCCACGTTCACCATCGTTGCAGCCTCCTCGTTTCTTCACGGCCCTGACCGGCTTCCCATCTCCGGCCGGGGTTGGACGGGGGGGACGCTACGCGCCGGACGCCGGGGACGTGGCGAACATCAGGTATTCCGGCAGGATATGGACCTGCATCCGCTAGGGTGCGAGCCCACGGTCACCCGACTGCCCGAAAATGCCGGGCAGTCGGCGCCGTACCAGGAGGCCCTCGCGAGCCGGACGCGAGGCCGCGGGAGCGGGTCCGCGCAGCTCAGCGCCGACCCGCCCGGCGACGGCGAGCTTCGGTGGCACCAACTGCCGCAGCAGAAACGATGGTTGCTGGGTTTGGCCGACATGTACCGGTCGGCTCCATGCCCTTGCGGGGATGTCACCCGCGGTCGCCCACCACAGTCCGTCGCAGTGCAGCCGTGATGTCAGGCGGCAGTTCGGCACATCTCCCAGCAGGCACGCCACCGCGTTGTCAGTGGTGATCGGTACGGTCGGCACACTTGATCACCGAGGAGCGCCCACCATGAGATCTCCGGCCGAACTGGACCACGTCCGGTGGCACGACCTGACCCACGCCTACGGCCCGGCCGCGGACGTCCCCGACCTGATCAGAGCGCTCTACGCGGACGACGGCGACACGGCCGAAGAGGCGATCCAAGAGCTCTACGGAAACATCCACCACCAGGGCACCGTCTACCCGGCCTCCGCACCCGCCGTCCCCTTCCTCGCCCACGCCGTGCTCCACGCCCCCGAAGGCAGACGCGACGAGCTGCTGATGCTGCTCGCCGTCCTCGCCGACCACGACCCGGAGGACACCGAGTCGCCGCACTGGCCCGGCAGTTCGGTCGCCGCGATCTGCGCCGAGCTGGCCCGGGTGCTCCCGGACCTGCTGCCCTGCCTGGGCGACCCCGCGCGGGCGGTGCGCAGGGCGGCGCTCCGCGTGGTCGCCACCGTGGCCCGGCTGCTGCCGGCCGAGGTGCGGGCCACGGCGGAACACCGGGTCGACGAGCTGTACGCCACCGATCCCGTCGCGGTGGTACGGGCGGACGCCCTCGTCGCCCTGAGCCGGTTCGGCCGCGAGGTCGAGGCGTACGACAGCCCGTTCACCGAGGTCAGGCTGGCCGCTGCCATGCTCGCCGCCGAGCGGTCCGGGCCGCCGTACGAGAAGCGGCTGGTGGACGTCCTCGCCGAGGACGGGGCCGAACCCGATCCGGGGGGTGACCATTTCCCCTGGACCGGCACCTGGTCGTCCGACGAGCACCTCACCCGCCTGCTCACTCGCGACGTGGACGCCGGCCTCACCGCGGCCGCCCGCTGGATCGCGGCCGGGGACCTCGGTTCGCGCGGATCCTGGCTCGGCCGGGACATCCTGGAGACCTGGCGCGACCGGGAGCCCCAGGTACTGGGCCTGTTGCTCGCCGCCCTGCCGCACCAGCGGGACACCCGCGGATCCGCCCGGTGCCTCACCACCATCAGCGAGTGGGTCGAGCGCCTGCCCGAACCCGGCGCCGACCTGAGGGACACGCTGCACCACTACGCCCACACACAGGAGGAGACCGCCGCACCTGCGCTCCTCGCCCTGGTGCGCTCGCGCGACCCCCGCGCCCTGGAACTGGTGCTGCGCAACCCCGGACCGCAGACGCTCAGAGCGGCCGCCACGTCCTTCCCCGAGGCCGCCGACCGGCTGGTTCCCCTCGTACGCCGCACGCTGGCCGACGGGGCCACCGGCAACGAGGCCATCGCACTGATCGATGCCCTGGCGCGGTTCGGTACCGCCGCGCGCCAGGCACAGCCGGAGCTCCTCGACTGCCTCCGCACCCGTCGCGCGGCCGTCGTGGCCGCCCGCCGGATCGGCCGGGGCGGCGTCGCGACGCCGGAGACCACCTCCCTGCTGTACGAGGCCGCGCAGAGCACCGACCCCTCGCTCAGCGCCGCGGCGGCCCTGGCCCTCCACCAGCTGACCGGTGACGCCGATCCTGCACTGCGCGTCTTCGAGGGCCTGCTGTCGGGGCAGGGCCCGGTCCACTGGCACCTCAGCAGCCTCCAGGCGCTCGGCAGCGCCGCCGCTCCGCTGCTGCCGCTCATCGAGCCGCTGCTGACGGCCAGGTACGAGTGGACCCGGATGGCGGCCGCCGAGGCCCACCACAAGGTCACCGGCTCCCCGCAGCGTGCCGTCCCGATCCTCGCCGCACTGATCGGAGCCACCCCGGTCGGGCTGTGCGCCCTCAGGGCCCTCGCCGCGATCGGCCAGGTCCCCGAGGAACTCCGGCCCACCCTCCGCTCCTTCGCCTTCTCGCCGCTGCGCCTGCTCCCGGCGATCCCCTTCGCCGACGTCCACCCCGACGAGGAACTGCGCACCCTGGCCCGGAGCCTGCTCTCGCTCACGTGAGCCTCCCCACGCGCCACGGCCCGCGGCGGACGACGTGCGATCAGCGCGCGCGGGAGGTGGGATGGTGACCAGGTGTCCCCAAGCCGTCAGGCTGCGGACGGGAACGCCGAGTGCCCTCGGTGCCGTGTGCCTCCTGCTGGCCTTCGCCCCCGCAGCCACGGCTACGGCCACGTCCACGGCTACGTCCACGTCCACGTCCACGGCCACCGCCCGGGGCGGCTCCGGAGACCTCGCCGCCCCCGCCCCGCCCTGTGATCCGGGATGGCCGTGCGGCTGGACCGGTCCCGCCTACACGGGCGTGGTGAGCCTGGCCGCGCAAGACATGCCCCGGTATCCCGAGACGACCGCGCACGTCGGGTTCAACGACGCGGCGTCGGTGTGGAACGCGGCCGGGACGAGGAGTGCGAACGGCCTGCGCGGCGGCCGCTGCGTCACCGTGTACAACAAGCGCGACTACAGCGGATCGGAGTTGACCGTCCGGCCGGGCCGAGGGATCCCGCAGCTCCCCGCGGCCTTCGGACACGTACGGTGGCCGTGATCTTGCCGTCGAACTCCGCCGTGATCGGTTCGGTGCAGTCGATGACGGTCCCGGGCGGGGTCGTGACGACCACCTCGACCTTGCTCACCTTCATGCTCCGGGGAGGCCCGCTTCCACGGGACGTTCGGCACCAGCTCCAAGCCGGTCTCACCCGGCTCGGCCGACTTCGCCTCCGGGACCACCCCACAGGCCCTGCTGCACGTGGTCGGCGTACCGGCCCGGCCGAGCGCCGCGACGGTGAGCGTCTACGTCACCCTGCACCTGCCGGACCAGAAGATGAGCGCACGGAGCGGACCGGTGACGTTCACCTGCCAGAAGTGACATACGCGAAGAACGCCCGCCCTCGCATCACTTACCGTGTTTAATCATTCGGATATTGGAAACGCTGAGTAGCCACAAGGTGTAAAGGTCAAGGCGAAAGGCGGGATTCATGTCCGTGAGCATTGCAGTCATCCTCGTCGTGGTGGCGGCGGTCATCGCTGTGATCGCGCTCGTCCCGGCGGTGGCACCCGCGCAACCCGACCAGACCGCAGGCCGATCCGGTGACGAGGACCTGCGCAGGACCGGCCCGGGGCGGCCTACCGCTCGCCGGCTGCGCAACATCCCACCGCAGCAGACCCGGGAACACCGGCGCAGCTTCGGCTGATCCGTGGCCCCTTCGGCCTGCTCGGCCCGCTCCGGCCGGGCAGGCCGCGCTCACGGGGTGGCGCGAAAGGCGTTGCGGACAGCCGGGGTTGACAGCGACTGGTGCAGTGCCAGCGCGCTCAGGGCGAACATCACGACGCCCAGCGGAACGTGGAGTCCCGGCATGTGCGCGATGCCGAGGACCACTTGCAGCGAGGCGAGTGCGAGGAAGCCGGACGCGTGCAGGACGGGACGCGGCGATCCGCCGCCCGGCCGCCACGCCAGTACCGCCGCGAGCACGTACAGCATCGACGCGCCGTACATCACCCGCGCCCCGACATCGTGCAGCACCTCGCCGTAGGACGCGGACAGCAACAGCCCGGCGGTGGCCGCCTGGAAGAGCAGGGCCAAGGTCTGCAAGCCGATCGCGATCTGCTGGAACGTGAACCTGCCGGGTGCTGTCGTCGTCTGCACGGCCATGATGCGGTGTCTCCTTCTGCCTTGCGGCTGTGAATCATTGGTGTCCCGACGATCCGACGACGCAGGCCCGCGAAATGTGAGGCGGTGCCCGGCCTCACCATTCGGTGACGTGTTTCGTCGGAGCGGTCGAGAGAAGCCGATGAGACCAGCGAGGGAGCAGGCGCGACCATGAGCACCCCATCAGAGCCCCGGCACGACGAGTCCACACCGGACCTGGACGTGATCGTCGGCGAACGGCGCCAACTGATCAATCTCGGCTACCGCCTGCTCGGTTCACTGGCCGAGGCCGAGGACGTCGTGCAGGAGACGTACACCCGTTGGTACGCGATGTCGCGGGAGCAGCAGGAGGCCGTCGAGTCGCCCGGAGCCTGGCTGACGAAGGTGGCCGGCCGCATCTGCCTGGACGTGCTCGGTTCGGCGCGGGCGCGGCGCGAGCGCTACGTCGGCGCGTGGATACCCGAACCGCTGCCCGACCGCGGGGAGTGGCTCGCCGGCGGGGCAGCGGGCGGCGGCCGCGCGCCGGGGGACCCCGCGGACCAGGTCACCCTCGACGAGTCGGTGAACATGGCCTTCCTCGTCGTCCTGGAGGCCATGACACCGGCCGAACGCGTCGCGTTCATCCTGCACGACGTCTTCCGCTACCCCTTCGCCGACGTCGCGGAGATCGTCGGCCGTACGCCCGCGGCCTGTCGGCAACTGGCGTCATCGGCCCGGCGGCGCGTCAGCGCCGGACGCACACCGGCGGCCCCGGTCGCCGGGCAGGCCGCTTTGGTACGGCATTTCAAGGTCGCGTGGGAGTCCCGGGACATCAAGGCCCTCGTCGGCCTCCTCGACCCCGACGCCGTCATGACCGCCGACGGCGGCGGCATGGTCGGTACGGTCCTGCGCCCCGTCGAGGGCGCCGAGAGCATCGCCCAGTACCTGATCCACATCGCCGACAAGGCCCGCGGGCTGGAGCTGGTGGAGCGCACAGTCAACGGCCGGCCCGGTCTCGTCGCCCAACACACCGGCGTACCGGTGACGGTGGCCGCGTTCGACATCAACGGTGGCCGCGTCATCCGCATCTGGGCGGTCCGCAACCCGGAGAAGCTCCGGGCGTGGACGGAGGGCTGAGCGCAGGATCGCCTGGCCTGTGCCTGGGCCTGCGCCCGGGTGGCGGGGCTCACGGGTTGCCGCGGACCCCACCGCCCGGCCGTCGCCTACCCCGTGGGTCCCAGGCGCGGGGGAGTCTGCTGGGCGTGGATCAAGGGCCTGTGGGGAAGCGGTGGCGCAGCGGCTGCCGCGCGCAGGAGGCGCTCCACGGCGCGGGAGCGATGGGTGAGCCTGAGGCGGCGTCCCTGGCGGGGCCAGCAGTCCAGGGCGGCCAGGAAACCGGAGTCGCAGAAGGTGACCCGCGAGCAGTCCAGCACCAGGCCGGTGATGCCGTTGTCGGCCGCCGAGGCCAGGAACGTCCGGAGCGGAGCGGCGCTGAAGTGGTCGATCTCGCCTGCGAGGTGGACGACCAGGGTGGCGCCGAGGGTGGTGCAGCAGCGGATCAGTATGACGCCGGGCGCGGTGTCCGCGTCCGAGTCGTGCACGGTGGGCGGCGCCTCGGTCGCGAGAGGGGCGCGCAGTATCGGGGCGGTGCTTGAGGTATTCACATCCTCATCAACGCCTCCCGCAGGGTGTCGGGAAACGCGCGGCACGCCCCATTCACCCCATGTGACCAGCCCATATCCTCGGAAGGGGGAAAGGTGCCACTCGGATGAGGCAGCGGGCGGCCGGAGGAACCGGGGGAGCGGCCCGCCCGCCGGCCCGCCCGGCGCCGAAACCCTGCACGTCAGACCCGCAAGGTCAGCCAGGGGTCCTCGCGGCAGTCCTGCTGGAAGGCGGATCGTTCGCCCCGCCGCCGACCCGGGCCGCCACGCCCGGTGACGGCGTCGCGGAACCGGGCGCCGGGCCGACCGGCGCCCCGCCGGGGGCCGGGGCATGCGGCTGGGCCGGGCCTGCCCCCCGAACGGACTCGGTCATGCCGATCGACTCCGCCGGCGCGGTACCGTCCGTCGGATCGGGGGTCTCCGCCCTCTCGGCCGCGCGCATCGGCTCCTCCCTCTCACTCCTCTCCGCCCGGGTCCCGGCTCAGTACGGGCTCGCTGCTGTCCGCACGGTCCCGCTGGTCGGTCTTCTCCTGGCGCTCGCGCGACGGATTCCTGACGGCAGGACTCCTCGCCGCGGCCCCCGCGGCCACCGCCGCCTTCCACGCCACGCGCCGCCACGCACCGCCGCGACCGGCCCGCCGGCGCGGCCCACAGTGCACCGCGGTCCGCCGCGACGCAGGCGAAGGGGCCCCGAGAGTGCATCCTCGGAGCCCCTTCGGGCGGGCGCAGCGGTGTATCCCGGCTACTTCGCCTTGAGCAGCTGGTCGACCCGCGGCACGGAGAGACCGGTCAGTTCCGCGACCTGCTTGAGGGTGCGGCCCTGCTTCAACTCGCCCACGGCGGCGCTGCGTATGAGCTTGGCCTGCTTGGCGCCGGTGAGCAGTGCGTCGGTGACCAGCCGGGCGCCGCGTTCACGGGTGAGCGGAGACTCGATCTCGGCGAGGCGCGTACGGACCGCCTGCATGTACTGGTCCGTCAGGGCACGCAGGTCGTCGTACACCTGCTCGTCATTCGTGCTGGTATCGGTCATGCAGGTCAGCGTACTTGCAAGTAGTTCGTAGCCGAGCTGCTTCCAGCCCCTCTCGAAGTCCGTTGTGCGACAACCCTGTTCACGCCTCGGCGTCGCCCGCCACCTGGGTCGCAGACCGTTGGCCGACGGCCGTCACGCGCTGCGGACCCGAAGCCGCATGAGCGCCCGGCCCCCGACGAGGCGGAGGGGACTGCCCCGTCAGGTGATCTCGTGGCTGGTTCCGTCGGGCAGGGTGCGGGTTTCACCGCCGTACGGGACCGACTTGATCGTCCCGCCCGCGTCCGTGCACTCCTGCCTGGTGATGGTGGGAGACGCGGCGGCCTGAGCGCTGACGGCACCGACGGCGCCCGCTCCGGCGAGGGTTGCTGCGGCCAGGACGAGGCCCAGCGTTCTGCGGACACGCATGGCTTCCGCCTCACGGGCGCCTTGCACGGCCCTGTGGCAGGAGAGCCCTCAGGCCGAAAGTGCCCTACTACTCAGCATGGGCGCTGCCCTGGAGGCCGCGAGGCGGGCAGGACACCCGCTCGGGGGCTGATCCTCCGCGACGTCGTGCATCGGAGCGGGATATGCACGGCCTCGCGAGGCGTGGAGCCTGCACCCAACGTGGCACGGGTGCGTGGCGGGGGTGCTCTGCGCGGCTACCTGAACGGGCGGTCGCCGGGGCCGGCCATGCAATGGGTGCCGCCGTGGCGGTTCACCCCATCACGGACCAGGCTGATGGAGTTGGCGCGCTGCCGGCTGTCCTCGTCCTTCGCGCACTCCGGTGAACGCCCCCGTAGTCCGCGATGACGCCGTCAACGCCCGCGTCGCCCTTCTTCGCCTACGCGCCGTCGAGGCCGCCGCCGTCGTCGTCGTGCACCGTGACGAGTTGCCGCTCGGTCACCACGGCAACGTGGACGCTCCGCAGGTTGACCGGGCCGACCCCTGTCCGGATGCCGAGCGGGTGTGAATAGGGTGACGTCATGTCTGCCATTCTGAGTTCCGCGAAGGCCGCTGCCGCGCTCCGCACCTCGGCACGGGTTTCCGCCGAATTGCTGGTGGTCGCGGTCATGGCGGCGGCGACCCTGTGGGTTCTGAGCCGGATGTGGTCGGTCGTCTGGCCCCTCATAATCGCCCTGTTCCTCACCACGCTGACCTGGCCCCTGGCCGCATTCCTGCGTCGGCGGGGCTGGCCGCCCGCGCTGGCGGCCTCCGTGGTGACCGTGCTGTCCCTGCTGGCGGCCGCGGGCATCGTGGCACTGATCGCCGTCCCCGTGGCCTCCCAGTCGGGCGAACTGGTCGACGGCGTCACCGAGGGCATCCGACGACTGCGGGAGTGGGCGGCCGGGCCGCCGCTGAACATTGGCGACGACCAGATCACCGGTGCCTCCGACGCCGCGATGGACCGCCTCCAGAACAGCGTCGGCAGCGCGGTCTCCACCGTCGCCACGGGGGTGAGCACCGTCTTCAACGGCTTGATCACCGCCGTCCTGGCGCTCTTCCTGATGTTCTTCTTCCTCAAGGACGGCCCCCGCTTCCTGCCCTGGCTCACCCGTCAACTCCCGGGCCGCCTCGCCACTGACATTCCGGTCGTGGCCGCACGCAGCTGGCAGACCCTCGGTTCGTTCGTCCGGTCCCAGGCCTTCGTCGGGCTCCTCGACGCCGTGTTCATCGGTGTTGGCCTGTGGATCGTGGGCGTGCCCCTGGTGCTGCCGTTGGCCGTTCTGACGTTCGTCTCCGCGTTCGTGCCAATTGTGGGAGCTCTGTTCGCCGGCCTGGTGGCGGTGCTCATCGCGCTGGTGTCGAACGGTCTGACAGACGCGCTGATCGTCTTGGCCATCATCGTCGCGGTGCAGCAGCTCGAAGGAAACGTGTTCCAACCCATGATCCAGAGCCGCAGCCTCGGTCTCCACGCGGCAGTGGTGCTGCTGGCAGTCACCTTGGGCGGCAGCCTGGCCGGCGTCGTGGGCAGCCTGCTGGCCGTACCGGTGGCCGCACTCATCGCCGTCGTCTGGAACTACCTGCGCGACCAGCTCAGCGAACCACCACACGAGCCGGAAGCCGGTGAAGGGCTTCCCGCGGCGCCCGCCGCCTCATAGGACGGCGTCAGGCGACCAGCTCGTAGATGCTCCGGGCCGTCAGACCGCAGATGCCGTCCCCTCGCGTTCGTCGTGACCCCCGGGCAGGCCCCGGACAGGCAGGCCCCGGACAGCCCGCAGTCCATCCCCGTGCTCAAAAGGGTGCGGGTCCGTCTGCCGGTCGGCCGTCCGCACCGAGTGATCACGACATCGCACAAGCCCTAGTCGGCGGCCTTCAGGGACTGCTGCGCCAGTCGAAAGGCAGGCAGCATCTGCTCGTGCTCGTCGCTGTCCAGGCCGCCCAGTTGGATGACGACCGCCCTGCCGCCCGGAGTTACCGCGGCGAAGGCGCTCTCCTTCTTGGGCTCGTCCAGAGGAGCCGTCTCGTACGAGGCCTGGACGGCGGGCAGCGCGGCGCTGCCGGCCGTCAGGTCGGTGTAGACCGGCGCGCCCTGGACCTTCTCACCGGCCATGAACGCTTCGAGCACCTTGAGGGCGTCTTCGGGGGCGGCCGGCTTGTCGGCGACCCAGACGCGCAAGAAGCCGATGTTCCCGGTCGGCTTGGCGTCGATCTCGCAGGCGAGGGACGTCCCGCCCTGCTTGAAGAGGGCGGCGAACTGGTCGTCCTCGGCATGCGTGACGGCCTTCGGCTGCCAGCCCTTGGCCAGGTCGAAGGAGACGGGCAGGGGGCACGGGGTTCCGTCGCCGCCGACGGAACCGGCGGCCATGGCGGCGCCCGCCGCTCCCGCACTCGCGCCCGCGCTCGCCGCCGGCTTCGGATCCTGCGCACCGCCCGCGGCTGTAGCCTTCTGCTGTTCCGACGGCCCGCAGGCCGTCACTCCCACCACCAGGGCAGCCACCCCGATTGCACGCATCGCTGCTCGCGCCGGTCCGCTCCGCATAGCCCGTATCCCCCCACCCGTAGCGCCTGACAGCACAAGAACGGACAACGTAGCAGGTCACAGCCCCACGGTTGGCAGTCGAGGTGCGGGCCGGCGGCGAACGGCCACGGGGTAATCCGACCGCACCGCGAGGCGGTCCCTCGGCAATGGCCGGAGGGCAGCGTGTGATGATGTGCGTCCACTCCGGGGAGGCGATCGTGCTGAGCAGGGGCGCGCGGTGGGCCGCGGCCGCGATGGCAGCGGTCTGCATCGTGATGCTCCAAGGCCCCCGCGCACCGGGGGGTGGGCTCCCCCTCGCCGGACCGCTGCCGTCCGACGCTGCCGAGGCGGTCGTACCGGAGCGGGTCGGCACGTGGAACATCTGCAACCCGTGCGGGCGCGAGCACGACTTCGGTCGGGCGACGGAGATCGCCACGTACGCGCCGCAGGTCATCGCCCTGCAGGAGGCGTGCGTACGTGACGTCGAGCGGATCCGCAGGTACCTGGAGGAGGCCTACGGACTGGTCTACCGGGTCGAGTACGGGACGGTCCTGCGGAACTGGAACCGCTGCGGGGGGATGCCCTGGCGGCCGGGCGGCTACGGCCAGGCGATCCTCTCGGCGGCGCCGATGACGGACCGGCAGAGCGTCGAATACCCCGTCGGCGGCTCCGAGGACCGCGGTTACCTGGCCGTCACCACGCTGGTGGGCGGACGGCCCGTCCGCGTCTTCAACACCCACCTCGCCGAGCGCCGGCAGGGCGAGGTGCGGGCCGGGCAGACGGAGGTGCTCGCCGCGGAAGTCGCCCGCCACGACCGGGCGATCGTCATCGGCGACTTCAACGCCGCGCCGCACGCGCCCGAACTCGCCCCGATGTGGGCCCTGGCCACGGACACGGACCCCGGATGCCGCCCGTCGACCACCGATGCCGACGCTGAGGCCTGCACGGCGACCACCGACTGGGACAGCAAGTTCGACTACGTGTTCCTGCGCGGCATCACCCCGGGCACGCACCACGTCCGCCCCAGCCCGCACTCGGACCACCACCTGCTCTACACCGACCTGAACCGGGGCTAGGTCGTCACCGGTCGGTGTGCCACGTCCCGGCCGATCCCGCGCGCAGACCGTTTCCGGCGGGGCGGGCGATCAGCTCTGCGCGGTGTCGTCGCTCGCCTGCTCGGCGTCCTCGGCCGCGCGCGCCTTCTCGCGCATCTTGCGCACCAGCTCCGCCTTCTGGTCGGCGGCGCCCTGGCGGTCGCGGTTGCGGTGCGGACCGTTGTTCTGCCGTTCGGCGCGGGACTGCCTCTTGCGCTGGCCGCCGCCCTGGCCCACCGGGTTGTTGATGTTCTTGCTGTCGGTCACGGGTTCTCCCGGTGGTGATGTGAAGTGATATGCGGATTCGTCGGTGGGGGACGGGCGCGGTGGCGTCGACGGACGTCAGCGGGGGTCCGTCACGCTCTCACTCGTGAATCGGCGGCTGGAAGAACTGGAAGAACATGACAAAGACGTTACCCCGTTCCGTGAGCCCCGCGCACCAGGCCTTTCGCTGCCCCGGCGTCGGCCGGGCCTTCGCGGGGCGCCCGCAGCCGGGTGCCTTCCGGTTCGGAGCGGTGCGGGCCGGCAGGGACGGGCCGGTCGGGGCGGAGGTGTGCGCCGAGTGGTGGAGGACCGGCTTGCCGGGGTGCGGGCACTGGTGAAGCATCGGATTCCGTGATGTTCCGCCTACGCATCGTGATGCCACGGTGCGCGGTGCGTCGTCCTCTGCCCTGCCTGCTCGACTTCACGAGGAGTGGCCATGCAAGACAGCCCGCTTAGCCGTCGACGGCTGTTGTGGGGTGCTGCCGGCGCGGCGGGCACGGCTCTGGCCGCTGTCGGGCTGCCGCAGCTGATGAGGCCTGAGGGGAAGGCCAAGGCTGCGCTGCCGAGCCCCGGGCGCAAGGCCCCCGCCGCCGCAGGGCCGCCTGCGGCACCGCGGAGGGACCCCTCGGTGGACTACGCCCCCGCTGTCTGGGTCGAAGCCTGCGAGTCCAACTACACGGCCTCCGACCGTCCCGAGTCGTATCCCATCGATTACGTCGTCATTCACCTGACAACGGACATCTTGCCGATCATGTTCGCCAAGTTCAAGGACGCCACCGAGCGGGTTTCCGCGCACTACATGATCAGCGCAACCGGCACGCGGATCACCCAGTGCGTGCGCGAGCGCGACGTGGCCTGGCACTCCGGCAGCGTCTGGTACAACCACCGGAGCATCGGCATCGAGCACGAAGGCTGGACCGACCAGCCCGTTTACACCGACAGGATGTACGAGACATCCGCCGTGCTCACGGCCACGGTCTGCGCGAAGTACGACGTGCCGGTCGACCGGGACCACATTCTGGGCCACGTCGAGGTCCCGATGTCCACCCACGACGACCCCGGGACCGCGTGGGACTGGGACAAGTACATGAAGCTCGTCGAGACCGCCCGCCGGCGCATCAGGACCTGACGCCGCGTGGACCCCGTCACCTCGGCTTGCCGTCGCCGTAGAGCCACGAGTCCCAGACCGAGTCGAGGTTCCGGCCCGCCCTGGCCTCCACGTAGGTGGTGAAGTCGTGCGTGGAGGCGTGGCCGTGGCGGTGGCGCAGGGTCCAGCCCCGCACCAGGGCGCGGAAGCCCTCGTCGCCCACGGCCTGGCGGATCTTGTGGATCACCATCGCGCCGCGCACGTACACCGGCTGACCGGAGATGTCCGAAGCGGTCGGCGGCTCGGCAGGGGGGAAGTCCCACTCGTCGTCGTCCGCGGCCTTGGCGTGGTTGCGGTCGAAGTGGTCCTGGGCGCTGGCCCCACCGTGGTCCTCGGTCCAGAGCCACTCCGCATAGGTCGCGAAGCCCTCGTTGAGCCACATGTCCCGCCAGGTTCGCGGGGTGACGGAGTTGCCGAACCACTGGTGGGCCGTTTCGTGCACCACGTTGGTGGTGTGGAAGATGCCGGCCGGAACGGTCGGCCTGGTCTGGGTCTCCAGGGCGTAGGGCACATCGGCCGCCTGATCGACGATCACCCCGGCGGCGGAGAAGGGGTAGGGACCGAACCTCCCCTCGGCCCATTCCATGATCTCGGGGAACCGGCCGAGGACCGCTCCGTCCTCGTCCACGCCCGCGGTCGTGTCCATCGCCGACACGATCGGGATGCCCGATCGGGTCCGGGAGGTCTTGATGTCGTAGCTGCCGATGGCCACGGTCGCCACATGGCTGGCCATGGGCTCGGCCTGGTGCCAGTGGAAGGTGGTGCGGTCGCCGCTGGTGCGCTGGGCGCGAAGCTGCCCGTTGGAGATCGCCTGCACCCCCTTGGGGACCGTGACGGTGATGTCGTACGAGGCCTTGTCCGAGGGGTGATGGTTGCCCGGGAACCAGGACATCGAGCCCGTCGGCTCACCGAACGCGACTGCCCCGTTGTCCGTCCTCAACCAGCCTTCGCGCCACCCGTGGTCATGGGTGATCGACTCCGGCGTGCCCGCGTAGCGCACGACGCTGCGGAAGGCGGCGCCCTTGCGGAGGTGATTGCGCGGCTGCAGGGTCAGCTCCTGCCCGTCCCGCCGGACCCGCGCCGTGCGGCCGTCGACGGTGGCGTCCAGCACCTCCATGCCGAGGAGGTCGAGATTGAAGGCGCTGAGCTCCGCCGTGGCCTTCGCGGTGATCTCGGCAGTGCCCTCGAGGCGGCCGCCGGCGGGGTCGTAGGCCAGGGTCAGGGCGTAGTGGGTGACGTCGTAGCCGCCGTTGCCGAGCTTCGGGAAGTACGGGTCGCCGGAGCCTGCGGAACCGGGGTGGCCGCCCCGGAACACGGTGCCGGGTGCCCCCGTCCGCGTGGTGTTCGCGCCCGTACGGGCACCCGCCCCGCCGCCGCGGCCGTCGGACTCCGAGCACGCGGGGAGCGCGGCGAGCAGGCCCGCGACCGCGAAGGCGGCCAGACGTCCGGAAGTCTTCACGCAGCCGATCATGAACCAGCCCGCGGGCGCCCCATCCTCGCCACGCCGTGCCCTGGCGGGCACGGCCCCGGATGCCGCAGGCCAGGCTGCGCCGACGGAGCGCCGACCCGGCTCTCCGACGAGACCCCGCGATGGGTGGCGAGGGCGGCCGCGATGCCCGTCCCGCCGAACGCGGCTGCACCAACGGCCTTCCCGCGGGTGAAGCAGGGGGCGAGCACCAGGAATCCGGCCCCGGCGGGCGAGGGCGCGCCCCCCACAGCGGCACGCCGTTCGCGCGCGCAGTCACGCGTCATGGACGGTCGGGCTGCCGCGCCCAGCCTGAGTCAGTCCGGCAGCCGGGCGCAGATCATCCGCAGCGAGGTCAAACATCAAGTCTGGAGTCCGGCCGCGCTCCGGATGCGTTCGAGCAGGGCGTGGCCTTCCAGGCTCGGGTGACGGGACGTGAGGTACTCGATCGCCGCCCTCAGGAAGTCGAGCGCGGCAGCGCAGTACTCCGCCACGGTGCACTGGGCGGTGATGCCGTACGAGTCCGTGATGAGGGCCAGCGATCCCTTCGGGACGATCTTGATCCGGACGGGCCGGTGAGGACGCCGGTGGACCTCACGCTGTTGGCCGAGCACCGACGCGGACACGGCGCGCTTTACGCCGCGCTGAATGACGGTCGCATCGACGCTGGGCGGCTTCGCCGGGCTCTCGCCGCGCTGCCGCAGCCGCGGGCGGCGGACAGCCGGCCGGTGCGCCGGGGGTTTCGGAACCTCCGCGCTCACCTGCGGTGCCCGGCCCATGCGCCGAAACCGAACCGGCCCGGCCCCGGCAAACCCCTCGGCTCGAAGAACCAGCGGCCCGCCACCCGCTACGACGTGGGCAAAACCGTGAAACGACCCGAGGCCCTCACCGAACGCGACCAGGCCAGACCATAAAGAACAGCTTAGGCCGTGTCGTCGAAGTCCCGCGGGGCCGGCCCCGCCCTTCGGGCGGCCGACGCTCCTTTGACGACACTCCCTAGCGCCGTCCTGGGTCTGCCCGCTCGGCCCGAGAATCCTCCGGGGGAGCCGCCGATGGTTCATCGCGCAGGACGAGGCGGTATCTCGTGTGGTGGTTGGCCTGTTCAGCCGGCCGCCTGCGACGTGGCACAGCCGGTGTCACCCTGCTGGGTCGGGCACTCTGTGCGGCCCGCATCAGTGCTTCGAACGGGGGCCTGCTGCGCCACAGTTCCCGGAAACCCCGGGTCGGGATACCGGCCGCCCTCGCCGCGTCCAGCCAGCCCTCCCCTCGGCTGATCGCTGTCACCACGACCCTGATCATCGCGGGGGTGATCGGCCCGTCCGGGCGGTATCCATGGGCCGCAGCCAGTTGCGTCGCCGATGTCATGGCCTCGGCGAAGGCGCGGTCGGTCTCCAGCCAGCTCCGGAGCAGGCGGGTGGATACACCGGCCCATGTGGCGACCCCGCTCGGTGGCAGGCCGTGCGCGGCTGCCTGGAGGGCTTCCGCCATGCGCGACATGGTTTCCTGCCGCTCGTTCGGCAGCCCGGCCAGGGGCTCGCGGAAGCTCTGTTCCATCTCGCTGCGGGCATTCAGCCACTCGATCACACGGGCCGGGTCGCTGCGTTGCTCCCCTGTGACCGCGGGTCTCTCCTGTTCGTACACCACTTACCCCTGCTCAGTTGTCACCTTGCCGGCAAGGATCCGTCCGCCGGGCGGCGTTCGTGCGCAACCGGCCCGGTTCAACAGATCGAGAAGAGAGGGAAGGGCGGAGCGCCGTCCGACCCGCCTCACCAGGAGGAGGCGGGTCGGACGGCGCGTGCCCTCATGTCGCGTTGACTACGGTGAGTGGTGGCGCTGCCACGCCACCACTCCTCAGCGGGTGATGTCCGGGCGGGTCAGCTGCGGACGGTGTCGATCTCCCGGCCGCGGTCGGCACGCAGCGCCTGCGCCGTGCGGCGAAGGAGCAGCGAGTCGCACATCTCGCCGGAACGAACGGCGAGGGTGGACAGCAGGGAGGAGGTGATGCCGTGGGTGTGCTCGGTGCCGCCCTGGAGATAGATGCCCACCTCTACGTGGTCGGCCGTCAGCACTCGATGGTCGCGGTCGACGCGGAGCCGGCCGCGCTCGTCGGTGAGGCAGTCCGCGGCGAGTTCGCCGAGCAGGCCCCGCGGGTCGACGGGCCGGTAGCCGGTGGCCATGACCACGGCGTCGCAGTCGAGTACCCGTTCCTCGCCGGTGGCCAGCGAGGTCACGGTGGCCCGAGCTCCGTCGATGAGGTGTTCGACGGCGTCCACTTTCGTGGTGTTGAGGATGCGCAGACGTTCGTTGCCGGAGACCCGCTCCTGGTAGTGGGTGCGGTACAGCTGCTCGATGAGGTCGCCGTCCACGACCGAGTAGTTGGTGTTGCGGTGGTAGTCGTGCAGAGCGTCCTTCAGGCTTGCCGGTGCGGCGAAGAAGTCGTCGACGGCCGAGGGATCGAAGATCCGGTTGGCGAACGGGCTGTCGTCGGCGGGGCTGTAGCCGTAGCGCGTGAAGACCGCGTTGACCTCGGCGTCGGGGAAGGTGCGGTGCAGGAAGTCGGCCGCTTCGGCGGCGGACTGTCCGGCACCCACGACTACGAAGCGGCGGTGGCGCAGTTCCTTCAACTCCGGTGCCCGGAAGAGGAGGTCGCGGGTGTGCCAGACGTGGCTGCCGGTCGTCACCCCTTCCGGCAGGCGCGGGGTGAGGCCCGTGCCGACCGCGACGTTGAGCGTACGGACGACCTCGCGTCCAGCTCCGTCCGCCACCCCTTCGGAGACCACGTCGACCGCCTCCACCCGGCCGTCGGCCGTACGCACCGGCCGGATCCCGGTGACGCGACGGCCGTAGTCCACGCTGTCGGGGAACGCCGCGGCGCACCACTCGAAGTAGTCGTGGAACTCGATCCGGGTGGGGTAGAAGGTCTTCTGGTTGATGAAATCGGCGAGCCGGTTCCGTTCCTGGAGGTACATCAGGAAGGAGAACCGGCTGCTGGGGTCGCGCATGGTGACGAGGTCCTTGAGGAAGGAGACCTGCATGGTCGCCCCCTCCAGCAGCATGCCGCGGTGCCAGCCGAAGCGTTCCTGCTGTTCGATGAATCGAGCCCGGAGCGCACGCGGGGTGTCACGCCGGTTGTGATCGGCGACTGCGATGGCCAGCGCGAGATTGGAGGGGCCGAAGCCTATGCCGACCAGGTCCTGTACGACCTGGCCGCTGTCCTCTCGGCGTCCCGACATGCTGGTCCTTCCGTTGGTCCAAGAGTCTGTGCCCAAGGCGCAGGGCGCGCAGTACACCTAATTAGTAAGGTTAGGCAGCCCTAACCGTCCCCTTAGTTTCCGGCGGTGTCAAGTGCCGGAGATCGTCAGTTCTTGACGCTTGCTCAGGGAAATGACGTTGCATCGGGCCTGCCGCTCGGCGTGTCAACTGCGGTGCCGCCCGCGGCAGTCGGGCAGTCCGAGGTGGCCCGGCGCCTTCTGGGCCCAAGAGCGACCACGACGACGCGCTTCAGCTGCGCAAGAGTGATCCGGCGGCCCACCGCGACCACCGCCACGGCAGCCATGAGCAGCACCGCCAGAACCCCGGCCGAGCATCGCGTCGGCGGGAGAGCGGCATGCCGAGCGCGAGGCAACGGCGTCACGGTGCGGACGTCCCTCCCCCCACCCGTGGATGCGGCACCGAGGGGGAAGGTCGCCGACCTCCGGGGCGGCGACCTCCCCCAGCAGGGTGCTACTCGCTCAGTCCGGCCCGCTCCCGCAGCACCCCGGCGATCTGCCTCAGCGCCGCGGGGTCCAGCACGCCGTCGTGGTCCTCGGCGACCGTGTGGATCTCGACGCCTCCCTCGGTGTACGGAGCCCACGCCTCGGCCGGGTAGGGAGCGTCCGAGGCCCGGAAGTGCAGCAGCTCCCCGCGATACCGGCGCGGGGTGAACCCGGCGAGCAGGCGGTCCGACTCGTCGTAGTTGGAGCGCAGCACGGCCACCGTGCGGTCGGGAAGCCCCAGCCCCTCGACCGCAGCGGCAACCGCCTCGGCAGCCGCGTCCTGCGCTACGGGGGAATCCGGCCCCTCGAAGCCGGGGTACGCGTCCAACAGGGCCAGCAGGGAAACCTCTTCGCCGCGTTCCTGCAGGCGGCACGCCAGAGCATGGGCAACGACGCCGCCGAGGGACCAGCCGAGCAGGCGGTAGGGACCGTGCGGCTGCATCCGGGTCAGCTCCGCCAGATACAGCTCGACGAGCTGCTCCAAGGACTCCGGAGCGGCTCCGCCCGCGAGGTTGGGTGCCTGAAGGGCGTACACCGCGCCGTCGTCCGGAAGGTGCGTGAGCAGGCCCGCGTACCGCCATCCCAGCCCGGTCGCGGGTGCCGGGCACCACAGCGGGGCGGGGGAAGCGGCAGCCCGGCCGCCTTCCGGATCCGGTACCGGTTCCGGCCGGAGGGTGAAGACGACATCGAATCCGGTGGATCCGCCCTCGCTGGAGCGGAGGTGGCCGGCCAGCGCGGCCGGCGTCGTGTGACGGAACAGGTCGGCCACCGTGATCTGCCGCCCCGTCGCCGTCTGGAGCCGGTCCCGGAGCCGCACGAGCAGCATCGAGTGGCCGCCGAGGGCGAAGAAGTCGTCGTCCGGACCGGCCTCGGCCGCCCCCAGCAGGTCGGCGTAAGCCCCGCACACCAGGGCCTCGATCAGATCCCGGGGCCCGCGGCCCGCCCGCGTCTCTGCCGCCGGCGGAGCGGGCAGGGCCCGCCGGTCGAGCTTGCCGTGGTCGGTGAGCGGCAGCGCCTCCAGCTCGACGAAGACCGCCGGCACCATGTAGTCCGGCAGCATGCGGATGAGCTGCTCGCGCAGCGCCGTCGGGTCGAAGGCGGCGCCCGCGGCCGGGACGACGTACCCCACCACGTGCTTGCCGCGCCCGGCATCCTCCCGGACATCCACCGCGGCCTGGAGGACGGACGGGTCGGAGGCGAGGGCGGCGGTGATCTCGCCGAGCTCGATGCGGAAGCCGCGGATCTTCACCTGGTCGTCGGTGCGGCCGAGGTAGTCGATCTTGCCGTCCGGCATCCAGCGCACGAGGTCGCCGGTCCGGTACATGCGGGTGCCGGCCGGGCCGAAGGGGTCGGCCACGAACCGCTCTGCGGTCAGCGACCGCCGGTCCAGGTAACCCCGGGCCAGGCCGGCGCCGGCCAGGTACAGCTCGCCGATCACCCCGGCGGGCACCGGCTGCAGGCGGCCGTCGAGGACGTAGGCCGCCGTGTTCGCGGTCGGCCGGCCCACCAGCGGGCGCTCGCCGTCCGAGACCCGTGCCGCGAGGGCGTCCACGGTGCACTCGGTGGGGCCGTACAGGTTGAAGCCCGCCGTCCTGGCGAGTCCGCGCATGTCCCGCCAGAGCGGGGACGGCACGGCTTCGCCACCGACACCGAGGGCGAGCAGCGGACTGTCGCCTTCCCGGACCAGGCCCGCCCCGGCCAGCTGCATGGCGTGCGAGGGCGTGACCTCGATGAAGTCGATGCTGCCGTCACGGATGAAGCCGACGAGCAGGTCGGGGTCACGCAGCGTGTCCTCGGTGACGATGTGCAGGGCGTGGCCGTCCAGCATCCACAGCTGGGGCTGCCAGGAGGCGTCGAAGGCGAACGACCAGCCGTGGGCCACTCGCAGGCGTCGGCCGCCCGCCGTCGCCACGGTCGGGCGGTAGAGAAGTTCGCGGTGGCTGTAGAACAGGTTGGCGATGCTGCGGTGTTCCACGACGACGCCCTTGGGCAGCCCCGTCGAGCCCGACGTGTAGATGACGTACGCCGGGTGTCCCGGTCGCGGGTGCGGGAGCGTGTCCACGGCGGGAGTGGGGGCGGTGTCGGCCAGCTGCTCCTGCACCTGCGGCACGTCGAGGACCAGGACCTCGGGGGGGCCGGCCTCGGCGGTCAGCGCCGCCAGAGCGGCCGTGGTGATGAGCAGTCGGGGCTGGGAGTCCCTGAGGATGTGAGCGATGCGGCCGGCGGGATAGCCGGGGTCGATGGGTACGTACGCGCCACCCGCCCGCATGACGGACAGCAGCGCGACGACGGTGTCGGCCGCGCGGGGGAGGAGCAGCGCGACCATCTGCTCGGGGCCGACGCCCTTCGCCCGCAGCAGCCCGGCGAGTCGGGCGGTGCGCCGGTCGAGTTCGGCGAACGTGTAGGAGACGTCCCCGCACACCAGGGCCGTGGCCTCGGGAGTGGCGCGCACCTGCTCGGCGAACAGCTCGGTCAGGGTCCGCAGCGGGGACTCCACCCGGTCGCCGGTCCAGTCGACGAGGACCTGGCGGCGCTCCTCGGCGGACAGCAGTTCCAGTGAGCTGATGGGGACTTCGGGTGCCTCGGTGACCGCTTCGAGCACACGGAGGAAGCGTGTGGCCATGTTGGCGGCCGTCGCCGGATCGAAGAGGTCGGTGCTGTACTCCACTCCCAGCGCCATGCCGTCGCGGCCGTGCTCCTCGACTATCTCGAAGGCGAGGTCGAACTTGGCGGTGCTCATGTCCACCGGCTCCTGCGTCACCGCGATCCCGCCGAAGGAGAGGTTCAGTGCCGGGCGGGCCTGGTGGCTGAGCATGACCTGGAACAGCGGGTGCCGGGCCATGGAACGGGCCGGGTTGAGAAGTTCCACGAGGCGCTCGAACGGGACGTCCTGGTGCGCGTACGCGGCCAGGTCGCTCTCCCGGACCCGGTTCACCAGCTCCTTGAAGGAAGGGTCGCCGGAGGTGTCCGTGCGCAGCACCAAGGTGTTGGCGAAGAAGCCCACGACCTCGTCGACGGCGTCGTCGCCGCGGCCCGCGATCGGTGTGCCGACGGGGATGTCCGTGCCGGCGCCGAGCCGGGTCAGCAGTACGCCGAGCGCCGCGTGGAGGACCATGAAGACGCTGGCGTCGCTCCGCCGGGCCAGGGCGCGGAGCCTGGCGTGCACCGCGGCCGGAACCTGCGCCTCCACGGTGGCGCCGCGCAGGCTGGGTGAGGCGGGGCGCGGGCGGTCGGTGGGTAGCGGCAGTTCTTCCGGCAGGCCCTCCAGGGCCTTGCGCCAGAAGTCGACCTGCTGGTTCAGCAGGCTCTCCGGGTCGGATTCGTCTCCGAGCAGGTCACGCTGCCAGATGGCGTGGTCGGCGTAGCCGACCGGCAGGGCCGAGAACGCGGGGAGTTCACCGCGGCTCCGGGCGGTGTAGGCCTCCGCCAGGTCTTCGAGCAGGGGAAGGGCGGACCAGCCGTCGGCCGCCACGTGGTGCAGCACGAGCAGGAGGACGTGTTCCTCGGGGCCGACGGTGAAGAGCGCCGCGGCGAACGGCGCCTCCTCGTCGATCCGGAAGGGGCGTGAGGAAGCCGCCGCCAGCAGTCCGGCGAGTGCGTCCTCCCCGGCCGGTGTGACGGACATCTGCGGACGGGCGGCCTCCGGAGCGAGGATCACCTGGCGGGGCATGCCGTCGGCGTCCGTCAGCAGCGTGCGCAGCGTCTCGTGCCGGTCGGTCAGATCGCCGAGTGCCTCCCGCAGTGCGTCCACCTCGACCTCGCCGGTCAGGCGGGCGGCGAACGCCATGTTGTAGGCGGGGTGGGGGCCTTCCAGCCGGTACTGGAACCACATACGGCTCTGTGCGAAGGACAGCGGCAGGGGGTCGGGGCGCGCCCCGGCCCGCAGCGGCGGCCGGTCGCCGCCCGTGCCCAGCCGACGCGCCAGTCCGGCGACGGTGGGCGCGTCGAACACGGATCGCAGTGGCAGGTCGGTGCCGAGCGTGGCGCGGACACGGCTGGCCAGGCGGGTCGCGAGCAGGGAGTGCCCGCCCAGGTCGAAGAAGTCGTCGTCGATGCCGACCTCGGCGACTCCGAGGACCTCGCAGAACAGGGCGCAGAGGATCTCCTCGGCCGGCGTACGGGGCTGTCGGCCCGTTCCGGCCGCGGTCCCGAGGTCGGGCGCGGGCAGAGCGCGGCGGTCCAGCTTGCCGCTCGGCGTGAGGGGCAGGGCGTCCAGCACGACGAAGGCAGCCGGCACGTAGTGCTCGGGAAGGGAGGCGGCCAGAGCCGTACGCAACTCCGCCGGCACCGCCGAGGCGCCGACGACGTACGCGACGAGCACCGGATCACCGTCGGTGCCCAGGTCGCGGCGGGCGACGACGGCGGCCTCGCGGACCGTGTCGAGAGCGGTCAGAGCGGCTTCGATCTCGCCGGGCTCGATGCGGAAGCCGCGGATCTTGACCTGGTCGTCGGTGCGGCCGAGGTACTCGACGACGCCGTCGGTGCCCACCTGCGCCAGGTCACCGGTGCGGTACATGCGGCTGCCCGCGGGCCCGTACGGGTCGGCGGTGAACCGCTCCGCGGTCAGGCCGGGGCGGCCGAGGTAGCCCAGGGCCAGCTGCGGGCCCGCCAGGTACAGCTCACCGGGCACCCCCGCCGGGACGGGTCGCAGGCTGGTGTCGAGGACGTACGCGGCGGTGTTCCACACCGGCCGGCCGATGGGCACGCTGTCGCGCTCGGCGTCGTCGGGCAGGCACGCCCGGGCGGTCACGTCGACCGCGGCCTCGGTCGGCCCGTACAGGTTGTGGAGCTCGACCGCGCCGCCGTACAGGCGGTGGAAGCCGCCGACGAGCTCCGGGGGGAGGGCCTCGCCGCTGCACAGCACCCGGGTAAGGCCCGTGCAGGCGGCCGCTTCGGGCTCGGCGAGGAACGCACGGAGCATGGACGGCACGAAGTGCGTGGTCGTGACGTGCTGGTCGCGGATCAGGCGCGCGAGGTACTGCGGGTCCAGGTGGCCCTGGGGGCGGGCCACCACGAGGGTGGCGCCCGTGATCAGCGGCCAGAAGAACTCCCAGACCGACACGTCGAAGCTGGACGGCGTCTTCTGCAGCACCCGGTCCGCCGGCGTGAGTCCGTATTCGGCCTGCGTCCACAGCAGACGGTTGACGATCGCCGAGTGCGGTACCACCACGCCCTTCGGGCGGCCTGTGGAACCGGAGGTGTAGATGACGTACGCGGGATCGGACGGTCCCGCAGGGCGGACGGCCGCGGCCGAGCCTTCGGCGGCCGGGTCCAGGTCCTCGGGGAGGACCACTGGTACGCCCGGGTCCTCGGGCAGCCGCGCCAGGGTGGCCGGGTCCGTGACGAGGGCCGCCGGAGCGGCGTCGCCGAGCATGAACGCGAGCCGGTCCGCCGGGTAGTCCGGGTCCAGCGGCAGGTACGCAGCGCCGGCACGCAGCACGGCGTTCAGGGCGACGACCAACTCGGTGGACCGGGGCAGGGCGACTGCCACCACACGGCCGGGTCCGGCGCCGAGCGCGGTCAGCCGGGCGGCGAGTTTCCCGGCCCGGGCTTCGAGTTCGGCATACGTCAGCGCGGAGTCCTCGAAGACGACCGCGTCGGCGTGCGGGGTACGGGCTGCCTGCTCGACGAGGAGGGCCGTGAGCGTCGTCGTCGGAACCGGGTGGGCGGCGCCGGAGCGGGTCAGCTCGGCCGTCTCGTCGGCGTCGAGCAGGTCGAGCTGCCCGACCGGCAGGTCGGCGCAGGCCGCGAAAGCCTCGAACGCGCGTCGCAGCCGGGCCGCGATCCGCCGGACGTTCTCCTCCTCCAGGGCGTCCGGGCGGTAGCCCAGTTCCAGGCGCAGCCGGTTGCCGGGCAGAGCGGTCAGAGCCAGCGGGTAGTGGACTCCTTCATCGGCTCCTGCGTCCTCCATCCGGAGCCCAGGGGCGAGTTCGGCCATCGACTCGGGGTCGAACGGGTAGTTCTCGACCACGACCATGGTGTCGAACAGGTCCCGGCCGCCGGCCGTGCGCTGGATCTCGGCGAGCCCGAGGTGCTGGTGCGGAGTCAGCCCGGACTGTTCGGACTGGAGGCGGGCCAGCGCAGCGGCCAACGGCTCCGCCGGAGGCAGCTCGACGCGTACCGGGACGGTGTTGACGAACAGGCCGATCATGGTCTCGGCACCCGGCAGATCGGCCGGGCGGCCCGAGACGACTCCGCCGAACACGACGTCGGTACGGCCCAGCGTGCGGGCCAGAGCCAGTGCCCAGGCGCCCTGGACGACCGTGCCCAGGGTGAGCCCGCGGCCGCGGGCGGCCGAGGTCACCGACGCGGTCAGGTCCCGGTCCAGTTCGACCACGACCTTGCGCGGACGCTCGCTGACCGAGTCCGAGGCACCCGGCGCGACCAGCGTGGGCGTGTCGAACCCGTCGAGTGCGCTGCGCCATGCCTCGGTCGCGGCCTGCCGGTCCTGGGCGGCGAGCCAGTCGAGATGGACCCGCGGAGGAATCGCAGGAGACAGTGCGGCGCTTCCACCGCCGGAGTAGAGCGCGAACAGCTCCTGGACCAGCAGCGGCTGGGACCAGCCGTCGAGCACCGCGTGATGGTTGGTGATCACGAGGCGGTGCAGGTCCGTCGCGAGCCGGAGCAGCCGGAAGCGGATCAGGGGCGGCCGGCCCAGGTCGAAGCCCTGCTCGGTGTCGAGGAGGGTCAGCCGCTCGGTCTCGCGTTCGAGCTCGGCCGTCGGGAGGGCCGAAAGGTCATCGAACGCCCAGGGTGCTTCGGCCCGGGACGGTATGAGGGCTGCCGCCTTGCCCTGGCGGCTGCGCCGGAACGCGGCCCGCAGCCCGGGCCGGCGGTCGAGCAGGCTCTGGGCCGCGGCCCGCAGGCGGGTCGGGTCGACCGGCCCGCGCAGGTCCAGCCGCAGATGTCCCGCGTACACGTCGAGGCCGGAGCCGTCGAGTTCTGCCCGGAACAGCAGGCCCTCTTGGAGCGGGGTCAGCGGGAGAATGTCCTCCAGCTTGGCACGGGCAGTCACGAAAGCCTCCAGTCGGCTTCGAAGTCGTCGATCTCGTCCTGGGTGAGGGAGATCAGGGACAGGTCGGAGGGGGTCCAGCCCCCCGTGTCGGCCGTGGCCGTGTGGTGGGCCAGTGCCTTCAGGTACGCGATCCAGCTCTCGGCGAGCGTGCGCACGTCGGCGCCGTCAAGGGCATTCGCCGCGTACGACCAGGTGGCGGTCAGCCGGGGGCCGTCCGGGGACGGGGCGACATGAGCGTCGATCTCCAGGGCGTGGGCCAGGGGCATGGCCGGGTCGACGCCGTGGAACAGGGCGTCGCCCCCCGGCACCGGCTGCCACGGTTCGACCTCCTGCGCCGCACCGAAGCGCCCCAGGTAGTTGAAGGCCACTTCGGGGGCGGCCAGTTCGCCGAGCGCTGCTGTTCCCTCCGGGTTGAGGTGGCGCAGAGCACCGAAGGCCAGTCCGCCGTCGGCGGCCGAACGCAGCTGCTCCTTCACGGTCTTCATCGCATGGGCGGTGGCGGGCCCGCCGGCCAGGACCTCGGACAGGTCGACCGCACCCGGATCGATCCGTACGGGGTGGACGGAGGTGAACCACCCGACCGTGCGCGAGAGGTCCACTCCTGAGCCGACGCCGTCCTCGCGCCCGTGCCCTTCGAGCTGGACGGTCAGGGAACGGTTCGCCGCCGCGGCACCCGTACGCCGGAAGGAGGCGGAGGCCAGCGCCAGGGCTGTCAGCAGCACGTCCTCGGTGTTGGCGTGGAACGCCGCGGGGATGCTCGTCAGCAGGGCCTCTGTCTCTTCCGGGCCCACGGTCACGGTGTGCCGTCCGATGGTCGCCACCGTGTCCCGGGCCGGATCGAGCGCGGACGCCAGTCCGGGCGCCGGGGCGTCGGCCAGGTCCGTCCGCCAGCCGTCCAGCGTCGCGACGGTGGAGGCCCGCTGCGCGTAGTCGTGCAGGAGGGTGCTCCATGAACGGAGCGAAGTACCTTCGGGCTGGAGCTGCTCCCCGCGCCACGCGGCTGCGAGGTCGTCGCACAGGATGCGCCAGGACACCCCGTCGACCACCAGGTGGTGGATCACCAGGACGAGACGTCCGGTCTGCTCCGGCGGCCGGGGCGGAGCCCACACCGCTTGGAGCATGACCCCTGACTCCGGGTGCAGACGGTCACGGGCCGCCGCTGCCTCGTCGCCGACGGAACCTTCCGCCACCCGGATGAGTTCCTCGGCCCGGACCGCGCCGGGGGCCGGGACGTTGAGCTCCCAGCGACCGTCGTCGGAGGTGACCAGGCGTGCCCGCAGGGCGGGATGCGCGTCGAGGACGGCCTGCAGGACGGTGGTGAGAGCCGCACGGGAGAGCCCGGGCGGAGTGGCCAGGGTCATCCCCTGGCTGTAGCCGTCGACGCAGACGTCCTCCCCGCCGGAGGCCGCGAGTTCCCGCAGCCACGCGGTGATCGGCGTTTCGCGGACCCGGCCGGTCCCGTCGTCCGCCGGCCGGTCAGGCACGGTGTCCAGCGGCTTGGCCACGGCGGCCAGCGCGGCCGGCGTCTGGTGCCTGAACACCTCCCGGGGCCCGAGCGCCCAGCCGGCGGCGCGGGCCCGGCCGACCAGCTGGAGCGAGGTGATGCTGTCGCCGCCGAGTTCGAAGAAGTTGCCGTCGGCGTCGACCTGCTGCTGTCCGAGGAGTTCGGAGAACAGATCGCAGAAGAGCTGCTCCACCGGGTTGGCCGGAGCCTGGCCGTTGCCCTGCTCGGGCAGCGAGGGCAGCGGCAGCGCCGCCCGGTCGACCTTGCGGTTGGACGACTGGGGGAGCGCGTCCATCGCGACCCACAGGGCGGGGACCATGTGCTCGGGCAGCAGCGCCGCCGCGTGGGCGCGCCAGCTGTCCTGGTCCGCTCCGTGGCCGGGCGAGGGCACCACGTAGGCGACCAGCCGCCGGGAGCCGGGCAGGTCGTCGCGGGCGATCACGGCGACCTCGGCGACGCCCTCGTGGCGGCCCAGGACCGCCTCGATCTCACCCGGCTCGATACGGAAGCCGCGGATCTTGACCTGGTCGTCCGCCCGGCCCAGGCACTCCAGCTCTCCCTCACGGGTCCATCGGGCGAGGTCGCCCGTGCGGTACATGCGGGTGCCGGGTGCGCCGTAGGGGTCGGCGGTGAACCGTTCCGCGGTCAGCGCGGGACGGCCCAGGTAACCCCGGGCGAGGCCGGCGCCGGCCAGGTAGAGCTCGCCGGTGACGCCGGGCGGCACCGGCCGCAGCCGGTCGTCGAGCACGTAGGCGCCGGCTCCCCGGATCGGCCGGCCGATCCGGGGAGTGCCCTCGCCGGTGACCGGTGCGACCACGGAGTCGACGGTGCATTCCGTGGGACCGTAGAAGTTGTACGCGGTGGTCGTCGGATGGGTACCGAGCTCGCGCCACAGCGAGTCCGGCATGGCGTCGGCGCCCGGACCCAGCAGCACCGGGCGGTGCCGGTCCTCATCGAGCAGGCCGTGCTTGATCAGCTGCTGGAGGTGGGCCGGGGTCAGGTCGAGGTAGTCGATCCGTTCCCGGTCCACGTACCCGGCGACCGCCTCCGCGTCGGGGTAGGTGAGCTCGTCCAGGACGTGCAGTTCGTGTCCGCCGACCATGAGGACCAGCGGGTCGAGGGAGGCGTCGAAGGCGAACGACGCGATGTGTCCGACGCGCAGCCGGCGCCCACCCGCTGCGGGCAC
The DNA here is from genome assembly GCF_055559995.1 of Streptomyces sp. NPDC023541. Classification (NCBI taxonomy): domain Bacteria; kingdom Bacillati; phylum Actinomycetota; class Actinomycetes; order Kitasatosporales; family Streptomycetaceae; genus Streptomyces; species Streptomyces sp. NPDC023541. The sequence goes on from NZ_JBVHJO010000009.1 coordinate 296,737, forward strand.
CTCACGGGGGAAGAGCGTGGACGTGTGCGCGGCGTAGAGGTTGGAGAGGTTGCCGTGGGTGACGACCACTCCCTTGGGCCGGCCGGTGGAGCCGGACGTGTAGATGACGTACGCCATGTCGCCGGGCCCCACCAGGGGCACGACGTCCAGGTCCGTGGCCGGCACGTCGGCGTCCACCAGGACGACGGGCACCCCGCTCGCCACGGGCACGGAGCCGGCCAGGTCCCGGGTCGTCAGCAGGCACGCCGGACGGGCGTCCTCCAAGGTCTGCGCCAGCCGCTCGACCGGGTGGTTCGGGTCCAGGGGCAGGAAGGCCGCTCCGGCGCGCAGCACACCGAGCAGAGCGGGCACCATGTCATGGCGCGGCAGGGCCAGTGCGACGAGGCGTTCGGGCGCGGCCCCGTTCGCACGGACCAGGGCCGCTGTGCGACCGACGCGGGCATCGAGCTCGGCATAAGTGAGGCGTTCGCGCGCACCGGAGCGGTCACCGAGGACGAGGGCGACGGCGTCAGGGGTTTCCCGGGCCTGCCGGGCGAAGGCCTCGTGGAGCGGAGGAGCGGCCGGAGCCGGTTCGGGCCCGGCCAGCAGTACCTCACGCTCGGCCGGGGTCAGCACGTCGTGCCGGGACACGGGCACGTCCGGGCGGGCCACCGAGGCGGTGAGCAGCGCCAGCAGGCGCCCTGCCAGCTGCTCGACCGTGGCGGGGTCGAACAGGTCCGCGCTGAATTCGGCGAACCCGCCGACCGCACCGGGGTCCTCGTCGGGGTCGAAGCCCTCGATGAAGGTCAGGCTCAGATCGAAGGTCGAGGTGGTGGTGGCGACGACCTCGGGCCGGGTACGCAGCCCGGGAACCGGGAGCCGCGAGGCGGTACCGGCCTGGTGCACCACCATCACCTGGAACAACGGGTGCCGCGCCGTGGAACGGGGCGGGTTGAGGATCTCCACGAGTCGCTCGAACGGCAGGTCCTGGTGCTCGAACGCGGCGACCGCGGTGTCCCGCACGCGCCCGAGCAACGTCTCGAAGGACGGGTCGCCGGACGTGTCGGTGCGCAGGACCAAGGTGTTGACGAAGAAGCCGACGAGTCCGTCCAGCGCCTCCTCGGAGCGTCCCGCGACGGGCGTGCCGACGGGGATGTCGTCACCCGCCCCGAGCCGGGTCAGCAGCGCCGCCACGGCGGCCTGGTAGACCATGAACGGGGTGACGCCCAGATCGGCGGCGAGCGTGCGGACCTGCTGGGCCAGGTCCGCGTCGACGCTGAACCGGACCACGCCGCCCTTGTTGGAGGACTCCGCGGGCCGAGGGCGGTCGGTGGGCAGGTGCAGCTCGTCCGGGGCGCCGTCCAGGGCTTCCCGCCAGAAGGCCGACTGGTGGGCGGTGAGGCTGTCCGGGTCGTCGACGTCACCGAGTACCTGCCGCTGCCACACGGCGAAGTCGGCGTAGCTGACAGGAAGCGGAGCCCATTGCGGGGCGAGGCCCCCCTTGCGGGCCTGGTACGCCTCGGCGAGGTCACCGACGAGAACGGGCAGCGACTGCCCGTCGCCGGCCAGGTGGTGCAGGAGGAGCAGCAGGACGTGCTCCTCGGGACCGCACGCGAACAAGGTGACGCGCAGTGGCGGTTCTTCGGCCAGGGCGAAGACGTGGGCCGCGGCCTCGGAGAGAGCGGCCTCCACGGCGGTGGGTGCGACCGGGCGTACCTCCAGGCGCGGTCCCTCTTCGGGCTCCAGCACCACTTGGCGGGGCTGTCCGTTCTCCGCCCGGAAAACGGTGCGCAGCGTCTCGTGGCGGTTCGCGACGTCCTCGACGGCCGCCGCGAGCGCGGCCCGGTCGAGAGCTCCGTCGATGCGGAGGGCCGTCGGGATGTTGTAGGCCGGACCCGGTTCCTCGAGCTGGTGCAGGAGCCACAGGCGCTGCTGGGCGAACGACAGCGGATGAGCCGGGCCCTCGGTCGCCCTCGCGGCCAGCAGTGGCCTGGCGGCGGTGGCGGGCCCTGCGTCGTCCAGCAGCCGGGCGAGTCCGGCGGGGGTGCGGGTGTCGAACAGGGTGCGCAGTGCGGGGCGGACGCCGAACTCCGTCTCGACACGGGTCATCAGCCGCGCGGCCAGCATGGAGTGCCCGCCGAGCAGGAAGAAGTCGTCGTCCGGCCCGGCCGGGGTCTGCAGGATGTCGGAGAAGAGGGCGCAGAGCCCGGCCTCGGTCGGTGTGGCGGGCGCACGGCGGACGCTGCCGCCGTAGACCGGTGCGGGCAGGGCCCTGCGGTCCAGCTTTCCGTTGCTGGTCAGCGGCAGCCGATCCAGCACCACGACGGCCGCCGGCACCATGTGCGCCGGGAGCAGCGCTGCGAGGTCGTCGCGCAGCCGTCCGGGGTCCGGCGCGGGGAAGCCGTCGGCCGCGACCACGTAGGCGACCAGGCGCGGGTCCCCCGGAGTGTCCTCGCGGGCGATGACGGCGGCCTGCGCGATGCCGTCCGTGCGGCGCAGCAGTTGCTCGACCTCGCCGGGCTCGATGCGGAACCCGCGGATCTTGACCTGGTGGTCGACGCGGCCGAGGTATTCGAGTTCGCCGTCGGCGCTCCACCGGGCGAGGTCGCCGGTGCGGTACATACGCGTCCCCGGCGCACCGAACGGGTCGGCGACGAACCGCTCCGCGGTCAGGGCCGACCGCCCCAGGTAGCCGCGGGCCAGGCCGTCGCCCGCCACGTACAGCTCACCGGGAGAGCCGGGCGGAACGGGGTGCAGGCGGTCGTCGAGGAGGCGTACGGACGTGTTGTGGACAGGGGCTCCGATGGGGACGACGGCGCCGGCGCGCTCGGGGCTGCAGGCCCACAGCGTCGCGTCCACGGTCGTCTCGGTGGGGCCGTACGAGTTGAACATGCGCGTCGTGGCGGACCAGCGGCGCATCAGTTCGGCCGGGCATGCCTCGCCGGCGACCATCAAAGTGGCCCCGGCGGGCAGGGCGTGCTCATCGGGCAGCGTTGCCAGCACGCCCGGCGGCAGCGTCATGTGCGTCACGCGGTGGCGGGCGCAGAAGTCGGCGAGCGGCGGTCCGAGACGCTTGTCGGCGGGCACGATGGCGAGGGCGCCGCCGGTGAGCAGGGCCATCGTCCACTCCCACACCGACGTGTCGAAGCTGAAGGAGGCGAACTGCAGCACGCGGGAGTCGCTGCCGGCCCCGAACGCGTCCCTCATGGTGGACACGAGGCTCGGGATTCCCAGGTGGGTGACGACCACGCCCTTGGGCCGACCGGTCGAACCGGAGGTGTAGATCAGATACGCGGCCTGTTCCGGCGTCGAAGGGCGCAGCTGCGCGACCCGGCCCCGACTGGGCCGGGAGTCGTCGTCGACGAGCACCAGGGGTGCCTCGCCGGCCGGGAGGCTGCCGGCCGAGGCGGTGTCGGTGACCAGCAGTCCGGGGCGGGCGTCCTCCAGCATGAGGGCGATCCGGTCCGCGGGGTACCCCGGGTCGACGGGCAGGTACGCGGCGCCGGCCTTCATCACGGCGAGCGCGGCGACCAGGAACTGGCCCGAGCGCGGCAGGGCGACGGCCACGACCTGCTCGGGGCCGGCGCCGAGGGAGGCGAGTTCCCGGGCCAGAGCGGTGGAGCGTTCATCGAGCTCGGCGTAGGTGAGGCGGTGCTCCGTCGGCTGCGGACCTTCGTCCTCCCAGATCAGCGCGGTGGCTTCCGGAGCCTTGCGGACCTGCTCCGCGAAAAGCTCGGGGATGGTGAGGGCGTCGAGCTGCCGACTGTCGCTGCCCCAGGTGTTCAGAACCCGCTCCAGCTCTCGCTCGCCGAGGAGTTGGAGGTCGCCGATGGCGGTGTCGGGAGCGGCCAGCGCAGCGTCCAGCAGCCGCTCGAACCGGCTGAGCAGTTGTTCGACGGTGCGGCCCGAGTACAGGTCGCGACGGTAAGTGGTGTCGAGCGTCAGCGTGCCGGCGCTGTCCAGGACTGCGGACACGGCCAGGTCGAAGGCCGCGGCGTTGCCCGGTACCGCTCGCTCGCTCAGGCGGATGCCGGGCAGCTCCAGCCCTTCCCACACGTCGCTGCGCAGCGAGAACATCACGTCGAAGAAGACGTGGTGGCCCTCGGTGCGCTCGGGCCCCAGCTCCTGCACCAGGGTGTCGAACGGGACCGCCTGGTGGGCGTAGGCGCCGAGGCACGTCTCCCGGACGGCGGCCAGAAGCGCGCGGAACGAAGTGTCAGGGCCGGCGGTGGTCCTGAGGACCAGCGTGTTGCCGAAGTTTCCGATGAGGTGCTCGGCGCCATTTGCTGTGCGCAGCACGGCGGGTGAGCCGACGAGGACGTCGTCGGCTCCGGACGTCCGGTGCAGCAGGGTGTTGAAGGTCGCCAGCAGGGCCATGAACGGGCTCACGCCCTCGGCGCGGCACAGCGCGTGCATCCGCTCCCGCAGGCCGGCGGGCAGCGTCCGGATCAGGCGGCCGCCCTCCTCCGCGCGTGCGGCCTTGCGGGGGAAGTCGGTCGGCAGGGGCAGCGGAGCCGGCACGTCGGCCAGCGCCTTGCGCCAGTGTTCGAGGTCACCGTCGGACCAGGGCGCCCGCCGGCTCTCCGCCAAGGCCAAGTCGGCATATTGAACGTCGAGTTCTGCGGCGGGCCGTTGCTGGTACGCCGACGCCACGTCACGCAGGAGGACCTGCCAGCTGCCGTCGTCCCAGGCGATGTGATGGGCGACGAGGACGAGGACGTGCTCGGTCGCCGACAGTTGGAGGATCTCGATCCGGACGGGCGTGTCATGAGCGAGGTCGAACGGCGTGCCGGCCAGCCGAGTGGCGGCGCTGTCGATCGCGGCCTCCTGGCCGTCAGGGGCGGTTCCCGTCAAGTCGGTCAGCGTGATGGGGAGGGTGGCGTCCGGAAGAACCACCTGCAGCGGGTTTCCGCGTTCATCGGCCCGGTAGACCGTGCGCAGTACCTGGTGTCGCTCGGCCGCTGTCCGAAGGGCGGCGGTGAACCGCGGTACATCCAGGATGCCCGACAGGCGGACGGCCACGCTGATGTTGTAGGAGGTGCCCAGCGGCTCCAGCTGGTGCAGCAGCCACATGCGGCGCTGCGCGGCGGACAGGGGAGAGGGTCCGACGGCGCGGGCCACCGCGGCCTCGGGGGATTCGTCCTGGCCCTTCGGCCGGGAGATCCCACGCGCGGCGAGTTGACGGCGCATCAACTCGCGGCGCCGGTCGGTCGATTCGTTGCTCTGGCCGCTGTTCGCACCCGACACGAAGGTTCACGTCCCCTCAAGGCCTGACTGATGGGCCGAACCATAACTTAGGATAGCCTTATCTTGCTATCGTGGTACCGCCTCGCCAGGTGCTGCCGGTGGGGAAGAACCCCCAGGTGGAGGCCCCGAGTTGCGTGTGAAAGAGCTGGTGCTGGATGTGTCCCCGCTCAGGGCGGGAGGGCCTCTCGGCCTGGTCCTGGCAGCCCGGGTACTCGCACTTCTGTGCATCGGACTGACATCAGTCGGAGTGGTCGTACAAGTCTACGAACGGACACGTTCATCCACTCAGGTCGGCATGGTCAGTCTCGTGCTCGCCGCCGGCTTGCTGCTCGGCTTCATGGCCGGAGGGGTGCTGGCGGACCGCCGTGACCGCAAAGGCCTCATCCTGATCGGCAGTACCTGGGCCGTCATCACCTTCGCCGTGCTTGCGGCGAACGCCGCGGCGGACCGTCCCGCCCTGTGGGTGGTCTACCTCGCAGGGGCGCTGTTCGGCTTCACCGAGGGTGTCGCCGAGACCGCCATGACCGCCGTCCTGCCGTCCCTGGTCGCCGAGGAGCACATACCGGCGACCGGTGCCCTCGTGACCGTGACCACCACACTCGGTGCCATCGCCGGACCCATGCTCGGGGGTCTGCTGATCGCAGGCCCCGGCCTCGCGGTGACCTTCGGCGTCGCGGCCGCCGGTACGGCGGTCACGACGCTCCTCCTGACCCGCCTGGGGCCGATGCCGCCCGGCGCCGACGAGTCGGACGCTCTGGAATCAGCCTCCCGCGGCGGCGCCTCCGCCGAGGAGGCCGACGGGGGCGGCGCCCGGGTGGGGGCCCTCGCTTCCCTGCGCGAGGGCTTCCGGTTCGTGGGCGGCAACCGTGTCGTCTCGGCCGTCCTGGTCGTCGACCTGTGCGTCGCCGTCCTCGCCACGCCCAACGCACTCTTCCCGGAGATGGCGGAGAAGAGGTTCTCGGGCGGCCCGGAGCTCGTCGGTCTCCTCACCACGGCCCCCATGATCGGTGCCGCGCTCGCCTCGCTCACCTCCGGCTGGACCGGCCGTACCCGCTACCACTGGCGCGTGCTGTGCGCCGCCATTGCCACGTGGGGCGTGGCCTGCCTCGGTTTCGGCCTCAGTCCCTACCTCGGGCTCGGACTCGTCTTCCTCGCGATCGGCGGTGTGGCGGACACGATCTCCGAGATCATGCGCCGCACGCTCCTGATGACCCACACACCCGATGCGCTGCAAGGGCGCGTCAGCAGCCTCTGGCTCGCCCAGGCGATGACCGCACCTGCGCTCGGCGGTGTGCTCGCCGGCCTCGCCTCCTCGGCGGTGGGGCCGGCCGCCGCGGTGGCGGGAGGCGGTGCCGCGTGCGTGCTCGCGCTGGCCTTGGTTGCCGTCGTGTACCGCCAACTATGGCTTGAAACGGACCAGTCCGAGAAGGGCGGCAACGAGAATGACGAGCTCGGAGGCCGCGATAACAGAGATGCAACGGCCCCTGCGTAGTACTTGCTGGCTCATAGTTAGGTATGGCTATCCTTCTCCCGTGCTTCCCGCCTCGATGAGCCGGACCGCGGCGCCCGTATCACCCTCCAAGGCGGCCTCGCGTCGGGTCGCTCGACACTTCACAGCCCTGTCCCTGTGCCTGATCGTCCTGGCGCTGCTGTGCGTGGCTTCCATCGCACTCGGTACCAAGTCGATCGCCCCCGATCGGATCTTCGAGCTCCTCCTGAACCCCGACGGTTCGGAGGAGTCGGGGATCGTCCATCAGATGCGTGTGCCGAGAACGGAGTTCGGCCTGGTCGTGGGTGCCGCTCTGGGGATGAGCGGGGCCCTGATGCAGGGCCTGACACGCAATCCGCTGGCCGACCCCGGCCTGCTCGGGGTCAGCGCCGGCGCCTCACTGGGTGTCGTGGTCGGCACCGGAGTACTGGGCATCGGCGCCGTGTTCGGCTATGTGTGGTTCGCCTTCGGCGGCGGACTCCTCGCCATGGCGGTCGTCTACGCTCTGGGCGGTGCGGGCCGCGGCGGAGCAACACCCGCGAAGCTGGCCCTGGCCGGCGCCGCGGTCACTGCTCTGCTGCAGTCCCTGGTCAACGCAGTCCTGCTGTTCGACGCGGCGGCCCTCGGCGAGTTCCGGTTCTGGGCGGTCGGTTCGCTCACGGGCCAGCCCGCAGCCGCCCTGGCCGACGTGTTGCCCTTCCTCGGGGTCGGCCTCGTGCTGGCCGTCCTGACCGCGCCCGCCCTGAACAAGCTCGCCCTGGGCGACGGCGTCGCCACCTCGCTCGGACAGAACGTCGGCCTGATCCGCATCCGCGGCATCGCCGCCGTCACTCTGCTCGCGGGAGGCGCGGTGGCACTGTGCGGACCGATCGCCTTCATCGGCCTGGTCATCCCGCACATGGCCCGCAGGATCACGGGCCCCGACCACCGCTGGATCACCGTCTACTCGGCCCTGCTCGGGCCCGTTCTGCTCCTGGCCGCCGACCTGGTCGGGCGATTGATCGCCCGCCCGGACGAACTTCACGTAGGCATCGTCGTCACGGCCGTCGGTGCCCCCTTCTTCATCATGTCGGTCCGCCGCCGCCGACTGCAGGAGCTCTGAGCATGACCACAGTTCACGCCGACCGGCCCCAGAGGACCCGCCCGCGGTCCGCCGGCGGCCTGGTCCTCCGGGTGCCCCGGACGCGGGCTTCCTGGATCGTCCGTCCCCGTTGCGTACTCGTCACCGTCCTCCTCGCCGCCGCCGTCTTCGTCGCGTTCGTGGTCGAATTGGCCTTCGGCGAGCTGGACTTCCCACTGGTCGATGTCGCCCGGGCGCTGTTCGGCAGCGGCGACTCCGCGACGCAGATGGTGGTTCACAGCCTCCGGCTACCCAGGGCGCTCGTCGGCCTGATGTGCGGGGCGGCATTCGGGCTGGCCGGCGCGGTCTTCCAGACCCTGACCCGCAACCCGCTGGCAAGCCCGGACGTCATCGGTGTATCGGCCGGTGCGGGCACCGCGGCCACCGCCGGCCTGCTCTTCGGGGTGGGCTCCGGACTCGGGCTCCAGACCCTGGCTCTGCTCGGCGGCCTCGGAGCTTCGGCGCTCATCTACACCCTCGCGTGGAAGGGAGGGACCACCGGCTTCCGTATCGTCCTCGTCGGCATCGGCATCGCCGCCCTCTGTACCAGCGCCACCAGCTACCTGCTCCTGAAGGCCGGCGTCTACCAGGCCCAGCAGGCCCTGATGTGGCTCACCGGAAGCCTCAACGCCCGCGACTGGAGCCACGTCGGACCGCTGGCGGTCTCCCTCGCGGTCCTGCTGCCCTGCGTCGCTCTCCTCGGCCCCTGGCTGAGCGGGCTCCAGCTCGGTGACGAGACCGCACAGGTCCTCGGGATGCCGGTGCAGACCGCCCGCATCGCCCTGCTCGTCGTGGGAGCCGCTCTCGTCTCGTTCGCGAGTGCCGCCGCCGGACCGATCGCTTTCGTCTCCCTCATCGCCCCACAGATCGCGCTGCGCCTGGTGAACACGCCGGGGCCGGCCCTGCTTCCCTCGGCGCTCGTCGGGTCCTTCGTCGTCCTCGTCGGCGATGTGGCGGGCCGCCAGCTGCTCGCAGATACCGAACTCCCCGTGGGCGTCGTGACCGGTGTCCTCGGCGCCCCCTGCCTGCTCTGGCTGCTCAGCAGGTCCAACCGCACCGGATCGGGAGGCTGAAGTGGATCAACGACCACAGGGACTGGTGGCAGAGGGCCTGACCCTCGGGTACGACGGCCGACTCATCGTGGACTCCCTCGATGTGGCGGTGCCCGCCGGGCGCGTGACTGCCGTCATCGGGGCGAACGCGTGCGGCAAGTCGACCCTGTTGAAGGGACTGGCCCGCCTCCTTGCTCCCCAGCGGGGAGCCGTCCATCTCGACGGTGAACTCATTCACTCGCTGCGGGGCAAGGAACTGGCTCGCAGGCTGGGCATGTTGCCGCAGTCGCCGGTCGCCCCCGAGGGAATCACCGTCCTCGATCTCGTCAAGCGCGGACGCAGCCCCCACCAGTCCTGGTGGCGGCAGTGGTCGCCCGAGGACGAGCAGGCCGTCTACGATGCGCTGGAGGCGACCGGACTCACCGATCAGGCCGACCGGAGCGTCGACCAGCTCTCCGGCGGCCAGCGCCAACGCGCTTGGATCGCCATGGCATTGGCCCAGGGCACCCCGACACTGCTCCTCGACGAGCCCACCAACCACCTCGACCTGGCACACCAGATCGAGGTGCTGGACCTGGTCGTCGACCTCAACAGGGACCAGGGCCGGACCGTCGTCCTCGTCCTGCACGACCTCAACCACGCCTGCCGGTACGCCGATCACGTCATCGCGATGAAGGGCGGCCGGATCGTCGCCGAGGGCACCCCGGCCGAAGTGATCACGCGGGAGCTCGTCGCCGACGTGTTCGGGCTGAGCTGCACCGTCATCACCGATCCCGCGGGCGGCGGCCCGCACATCATCCCCTTCGGCCGGCACCACTCTCTCGGCCGCGAAGCGAAACCCGCGGCCGCGACCCACTGACGGCCGCCGGCCTTTCCTCCCCCACGCACCACCCTCCTGCACAACCCAGCGGCGCCGTGCCGCCCGGAAGGATTCCGATGTCCATCTTCAGCAACTCCGCGGCTTCCCCTGCCCAGGAGCTCCGTTCCGACCGCAGGCGCTTCCTCGCCTTCACCGGCATCGTCGCCGCCGCACCGCTCCTGGCGGCTTGTGGTGGCTCCGAGGACAAGAAGGGCACCGACAGCGTCGCCTCGGGCAAGCCCGCTGCGAGCGGCCCGTGGAGCTTCACCGATGACCGCGGGAAGAAGATCGAGCTTCCCAAGCGGCCCGAGCGGATCGTCGCCCAGTCCCACCCGGCAGCGGCCCTGTGGGACTTCGGCATCAAGCCGGTCGGCATCTTCGGCCCGCAGAAGACCGAGGACGGCAAGCCCAGCCCGCAGGTCGGCAATGTGGACCTGTCCAAGACCACTTCGGTCGGCACCGTCTTCGGCGAGTTCCAGATGGAGAAGCTGATCTCCCTCAAGCCGGACCTCGTCGTCACCATCGCCTACGGCCCGATGGTCTGGTACATCCCCGAGGACATCATCAAGAAGGTCGAGGAGGTCGCCCCGATCGCTGTCATCCAGCTGATGGGCGTGGCCGTCCCCGATGCCGTCAAGCGGTTCGGCGAGCTGGCCGCAGCCCTTGGCGCGGACCCGCAGAGCGCCGAGGTCAAGAAGGCGAAGGCGGACTTCGAGGCGGCTGCCGAGGGCGTGAAGAAGGCCGCCGAGGCGAAGAAGGGCCTGTCGGTGGCAGTGGTCTCGGGCACCAAGGAGACCTTCTTCGTCGCGGACCCCGAGTTCCACGGCGACGTGAAGTTCTTCCAGCAGCTCGGTCTGGACATCGTCAAGCCGGAGAAGGCCGAGGCGGGCTTCGAGTCCCTCAGCTGGGAGCAGGCCGGCCGCTACAAGGCCGACCTGCTGCTGGAGGACGCCCGCCCCGAAGGCGGTCTGACCAACCAGCAGATGACGGAGGCCTACCCGACGTGGAAGGCCGCCGCGGCCGTCCAGGCCGGTCAGGTCATCGACTGGCAGACCGAGACGCCGTTCACCTACCAGCGCTTCGTCAAGGTTCTCAACGACCTTGCCACGGCCGTCTCCAACGCCCGCGTAGACGTCGTCTGATCCCGTCCCGGTACGGGAAGGCCCCCCATCCCTTGCAAGGTGGGGGGCCTTCCCGTACTCCGTTGTGCCGGGCGCGGGTCAGGAAGCCTCGGTGAGGCTCTTGGGTCGCAGGTCGGTCCAGGAAGCCTCGATGTAGGCCGCGGCGTCGGAACGCCCTCCGGGGCCGAACACCTGCTGCCAGCCGTCCGGAACAGTCTGGAAGGACGGCCACAGCGAGTGCTGGCCCTCGTCGTTGACCAGCACCAGGAACGTGCCGTTCTCGTCGTCGAAGGGGTTGGTCATGAGGCGTTGCCTTTCCTGTTCGAGTGATTCTCAGGCCCGGCCGGAGGGGCCGAGCCCTGCCCGGAGCGATCGCTTGTCGATCTTTCCGATGGCGGTGAGGGGGAGGTCGGTGGCGCTCTCGACGCGATCGGGCAGCTTGAACGAAGCAACCCCCCGCTCCAGCATGAAAGCGCGCAGTTCCTGCAGCGTCGGCGCGGTTTCGCCGCCGGAGACGACCACGACGCAGATCCGCTCGCCTTCCCCGTCCGGGTCGGGAACACCGACAGCGGCGCATCGGTGGACCTTCGGGTGGGCGGTCACGTGCGCCTCCACCTCTTCGGCGGAGACGCTCTCGCCGTTGCGGTCGATGGTGTCCTTGACCCGTCCCTCCACGACCAGGTGCCCCGAGGGGAGCCGGCGGACGAGATCGCCCGAGCAGTAGAAGCCGTCAGGGGTGAAGGCGGTGGTGTTGACCTCCGGCGCCCGGTAGTAGCCGCGCAGCGTGTACGGGCCGCGCACCAGCAGTTCGCCGGCCTCGCCGGCAGCCACCTCCCGACCGTCCGCGTCCACGATCCGCAGCTCGTCGTCCTCGCTGAGCGGGCGGCCCTGGGAGACGGCCACGATGTCGGCGCCATCGCCGGACCGGGTGTAGTTGAGGAGTCCTTCCGCCATGCCGAACACCTGCTGCACGGCGCAACCGAGGTCGTCGGGGATGGACCGGGCGAGGTCGGCGGAGAGCTTCGAGCCTCCGGCCTGGAGGACGCGCAGGCTGGAGATGTCCGCCGGATCCCATTCGGCCGCGTCGATCCACAGGGGGATCAGCGGCGGCACCAGCGCGGTGTGGGTGACGCGCTCGGCCTCGATCAGCGGGAAGGCGTCACCCGGGGCGGGAGAGGGGCACAGGACGACGGTGCCGCCGACGGAGAGGGTGCCGAGCATGCCGGGGCAGGCCAGAGGGAAGTTGTGGGCGACCGGCAGGCAGGCCAGGTACACCGTGTCCGCATTCAGCTCACAGGCCGCCGCGCTGGCACGGGCGTTGTAGCCGTAGTCGTTGTGCGTGCGGGGGATGAGCTTGGGGACGCCCGTCGTGCCTCCGGACACCAATAGCAGCGCGATGTCCGCGGGATCGGGATCGGCGAATGTCCGCGGCTCGCCGTCCACTTTCGCGAGCGCGGTGTACGGGCCCGGGTCGCCTGCCACCAGTACGTGCTGCAGGTCGGGTGCCTGCGCCTGCACCGCGGCCGCGAGCTCCCGGTAGTCGAAGGCGCCGTATTCGTCGGCGATGACGTACGCGACCGCGCCGGACAGCCTGGCCAAGTGGCCGATCTCGGTGATCCGGTGCGCGGGAAGGGTCAGGGCGGGTATCGCGCCCAGTCGGGCCAGCGCGAAGAACAGCACCGGGAACGCACCGTTGTTGGGAAGCTGTACGAGGACCCGGTCCCCTGTCCGGATGCCGAGATCGGCGAGCCCGGCCGCCATCCGGTCCGCCCGCGCATCGAGTTCCCGGTAGGTCAGCCGCTCGATACCGGCCACGATGGCCGTGCGGTCCCCGTACTGACGGGCCCAATCCCGCAAACAGGTGCCGAGGGTGCGTCCGTCCCAGTGACCTGCGGCCACGTATCGGGCCGCGGTTTCCTCCGGCCACGGGGTGAGCCCCGACGGCTGGGGCGCAGGGGGTGTAGCGGCGTTCTGGGTCACGATCGCTCGACTCTCGTAGGTCGGCGGGCGCACCTCGTTCGGTTCCGCTCGTGAGGAGCGTGGACGTCGGTGCAGCTCGCAGCATCCACAAACAGGTGTGGTTAGGTTAACCTAACTCCCGTCGTTGCACACCTCTTGTCGCGAAGGGTGCCCTCAGTGGTCATGTCTGATGACTTGCAAGCCATTTGACGATCGAACAGGTGCTTCCCCTCTGCCCTCCGGCCCGTCCTCCAGGGCGTGCGCCGTAAGCCCGCGACCCCACCACACGACGCGTAAGGAAGAAGCGCTTCATGCTGTCGATCGACGACCTCCGCGGTGTGGTCACCAAACTGCTCGGCTCCGGCGCCGAGCCCCCGAGTGACCAGGTCAACCTCATCGAACTCGGTCTGGACTCCCTCAAGCTCATGAGGATCGCGGACCGCTTCCGGCGCGCGGGAGTTGACGTGGGCTTCGCCGACCTGGCGAAGCGGCCCACTCTGGCCGACTGGGGCACCCTGCTCCCCGTCGAGGCCTCTCGGCAGGTGGAGGCGGGCGCGGACGCGACGTCCGGTGACGCCGCGACCTCGGGTGAACCGGCGGCGGCGCAACTGCCCCCACCGGGACCGGACTCCGAGCCCGACGGCGAAACCTTCCCGCTCGCCCTCATGCAGCACGCTTACTGGATCGGACGGGGTTCGCAGAACCTCGGCGCCGTCGCGGCCCATCTCTACACCGAGTTCGAAGGCAAGGGCATCGACCCGGACCGGCTGGGTGCGGCCGTGGCAGCGCTCGCCGAGCGCCACCCCATGCTGCGCGCACGGATCCTCGACGACGGAAACCAGCTCATAGGGCCGTGGACCCGCGGAACGAGCCTGCCGGTACTCGACCTCCGAGAGGCCGACGAGGCGGACGCCGAGGCGCAGGCGTCCCAGCTCCGGGAGCAGCTGTCGCACCAGCTTCTCGACGTCGCCGCCGGTCAGGTCTTCGACGTGCGCGTCACCCTCCTCCCGGGCGGCCGGAGCCGGGTCCACGTGGATGTCGACATGCTGGCGGCGGACGCCCGCAGCTTCCGTGTGCTGCTCGCCGACCTGGTCCGCCTCTACGAGCACCCGGAGCAGCCCCTGGCCGAGCTCGGTTACAGCTACTCCCGCTACCTCGCCGAGCGCCGCACCCAGCCGCCCCGTGAGCAGGACGTCGCCTGGTGGCGCGAGCGCCTGGGTGAACTGCCCGGCGCCCCCGACCTCCCGGCCCGCCCCGAGGCCGAGCGCGGACCTGCCAACCGGGTGGCCCGCCTGCACCACTGGCTCGCCCCGGAGCAGCGGGGCCGCCTGACCGAGCAGGCCCGCAAGCACGCCGTCACCCCCGCCGTCGCCGTCGCCACCGCCTTCGCGGAGGTCCTCGGCGCATGGAGCGGAGAGCCGCGCTTCCTGCTGAACGTACCGATGTTCGACCGCCGTCCCCTCCACCGGGACGTCGACAGCCTCGTCGGCGACTTCACCAGCTCGTTGCTCCTCGACGTGGACCTCACCGAGACGCTGAGCTTCGCCGATCGGGCGCGCGACGCCCAGCGGCGGATGCACTCCGCCGCGGCCCACGCCTCGTACTCGGGCGTGGAGGTGCTCCGGGACCTCTCCCGCGACCAGGGCACCCAGGTCCTCGCCCCGGTCGTCTTCACCAGCGCCCTCGACCTCGGCGAGCTCTTCGGCGCCGACGTCGAACGCGTCCTCGGCGAGCCCGTGTGGATCGTCTCGCAGGGCCCCCAGGTGCTCCTGGACGCCCAGATCACCGAACTGCACGACGGTCTGCTCGTGAACTGGGACGTACGCTCCGACGGCTTCCCGGACGGCACGGCCGAGGCCATGTTCGCCGCCTTCACCGACCTCGTCGGCAGGGTCTGCGACGGCACCGCCTGGGACGTCCCCGTCGGCTCGCTCGCCACCCCCGCCCAGGTCGCCGTACGCGCGCAAGCGAACGGCACCGATGGCCCGGTGCCGCTTCAGCCACTGCACCGGGCCTTTTTCGCGCGGGCCGCCGAGAGCCCCGGAGCTGCGGCCGTGGTGGCCGACGGATTCGCTCTCGACTACGGCAGCCTCGCGGATCGGGCGCTGCGCGTGGCCGGCGCGCTGCGCGAGCGCGGAGTGAAGCCGGGCGAAGCCGTCGGCATCAGCCTGCCCAAGGGCCCGGAGCAGATCGTCGCCGTCCTCGGGGTGCACGCGGCCGGCGCCCACTACGTACCCATCGGCATCGAACAGCCCGCTGCACGTGCGGAGTCCATCCGTACCCGCGCCGGGGTGACCACGGTGCTCGGCGCCACTGCCGGCCCCGGCGTCCTGCGGGTGAGCGAAGCCATCACCGCCGAACCCCTGGCCGAACCCGTGTACGCGTCACCGGGCGACGTCGCCTACGTCCTGTTCACGTCGGGCTCCACCGGTGAGCCCAAGGGGGTGGAGGTGTCCCACCGGGCCGCCGCGAACACCGTCGACGACCTCGTCGACCGGCTCGGCCTGGGCCCCGACGACCGCACCCTCGCGCTGTCCGCCCTGGACTTCGACCTCTCCGTCTTCGACATCTTCGCCCCGCTGTCCTGCGGCGGCGCTGTCGTGGCGATCGACGAGACCACCCGCAAGGACGCCGCGGCCTGGACCGGCCTGGTCCGGCGGCACGCGGTCACCATCCTCAACTGCGTGCCCGGCCTGCTCGACATGCTGCTCACCGCGGGGGAGCAGGACGACCTCGGGACCACCCTGCGAGCCGTCCTGCTCGGCGGTGACTGGGTGGGCGTCGACCTCCCGGTCCGGCTGCACGCTCAGATCCCCGGTTGCCGGTTCCTGGGCCTGGGCGGCACGACCGAGACGGCCATCCACTCCACGATCCAGGAGTCGGTGAACGGTGAGGTACCGGCGCGCTGGACGAGCGTCCCCTACGGCACCCCGCTGCGCAACGTGCGCTGCCGCGTCGTCGACCCGCAGGGCCGCGACTGCCCCGACTGGGTCTCCGGCGAGCTGTGGATCGGCGGCGCGGGCGTGGCCGACGGATACCGCGGCGACCCCGAGCGTACGGCCGACCGCTTCCTGGAGCTGGACGGACTTCGCTGGTACCGCACCGGCGACCGTGCCCGCTACTGGCCGGACGGCACCCTGGAATTCCTCGGCCGGGCCGACGACCAGGTGAAGATCCGTGGCTTCCGTATCGAACTCGGGGAGGTGGAGGCCGCGCTCGCCGAGCACCCGGCGGTGCGCCAGGCCACCGCACTCGTGCTCCGCACCGGACCGACGCCCAAGCTGTGCGCCGTCGTGGCCACGGGCACCCAGGAAGCCGACGCGGCGGACATCCGTGCCCGGGCGGCCGAACGCCTTCCCGTGCACATGCTCCCCGACACCATCGCCGTACTGGCCGAGATGCCGCTGACGGCCAACGGCAAGACCGACCGCCGCGCACTGCGCGACCTGCTGGCCGCACGTACCGTGAACGAGGGCGCGCCGACGGGCACGCAGTCCTCGCTGGAATCAGTGATCGCCCGCGTCTGGTCCCGGGTACTCGGCATCGCTACCGTCGGGCGCGACGACGACTTCTTCGCCCTCGGCGGCGACTCCATCCTCGCCACGCGCATCACGGCACGGCTCCGCGAGGCCCTCGACACCGATGACGTGTCGGTCCACGACATCCTATCCGCCCTCACCGTGGCCGATCTCGCCCGGACGCTCACGACCCGTGAGGAGGACGAGGGCCGGATGGAGGCCGTGGCGGAGGTCTTCCTGGAGATCGACGGACTGTCGGACGAGGAGATCGAGGCACGGCTGGCCGGCGGGGGCGACGACGGTCGTGGCGCCGCGCCGACGGGGCCGGACCATGGCTGACCGGCCTTCAGGGCCGGGAGCGCCCGACAGCGACAGCTGGTTCCGCCGGTACGCCCCGCGGCCGGACGCCGCGGCGCGCATCGTGTGCTTCGGCCCCGCCGGCGGTGCCCCGGCCTTCTACCGGGACTGGGGCCGGGCGGTGCCCGACGACGTCGAGGTCGTCTCGCTCGTGCTGCCGGGGCGGGAGCGCCGTGCGGCGGAGCGGCCGGTGACAGCCATGTCGGATCTGGCCGACGCGGTCGTGCAGGCCGTGGTGACCTGTATGGACAGGCCCACCGTGTTCTTCGGCCACAGCATGGGCGCCTCCGTCGCCTTCGAAGTCACCCGTCGTCTGGAGAAGAGCCGCGGGCCCCGCCCCGTCGGACTGGTCCTGTCGGGCAGGCCCAGTCCGAGACGGCTCCTCGAAAACCCCTCGCCGGTCGCCGAGTACGACGATGCCGCGATCATCGAGTACCTGCGAGGCCTGGGGGGAACACCGCACGAACTCCTCGACGACCCCGACGTCCGGGAGCTCATCCTGCCGCCCTGCCGCGCGGACTTCCAGGTGATAGGCCGATACGTACCCGACCTTGCCCACCCGCGCATCACCACACCGGTCCGCGTGCTGCTGGGCGAATCCGACCCGGCCACCCCGATCCGGGACGCGGAGCGCTGGGCAGAGGTGGCGGCCGCCATCACCGGTACGCACGTCCTTCCCGGCGGGCACTTCTACCTGCTCGACCACCTGGACCTGGTGGTCGACCACGTCCTGAGCGCGCTACGAGGTGAGGCGGCATCCCTGAACGGGACGTCCGCAGCACCGCATTCCACCGAACCCCGCGGGATCCCCCGCCTCACCGGACCCACCCGATCCGGGAAAGAGAGAGAAGCCGTGACCCTGGCCCCTGCCTACCATGAGCGCCAGATACGCCTTGGCGGCGACGTGCTGAGCACCGCGGCCGCACTGTCCGAGACCTCGGCGGACTCGTACGTCCTCTTCGAGAATCGTGGAGCCGTCGGCTGGGCGGAGGGGGAGCACGCAACCCTCATCGTCCACGAGGACCGTACGGTCCTCACCGTGAACGACCTCGCCGGCGGCGCCGTCCCCGCCGTGTTCACCGCCGAGCGGGGTGTGCTGCAGGCCCTCGACCAGGCACTGGCCGCCGTGCCGGTCCGGGAGTGGCGCGCGTACGGATGGGCCACCTTCGAACTCAGCTATCCCCTGCACGGCCTCCCCGCCGCCGAGGGTGACGCTCCGCTCGTCCACCTCGCCATCCCCGCGCGAGAAGTGCGGCTCGAGGAGGGCAGCGCTCTGCTGCGCGCCATCGACGAGACCGAGCTCGACGACCTCGAAAGGCGCGTCCGCTCCGCCGAAGCGCTCAGCGGCGCGTTCGGCAGCACCCGGCGCGTCACCGCCGATGTGGACGGCCACGACGCGGACGCCTACAAGGCGGCGGTCGCCGGCGCGGTGGACGAGATCCGTGCCGGCAAGCTCGCCAAGGCCATCCTGTCGCGCGTCGTCCCCGTCACCTCGCCCGTCGACTTCCCCAGCACCTTCGTGGAAGGACGGCGCGGCAACGACCCGGCCCGCTCCTTCCTCCTGCGCCTCGGCGGTTGGGAGACGGTCGGCTTCAGCCCCGAGATCGTCGTCGGCGTCACGGGCGACGACGGTTACGTCGTGGCCCAGCCCCTGGCCGGCACCCGTGCCCTGGAAGGCGACCGCGAGGGCGACAGCAGCCGCCGAGCCGAGCTCTACCGCGACGAGAAGGAGGTCTTCGAGCACGCGGCTTCGGTTCGCCTTGTCGTGGAGGAACTCCTTCAGGTGTGCACCGAGGAGTCGGTGAAGGTGGACGACTTCATGTCCATCAAGGAGCGCGGCAGCGTGCAGCACCTCGCGTCGCGGCTTTCGGGCACTCTGGCCCCGGGGCGCGGTGCCTGGGAGGCCGTCGCGGCGCTCTTCCCCGCGGTGACCGCCTCCGGCATCCCCAAGGCCGAGGGCTGTGACTTGATCCGGCGCGCCGAGGGAGGCCCCCGAGGTCTCTACAGCGGGGCCGTGCTCACCGTCGACGCGGACGGCACGATCGACGCGGCGCTCGTGCTGCGCAGCATCTACCGCCACGAGGGGCGCACCTGGCTGCGCTCCGGCGCCGGTATCGTGGCCAACTCCACCCCCGAAAGGGAGCTGGAGGAGACCCGCGAGAAGATGCGCAGCGTCTCCCGCTTCCTCGTCCCCGCCGCGCATGCCACGGTCGGCGGCGAGACCCCGGATTCCGCCTTGGCCGAGCAGTCCGCAGCGTTGGCCCGCTAGAGCCGGACAGGGCGGATGTACAGGTCGGGGCGCCGCTTTGCAGGCGGCGCCCCGACGTACCGTTCCCTCCGGTGCTCGCGCGAGCGCGGTCTGCGGGCGGGGCAGTACTCCGGACATGCGGCAGTCGTACGGGGTCGTCTCCCGTACGGCTGAACGGGCCCGCGGAGGTGTCAGGAACCCGAACGGAGCTCCAGCGTGCAGCACTTCACGCTGCCACCCGCCTTCAGGAGCTCGGAGAGGTCCACTCCGACCGGCGCGAAGCCCCGGGTGCGAAGCTGGGCGGCCAGGTCGGTGGCTCCTTGCGGGAGCACCACGTTCAGGCCGTCCGAAGCGGCATTGAGGCCGAAGACACGGGCGTCCGCATCGGTGGCGATGACGGCTTCGGGGAACAACCGGCGCAGGACGGCCTGGCTGCCGGGCGAGAAGGCCGGCGGGTAGTAGGCGATGGTCTCGTCGTCCAAGACGGCCAACGCCGTGTCCAAGTGGTAGTAGTCGGGGTCCACCAGGGTCAGGCTGATGACCGGCCGACCGAAGAACTCCTGCGCCTCGGCATGCGAGCGGGGGTCGCTGCGGAAGCCGGTGCCGGCCAGGAGGAGGTCGCCCACCAGCAGATAGTCCCCCTCGCCCTCGTTGACCACTTCGGCGGTTCGAGGGTCGGTGAAGCCGTGGGTGTGCAGCCAGTCGCGGTAGGCGGGGGCCTCTGCGACGCGTTCGGCGTCCCGGAACTTCGCCACGAGGGCGCGGCCGTCGATGACGGTGGCGCCGTTGGCGGCGAAGACCATGTCGGGCAGTCCGTCCACCGGATCGATCAGTTCGACCGTGTGCCCCAGGTCCTCGTACACCTGGCGCAACTGCTCCCATTGCGTCACGGCCAGAGCCGTGTCCACGGGCTTGGCGGGGTCCATCCAGGGATTGATGGAGTAGACCACGTCGAAATAGGTGGGCCGGCACATGAGGTAGTGCCGGTTCCTTGCAGTGCGCATGCTGAGCGTCCCTGAGGTCGTGGGCCGTCCGGATTTCGGTGCCCGTCGGGGGGTGTGGGGGTTGGGGTGTCCCCGCACCGTTGTGAGGGTGGCAGGAGTGCCGTGAAGCGCCTCTGAGGTGGGGCCGTACGGGGGCCCTGGCAGTGGCACCAGGCCAATCCTGGAGAAGTAAAGCAAGCCTTACCTAATATGCGCAATGGCGGGTTACCATCTAGGAGTTGAAGAACTCCAACGCGACGGTTCTGCCGGTCGGCGCCGAACAGAGACCCTGTCGACCGGATGTTGCGCAGTTCCGCACGAGCCCCCCACGGAAGGCAGTTGGGATGCCCACGCCCCTCGATGCATCCACCGAGCAGGCGCACCGCAGTGTGACGGAGCTCGACGAAGCCATCATCGAACTGGTCCGGAGGCGGACCGCGGCACATGCCGAGATGGTCGCCCTACGGCGAGCGGCAGGCGGCCCCGTGACCGAACTCGCCCGGGAGAACGAAGTACTCCGCCGCTACGGCGAAGTCTTCGGCGCCAAGGGAACGACTCTGGCCCTGCTCCTGATGGACCTCGGCCGCCGAACGAGACCGCCGGCGCCACGGATCCCGGCCCAACAGCGCAACGAAGCCGACTTCGCTCGGAACTGACCGGCCGAAGAGGAGCAGGTCGGCATCCACAGGGAGTCCAGTCGCGGCCCGGTCGGCCGACCACCGCCCGTGCGGCGCAATGGCCGCCTCCGCCTGGGAGCCGTTGGTGGTGGGCTCTGCCGTGTCGGGGCCAGGCCGTTCCGCAACCCTCGGCCGGGGCCCCCTTTTGACGGCCCCGGTGGCGTGCTGATGTGCTCGCCCGATCGTGGCACCGACCGCGACGACCCGGTCCAGGTCGCCTTCGGCGTCGGCCTGGGCGAGCAGGGCCGTGAAGGCCCTCGCCCAGGTACCGTCGGCGGCCCGGAACCGCAGCCGGTTGTGGACGCCCTTCCACGACCCGAACTGCTCACACACATCCATCCGCGGCGTGCCGATGGGGTACTTGAAGGCGATCGTGTCGATCACCTGGCGGTGCTCCCGGCACGCCCGCCCCCCCCCGCCCGGGCACTCGGTCCGGCAGCAACGGCTCGATGCGGGACCACTCGGCGTCCGGCCCGGCCGAGACGTGCTCTGCGGCCGCCCCGTCGGCTTCGCGAGGGCGATCGCGGTGGCGTGCCGGGGGGCCTGCGCAAAGCGGTCGCCGTCTCAATCGGGCTGCGGTGCAACCGGCGAGGTGCTCGGGGTTCCGCGCTGGACCAGACGGAACACCCGTTCGGTGGGCCGCTTTTGACCGGGGCGGCGGGGTCGATACGTGGCCGGGACGAATACCTTGGAGATCCGAGGCCGTGCCCTGCGCGCCGCTTCGAGGAGCGCGGCCAGGGTCGGGGAGTCCTTCGTCAGGCGCCGAAAGCGCCTCTGAGCGAAACCGGATACCGCGAGGGCCTCCACCCAGGTCGCGCCGCGGCTGAGGGCCACCGTGGCGACCCGGATCATTGCGGGTGTGGGTGTGCCGCCCGGCTCCAGCCCGTGTTGGGAGGCCAACGCGGCAGCCGATCGCAAAGCGGAGGCGAAGGCCGGATCCGCCGCCAGCCAGTTCTGCAGGACGCGGTTGGGGATCCCTGCCCACACAGCTGCGGCCTCCGGGCCGAGGCCGTGCGCCGTGGCCTGTAGGACCTCAGCCATGCGTGCGAGGGTCTCATGGCGTGCGCTCGGCACATCGCCCAGCGCGTCCTCCAGCGCCCGCTCCATCTCGTCGCGCGCGTTCAGCCATGCCACCACCCGGTCAGCCCGGTCCAGGTCGGGCTGAGTGTCTGGTTTCCCTTGGTCGTGCACTTTCCTTCCCCCGCTCGGTCGCTTCGTTCGCCTGATATCGATCATTGCTCGTGGTGGGGGAGTTGGCCCGGAGGGCAGCGCACCGCATGTCGACCGTCCGTGCGTCACCAACACCGACCCTAGCGAAGAGATCACGAACGGTAGCCGCGTTTCAGGAACAGTGCGGTGGCGCTCCCCACCAGTCCTTGACCAGGTGAGGCACCCGCCGAGGCGTCTCGGCGGGGCCACCGCCGAGGCGGACCGTCAAACAATGCTGCAACACGCGTGACTGACGCCCAAGCGGAGCCTGGGCCGGTCCCGTGTGGTGGTCGCGAGGGTATCGGCGCACCCAACTATGGCGGCCCGCCACATACACCCTTGAACTGCGCGTTCCTATGGTGTGGCGACGCAACGATGTCCCCCGCCCGTCCCCGGAAGTGGTGACCATGGCCTTCGCAGCACCCGCATCCACACCGCCCAGAGCCCTCGCGCGCGTCGTCGCCGCCAGTCTCATCGGCACCACCGTGGAGTGGTACGACTTCTTCCTCTACGGCTCGGCCGCCGCGCTGGTCTTCAACGAGCTGTTCTTCCCCGACAGCGAGCCGCTGGTCGGCACCCTGCTCGCCTTCCTCACCTACGCGATCGGCTTCGCGGCCCGCCCACTCGGCGGCCTCGTCTTCGGCCACTACGGCGACAAGATCGGCCGCAAGCGGCTCCTCGTCCTCAGCCTGCTCCTCATGGGCGGCGCCACCTTCGCCATGGGCCTGCTGCCCACCCACGCGAGCATCGGCGTCGGCGCGCCCGTCCTCCTCACCCTCCTGCGCCTGACCCAGGGGTTCGCGCTCGGCGGCGAGTGGGGCGGCGCGGTCCTGCTGGTCTCCGAGCACGGCGACGACGAGCGCCGCGGCTTCTGGGCCTCCTGGCCCCAGGCGGGGGCGCCCGGCGGCAACCTGCTGGCCACCGGCGTACTCGCCCTCCTCGCCGCCGTACAGTCCGACGAGGCCTTCCTCGCGTGGGGCTGGCGCATCCCCTTCCTGCTCTCCGGCGTGCTGGTCGTGATCGGCCTGTGGATCCGGATATCCGTCTCCGAGTCCCCGGTCTTCCTCGAAGCGCAGGCCAGGGCGGCGCGACAGGCAGCCGCCGGTGTCGAGGCGAAGCCGCCCGTGGCGGAGGTGTTCCGTACGAACTGGCGCGGCGTCCTGACCGCGATCGGCACCCGCCTCGGGGAGAACATCTCGTACTACGTCATCACCGCCTTCCTCCTCGTCTACGTCACCAGCCACCTCGGCCTGCCCAAGAGCGACGGCCTGAACGCCGTCCTGATCGGCTCCGCCGTCCACTTCGCCGCCATCCCGGCGTGGGGAGCGCTCTCCGACCGCATCGGCCGCCGACCCGTCACCCTCATCGGCTCGGTCGGCATGATCGGGTGGGCGTTCGCGTTCTTCGCGATGCTGGACTCCAAGTCCTTCCCGGTGATCGTCGCCGCCGTGACCGTCGGGCTGCTCCTGCACGGCGCGATGTACGGACCGCAGGCCGCCTTCATCTCCGAGATGTTCGCCACCGAGGTCCGCTACTCCGGTGCCTCGATGGGCTCCCAGCTCGCGTCCGTCATCGGCGGGGCGCTCGCCCCGATCATCGCCGTGGCCCTGCTCAAGGACTACGACTCCTCCGTACCCGTCTCGATCTACCTGGGCGCGGCGGCGGCGGTCACCACGCTGACCGTCCTGGTCGCGAAGGAGACCCGCGGGCGTAGCCTGGCCCGCGGACACGCCCCGGCAGGCGGCTCGGTACCGGGCCCGCCCACGACCGGGCACGAACCGGTACCGGCCGACAACTGAACCGGATCGGACGGGCAGCCGGTCCGTGCGAGTCCACCACCACGACGGAGAGCGCCCGATGTCGACCGCAGGAAGCACAGGAAGCACAGGAAGCACAGCGAGCGCCGGCGCCGGCCCCGGAACCGGCATCGGGCAGACCCGGAGCGCGCTGCTGCACCTGCGCCACCTGCTGGACCTGCTCGACCAGGGCGCGCCGGCCGAGCAGTTCGCACCGCCGGCCGCCCCGGTCTCCGGCCCGCACCCCGACGAACCGGACGCGGCGGTGGTCGCGGAGGCCACCCGGGTCGCACTCCGCATCCGCCGCACGCTCAGCCAGCACCGCCGCCGCGAGGCCGAACTCGCCGCACTCTTCGACACCGCCGGCGACCTGGCCCGGCTCAGAGACCTGGATGCCGTGCTGAAGGCCATCGTCCGCCGCGCCAAACTCCTCCTCGGCACGGACGTCACGTACCTGTCCCTCAACGACGACGAGGCGGGCGACACCTACATGCGGGTGACCGACGGCTCGGTCTCCGCCGCGTTCCAGCAGGTCCGCCTCGGCATGGGGGAGGGCCTCGGCGGTCTGGTCGCCGAGACGGCCCGCCCCTACTCCACCGGCGACTACCGCGACGACCAGCGCTTCCGGCACACCACGACGATCGACGGCGCCGTCACGGAGGAGGGGCTACGGGCCATCCTGGGCGTACCGCTGCGCCTGGGTACCCGGGTGATCGGCGTCCTCTACGCGGCGGACCGCACCGCCCGCGCCTTCACACCCGACGAGGTCGCCCTCCTGTCCTCGCTCGCCGACCACGCCGCCATCGCCATTGACAGCGCCCGCCTGCTCGACGAGACCCGCAGCGCACTCGTCGACCTCAACGAGGCATCGCGGACCATCGAGGCGCACAGTGACGCCATGCGGCGCGCCGAAGACGCCCACGACCGGTTGACCGATCTGGTGCTGCGCGGCGCCGGCATCACCGAGGTCGCCACCGCCATCGGTACCGTCCTGCAGGGCGGCACTCTGATCCACGACGCCGACGGCACCGAACTCGCCCGGGCCGGCACCGATTCCGGGCGGCCGTCGGCCCGGGCCGTCGCCGCGTCCCGGGCCGGCGGGCGTGCCGTGTCCGCCGACGGCACCTGGGTGTGCGCGGTCCTCGCCGGCCCCGAGCTGCTCGGCAGCATCGCGCTGACCGGCCGCCCCGACCTCGGCGACGCCGACCGCCGCCTGTTCGAGCGCGCCGGGGTCGTCACGGCCCTCCTGCTGCTCCAGCGCCGCTCGGTCGCCGAGGCCGAGGACCGGGTTCGCGGCGAACTCCTCGGGGACCTCCTCACCGGGGCCGCCGACCCGGCGAGCCTGCCCGCGCGCGCCCGCCGGGTCGGAGTGGACCTGGACCAGCCGCACTCGGTGTTCGTCCTGCACTCCGCCGCCGCGCCCAGACGGCGGCTGCTGGCCGCCGCCGCCCGCATCGCGCACGCCCGCAAGGGCCTGGCGGGCCTGCACCACGACGGCGTGGTCCTCGTCCTCCCCGCCGAGCACCCCGGACCCGGACCCGGCGCCGCGAGGCTCGCCGGCGAGCTGGGCCAGGCCCTCGCCGGCCCCGTCACCGTCGGCGCCGCCGGGCCGGTCAGCGGTCCGGAGCCGTACCCCGACGCCCACGCCGAAGCCCTCCGCTGCGGGACCGCCCTGCGCGCACTGGGCCGGGAGGGCTCCGGTGCCGCCCTGGGCGATCTGGGCTTCCTCGGCGTGCTGCTCGGCGACCGGACGGACCTCGGCGGCTACGTGCGCCGGACCCTGGGCCCGGTGCTCGACTACGACGCGAAGCGCGGCACGGAGCTCGTCCACACCCTCCGGACCTACTTCGACGAGGGTACGAGCCCGTCCAGGGCCGCCGAGGCCCTCCACGTGCACGTCAACACCGTGGTACAGCGGCTGGAGCGGATAGGCCGGCTGCTCGGCCGCGACTGGCTGCGGCCGGAACGGTCCCTGGAGCTGCAACTCGCCCTGCGCGTCATGCGCGTGCAGCGACCGGACGATTCCGGCCCGCCCGCCCCTTGACCCGCGTGACGCGGTTCGCGGCGCAGCCGCCGGAAAGCGGCGACAGGTGGCAGGGTGGAAGGCATGTGCGGCCGTTACGTCTCCACCCGTGGTCCCGAAGACCTCTCCGGCCTCTTCCAGGCCGCGCCCCCGGATCCGGGGCACGCGCTGGAGCCCAGCTGGAACGTCGCCCCCACCGACGCGGTCTGGGCGGTGCTGGAGCGCGCGGACCGGGAGAGCGGGCTGCTGGAGCGCAGGCTGCGGCCGCTGCGGTGGGGTCTGGTGCCGTCGTGGTCGAAGAGCGCGACCGCCGGCGCGAAGATGATCAACGCGCGCGTGGAGACGGTGCACGAGAAGCCCGCCTACCGGCGCGCCTTCGCCAAGCGCCGCTGCCTGCTGCCGGCGGACGGGTTCTACGAGTGGCAGGCCGTCCCCGCCTCCGCCGGAGCGAAGGCGTACAAGCAGCCGTACTTCATCCGCCCCGAGGACGGCGCCGTGATGGCCATGGCAGGGCTCTACGAGTTCTGGCGCGACCCGGGCGTCGCCGACGACGACGATCCAGCGGCGTGGTGGGCGACCTGCACGATCATCACCACGGAGGCGACCGACGCCGCCGGCCGCGTCCACCCCCGTATGCCGCTCGCGCTCGCCCCGGCCGACTACGAGGCCTGGCTCGACCCCTCCCACCAGGACGCGGACGAGCTGCGCGCCCTCCTCGCCACTCCCGGGGGCGGCCGACTGGACGTCCGCCCCGTGTCGACGGCGGTCAACAACGTGCGCAACAACGGGCCCGAACTCCTCGACGACCCCGCGGATCCCGCTCCGGCGGCGAAGCGGAGAACCACCGCGACGTAAAGAAACATTGACACCATGTGCGGCGTGCTTGACACTTCGGGTGTCAGGTTTTCTTTACATGGGGAGTGGTGGCCGTGGCCGTCGAAGAGAAACGCGCCTGGATCATGATCGTGGTCACGGTGCTGTCGTACACGGCCTACCTGGCCCTCGTCCTCGGCCGGTCCGGGGCCGGCCCGATCACCCAGGAGCCCTACGCCGCCGCACTGCTGTGGACCGTCGGCTCGGCCATCGCCGCCTCCATCGCGCTGCACGCCACCGTGGCCCTCCTGTCGCCCGAGGAGGGCAGGACCAAGGACCAGCGCGACCGCGAGATCCACCACTTCGGCGACCACATCGGGCAGTCGTTCGTCGTCGTGGGCGGCGTGGCGGCGCTCGTCCTGGCGATGGCCGAGGCGGACCGGTTCTGGATCGCCAACGCCGTCTACCTGGCCTTCGTCCTGTCGGCGCTGCTCGGATCCACGGCGAAGATCGTCGCGTACCGCACGGGCTTCCAGCCGTGGTGAGGCCCACGCGGGTCACCAACAGGATCCGGGCCCTGCGCTTCGCCACCGGCGAGATGACACAGGCCGAACTCGCCCGCCGGATCGGTGTCACCCGGCAGACCGTCATCGCGATCGAACAGGGCCGCTACTCGCCCTCGCTGGAGAAGGCCTTCGAGATCGCCCGCGTCTTCGCCGTACCGCTCGACGCTGTGTTCCAGTACTCCGCCACCGAAGGAGACGCCTCATGAAGGCGATCGTGCAGGACAGCTACGGTCCCCCGGACGTGCTGCGGCTCGACGACGTGGACCGGCCGGTTCCGCGCCGGGGCGAAGTGCTCGTACGGGTCCACGCCGCCGCGGTCGACCAGGGCGTCTGGCACCTCGTGACGGGCCTGCCGTACGCTTTGCGGCCCGTGTTCGGCCTCCGGGCACCCCGTGTGCGCACACCCGGTATGGACCTCGCAGGGCGGGTGGAGGCCGTCGGGCCCGACGTCACCCGGTTCCGGCCCGGCGACGAGGTGTACGGCAGCTGCCAGGGGTCGTTCGCCGAGTACGCGTGCGCGAAGGAGGACGCCCTCGCCCCGAAGCCGTCGGGCCTCGGCTTCGAGGAGGCCGCCACCGTCCCCGTGTCCGCCGTCACCGCCCTCAAGGCTCTGCGCGACGTCGGCCGGGTCCGCGCCGGGCAGCGCGTCCTCGTACTGGGCGCCTCGGGCGGCGTCGGTACCTACGCCGTGCAGCTGGCCAAGGCCTTCGGGGCCCACGTCACCGGTGTCTGCAGCGCCGCCAAGACGGACCTGGTGCGGTCCATCGGCGCCGACGAGGTCGTCGACTACGGGCAGCAGGACCCCGTCGACGGCAGCCGCCGCTACGACCTCGTCCTGGACATCGCGGGCAACCGGCCACTGTCCCGGCTCCGCCGCGCCCTCACCGCCCGCGGGACCCTCGTCATCGTCGGCGGGGAGGGCGGAGGCCGGTGGCTCGGGGGCAACGAACGCCAGCTGGGCGCCATCCTGCTGTCGCCCTTCGTCGGCCCGCGCCTGCGCTCGCTCGCCGTCATGGAGCAGCACCACAGCGACCTGCGGGCCCTCACGGAACTCATCGAGGCCGGCTCCGTCACCCCGGTCGTCGACCGCATCTACCCGCTGGCCGAGGTACCCGAGGCCATCCGCCGCCTGAGGGGTGGTCAGGCACGAGGCAAGATCGCCATCCGGCTATGAGCCGTCCGCGGGGTCCCAGCTGATGCGGGCGACGACCGGCAGGTGGTCGCTCCCGGTGGCGGGAAGCGTGCGGATGTCGGCAACGGCCGCCGAGCGGGCCAGGACCTGGTCGATCCGGGAGACCGGGAAGGACGCGGGCCAGCTCAGGGCGAACCCCCGCTGCGGCACCTCCATCCGCGAGGTCACCGGAGCGAGCCCGCGGTCGTCCACGGTGCCGTTCAGGTCGCCGAGCAGCACCACCCGGTCCACCGGCTCGGCGGCGACGGCCGCGCCCAGCATCCGCGCGCTCTCGTCCCGCAGCTGCGAGGCGAAGCCGGACGGCCGGATGCGGACCGAGGGCAGGTGGGCGACGTAGACGGCGATCTCGCCGTGCGGCGTGCTCACGCCGGCCCGCAGGCCGCGGCTCCAGCCCTCCCCGATCCCCGCCGGCTTGATGTCGAGCCGCCGTGCGCCCGTCAGCGGGTACTTCGACCAGAGGCCCACGGTGCCCTCGACGGCGTGGTGCGGATACCGCGACGCCAGGGCCTGCGCGTAGGCCGGTAGCGCGGAGGGGGTCAGCTCCTCCAGGGCGATGAGTTCCGGCGCGGCCCCGGCGAGCGCGGCCGCGGTGCCCGCCGGGTCCCGGTTCTCGTCACTGGCGTTGTGCTGGACCACCGTGAGGTCGTGGGCACCACGCTCCGCCGGCAGGAGCAGCCCGCCGAACTGGCCCAGCCATGCCAGCGCGGGCAGCAGCAGGGCCACCGGCGCGACGGCCGAGCGGCGTACGAGCGCCGCCACGAGCAGCAGCGGAACCGCCAGGCCGAGCCAGGGCAGGAACGCCTCCAGCAGGCTGCCGAGGCGGCCCACCGCATTGGGCACGGCGGAGTGGAACGCCAGCACGGCGGCGGTCAGCAGGGCGAGCGAAGCGAGGACCCGCCCGCGCCCGGCCGTGGCCGCACGCCACCGGCCTCCGCGGGGCGCGCCGCAGGCCGTACCGCCGGCCGCCTTGTCGGTCGCCCCTTCGCCCACCCGCTTCGCCAATGCCCCGCCCATCCGTCCCGGACCGCTCCCGCCCCGCAGAATGAGCACGACGTCGCCCGCTACGACGCCTGATCCGCCGCCGGGGTTCCCGCAGGGCCGCACCGCGGGGGCCCGTCCTGGCGGCGGCGGCCCGGGAAAGCGACGGCGTAAGGGCCGTCGCCGCTCGGTCGGACCGGCTACCCGCCCGCTACGACGTCCTGCACGCGCCGCGCATCCGGCGCCGGCGCAGCAGCAGGCCCACGCCCGCTCCCGCCAGGGCGGTCGCCGCGACACCCGCCGTGGTCCACCAGACGGCGTCGCCCTCGGAGGCGGGCACCGCCTGCGTCCCGGAGGGAGCCGGAGCGGGGGACGACGCGGCGGCGGAGCCCGATGCGGCGGAATCGGAACCGGAAGCGGGGTTCGGGGCCGACACGGCCGGAGTGCCGCCGGTCGCGGAGCCCGTGGTCCCCGCACCGGTGGTCGGAGCCGGGTCCACCACGGGTACGCCGACTTCGAGTTCACCCTTGCCGAGCGCGGGGAACCCCACCTCGACGCTGACCTTCCACGAACCGGGCGGCAGTGCCTCGGCCGTGGTCCATCCGGCGGGCGCCGCCGCCGTGTCGCGGACCAGGCGCCAGGGGCCCATCGTGCGGGAGCCGTCGACGCTGACCGCGTTCACGGTGGCGGCGACCGTCTCGTCGACGGCGTCCCCGTCGTTCTCCCAGGTGATGTCGGCGGTGACGTGGCCGGCGCGTTGTCCGGTCACCACCACCTTCAGGGTGTCTCCGTGGGCATGGGCCGCAGCGGGGAGCAGGAACATGAGACCGAGTGCGGCCAGGGTGGCCGAGAGAGCGATTCGTATGCGCATCGTCGGGTGCTCCGGTCGAGATGAGGGGAACCGGCGGACGGCCGCACGGGGGCGGCCGTCCGCCGGGGCGGATCACGGCGTCACGGGGTGGTCCCGGCACCGGGGCGTGGGGTACGCCTCGGCGCCGGGCGTGGCGGCAGTGCTCAGCCGGACTTCTGGAGGGTCCAGGCCTGCGCCGCGCGGCCGTCCGCACGCTGGAGGTCGAGCAGCCAGTTCCCGTAGTAGGGGCGGTTGCTGACGGTGAGGGCGAAGCCGCCGCCCGGATCCGTCACGGCGACCGCGCCACCGCGGGACGTCAGCTTCCAGGCCTGCGCGCCGTTGCTCTTGTCGCAGGGCTGCTGGGAGACCCACATGCCCGCGGCGGGCGTGCCGCCCGGCTGGAGGCACTTGCCGGAGGCCGCGGACCGGATGCGGACCTGGCCGCTGCCCGCGTCGTCGAAGTACCACTGCTGCTGGGCGTAGCCGTTGGCGCGGCCGCCGACCAGCAGGGTGCCGTCGGCGGTGCGGCCGCCCCACACCTCGGCCGCCATGCCGGTGCTGCCGTTGCCGAGCGTGTAGCGGCTGCCCGGGGTGGTCGCTCCGCCCCCGGCGCCGGTCGTACGGAACGTCGCGGCCTTGCCGGGCCCGCTGTCGCGGCCGGAGCCGTCACGGGCGGACACGGTCACCGTGTACGAGGTGTTGGGCTGGAGGTTGTAGATGCGCAGCACCTGCGACTGGACCCAGGCCAGGTGCTTGCCGTTCAGCATCACCTGGTACCAGGCGGTGCCCTCGACCTTCGGCCAGCTCACCACGACGGAGTCGGACTGGATCTGGGCCGCCGTCGCCGTCGGTCCGCCGGTGGGCTTCTTGGTCGGTGTCGGCGAGGGCTTCTTCGTGGGCGTCGGCGTCGGGTTGGGACCGGGGTCCGTGCCGCTGCCACCCTTGGTCTTCATCAGGAACTGGTTGTCCGCGATGTTCCAGTGCGTGGCCAGGTAGCTGCCGGCCTTGGGACTGGTGTGGAAGTAGTCGTCGTGGTTGCAGTCCAGAATGTTCTCGGACGCCTGGTTCGTGCAGATGTTGCGCATCTGCGGGTAGTACGGGGTGTCCGAGTAGCACATGACGTCGTACTCGTCGGTGCAGTGTGCGCCGCGGCTGGTGTTCGGGGCGCTGTTGTTGACGGCGCCCAGGTTGTGGCCGAGTTCGTGCGCGGCGGTGTGGCCGCCCCAGCAGCCCGAGTCGGTGCGTCCGTAGGACGGGCCGAAGTTGCTCTGGTTCGCCTGGCCGGGACGCTCGTCGCCCGCGAACGTGCCGATGCCGCAGTAGACCTGGCTGTCGGCGAAGATCATGTACTTGCGGTCGCGGCGGTCGAGGCCCTTGGCGGCCAGCGCTTTGTTGGTCGCGCTGAACTCGGCCAGGGCGTTGGCCGGGAGCTCGATGTTGAGCACGGTGGGGGTGCAGTCGGCGGCGGTCACGTAGCGGATGTGCCGGACGCCGCCGGTCTCCTTGGCGCTCGCCGAGTAGATGAGGTCGGCGTCGGCCGCCCACTTGCGGAACGAGGCGAGGTACTCGGAGTAGCGGTCCTTGCCCGGGGCGTGGACGTATACGACCTGCACGCGGTTGCCGGTGCTGCCGTCGCCGTCGCACTGGACGGTCTGGCCGGCGGGGCCCGCGGCGACGGCCTGGCCGCCTTCGGCGGCGGCGGGCGCGGGCGCGGTGGCCTTGGTGGCCGTGGCGTCGGCCGCGGGCGCGTCCTGAGGACGCCCGCCGCCTTCCTTGGTGGCCGGGTCGTCGGTGGAGGGCTTGGCCGGATCGGCCGCCGGGGCCGTCTCCTTGACGGCCGGCGGGATCTCCTTCGTGATGTCGACGCCCTTCGGCGGGGCGTCGGGGCCGTGGGTGCACAGCCCGTCCCCGGTGCGGTAGACGCCGACGCAGCGGTCGCCCTTGGGCGCCGGCTGCAGGCCGTCGTAGATCATGCCGCGCGCGTTCTCGTTCGCGGGTGCGGCGGAGAGGGGTTCCGGCTCCTGGTCCCGGGCGGGGGCGGCGGCCGGAGCGGAGGCGGCGGCCTCGACGGATCCGGCGGCCTGGGCACCGTCGCCGAGCCCGGAGTAGGCGATGCCCGCGGCGATCACCGCCCCCGCTGCCACGGCGGCGGTGGCGAGTATCAAGCGCCGGGGTTTACGGCGGTGATCGGTTGCAGTGCGTCTGCGACGGCCTGTCATGGGCACCTCAAATCATTGTCGGACTAGTGGGGTGCGCGGAAGCCTGCCAGACGAATGCGGCGGAGAATTCGGACAAACGGGAGCGCGGTCCGGGAAATCATTCCGTTACCTGTTGGCATGATTTGACGAACACTCAACTTGCCGTAAATAAAGGCGAGTTACGCGCGTCGCTACCGAAAGGTCCAGTCCTTTCGGGGCGGGTTGTTATCAAATCGAGATATGATGTGGAAGCTTATTGACGGGAATTCAGTCAGGAATTCACCTAATTACTACCTGCCGAATTCTCTCCGTCACGAGCGGTGAGGGTCGGCGCCCGGCTTCCGGCCCGAGCGGCCGTCGGCTCCCTTATGGAGACGGCCAGTTGGCGAAACCCGTCGGTCGGCCCGTCCCGAGTGCTGCGGTACGGAGCGTCGTCGTCCGCTCCGGATGCCAGGCCGGCCGCTGTCGACGACCTGGCCGACCCCGAGGGCAACGAGGCCGGCGTCGGGGCGGCCGGCTGGACCGGGCCGGAGCCGCCCCGGCGGTGAGGACTGCTGGGGCGGCGGGGCGGGACCGTGGTTCGTTGCTGTCCGTCGTGTCAGTCGAGGGCGACGACGGCGCTCAGATCGATGCGTGCGAGGCGCTCGGGATCGGTGAGGATGTCGAGCGCGATGATCCGGCCGTCCCGGACGGTGAACGCCATGACCGACCTCGCCCGGCCCTCCGCCACCGCGACCGCACCGGGAAGTCCGTTCACCAGCACCGGACGTGCTGCCTCTGCGAAACGGGCGAAGGCGATCGCCTGCGAGGCGACCTCGGCCGCGCCTCGACGCACCAGCGAGGGGTGCAGCGCACCTCCGTCGGAGCGGGCCACGACCTCGGGGTCGAGGACGTCGACCAGGGCGGCGAAGTCCCCGCCGCGCGAAGCGGCGAGGAAGGCGTCGACGACCGCACGCAGGCGGGCCGGATCGGGATCCGGAGCGGGTACGGCGCCCTGCACCCGGCGGCGGCCCCGGCTGGCGAGCTGCCGCGTCGCGGCCGCGCTGCGCCCGAGGGCCGGGGCGATCTCGTCGAAGGGCACGGCGAACAGGTCGTGCAGGACGAAGGCCAGACGTTCGGCGGGAGGGAGCGTCTCCAGGACCACCATCAGGGCGATGCCGACCGAATCGGCCAGGAGGACCTGCTGTTCCGGGTCGAGGCCGTCCGCCCGGCTGACGACCGGGTCGGGAAGGCGGACCTGCCCGTACTGGTCGTGCAGCGGATCCTCGCGCCGCGTCGTACGGGAGCGCAGCATGTCCAGGCACACCCGCCCGACCACGGTGGTCAGCCAGCCGCCCAGGTTCTCGACCGCGTCGGCGTCGGACCGGTGCAGCCTGAGCCATGTCTCCTGTACGGCGTCGTCCGCCTCGCTGAGCGATCCCAGCATCCGGTAGGCCACTGCCCGCAGATGGGGGCGGTGCTCCTCGAACCGCCGCGCCGGCATCTCTTTCCCGCTCACCCGTCACATCCCGTCTCGGAAGCCCAGTCCGAAGTCCGGACCATAGCCGAACGTCCAACGGGCGCAGCACCCGGTTGAGTTGGCGTGGCGAGTGGTGAGGGGGTGCGGCGGCCCGGATCGCCCGGCCGGGCAGCGGTCAGGGCGAGGACGAGGGCGACGGGCGGCGAACGGGTCACGCCCCGTTCGCCCACTCCTCGCGGAGCATCCCGAAGAGCACGCGGTCGTACCGTTCCCCGTCCACCATCACGGCCGACCGGCGGCGGCCCTCCTCGCGGAAGCCCGACCCGGCGAAAGCACGGACGGCGCGCTCGTTGCCGCTCCAGGTGTCCATCTCCAGCCGGCTCAAGTGGTACGCGCCGAACAGATGGCCGACGAGCAGCCGCAGCGCGTCCCGGCCGTGCCCGCAGCCCCAGAAGTCCCGCTCGCCGATGGTGACCCCCAGCGTCGCCACCCCGGCGTACGGGTCCATGTCCCGGTAGTCGGCCATGCCGATCACCCGCCCGTCCTCCAGGTTCTCCACCGTGAACACGGCCGACTCCGTGGGGACGAGCCTCAGCATGGTGTCGAAGCCGAGCCCGACCGCCTCCGCGGTGACGGGGCCGAAGCACGGGTCGCCGGCGGCGGCCCAGCGCACCACTTGGGGGTCGTTGCGCCAGCGGAGGTGGTGCTCCGCGTCGTCGGACCGCAGCGAGCGCAGCCGGACCAGGTTTCCTTCGATCATTGCGGAATCGTAAGTGATCACGAGAACCGCTCACGCCTGCGGATGTGCTCAGCGGTGGCGGCGGTGGAGTTGCAGGGTGGTGAAGACCGCGACACCGAGGGTGATGTGCATGAGGGAGAGGGCCGCGACGGTACCGCCGTCGGCGTCGGCCGACAGCGGGCCGGCGACCGACAGCAGTGCCAGACCGCTGCCCACGTACTGCGCCATCCGCAGGAAGACCGGCTTCCACAGGGCCAGCAGCAGGGCCGCGCCGGTCCCGATCAGCAGCGGGACGACGGAGGAGCCGATGACGCCTCCGACCGTGATCGGGTGTTCCGCGCCGGCGTCCATGACGACGAGGGAGGCACCGGCCAGTTTGGCGACGGCGAAGACGGCCAGATTGACCACGGTCGCGCCGACCGCGCCGGTGACCAGCACCTTCCACCAGCTGAAGCCGGAGCGGCGGACCGAAGGTGCGGCGGTCGCGGCCCCCGAGGGGCCGGAGTTCGAAGCGGTGCTACTCGACATGGGACTTCCTCCACGTGTGAATCGCCGCACCGCCGTGCGGCGGTCGGCCTACGCAGAAGCCTCCAACCTGAACCTCGCTTGAGGTCAAGCCCTGTTGCCTCCCCCCGGGGACGCCACTTCGCCCCCGTAGCCGTCAGGCCCGTCCAGGCCATGGGTGGGGCCTGCCCCGCCCTGCGGGCGGCCGACGCCACTTTGACGACACCCCTTGGGGGACGAGGAATTCGCGGAGGTCGATGATCGTGTAACCGTCCGCCTCGGCGGCGTCGATGATCAGGGGGAGGGCCTCGGCATCGAGGACGATGCCGTCGCCGTTGCTGCCGACGTGCATCTGGATGATCGCTCCGGGGGCCAGGGCGTCGATGGCGCGCCCGGCGGCGGCCTCCACGCTCATGCCGCCCTGCGGGCCGAGGTAGCCGTTGGTGTCGGCGGTGAACTCGATCGCCGCGTATCCCAGGTCGTTGACGTCGGCGACGGAGTCCCGCGTCGTGGCGCTGTAGGGGAAGCGGAAGAACGGCAGCGGCTCCGTGCCGGAGGCCGTCCGGATCGCCGCGTCGGCGCGGCGTACCTCCTCCACCCGCTGCGCCGTGCCGAGGCCCTCGAAGTGGGGATGGCTGTACGAGTGGTTGCCCAGCCCGTGCGCCGCGCCGATCGTGCGGACCGCCGCCGGGTGTGCGTCGGCGAAGGCGCCGGTCGGGAAGAAGGTGCCCGGCAGCCCGCGCCGGCGCAGTTCCGCCAGGACGGTGTCGATCCCGGCCTCGTCCCACGCGGCGTTGAAGGTGAGCGCCACGACCCTGCGGGACGTGGGCAGTCGGCGGATCTCACCGCCGAGCAGCGAGGCCGGCGGGCGGGGACCGGAGGGGAGCGCCGTACTGTTCGCGAAAGCCGTACCGTTCGCGGCCCGGGCGCCCGAGCACGGTACGAGCCCTGCCGCGAGCAGCGCCGCCAGCGCGGCGCGTCGTCCGATGTCCACCACGATCGCTCCCTCCGGCACGGCACGGCACGTCGCGTCGGCTCCGGCCTGCCACGACTATGCGACGGCACGCGTCTGCGGAGCCGCAGCCCCGGCCGTGCAGCCGGGTGAACCCCGCCCCTCAGTCCCGCCGGCGCAGGTGTGTCGTCAGGTGGTGCTGGAGGGGCCGGCCCACCGCGGCCATGTCGTGAACGACCGTCATCTCCCCGCCCTGGACGGTGTACCGGCGCCGCGTACCGGTGACCTCCTTGGCCAGCGGCGTAAGCGACACGTCCTTGGTCTCGATCTCGAACTCCGTACCGGACGCCCGCCCCACACAGGTCTCGACGATGCCGGTGGGGTGGGCGAGCACGACCTCCAGGGAGGCGTCGGGCGTCACCCGCCACCACCCCGCCTCGCGTCCCGCCGGCCGGACCGGAGCACCGGCGTCGTCGATCAGCCACGCCCGTGCCTCGTAGCGCAGGAAGGGGCGGCCGTCGTGGCTGAAGGTGACCTCCTGCGCGTAGCGGAAGTCCTTCTCCAGCGTCGGATAGCCGCCCCGGCCCCGGCCGTGCCAGCGCCCGAGCAGTGGCAGCACGGGCTCCAGCAGCGGATGCGGGTCCGGACCCTCGCCGAGCACGTGGCTGTCGGGGTACGGATTCTCCTGCACCGACTCGAACATGTTCACCCTGCCTGTCTGCCGGAAAGCCCCACCGGAAGCGGAACCCGCAGCAGCATAGGCGGTGCGCCCCCGCCCCGCCCGCGAAGCCGGGGGCGGGGCGGGGGCGGGAGCGCGGCGCGGGTCACCGGCCCGGCAGGGCCCCCGCCACCGAGGGCGGTACCGGTGCCAGACCGCCCGGCCTGGTGGTGAAGACGCCCCGGCCCTGGGTCCCGCCCCGCAGCCGGGACGCGTACCCGAACAGCTCGGCCAGCGGCACGGCCGCCGTGATCACCGCGGTGCCGGCTTCGGCGGCCTGGCCCGAGACCCGGCCGCGGCGGGCCGCGAGATCACCGAGCACGCTCCCGACGCCGTCCTCCGGGACGCTCACCGTGACCTCCACGATCGGTTCGAGCAGCTCCATCGTGCTGAGTCGCAGCGCTTCGCGCAGCCCGAACCGGCCCGCCGCCCGGAACGCCATCTCCGAGGAGTCCTTGGAGTGCGTCGCCCCGTCGGTGAGCGTGACGCGCAGCCCCGTCACCGGATACCCGCCGAGCGGGCCCCCGGCGAGAGCGTCCCGGCAGCCTGCCTCCACGGCGCGCGCGTACTCCTGCGGAACCCTGCCGCCGACGACCGTCGAGCGGAACTCGAAGACCGCCTCATCCAGCGGCTCCACGTCCAGCACGACGTGCGCGAACTGGCCCGCGCCCCCGTCCTGTTTGACGTGCCGGTGGACCAGGCCGGCCACCCCGCGCACGACGGTCTCCCGGTAGGAGACCTGCGGGCGGCCCACGACGACCTCCACCCCGTGGCCGCGGCGGACCTTCTCCACCGCCACCTCCAGGTGCAGCTCGCCCAGCCCCGACAGCACGGTCTGCCCGGTTTCCGGGTCGGACCGGACCACCAGTGAGGGGTCCTCCTCCGCGAGCCGCGCCAGTGCCGACGCCAGCCGGCCGGTGTCGGCGTTCTGACGGGCCTCGACCGCCACCGACACCACCGGCTCGGCCACCGTCGGCGGTTCGAGCACCAAAGGCGCGCCCGGCGCGCACAGGGTCGTGCCCGCCCGGGCGGACTTGAGCCCGATCACCGCGACGATGTCACCGGCCACCGCTTCCTCCCTGTCCTCGTGCCGGTCGGCCTGGACCCGCAGGATCCGGCCCACCCGCTCCGTACGGCCCGAGGCCGCGTCCAGTACCGTCCCGCCCTTGCGCAACGTGCCGGCGTAGATCCGCAGATGGGTGAGCCGCCCCGTCGGCGTCGCCGTCACCTTGAAGGCGAGGGCCGCGAACGGCTCCGCCGGGTCGGGGGCGCGCTCCTGCTCCGCCCCGTCCGCCGTACCCCGTACGGGCGGCATGTCGGCGGGCGCCGGCAGGTACGCGACGACCGCGTCCAGCAGCGGCTCGATCCCGCGGTTGCGGTACGCCGAGCCGCACAGCACCACGACGCCGTCCCCGCGCAGCGTCAGTTCCCGCATGGCACGCGCCAGTGTCCCGTCGGCCAGCGCGGAATCCGCGCAGAACTCCTCCAGCGCATCGGCGTGCAGCTCGGCCACCGTCTCCTCCAGCAGCCTGCGCCGCCGCCCGGCCTCCTCCCGCAGTGGTTCGGGGACCGGCCCGGACTCGAAGTCGGCGGAGCCGGTCGTCCAGCGCAGCGAGCGCATGGTCACGAGGTCGACGACCCCGGTGAAGGCGTCCTCCTGACCGATGGGCAGTTGGACCACCAGCGGGACGACGCCCAGGCGACGGCGGATCGACGCGACGGCCGTGTCGAGGTCGGCGCCCGCCCGGTCCAGCTTGTTGACGAACGCGATCCGCGGCACACCGTGCCGGTCGGCCTGCCGCCACACCGTCTCGCTCTGCGGCTCCACCCCGGCGACGGCGTCGAACACGGCGACGGCGCCGTCGAGCACCCGCAGGGAGCGCTCCACCTCGTCGGAGAAATCGACGTGCCCGGGGGTGTCGATCAGGTTCACGTGGTGCCCGCCCCAGGTACAGCTCACGGCCGCGGCGAAGATGGTGATGCCGCGGTCGCGTTCCTGCGGGTCGTAGTCGGTGACGGTCGTGCCGTGGTGCACCTCGCCCCGCTTGTGGATGGCACCGGTCGCGAACAGGATCCGTTCGGTGATCGTGGTCTTTCCGGCGTCCACATGGGCGAGGATGCCCAGATTGCGGACCGCGGTGGGGGAAGTGGTGGTGAGGGGGCGTCCGTTGGCGCGCATGGCCCGGGGCCTTTCGAGTGAAGAGATGAAGAGGGCGGCGCGAATCCCCTGACGACAGCCCGTCACCCGCCCGGCCGACAGCCGTGGACGGCCCTCCTCGTCCGGAGCGGGTCCGGGCAGGCGGTGGCGTACGTACGGAAGGAAGGGGAGGGGGACGGGACCTAAAGGTGCGTCACGGGCATGCGGTGACGGCCGCGCAGCCGGCACCGGGCGTCACGAGACACCGGGATCACGTCGTACCGGGACGGGGGAGCGAAGGCGGCGGTGCGGTACGTGCACATGGCGCTGCTCCCCTTCTCTTCGGACTCGGCATGAGGCGCGCAAGGCCTTGTCGGCAGCGCGTACGGCGAGTGTAGGGACCGGTCGGGGCCGGGGCACCGCATTTTTTCCGGGAACTACCTGTACCGTGAGTGACGTTCAACTACGGAAAGTGACATTCTGCGTCGTCTCCCGGGAGTCATCATGTCCATGCTGCTCATCAGAGGTTCCTTCCGGGTGGACGGCGGTGCCGAACCGGACGGCGACACCCTCCCCTTCATCCCGGACGACGCGGCGGACTGGAAGCTCGTGGGGGGCCGGACCCGGATCGTGCCCAAAGCGGACGGCCGCGCTCCCGTGCGCCTGGAGGGCGTGGACGCGCTGGAGACGCACTACAGGAAGCCGGGTTACGGCCCCGAGCGCCACCAGCCGCGGAAGTTCGGGCGCCAGGCCGCCGACGCGCTGCTCAGGCACCTCGGGTTCACCGGCATCGACCGCCACCAGAACGAGACCGTCACCACCGATCCCGTCCAGGTCCCGGGATTCATCCTTACCAGCGGCGCCGACGCCTACGGCCGCTGCATCGCGCTGGCCTACGACGGCAGCGTCCGCCCGCCCGTGTACAGCGGCTACGAGGTCGCGGTCGACGAAGCCCTGCTTAAGCGGAGCGCCAACTACCGCCTGGTCGAGGACGGTCTGGCGTACCCGATGTTCTATCCGGGCCTGCCCGGTTACCTGCGCGACGTCCTCCGGGACGCCGCCCGGGCGGCTCGCGCCGCAGTGCCGCCCAAGGGGGTGTGGAGCGTGGACAAGACCGTCGAAGGGGCGCTCATCGCCGACATCGGATCGATCACGGACGACGACACGGGCGTGGTGATCCTGCCCAAGCTGTTCCGCCGGCTGAAGGACTACCTCGACTCCGGCTCGGACGTCACCTCGCTCGCAGGGTTCTCCGCCTACCTCGCCGGAGCCGCCGACGAGTACCGCTTCCTGCCCGAGGGCAAGACCCAGACCGGACTGCACAGGCTGATCAAGATCAGCGAGGACGGGAAGACCCTGAGGATGCCCCGTACCTCCGACGAGATCCTCTTTCTCGACAAGTGAGGAGACCAGCCATGTACGCGGTGATCCGGCGCTACGAAGGGGTGACCGACCCGGCCGAGGCGGGACGACTGGTGGACGAGGGCTTCGTGGCGATCCTCCGCCGGGTCCCGGGATTCGTGGCCTACTACTGGGTCGACGCCGGGGACGGGGTGATGGTGTCCACCAGCGTCTTCGAGGACCGGGCCGGGGCTGACGAATCGGTCGGCAGGGCGGCTGACTTCGTCCGGGAGAACCTCGCGTCACTGCTCCCCAGCCCACCCCAGGTCACGGCGGGCCGGGTGGTGGCTGCCGGTTAGCACCACCGCCCACCGGCCCCGCCGTGATCGGCGGGGCCGGTGGGTACGCAGGCGCGCCGGACCTGGGTCGTGTCGTCAAAGTCCCGTCTGGCCGGCGGTCGGGCGGCCGACGCTACTTCGACGACACTGCCTGGACGGCGTCGATCGCCACGGCGGCCGGGAGCACGGCGGGGCGGTCCAGGAAGGCGAGCACGGCCCGTTTCTCGGGGAGGTACACCTCGGGCAGGTCGATCTCGGGGAGGGTGATCTCCCCCTGCAGGACGAAGCCGAGCCGGTTCATCAGGGCGACGGCCTTGTCGTTGGCGGCGTCGGGCTCGGCCACCGCGCGCCGGACGGCCGGGTCGCGGAAGGTGAACCGGATCAGCGAACCGATCAGGGTCCCGCTGAACCCGGGCCGGGGCCGGCCGGCCACCGGCGCCAGCATCAGGTGGACGCCGATGTCGCCCTCCCGCACCGGGTAGCACTCGCTGATCCGGTCCTCGGTCGGCTCGTACGTCTGGAAGAGCGCCACCGGCACGTCGTCCAGCCGGACCATGTACGCGTGATGGGTGTCGCGGCGGTCCACGTCCTCGTAGATCTCCTGGACCAGTTCCCGGCTGGCGCCGTTCATGCCCCAGAACTGTGCGCGCTCCTCGACGACCCAGGAGTGCAGCACGGCGGAGTCCGTGGCGGGGTCGACCGGGGTGAAGCGGACCGTGCCGAAACCCTCGACGGTTTCGGCCAGCACGTCGGCGCGCGGGGAGGAGAGGGCGGTGGACTCGGGTCTCATACAGGTTCCGGTTTCTGCTCGGCAGGGCTCGGGCGCAGGCGGGAACGCGCGGGAACCCCGGTTAGGGTCACCTAACTATAGACGTCCTGGACGGCGGTTCGAGAGGCCTCCCGCAACGGCGGACGGGAGGTCGGCCGTGTTGGCCGCGGCAGGTTGGGCACAAGCGCCTCATGACACTTCTTCTGCTGTTCCTGCTGCCGCTCGGACTGGCTCTCGTCCTGCTGACGACCGACCACCAGCCGCCCAAGCACGGCCGGCACCGCCATACGCGCTGAGCCCAGGGGCTCAGTCGGTGGGCTCCTGAGGTTCGGGGCTCTCGGCCTCCGCCGCGTGGTCCGCGTCGGTCGGTGCGTCCTCGGCCTCCTCGGGGCCGTCGGCGGTCCACAGGTCGGGCGCGGGCGGGTCCGACGGGGGAAGGTCGGGGGTGACTGCGTCCCCGTTCTCCGGGACCTTGGCGGGCAGCTCCGGCTCGGTGGTGCCGGGCGCGTGGGTTTCTCGTTCGTTGGTCATATGCCCCACCTGCCCCTCATCCCGCCG
This sequence comes from Streptomyces sp. NPDC023541, assembly GCF_055559995.1. Classification (NCBI taxonomy): domain Bacteria; kingdom Bacillati; phylum Actinomycetota; class Actinomycetes; order Kitasatosporales; family Streptomycetaceae; genus Streptomyces; species Streptomyces sp. NPDC023541. The sequence goes on from NZ_JBVHJO010000009.1 coordinate 338,486, forward strand.
CGAATGCCTGCTCGCCGGCCCGCGGTGTCAGCGGCAGCCTGAGCACCAGTCTGGCGCCGCCGCCCGCGCCGTCCTCGGCCGTCAGCGTTCCCCCGTGGTGCGTGCTCAGGTCACGTGCGATGGCGAGGCCCAGGCCGGCCCCGCCGTGGTCACGGCTGCGCGAGTCGTCCAGCCGCGTGAACCGTTCGAAGACCCGCTCCCGATCGGCCCCGGGGATCCCCGGCCCGTCGTCGACGACCTCCAGTACGGCGGTACGCTGCCCCGCGCCGCCGCCCGCGGTGCGCAGCGTCACGTCCACGCCCCGCTCGGCGTACCGCTGCGCGTTGTCGACCAGGTTGGTGATGACACGGCCGAGCCACAGGGCGCCCGCCGTGACTTCCACCTGTGCCTCGAGGTCCACCCGTACGGGCACCCGGTCGCCCAGGCGGGCCTGCACCACCTCCCGCACCAGGGCGGCAAGGTCCAGCGGAACGGCAGCCACCGGCTGGGCCGCGTCGATGCGGGCGAGCAGCAGAAGATCCGCCGCGAGGCGCTGGAGCCGTTCGATGTCCTCCAGGGCGCCGCCGATCAGCTCGGGCCACAGCTCCGGGTCCCGAACGGCCAGCGCCACCTCCAACTGCGTGCGCAGCACGGTGATGGGACTGCGCAGTTCATGGGAGGCGTCGGCGATGAACTGCCGCTGGCGGATGCCGGACGCCTCCAGCCGGTCCAGCGTGGCGTTCACGGTCTCGGCCAGCCGGGCGACCTCGTCATGGGTGGCGGGAACCGGCACCCGGCGGTGCAGGTCCCGGTCGGTGATCCCGGCCACCTCGGCGCGGATCGCCTCCACCGGCCGCAGCGCGTGCCCGGTGACCCGCCAGGTCACCAGGACGACGGTGGCCAGGAGCAGTGGCATGCCGATGACGAGCGCGGCGGTGGTGACGTCGTCGGCCGCGTCCGCGTCCCGCAGCGAGGCACCGGCGTAGACGGTGGCCGGGCCGTCCGGCGTCTGGGTGACGACCTGCACGACCCGCTGACGGTGATCGCCGTCGACGGGCCGGACCCGCCAGGTGTGCAGCCGGGTCCCCGGCATCCCGGGCGGGGCCGGCGGGAACGCGGGCACCCCTACGAGGTTCGGGCTGGAGAACAGGACCCGCCCGTCCGCGCTGACCACCTGGACGAATTCCACCGCGCGGCCCGCCGGACGGGCCCGGCCGAGCTTCCCGGTGGCGGCGAGTTGCGCCACGGTCTCGGCCTGCCGCCGCGCGTCGTTCTCCGCGTTGCGCAGCAGATTGGCCTCCAGCAGCCCGAGCAGGGAGAACGAGGCGAGCGCCAGGGCCGCGCCCACCACCAGGCCGGCGCCGGCCGTGGCCCGGGCCCGGACCGTGGTGGGCCACATCCGGCGCAGGACCGGCCACCGGCCCAGGGCGGCGTGGGGGAGCGAGCGCAGGGCGTCGCCGACGTGCCCGCGGAGGCGGGAGGGTTCAGCCACCGTCGGCCGCCAGTCGGTATCCGGCTCCCCGGACGGTCTCCAGCGCGGCCCGGCCGAACGGTGCGTCGACCTTGCGGCGGACCGCGCTGACGTGCACCTCCACGACATTGGGGTCACCGTCGAAAGCGGCGTCCCACACCTGCTCCAGGATGTCCCGCTTGGAGACCACCTCGCCGGACCGGCGGCCCAGGTACTCCAGGATCGCGAACTCCCTGGCGGTCAGCCGGATCTCCGTCGCACCACGCGAGCAGGTGCGCCGGGCCGGATCGATCAGCAGGTCGCCGAACCGCAGCACCTGCGGCCGCCGGCCACCCGTACGCCGGCCGAGCGCGCGCAGCCGGGCGACCAGCACGAGGTAGGAGAACGGCTTGGACAGGAAGTCGTCGGCGCCGGTGTCCAGCGCCTCCGCCTCGTCGTACTCGCCGTCCTTGGCGGTGAGCATCAGGATCCCCGACTCGTTGCCGCCCGCGCGCAGCTTCGCGCAGACCCGGTAGCCGTTCAGCCCGGGGAGCATGATGTCGAGGACGATCAGGTCGTAGTCGTGCTCGGTCGCCCTCCACAGGCCCTGGGGCCCGTCGTGGGCCACGTCCACCGAGAACCCCTCCGACTGCAGACCCCGTTGCAGGGCCACGGCGAGCCGCCGTTCGTCCTCCACCACCAGTACGCGCATCCGAACAGGATCGCAGGCGCCCGCGGCGCCCGGCTGAAGAGGTCTTCAGGTGGCTTCAGCTGGGCTTCAGCATCCCCTCGGCATGCTCTGGGGCGAGCCGGGCACCGCGTCCGGCCGTCAGAAGGAGCAACCGTATGTCTGAATCCGTTCCGCCGCCGCCCGAGCAGCCGCCCGGGAACGCGCCGGAGGCCGGCGCGCGCAAGCGCGTGGTGCTGTCCCGGCTGGTGCCCCGCGGCCGGCGCGCCCGCTGGGTGGCGGCGGGCGCGGTCGTGGTGGTCGTGGGCGGCGGGGTCACGGCGGTGGCCGTGGCCGAGCACCACCATCACCACGAGCGTGCCGACCGGCCGCACATGCTCCGTTTCGAGCCCGGCCACGGGGGCGGGTTCAAGCGGGGACCGCAGGGCGAGGCGCCGGACGGCGAGCGCGCACGGAAGGTGCCCGGCGGCGAGGACGGCCCCGAGGTGCGCGAGCGCCTCGGCCACCCCGACGCCCCCGGTCTGCCCGGTGCTCCCGGCCGTTTCGAGGGGCGCGGGGGCTACGGCAAGGGCGGTCAGGCGCCCGCGCCGCTGCCGTCCCTGTCCATCGGCGACGCGGCCGCCAAGGCCGCGGCGGCCGTGTCGGGCGGCAAGGTGGAGAGCCTGCGCGCGGTCGCCCAGGACGGCGGTGGCGGCGCCTGGCTGGCCGTGGTCCTCGGCCCCGACGGCGTCCGCCACGCGGTCACCGTGTCCGGCACGGACGGCACGATCACCGGCAACACCACCCTCGGCGGCCGGGGAGTGTCCGCGAAGTAGCGTCGGCCGCGCGGCAGGCGTGCGTGCCGGATCCCGCCACGCCGGCGGGACTTTGCGGGCAGGACCTTGGGGCGTGATCCCCGGTGGCTCAGCGCGCGGCGTCGGATGCGGTGCATCGCACGGCGGAGGAGCGTGCCGATAGCGGGCGTATCCGGGCGTTCCGACGACGCGCCGAGGTGCCGTGGCTGTCGTTGTGCGCCCGCCGGGCATGACGGGACAGGGACAGCCCTTAGCCACGCCCGAGGGCGTGTCCCCCGATGCCGGGCGCTCCGTCGAGCTGGCCCTGCCACCAGGCCGCCATGCGGTCGCCGTCCATGGCCGCCCAGGCCGGGGTCCGTTCCACCTGGGCCCGGCCCAGGCGGCGGGCCAGCTCGACCAGTTCCCGGCCGGCGGCCCCGCGCGCCCGGTGGTAGCCGTCCAGCAGATCCTCGAAGGACTCCGAGCGGCGCCAGCCGTCCGCGAGGGCGGTCGCGTCCTGGAGGGCCTTGGCGGCCCCGCTCGTGTTGTGCGGGCGTACGACGCTGGCGGCGTCCCCGGCGAGCAGCAGGCGGCCGCCCGCGGTCCGGGCCGCCTCCAGGTCGTAGATCGGCTGGACGAAGGTGTCCGCCGGGTCCGTCAACGCGAGCGCCCGCCGCCAGTACGGCGGGAACTCCCGCTCGAGCAGCGCGTCGAGGTGCTCCGCCAGTCCGGAGGTCAGCGCGCCGGGCGGGAAGCTCGTGGGGTCGTCGAGGCGCAGCTGCCCGTCCTGCGGGGGAGCCGCGTAGAGCACCCAGTTCACCCGGGGGCCGCCGGGCCCGGGGATCCGGTACACGACGCAGGTCCCGCCCGGGAAGCAGACCGTGGTCACCGCCTCGGGCACCGGGTCCGCGAGAGCGCCCAGTTCGTCGAGGCGCGCCGCGTCGAAGTTCCCGCGCCAGCACACGTACCCCGCGTAGCGCGGCCGGGAGTCCGTGCAGAGCGCCGCGCGCACCACCGACCGGTAGCCGTCCGCGCCGACGACCAGGTCGTACCGTTCCACCGAACCGCCCGCGAGCCGCACCCGCGCCCCGTCATCCCCGGCGGCCCCGCTCCCGGCGGCCTCGACGGCCGTCACCGTCTCGCCCTGCCGGTAGACGACCGCGTCGGGCACGGACTCGCGCAGTCCGCGCCAGAGCAGCCCCCAGTGGTAGGAGTGGAAGGGGAACGGCTGCTGCCACAGCAGCCGCCCGCTGGCGCCCTCGGCGTCGTCCCGGACCACCCAGCGGCGCCGTTGGAGCCGGTGCGCCGCGATCCCGGCGGGCAGGGCGCCGCTCGCGCGGAGTTCGACGGCCCGCTCGTCGTGCACGCACAACCCCACGCCCCGGTCCGCAAGCCGGCCGCGCGTACGCTCCAGGACCACCACCTGCCCGGCGCCCGCCCGCGCCACCGCCGTGGCGACCGCGCAGCCCGCGATGCTTCCGCCGATCACCGCAATCGTTCCGCCCCGCACAACCGCCTCCTGACAGCCCGCTGTTGGACGACACCGCCCGTGGACCCGTGCCGGGTCGCCTCCGGGGCCGACCACGTTACTGAAACTCCGCGCTTCCGTGACCGGTGCGATGAGCGGCCCGCCGATCGGGGGCGTGCGCGGGGGACCAGGGGCGCGCGGAGAAGTGAATGCGCTTCGTTCCCGGGATTTCCGAGGACCGGCTTGCACGATCGGGCTCCTTTTCCGATGGGGTGGTGAGTGGGAGCGCCCGGCGCTCCGCGGCTGCGGGTGCGGGGGCAGGCAGCCGGTCACGCACACTCCATCGGGAAGGTTCGCTCCGAAGTGAATGTCGCCGAGACGGTCGCCCGCGCGCTGTCAGTCACCACCGTGGTCAGCGTCGGCGTAGCCGATGTGTTCCGGGCGCGCATGCGCCTGCCGGGCCGCGGGGCGGGCAGAGGAGCGGACGGGCCGGCCCCCGACCGTCTCCCGGCCGGTCCCGCGGCCCGCCACCGTCAGGTCCCCGCCACCTCGACGGGCGGCCGTGAACAGCTGTGGGGGAGCGTATGAACGAAGGAGAATTCGACCCATCAGGAGACCGCGCCGTCTCCAGTGAACTGGCCGGAGTGCTGCCGGTGGAATTCACCGCTTTCCATTCCCAGCAGCACCGCGCCTATCTGCGCTACGCCCACCTGCAGTTGGGAAATCCCAAGGACGCCGAGGAAGTCGTCGACGACGTGTTCACCTTCCTGCTGAAGGTGTGGTGCCAGGCGCTGAAGGAGGCGAGCCTGCACGGCTTCGCCTGGGCGGTGCTCCGCGAGCACGTCGAGCGGCGGCTGGCCGTCCTGGGCCGGCAGGTGGCTGTGGTGGAGACGGCCTGGTTCGCCGCCCTGCGCCGCTCCTCCCGGGAACGGCTGGAGCTGCTGGAGTCGAAGCTCGGGCTGTATGCGGCGATCGCGGGCCTGTCCGAGCGGCAGTACGACGTGGTGCTGCTGGCCTTCCTGCTGGGCAACGACTGCGACACGGTCGCCCGGATGATGGGGATCTCCCCCGCCACCGTCCGATCGCACATCCGCGGCGCACGCCGAACCCTGTCCCGCAAACTCGGGGTGGACTGGATCCCCGGAGAGGAGAAGGACCAGTGAGCGACCTGCCACGCCACCGCGACATGCCGCTGTGTGAAGTGGACGCGGCCCTGGCGGACGCGACGGTGCTCGCGGAGGAGTACGCCGGATACGACGAGGGCGCCGCCCGGCGCCGCATCGCCCGCCGGATCGCCGCCGACCGCGCCCGCTCGGCGACCGGAACCGCCGCCGGCGCGGCCGCGCCCGGACGCGGGTGGACCGCACCGGCCGAGAACGACGACCTGGTCCTCGACGCCGCCTGCCACGTGCGGGCCGCCCGCGGCCTGGACGACGTCGCCTGGTGCCTCGTGGAGAGCCGGGACTTCGCCGAACTCGCCCTGGCCGCCGACTCCTGGCCCCACGGCATGGACTCGGCGCTGCTGTTCGGCTGCCTGCTCCACCTCGCCGACCGCACGGAGGGCGCGCAGTTCTGGTTCCAGTACGCGGCGGGGGCGGGCTCGCAGACCGCCGCCCGCTGCCTCTACCTCCACCACCTGTCGCGCGCCGAGGTCGCGACCGCCCGCTACTGGAAGCGCCAGGCCCACGCCCTGCCGCCCGACGAACACCTCCCGCCCCTGCCCCAGATCCCGCCCGACCTCGAAGAGGCCCTCGGAGCCTCCGTCATCTGGACGTCCCCGCCCATCACCACCCAGGACCTCACCTCCCTGACCAGCGGACCCGGCCGGGCCTGCAGGCCGCCGCTGCGGCTCCCGGCGCGGCTGCGGGAGGCCCTCATGGCGCGCCCCCGCAAGGAAGACCCCGACCTGGGCGAGGTCTACACCCCCGGCCCGCAGGTCGCCGTGGCCGTCGCCCAGAACGCCCGGCTCAACCCCCTGCACCTCACGGAGCAGGCGAACGGGTGGTCCCTTGAAGCGCTGAAACAGCCGCAGTCGACCCATGCGGTCCGAACGTCCCCCGAAGGACGCCCGGCCCAGGCGGCGCTGGAATCCGTCCACCAGGCCCTGCGCGTCCTGGAGGTCATCAACCGCTGCTCGGGCGGGGTGAACCTGACACAGATCGCCCGGGAGACGAAGCTGCCCCAGCTGGTCCTCGCGCGGGCCGTCGAGCAGCTGATCCGGGCCGACCTGGCCACACCGATCGGACCGGACGCCTACGTGGCCGGCCATGCCCTGCTGCTGAGCGAGACGGACGGTGGCGAGGGCCGCGGGCACCTGCGCGAGACGCTGGCGTGGGTACGGGACGCGGTCGGCGCCGCCGTCTACGTCGCCCGCTACACCGACGGCGAGGTCGCCATCACCCAGTACGCGGACGGCCCGGCCACACCCGTGGTCGAGGAGTGGGTCGACTTCCGCGCCGCCGCGCACGCCTCCGCCGTGGGCAAGGCGCTACTGACCCAACTGGACTACGACGACCGGCGCGACCACCTGTCCCGCCACCCGCTCACGCCCTTCACCACCCACACCCTCACCAGTCAGCGGGTCCTCTTCCGGCAACTCGACGGCCGCCCGCCCAACACGCCCCTCCTCGACCTCCAGGAGTACGCCCTCGGCACGGTGTGCGCGGCGGTCCCCATCACGGCCGGCCGCAACCCGGAATGCGTGGCCCTGTCCATCCCCGTCCCCGACCCGGGCCGGCTGAAGCAGGCCGCGCGGATCCTGCAGAGCGAGGCGGCCGCCGTCCTGCTCGCCCTGATCGTCGCCGGCAGCACCCGGCCCACGGTCCGCAGGCTGGAGGACACCATCCTGTCCACCTCCGCCTGAGCGCCCTTGAGCGGGCGGTGATCCGCCCCCCGCCGCGGGCCAGGGCTCCGACCCGGGTCCTGGCCCCGCTCAGGAGATCCACATCAGCAGCGCGTCGCCCTCCCGGGCAGCCGCACGCAGGTAGGCCGCCAGGGCGGCCCAGTAGGACGCGACCCAGGCCGGCTCCTCGCCCCGCTCCCAGACGGTCTGCGGGTAGATGTTCGCCGCGGCCAGATCGGCCGGGGTGACGCCGTCGGCCAAGGCATCGGGAGTGTGGGCGTCCAGGGCGTCCGCGGCCGCGCGCACCCGGTCCGCGGGCAGCAGCCGGGGCGGTCCGTAGCCCCAGTCCCGGCCCGCCGGCCAGGGCATGTCGGCCTCCCCGAAGACCACGTCCACCGGGAAGCCGCGCCGGGTCAGCAGGAAGTCGAGGGCGTGCCAGGCCTTGTCGGTCTCGTGCACGCGCGCGGCGGCGGCCGCGTCGTCACGGTCGTACAGGCCGTGCGCGTGCTCGGCCGCCCAGTCCGGGTCGCGGGAGGCGCGGTCCAGTTCGGCGGGGGAGAGGCGAAGGTACTGCCCGATCATGCTCATGGCCCACACCGTAGGCGTGGGCACTGACAGAGCTGACGGGACCGGATCAGGGGGCGATCGGCAGCTGCCGCTTGTGCTCGGTGGCGCGGTAGCGGTTGACGATGATGCCGAGGGCGGCCGCGTCGACGGGCTTGCCCTCCAGGACGTCGTCGATGTCGTCGTAGGTGACGCCGAGCGCCTCCTCGTCGGCCAGCCCCGGCTTCAGCGTCTCCAGGTCCGCGGTCGGGGTCTTCCAGATCAGCGCGGACGGCGCCCCCAGCGCCTCCGCCGTGGCCCGGACCCGGCGCTTGGTCAGGCCCGTGAGCGGGACGACGTCGGCCGCACCGTCGCCGAACTTGGTGAAGAAACCGGACACCGCCTCGGCGGCGTGGTCCGTGCCCACCACGAGGCCCGCGTGCGCTCCCGCCACCGCGTACTGGGCGATCATCCGCTGGCGGGCCTTGATGTTGCCGTGCACGAAGTCCTGCTGGTGCTCGTCACGGAAGACCGTGCCGCCGGCCAGCACCGCATCCAGGGCGGCGTCGCTCGACGCCTTCACGTCGACGGTCAGGACCCGGTCGGGCCGGATGAACTCCAGCGCCAGCTGCGCGTCCGACTCGTCCGCCTGGACGCCGTACGGCAGCCGCATCGCGAAGAACGTCGCCTCGTGCCCGGCGGCGCGCACCCGCTCGACCGCGAGCTGGCACAGCCGGCCGGCGGTCGTGGAGTCCACACCGCCGCTGATGCCCAGGACCAGCGAGCGCAGGCCGGTGGAGACCAGCTGGTCGGCGAGGAAGGCCACGCGGCGCTCGATCTCCTGCCGGGCGTCGAAGGACGCGCTCACCTGGAGGTCCCGGGCGATCTCCTGCTGCAGCGATATGGACGCCTGGTCGGTCACGATTGCTCCTCGGTCGGGCCCGCGGACAGTTCGCTTCGCGCCGCGGGGCGGGCCGCAGGCGCGAAGAGGGGCCGGAAGCACTCTAGAGGAAACGCCGCGAAGCCCTGCTCAGGGGCTGCACGAGCCGGCGGGGAGGCTGCCCGTGGGCCGGGGACAGCCGGTCCCCGTCAACCCGCCGCGATGAGGCCGGGCAGGTCGCGCATCTCGTGGAACACCCGCGTCCCCGGACCTTCGAGGCGTTCGGCCGGGGTCATCCCGCCCCCGAAACCGAAGGCCCGCATCCCGGCGGCGCGGGCCGCGTCGACACCCGGACGGCTGTCCTCCACGACCGCGCAGGCCGCCGGGTCGACGCCCATCCGCTGCGCCGCGTACAGGAACAGGTCCGGCGCGGGCTTGCCGCGCGCCACCTGGGTGGCGCTGTAGATGCGGCCCGCGAAGCGGTCGTAGAGACCGGTCCGGCCCAGGGTGTGCCGCATCTTCTCGTGGGAGCCGCTGGAGGCGACGCAGGTCGGCAGGGTGATCGCGTCGAGCGCCTCGGGCAGCCCCTCGACGGCGGTCAGACCGGCGTCCACCGCCTCGCGGTGCAGCTGTTCGAACCGCTTCGCCCAGACGTCGGCCGTCCCCTCGCCGAGCCGGGCCGCGACCTGGTCCCGTACCGAGGCGTTGGACCGCCCGATGAACAGATCGATCACATCGCCCTCGGTGAGCGGCCACCCGAGCTCCGCCCCCAGGCCTACCTGGACGCGCGTCGCGATGCGCTCGGTGTCGACGAGCACACCGTCGCAGTCGAATATGACGAGTTCAATCGGCTTGATCACCCCCGCAGCATAGGGTCCGGGCCGTTTCGGCGGCGTCGGGGCCCGCGGACCGGGCGAGTGCGTCCGCGTGCATGAGGCGCCGGAGGCGGGGCAGGCGGAGTTCACGGGGAGCACGAACACCCCGTGCACGACGTACGAAGAAGGACGGACGGCCGGGGGGTCCCCCGCCGTCCCCCGTCCATCGGAGGAGTTGTTTCCGCGTGACTGAGCATGTGTGGAGTTACAAGTCGACCTCGGGCCACCTGGCCGGCACCGATCTGACCGGCTACAAGGTCGAGGCGACCGACGGCGGCATCGGCAAGGTGGACAAGCACTCCGACGAGGTCGGTGACGCCTACCTGGTCGTGGACACCGGGGTCTGGATCTTCGGCAAGGAGGTCCTGCTGCCGGCGAGCACCGTCGTCAGCATCGACCCGGAGGAGCGGACCGTCTACGTGGACCGCACCAAGGGCCAGATCAAGGACGCCCCCGAGTTCCACCGGGAGAAGCACCTCGGCGACCGGGACTACCGCGAGGAACTGGGCACCTACTACGCCACCACCCGTCTCGGCCTCCCGCCGCTCTGACCGGCCGGAGTCCGACCGCTGCGAGGCCGTGGGCCCGAACTCCCCGAGTTCGGGCCCACGGCCGTGCCGTGTTCCGCGAGGAGGAGCACCGCCGGCCGACCGCATGGCTCCGCGGCTCCGGGACACAAGCGCGATGTGCTGAAACTACTTGTGGTCGCCGTCCTCGTCCCGCTCGCGGTGGTGGCCTGCGCCGCCGCCGTCCTCGTCTCGCCCTGGTGGTCGGCCGCGGCCGCTCCGCTGCTCCTGCTCGCGGCGACGGCCCTCCACGACGTGGTGCAGCGGCGGCACTCCGTCCTGCGGAACTACCCGGTGCTCGGACACCTCCGCTTCGCGCTGGAGAAGCTGCGGCCGGAGCTCCAGCAGTACTTCATCGAGCGGAACTTCGACGGCCGCCCCTTCGACCGCGACACCCGCGACATCGTCTACGAGCGCGCCAAGGGCACCGACGCGGAGGAGCCGTTCGGCACCGAACTCGACCTCTACCGGGCCGGCAGCGAGTACCTCACCCCGTCCATGGCCCCCCGGCCGGTGAGCACCACCGCCCCCAAGGTCCGCATCGGCGGCCCCGACTGCACCCGGCCCTACGACATGGCCCTGCTGAACGTCTCGGCGATGAGCTTCGGCTCCCTCTCGGCCCGGGCCGTCCTCTCGCTCAACACCGGTGCGCGGCTCGGCGGATTCGCCCACGACACCGGTGAGGGCGGTCTGTCGGAGTACCACCTGCGCCCCGGCGGGGACCTCGTGTGGGAGATCGGCACCGGGTACTTCGGCTGCAGGACGGCCGACGGCGGCTTCGACGAGCGGGAGTTCGCCCGCAAGGCCGCCCACGAGCACGTCAAGTGCGTGTCACTGAAGATCAGCCAGGGTGCCAAGCCCGGCATCGGCGGCGTCCTGCCGGCCGCCAAGGTCAACGAGGAGATCGCCCGCATCCGCGGCGTCCCGCAGGGCCGGACCGTCATCTCACCGCCCTTCCACCGCGTGTACTCCACCCCGCGCGAGCTGGTGCGCTTCCTGGCGCGCATGCGCGAACTCGCCGACGGCAAGCCCGTCGGCTTCAAGCTGTGCCTCGGCTCGCGCCGCGAGTTCCTCGCCGTGTGCAAGGCCATGCTGGACGAAGGCAGCACTCCGGACTTCATCGTCGTCGACGGCGCGGAGGGCGGTACCGGCGCGGCGCCGCTGGAGTTCGTCGACAACATCGGCCTGCCGCTCGGCGAGGGCCTGATGGCCGTGCACAACGCCCTCGTGGGCGTCGGGCTGCGCGACCGGATCCGGATCGGGGCCAGCGGCAAGGTCGCCACCGGCAGCGACATCGTCAAACGCCTGCTCCAGGGGGCCGACTACACCAACGCCGGCCGCGCCATGATGTTCGCCGTCGGCTGCATCCAGGCCCAGCGCTGCCACACCAACACCTGCCCCGTCGGTGTCGCCACCCAGGACGAGCGGCGCGCCCGCGCCGTCGACGTCGCCGACAAGTCGCAGCGGGTACGGCGCTACCAGGAGGCCACGGTCAAGAGCGCCCTCCAGATCATGGCCTCGCTGGGGGTCGACGACCCGCGCGGCCTGCGCCCCCACATGCTGCTCCAGCGCGTGGACCCGCACACCGTGCGCTCCTACGCCGAACTCCACACCTGGCTCACCCCGGGCCAACTGCTCGCATCCGCACCCGCCGACTGGGCATCCGACTGGCAGGCGGCCGACCCCGACCGTTTCGCCCACTGAACCCGGCACCCGCACCGACGGGGAGCCGTACCGAACCGACCGGAGGGTACTCCTGTGGCATCACGCACCGTCGCCCACGTCATCGTCGACGGACTGAAGAGCCTGGGCGTCCAGCACGTCTTCGGAGTCGTCGGAGACGCACTGAACCCACTGACCGAAGCGATCCGCACCACCGACGGCCTGGACTGGATCGGCTGCCGGCACGAAGAGGCCGCCGCCTTCGCCGCCGGCGCGCAGTCCCAGCTCTCGGGCGTCATCGGAGTGTGCGCGGGCACCGTCGGGCCAGGCTCCGTACACCTCCTCAACGGGCTGTACGACGCGGCCAAGAGCCGGGCCCCGGTGCTCGCGATCTGCGGCCAGGTCCCCCGCGCCGAGATGGGCGGCGACTACTTCCAGGAAGTCGACAACGACCTCCTCTTCCGTGACGTGGCCGTCTACCGCGCCACCGTCACCTCCCCGGAGCAGATGCCCCGCATGCTGGAGTCCGCCGTCCGCGCGGCCGTCGGCCAGGGTGGAGTGGCGGTCCTCACCGTGCCCGCGGACCTCGGCGACATGGAGCTGGGCGAGGACCGGCCCGTCCGGTTCGCCCTCGGCCACGCCGTCACCCGCCCGGACGACGCAGCCCTCGCCGAGGCGGCCGAACTCCTGAACACCGCATCCCGGGTCACCCTGCTGGTCGGCCGCGGAGCCCGCGACGCCCGTGCCGAAGTGCTCCGCACCGCCGAGCTGCTCGCCGCGCCCATGGTGCTCACCCTCAAGGCGAAGGAGGGCTTCGAGCACGACAACGCCTACGAGGTCGGCCAGACCGGCCTGATCGGCAACCCCGCCGCCGCGCACGCCCTCGACCACGGCGACGCCCTGCTCATGCTGGGTACCGACTTCCCCTACCGCGACTGGTACCCGAAGGGCCGCAAGGTCGTCCAGATCGACGTCCGCGAGGAGCACCTGGGGCGCCGGGTGCCCGTCGACGTCGGCCTGGCCGGAGACGTGGGGGCGACGCTGCGGGCCCTGCTGCCGCTGCTGGAGAAGGCACCCGACCGGGCCCATCTCGACGACGCCCGGAACCGGTTCGCGAAATGGCGGGAAGGACAGCGGCGGCTGGCCGACCCGGCCCACGACCGGCGCCCGACCGGCAGGCTGCGGGCGGCCCTGGACAACCGGGACCATGCCGTCCGCCCCGAGGCCCTGGCCGCCGCGGTGGACTCGTACGCAGCCGACGACGCCGTCTTCACCTCCGACACCGGCATGGCCACCGTCTGGCTCTCCCGCTTCGTCACCCTGCGCGGCGGCCGCCGCCTGATCGGCTCGTACAACCTCGGGTCGATGGCCAACGCCATGCCCCAGGCCCTCGGAGCACAGCTCTGGGCGCCCCAGCGGCAGGTCGTCGCCCTGTGCGGTGACGGCGGCCTGGGCATGCTGCTGGGCGACCTGATGACGATCGCCGCGTACCGGCTGCCCGTGAAGATCGTCGTCTTCGACAACCGCCGCCTGGGCATGGTCGAACTCGAACAGGAACAGGGCGGGCTGCCCGAGTTCGGCACCGTCCTGGACAATCCCGACTTCGCCGCCGTCGCCACCGCCCTCGGACTCACGGGGATCCGCGTCACCGACCCCGACGACCTCCACGACGGCGTGCGCAAGGCGTTCGAGACCCCGGGTCCCGTCCTGCTGGACGTACTGACCAACCCCGGCGAGGTCGCCGTTCCCGCGAAGCCGACCGTAGGCCAGGCATGGGGCTTCGCCGTCGCCAAGGCCAAGGAGATCTTCCCGGGCGGTGCGGGCTGACGGGCCGTGTTCCGGTCCCCGCGCGCGTGATCGGGCCGTTGCCGGGTACCCGCGCAGCACACCGCCGAACGCTGACAACTCCATGCCGAGAACGAGTACTTCAAGGAGAGGGCATCGCCATGACGCTGATACCGCACGTGAACGAAAGGTCCGTCCCCACCCCGGCGGAGCTCCGCAAGCACGTCACACGCGCGACCGGTCGGCTCCGGGACACGGCCGTGCACGTCGGGCGTCTGGTGGAGGACAGGACACCCGATCCCGTCCTCGCCGGGGCGCTCCGTACGGCGACCCGCGTCCGGGACACCGCCGCCCGCGCCGGACGGCTCGCCGGGCACCGCAACCTCGACTCCGCGAAGGCCGGGGCGGGCCGCGCCGCGACCTTGGCACGGGCCAACCGCACCGCGCTGGCCACCGTCGCCGGCGTACTGACCGCTGCCGTGCTCGCCCGGCGGGCCCGCCGGGCCCGGCGCGCGAAGTAGGGCCTCCTGCGCGGCCGGTCCGCAGGGCCTCAGGCCCGCGGCCCGGCCGCCGGCTCCCGGGCCCCGGCCGCCGGCTCCCGGGCCCCGGCCGCCGGCTCCCGCGCCCGCTCGGCGTTGAACTGGGCGCCGGTGACCAGCGCCAGATTGGCGAACCAGAGCCAGACGACGAAGACCACGATCCCGGCCAGCGACCCGTACAGGCGGCCGTAGGTGTCCAGTTGCGTGTACAGCGTGAAGAGCACCGAGGCGGCCAGCCACAGCAGCGCCGCCAGTACGCCGCCGGGCAGGCCCCGCCTGGTGCCCCGGCTCTGGGCCGGCCCGGTCCGGAAGAGGACCAGTACCAGGAGGGTCACCACCACCAGGAGCACGGGCCAGCGCAGGAACGCGACGGCTTCCGCACCGCCCGCTCCCACGGCCCGCGCGGCCCAACGGGCCGGCGGCCCCGACACGACCAGACCCACGGCGCCGACGACGAGCAGCACCAGCAGCAGCGCCGCGTGGACGACGAGGGTGTGCGCGGCACGCAGCGGACGCCGCGTGTCCGGCACCCGGTGCATCGTGTGCAGGGCGCGGCGGAACACCGCCAGGTAACTGCACGCCGACCACAGCGCGCTCACCACCCCGCCGAGCAGCAGGGCCCACATCGACGAATGCCCCTCGGGGAGGCCGCCCAGCGCCTCTCGGAGCACCTGCGCCGACTGCGGCGGCGCGTAGGCGGTCAGGTCGGCGACGAGCCGGTCCCGCCGTGCCCCTCCCAGCAACCCCACGACACAGACGGCGATGACGAGCGCCGGCAGCAGCGCCAGCAGGGCGTAGTAGGTGAGGGCGGCCGCGTGGTCGGCCAGATTGTCCGTCCACACGCGGACGGCCGTACGCCGCAACTGCGCGCGGGTGCGGGCCGCGAGGCCGGGGGCGGCAGAGGCGGCGGCGGGCGGATCGCCTCGACGCGAAGTGGTGCGGGGGATGTCGGTCACCCCGTGCGCGTGCCCTCCCGGGCCCGCGCCCATGCGCCGTGAGGCCCCCGCGTACCGGCCCGCCCGCCGGGTAGACGCGCCCCCATGACGTGGAGCCACGCGCGACGGCGCGACGAAGAACCCCGGGAAGCGGTGCGACCGGACACCAGTACCAAGAGCCGCCCGGCCCACCCGGCCCGCCCTGCCCACCCGGCCCACCCGGCCGTCCGGGCCCTGGCCATGCTGGCGGCCTTCGCCGGAACCGTCCTGTTCAGCGTGGTCCTGGCCCGGCTGACCCTGGAACCGTCCGCCGCCTCGGCGGCCCTCGTGCACAGCAACCTCCGGCCCGGGCACTCGATCGGCGCCTACCTGGAAGGGGCGTCGACGGTCGAGGCGGCACGCCAACTGGGCGGCAACCTGCTGCTCGGCGTGCCGTTCGGGGTGCTCCTGCCCGTCCTGCTGCCGCCCGCCCGCGGACTGCTGCGGGTCGCCGTCGTGACCGTGTGCCTGATGACGCTGGTGGAACTGATCCAGGGAGCCCTCGTCACCGGACGCGTCTTCGACATCGACGACGTCATCCTCAACACCGCCGGGGCGCTGCTGGGTTACCTCCTGATCGGCCTGCGGCTGGGCCGCGCCGTGCACCCGCGCCGCAGGCACTGGTGGCACCGCCGCCCTTCGTGACTCGTGAGTACTGCACACCCCATCGGTGACAGCGGTGACTGTCGCACCCCGCGCGGGGCGTGACACCTTCGGGTCTGCCACCGACCGAGGGAGCAGGTGTGAACAAGGGGTACGCCGCCTTCTGCGACGCAGACCGCTGGTTCTACGACGCGCCGTACCGGCGGGCCGGAGAGAGCTACCCGGCCGCCCTCGCCCCCGTCCCGTCGGGCTGGCGCTCGCACCGCAGCGGCGACTGGCTCGCCCTGCGCCCCGCCGGCGCCGAACTGCCCGCGCAGGGCTGGAAGATCCACGTCTCGGCCACGCTCGACAACGCCGAATCGGTGCTCGGGACGGTCCACGCCTACTGCACCGAGCGGAACATCGCCTTCAAGTTCATCCCGAGCCGCTACCTGCTGCACCTGCGCAACGCCAAGTACGCGGACCGCGCGGCGAGCGGCAAGTTCATCACCGTGTACCCCGCCGACGAACAGCAGTGCCGCCGCGTCGCGGAGGACCTGGACGCCGCGCTGGCCGGGGCGGCCGGCCCGTACATCCTCAGCGATCTGCGCTGGGGCGCCGGCCCGGTCCACCTGCGCTACGGCAGCTTCACCCTGCGGCACTGCTACGACGAGCACGGCGAACTGGTCCCGGCCGTCGAGGCACCCGACGGCCGGCTCGTACCGGACCGGCGCGGGCCCGCCTTCCAGCCGCCGGAGTGGGTCGAACTGCCCGCCTTCCTGGCGCCCCACCTCCAGGCGCGTTCCGCCGTCACCCTGACCGGCATCCCCTTCACGGTGGAGCGGGCGCTGCACTTCTCCAACGGCGGCGGCGTCTACGTCGGCAAGGACACCCGCACCGGCGAGACCGTGGTCCTCAAGGAAGCCCGGCCGCACGCCGGACTCGCCGCCGACGGCGCCGACGCCGTGACCCGGCTGCACCGCGAACGAGCCGCGCTCGAACGGCTGGCGGGCCTGGACTGCGTACCGGCGGTCCGCGGCGCCTTCACGGTCGGCGACCACCACTTCCTGGTGCTGCAACACCTCGACGGCAAACCGCTCAACACCTACTTCGCCCGCCGCCACCCGCTGATCGAGGCGGACCCCGCTCCGGCGGAACTCGCCTCCTACACCGAATGGGCGCTGAAGATCCACCAGCGGGTGACCGAGGCCGTCGACGCCGTCCACTCCCGCGGGGTCGTCTTCAACGACCTCCACCTCTTCAACATCATGGTGGCCGAGGACGCGACGGGCGAACCATCCGTCGCACTGCTGGACTTCGAGGCCGCCGCGCACATCGACGAGGGGCTGCGGCAGACCGTGGCCAACCCGGCCTTCGTCGCCCCCGCCGAGCGGCGCGGATTCGCCGTCGACCGCTACGCCCTCGCCTGCCTGCGGCTCGCCCTGTTCCTCCCGCTGACCAGCCTCCTCGTCATGGACCGCACCAAAGCCGCACACCTGGCCGCCGTCGCCGCCGAGCAGTTCCCCGTACCGCGCCGGTTCCTCGACGAGGCCGTCGAGGAGATCCTGTCCGGCGTACCGGAGGGCCGGCCGGGCGACCGCCTGCAAGCACCGGCCGGACCGTACCTCCCCGTCGAACCCCGGGAATGGCCGGCCGCCCGTGCCTCGATGACCGCGGCGCTGCGGGCGAGCGCCACCCCGCACCGCGAGGACCGCCTCGTCCCCGGCGACATCGCCCAGTTCGCGACCGCCCACGGAGGCATCGGCTTCGGCAACGGGATCGCCGGGGTGCTCCACGCCCTCGCCGAGACCGGCGCCGGCCCCTGGCCGGAAGCCGAGGAGTGGCTGCTCGAACGGACCGCGGAACCGGCCTCAGGCACTCCGCTCGGCTTCTACGACGGCCTCGCCGGCACAGCCTGGACTCTGCACCGGCTCGGACACCCGGCGCGCGCCCTCGCCCTCGCCGAGCGGCTGCTGCACCAGCCCTGGGAGAGCGCGGGCCCCGACCTGTACGGCGGCCTCGCCGGCATCGGCCTCGCCCTGGACGCGCTCGGCACTGCGAGCGGCGAGCGCGAACTGCACTCCGCGGCCGTGCGCTGCGCCGAACTGCTCGCCCGGCCGGAGCAACGGCCCACCCGGGCAGGCCTGTTGTACGGAAACGCCGGCCCGGCCCTGCTCTGCGTACGCCTCTACGAGCGCACCGGCGACAAGGAACTGCTGATCCAGGCCGCCCACGCACTGCACCGCGACCTCGACCGCTGCGTCACCAGCGCGTACGGCACCCTCCAGGTGAACGAGGGCTGGCGCACCATGCCGTACCTCGGCGAGGGCAGCGTCGGCATCGGCATGGTCCTCGACGACTGGCTGGAGCACGGTCCCGACGAGCGCTTCGAACAGGCCCGGCTGGAGATCGTACGGGCGGCGCAGGCCACCTTCTACGCCCAGCCCGGGCTGATGCGCGGCGCCGCCGGAATGATCCTCCACCTCGCCCGGACCACCACCCCCGGGCCGGGTACCGGATCCGGTGCCATCGCCCGCCAGATCGACGCACTGGCCCGGCACGCCGTGCCGTACCAGGGGCATCTGGCCTTCCCCGGCGAGCAGATGATGCGGCTGTCCATGGACCTCACCACGGGCACGGCCGGCGCTCTCCTCGCCCTCGGCAGCGCCGCGCCCGGCGGGCGCGCGCACCTGCCGTTCCTCCCGCCGCTGCGCGACGCCGCCGCGGCCCACGAGCCGGTCCCGACCGGGGCCGTGACCCATCGCACCACTCGAGAGAAGAAGAGGAACCTGACATGACGCTTCTTGACCTGCAGTCGATGGAGACCCCGAAGGAAGAGACCACCGAGGTCGCGATGACCGGCGGCGGCAGCCGCGCCAGCCTGCTCCTCTGCGGGGACAGCAGCCTGAGCATCACGACCTGTAACTGACCCGGGTCACCTCGGGCCCGGGCGGTTCACCGCCCGGGCCCGCACCACATCACTGGAGGCATCCGCCGATGAGCCCTCCCGACGCCGACGCCGACGCCGACGCCGATGCCTCCGCCGGACCGGCGCAGGAGCCACCCGCCCTGGCGCGCGGCGCGGACCGGGCGCTCGTCGCAGCCGCCCGGCACAGCGCCGGACGCACCGCCGCGGTCCTCGGATGCACGCTGGCGGCCGCCGCGGCGGCGCTCGCCGAACCGGCCGTCCTCGGCCACACCCTGGACCTGCTGCTGCGCGCGGACCCGTCGGGCCCCGCCTGGACGCTGCTGTGCGCCGCCGTCATCGCGGCCGAAGTGGCCCTGGACGCCGCCGCCGCACGGCTGACCGGGGAGGTCGACGGCCGCTCCACCGCCCTGCTGCGCAGGCTCGGGCTCGCCCGGCTACTGGGGACCGCACCGCACCACGCGGCCCGGCACGCGCCCGGCGAGGCCGCCGCGAGGCTGACCGCGCACGCCGCGGAGGCGGGGAAGGTCCCGGCGGCCGTCGCGCACGGCGCCGCCGCCCTGCTGCCGCCGCTCGGCGCGGTGGCCGCGCTCTTGCTCATCGACCCGTGGACGGCGCTCACCTTCCTCCTGGGGCTGCCGTTGCTGGTGCTCCTGCTGCGGGCCTTCACCCGCGACACCCTCACCAGCGTCGCCCGCTACCAGCAGGTGCAGCTCGCGACCGCCGGACGCCTCGTCGAGGCGCTGGCCGGGGCGCGCACGATCGCCGCCGCCGGGACCGCAGACCGCGAACGCGCCCGCATCCTCGCGCGGCTGCCCGAACTCGGCGCCGAGGGCAGGCGCATGTGGCAGGTCTACGGCGGCACGACGGCGCGGTCCGCGGCCCTGATGCCGATGCTCCTGTACGCGGTCCTCGCCGTCGGCGGCATCCGCCTGTCGGCCGGGGCCATCGGGGTCGGCGAACTCCTCGCCGCGCTGCGGTACGCGGCCCTCGCCGCCGGTGTCGGCGCGGTGACCGGCGCACTGGCGGCGGTGGTCCGCGGCAGGGCCGCCGCCCGCCGCACCGCCGCCCTCCTGACCCTGCCCCCGCTCGGCCACGGCCGCGCCGAGCTGCCGGACGGCGGGCCCGGCACCCTGGAGCTGCGTGACGTAACGATTGTGCGCGGCGGGTCGGCCGTCCTGCGGGACATCAGCCTGGTGATCCCCGGGGGCAGCACGGTGGCGGTGGTGGGCCGCTCAGGGGCCGGCAAGACGCTGTTCGCCGCCGTGGCCGGCCGGCTCACCGACCCCGACACCGGCCGGGTGCTGTTGGACGGCGTGCCGCTGCGGGAGCTGTCCGCCGAAACCCTGCGCCGCGAGGTGGGCTACGCCTTCGACAGGCCCGTGCTGCTCGGCGGGACGGTCGGCGACGCGATCGGGTTCGGCGCCGGCCCGGCCCCCGGGCCTCAGGCGGTCCGGGCCGCGGCACGGGCCGCGGGCGCCGACCCGTTCGTACGGCGCCTGCCCGACGGGTACGCGACGCGCCTCGCCGACGCCCCGCTGTCCGGCGGCGAGGTCCAACGCCTGGGACTGGCCAGGGCGTTCTGTCACGCGGGCCGGCTCCTCGTACTGGACGACGCCACCTCCAGCCTCGACACCGTCACCGCCCGGGAGGTCGAGCGGGCGCTCGCCCGCGAGATCCGGCCCGGCACCCGGATCGTGGTCGCCCACCGCCTCTCGTCCGCCGTCCGCGCCGATCTCGTCGTATGGCTCGACGGCGGACGGATACGGGCGGCCGGCACCCACGCCGACCTGTGGCGGCGCGAGCCCGCCTACCGGGAGGTGTTCGCCGCCGGCACGACGGCGACGCCCCGGACGGAGAGGGACGACCGCCCGTCGCCCCCACGGAAGCAGGAGGCGGGACGATGACCGGCACCGGCACCGGCACCGAGACGGAGGTCTGGCGCCGGGTGGCTCCCGAGGGCCGGCGGTTCCTGCGCGGCCGCAAGAGCGCCCTGGCACGCCTGGCGGCATGGTCGCTCCTCGAATCCGCGCACACCTTCCTCGGCGGCTACGGAGTGGCCCGCGCCCTCGACGACGGCTTCCTCGCCGGCCGCACCGCCACCGGACTGGCCTGGCTGGCCGCGGCAGCGGTCGGAGCGCTCCTCGGCGCCCTCGCGCTGCGCGGTGTGTTCGCCGGACTCGCGGACCTCGTCGAGCCGCTGCGGGACGGCCTGGTCCGGCGGGCGGTCCGGCAGGCACTGGACCGCGCCATCGGCGACCCGGTACGGCCTCCGGACGCCGGCGCGGTGTCCCGCCTGACCCAGCAGACGGAGATGGCCCGGGACTCCTTCGCCGGGCTGGTGCTGACGGTGCGCTCGTTCGTCTTCACCGCGGTGGGCGCCTTCGCGGGCATGGCGGCCCTGGCCCCGGTCCTGCTGCTGATCGTGCTGCCGCCCCTGCTGCTCGGCGTGGCTGTCTTCCTGGCCACGCTCCTGCCCATGGCGGCCGTGCAACGCCGCTCCCTGGACACCGACGAGGCGCTCGCGGACCGGCTGGGAGAGCTGGGCGAGGGCCTGCGCGACATCGTGGCCTGCGGCGGACAGGCGGCGGCGCGGGACCGGGTCGAGCCCCTGATCGCCACGCAGGAGCAGCTGGCCCGCCGACTCGCGCGCTGGGCGGCCCTGCGCACCTTGGCCCTGGGCACGGCGGGCCGGCTGCCGGTGATCGCACTGCTCGCCGCGGCGCCCTGGCTGCTCGGCCACGGGGTCACCGCCGGGACGCTCGCCGGCGGTCTCACGTACGTGGTGCAGTCCCTGCTGCCGGCCCTCAACTCGCTGATGACGGCTCTCGGTTCCGCCGGATCCCGACTGCTCGTCGTCCTGGAGCGCTTCTGCTCCCCCCTGTCGCCACTGCCGGCCGCTCCGGCCGCTCGGGCCGCTGCGGACACCGCTCCGGCGACGGAGGCGCGGCGGGCCACCGACCCCGTCGCTCCGGCCGCCGCGGCGGCCGAACTGCGGGGCGTCACCTTCGCCTACGGCCGCGGAGCTGCGCCCGTACTCGACGCCCTCGACCTGGTCGTGAGGCCGGGGGAACACCTCGCCGTCGTCGGTCCGAGCGGCATCGGCAAATCCACGCTCACCGCCCTGCTCGCCGGGATGCTCACACCCGGCGCGGGCACGGTGCTCGTCGCGGGCACGGCCGCCCGCAGGGCGCCGGAGGCACGCGGTCCGGACCCCCGGCGGACCCTGCTGCCGCAGCAGGCCTACGTGTTCACCGGCACCGTGCGCGAGAACCTCACCCACCTTTCCCTCGCCCCGGACCCGGGCGACCACCGGTCCGCAGACGCCCTGACCGGTGACGCCCGGGTGCGGGACGCCGTCAGCGTCCTGGGCCTGGACGGCCTGGTGGAGCGGCTGGGAGGGCTGGACGCGCAGGTGCGGCCCGGGCTGTTGTCCCGCGGCGAGTGCCAGCAGCTCGCGCTCGCCGCCGCCTACCTCTCGCCGGCGCCGCTCCTGCTCCTCGACGAAGCCACCTGCCACCTGGACCCGCGTACGGAGGAGCGTGCCGAACGGGCCCTCGCTGCCCGCCCCGGCACCCTCGTCGTCGTGGCCCACCGCGTCTCCTCCGCGGCACGCGCCGACCGGGTCCTCGTCCTGGACGGGACCCGCGCCGTGTGCGGCACCCATGCGGAACTCCCCGCCCGATCGCCCCTCTACCGCGATCTGGTGGGGGAGTGGAACGGGACCACCGACGGATGACCCGGCCGCCCCGCCCGCCTGCGGCGGTCGCGGCGGCCGCGGATCAGACCCAGCCCTCCCGCCGGGATATCCGGATCGCGTCGATGAGGTTGCGCGCGCCGGTCTTGCGGGTTGCCGCGGCCATGTAGTTGCGCACCGTTCCGCTCGCCAGGTGCAGTGCGCGGGCTATCTCGACGATGGAATCTCCCTCCGCCGCCCGGGCCAGCACACTCAGCTCGCGCGGGCTCAGCGGGACCGGGTCCGCCTCCATGAAGGCGGAGGCCAGCGAGGCGTCGATGAACCGTTCCCCCGCGGCGACCCGCCGCACCGCCCGGACCAGCCGCCCCGGCGAGCCGTCCTTGTCGACGTAGCCGCGGGCCTCGGCGCGGAAGGCCCGGTGCAGCGAACCGGGCGCGCCGGTCGACGCGAGCACCAGCACGGGGGAGCGGGATGCGAGGACCTGGCGGTCCCCAGCGCGCCCGTGGTCGGCCAGCACGGCCGTCGTCCCCGGACAGTCGAGGTCGACGACCGTCACATCCGGCCGTAAGGACTCCGTCCGGGGTGTAGCGCTCCGCCAGCCCGCGGAGGTGACCTCGAAAGGCCCTTCCGATCTCAGCAGGGCGGCCAGGGCGGACCGGACCAGGCTGACGTTGTGCAGGACCAGGACCTTCGTCATCGTGAGCTCTCCTCGGTGAACGAACCGGCAGCACCACGCGGCTGCCCCCGTACGAGCGAGATGGAACGTCACTGCGGGGGCTTGCAGGGGCGTACGGCCAACTTGGCCGAGATGGCCCCGGATCCGGCTCCGCTTAGGCGGGTTACCCCCTTGAAGACCGGCGGCCTCCCGCTCCTTCCGCCCCTCGCGGAACGGCTCACACCTGACGCCACCGGGCCATCGCCCAGTCGAACGCCCCGTACAACGCCAGTCCGACGGCCACCGCGACCAGCAGCCACGGGCCCGCCGGGGTGAGGGAGAACGACCTCAGGGTGTCGTCGAGCCCCTTCGCCTGCCCCGGGTCGTAGCGCAGCGCCGCGTACAGGACGAAGCCGCCGACCGCCGCGAACACGGCTCCGCGGGCTATCCCGCCAGCCACTCCGAGGAAGTCGACCGCCTTGCGCGAGCCCTGCGGGGCCCCGCCCATGGCGAGGTGCTTGCGGAAGTCGCGCCGGGCCGCCTTCACCGCGATGACCACGCCCGCGACGGCGATCCCGAGTCCGACGGCGCCCACCAGCCACTGGCCGGCCGGCAGGTCGAGTGCCTTCGAGGTCGTGTCACGCGACTGTTCGTCGCCGGAGCTGCCGCCGCCGCCCGCGGCGAACGCGAAGACGGAGAAGGCCACCACCGCGTAGAACAGGAACCGGGCCGCCGCGGCCAGCCGCTTCGTGGGCTTGTCGCCCTTCGGTCCGGCCGCGCCGAAGACGGCCTCCGACAGGCGCCACAGCGCCATGCACACGAGACCGATCCCCACGGCCCAGATCAGGACGGAGCCGAACGGCTTGTCCGCGAGTTCCTGGAGGGCACCCTGCCGGTCGGCCTCCTGTTCGCCGCCGCCGAAGGCGATGCGTACGGCGAGCACCCCGATGAGCACGTACAGCACCCCGTGCGCCACCAGCCCGGATCTCCCCGCGACCGCCCGGACCGTGCCGCCGCGCGACACGGTCCGGGCGCCCCTGCTCGCAGCCTCGCCGCTCATGGCGGTCAGACCTCGCCCCGCCAGGCGCCCGTTTCGACCCCGCGCGACTCGATGAACAGCTTGAACCGCTTCAGATCACCCGTGACCTGTCGCTTGACGAAGCCGAGCTTGTCGGCGGCGGCCTCGGCCAGACCGTCGGGCACCCAGTTCATGCGCAGGACGACCTTGGTGGTCGACGCGTCGATCGGCTGGAAGGTGACGAGCCCGGCCTGGCGGGCGTCACCGTCGACCGTCATCCACGCGACGCGCTGGTCCGGGAGCTGCTCGGTGATCTGCGCGTCGAACTCGCGCCGCACCCCGTTGACGTTCGTCACCCAGTGGGTCAGCGTGTCGGTGCGCTGGTCGATGCGCTCGACGCCCTCCATGAAGGCGGGGAAGTCCTCGAACTGAGTCCACTGGTTGTAGGCCGTGCGTACCGGAACGTTGACCTCGACGTATTCCTCGACGTGCGACATGCGCACCCCTTCCCTGCGATCGGCAGTCCCGCACCCCCGAGGTGCGGGCGTCCGTCCGGACGTGTCGCAGCGCGGTTACCCTGCCGCGTCGGTGGCATGCGCAGCCCCCGGCGCGGGGACGGGTACGGCGCGTGTACGGGCGACGACGCAGGGCACACGCGGGGCATGACCGTACTCAAGACAGGTGTGATCGTCCTGGACTGCGCCGAACCCGAGCCGCTGGCCCGGTTCTACGCGCAACTGCTCGGCGCGTCGGCGGGCCCGGCCACCGACGACGGCGAACTGTTCCTGGTCACCGGCCGCGCCGGCCCGCTGCTCGGTGTCCGCCGGGATCCGCACCGCGCGACGCCGAGCTGGCCGCTGCCGGAGGGCTCCCAGGAGGTCCACCTGCGGATCCTGGTGGCGGAGGAAGCCCTCGACGAGGCCGAGCGCGAAGCCGTGGCCCTCGGGGCGCGCCCGGTGGCGGCCGAGGAGGACGGCACCCGCCCGGACAACCGCACGACCGTGCGCCGCTACGCGGATCCGGCGGGCCACGCGTTCGTCCTCGCGGCCGTCCGGGAAGACCCCGCGCAGCCCGCCTGGGGCCGTCAGCCGTAGGTGACCGTCACCTCGCGGAAACCCAGGGAGCGCAGCAGCCCCTCCAGCATCGACGTGGTGTTCTTCTCGGCGCGGTCGACGAGGCCGCTCTCGCGGGCCGCCGCGTCGATGTGCTGCGCGGCGAGCTTCTGCACGGCCTGCTCGCCGGCCGGGTTGTCGGAGAACAGATCGCCGATCCGGTCCAGCAGGCCCCGCTGCTTCGACACCGCGTACGAACGGCTCGGGTCGAGGGCCGCCGTGCCGAGCACCGCGTGCGGCAGCCGGATCGCGGCCCCCGTACGGTCCTCGTTCACGGTGACGCTGCGCTCGTCCAGCCCACTCATGTCGACGTAGCCGCTGACCGTGCCGGCCCCCACGTACAGCGTGCGGGTCCCGCGGATCGCGTCCGGCAGGAACGCCGCGTCCTTCTCGAGGTCCACGACGACCTGGAAGTTTCCGACCGCCGCCTCGTACCGGTCCATGTCCTGCACCGACTTCAGCAGCGCGGGCCCCGACCGGTCCCTGGTGTCTGAGCCGAAGAGTCCGCCGAATCCGGGCACGAGACTGAAGCGCTCCACGAGCACCAGCAGCACTACGAGCACCGCTGCGCCGGCGATGATCCGACCCCACATCGGGCGCCGCGTGCCGCCCGGCCGATCCGAAGAGGTTTCCATGCCCCGCGGATACCCCGTGGGCGCGGCTCCACTACGGAGGGAGACGCTTCTCTAACGGCCCGTGGCGTCGCCGGACACCAGCCGTGCGGCCTCGATCTCGGCCCAGACGGCTTTTCCGCCCGCGTGGACATCGGCTCCCCAGCGGTCGGACAGCCGCTCCACTATGTGGAGGCCGTGGCCGCCGGGGACGCCTCGCCGGGGTGCAGGATCGCGCCGGGGGAGCGCCGTCGTGCCGTCGTACACCTCGATGCGCAGGACCTTCCCGCTCATGAGGACCAGTTCGTGACAGCCGCCCGCGTGCAGTGACGCGTTGGTCAGCAGCTCGGACACGAGGAGCAGGGTGTCCTCGGCGGTCTCGGTCCTGTCCCAGCCCCAGTCCCTCAGGGCCTGGCGCGTGAAGTCGCGCCCCTTGGCCACGGAACCGCGGACGCCCGTCAGGGCGAGCCGGCGGCGCTGCCCCGCGGCGGGAAGGCCGACACCCACAGGATCACCCGTTTCCGCTCCGACCGTCTCCACTGAGCTCTCTCACCCCCGCGTTGGCACTGGTCTCTGTCACAGGCGTATGCCCGGCGCAGCCACGATCGATGTACGACACAGTCCACATACCGCAGGTGTCCCGTGGTCGCCCTGGCGGGCGCGTGACATTGTAGGCGACAGTTGCCCTCAGGGAGTGGCCACGTGCAGCCGCAGCGTCAGGCCGCTCTCCGTGGCACGGACCTCCACCAGGTCACAGAGCTGGTGGATCATCCACAGACCGCGGCCGCCGTGGGCCGAGGCGAGGGAGGGACGGCGGCGCCCCGCCAGCGGGTCGGCCAGCCGGCCGTCGTCGTGGATCTCGGCGACGACACCCGCCGCAGGCCCGTCGACGGTCCACAGGCGCAGCGTGCCCTTACCGCCACCGTGCGAGAGGGAGTTGGCCGCCGCCTCGCTGATCGCCATGATCAGGTCGCCGCGCCGCGCCGAGGAAAGGCCGGTACCGCGTCCCCAGCCCTCGGCGTACTCGCGTACCTCGGCCAGCCCGCCGTGGGCGTAGGCGAGCCGGGCCACCGCACCGTCGGGCTCGGGCAGCGGGCGGTCCAGGTCGGCCGAGAGCCCCGAGAGCCCGGTGTGGCCCGGGCTCGGCAGGTCCCGGCCCCCCTCTATGAGCGTGGGGTGCGTGCGCCGGGCGTCCCGCACCACGTCGGGCGCCAGCCCGACGACGTC
Organism: Streptomyces sp. NPDC023541; assembly: GCF_055559995.1. NCBI lineage: Bacteria > Bacillati > Actinomycetota > Actinomycetes > Kitasatosporales > Streptomycetaceae > Streptomyces > Streptomyces sp. NPDC023541. The sequence goes on from NZ_JBVHJO010000009.1 coordinate 365,338, forward strand.
GTACGGGCACAGGACGGTCGCGGGGCGGCCGGCGAAGGCACTGTTGATGAGGGCCTCGTGGCGGGTGGCCTCCAGCACCTCGGCGGGGGAGCGGCCCGGCCAGATCGGCTCGCCGACGATCCGCGCCGGCCGGTTCGGGTCCCGGTCGGCGAAATCCTGGAGGGCGGCCAGGATGCGCCCGGGGTTGCGGCCCAGTTCCGTCATGTCCGTCCAGGTGACCCCGGAGCCGTCGACGGCGAGGCTCTCGCGCAGGGCGTCCAGGTGCGGGCCGGGTACGGCGACGAGCACCGGCTCGTCGGCCGCGAGGGCGGCGCGTACGAAGCCGCCCACTCCCGTCACGTACTCGTCCAGGTCCCGGTAGAAGAGCGCGGGATGGACGAAGGCCCCCGGCCCGGCGGGCGCAGGAACAGTGATCATGCTGCGACCTCCAGCGCGGCGCACTCGTCCGGGAACATCTCCACTACCTTGCGCAGCGAGTACGGCGGGTCGTGGAGCAACAGGCGCCGCCCCTGCCCGCTCAGGGCCGCCGACGCCCGTACGAGTTCCGCGACCGAGGCCGCGTCGAAGAAGCGCACGGTGGAGAGATCGAGGTGGACGACGGCGCCGGGCATGCCGGCCACGATGCCGAGGGCGCTGGACAGGGCCTGCCGGGTGTCGAGGTCGCAGCTGCCGCTCAGGCGCGCGCCGGGGCGGCCCTGCAGCGGCAGGGCGGTCAGCGGCGCCCTCGCGCCCGGACTCCGCGTCATCGTGCACGCCTACCCCGCGAGCATGCCGGCGCGCAGGCGTGCCAGGGTCCGGGACAGCAGGCGGGAGACCTGCATCTGCGAGATGCCCAGTTCGGCGCCGATCTCGGCCTGGGTCTTGTCCTGGCCGAAGCGCATCTGCAGGATGCGCCGGTCGCGCTCGTCGAGTTCCTCCAGCAGGGGCGCGAGGGTGTGGAACTCCTCGAAGAGCTCCATGGCGGGATCGACCTCGCCGAGGCGCTCCGCCAGCGGCCGGGTGGTCCCGTTCGGCGTGGACGGCGCGTCGCCGTCGGCGCCGGAAGCGTCGAGGGAACCGCTCGTGTAGCCGTTCGCGGCCACCAGCCCGTCGATGACCTCCTCCTCGGACAGCTCCAGGTGCTGGGCGACCTCCTTGACCGTCGGCGCCCGGCCCAGGACGTCGGTCAGGGCCTCCTGGGCCTTGGCGAGTTCCGTTCGCAGCTCCTGCAGGCGGCGGGGGACGTGCACCGCCCAGGTGGTGTCACGGAAGTACCGCTTGATCTCGCCCGTGATGTACGGCAGGGCGAGCGTGGAGAACTCGACCTCGCGGTCGAGGTCGTAGCGGTCGATGGCCTTGATGAGGCCGATGGTGCCCACCTGGATGATGTCGTCCATGTCGAGGCCGCCGCCGAGCACCCGGGCCCGGAAGCGCCGCGCGGCGAACTGCACGAGCGAGAGGTTCATCTCGATCAGGGTGTTGCGCGTGTACTGGTACTCGTGCGTGCCCTCCTCCAGCGACTGCAGACGCCGGAAGAAGTGCCGGGACAGCTCACGAGCGTCGGCGGGTGACATCTCGCGGGCGTTCTCCACCCGCGACAGTTCCTCGTCCCGCGCCGGTGCTCCGGGGTCCTCCAGTTCATGAACGGGGACGTGCACGTCGGTGGTACGAACGGGGCCTACAACGGTGGCCGAGCGCGACATGGTGGCCGCTCCCTCCCGATTGACTGCGGCTGCCGAGGCGCTTGTGCCCCGTCTTTCTGATTCCACACACATCAATCGCAGAGTTTTTCTCCCGGCGTCGCGGACCGTGCGCCCGTTGGGGGCGCCGGACGACCCGGGGGCGCGGCGGCGCCGCCGTGAGCAGGCATACTCCCTTGACGAGATGAACAGGCGGCGATCCGTGGAGGCGGAGATGAGCGGATTCGGGGACGCGAACCAGCCAGGAGCGGTGGGGGAGGGCTACCCGGCTGGCGACGGCTGGGTGGTGTCGGCCCACGGGGAACTGGACCAGGACACGCTCGACCCGCTGGAAGAAGCTCTCACCGCGGCCGCCGGCCGGCATCCGCTGGTGGTCCTGGACGCCGGGTCCATCACCTTCGGGGACTCCTCGTTCCTGAACCTGCTCCTGCGGCTGCACCACATCACCGCGCTGCGCATCGCCGCCCCGGGCGAGCAACTGCGCCGGCTCTTCGCCGTGACCGGCGCCGACACGGTCCTCTCCCTGCACGCGACCGTCGAGGACGCCGTCGCGGCGTGAACCGGCTCCACGCGGTCTCCCTGAGCACGGGTCAGTCTCCGCGCGGCTCGGCCGCGTGCGGGTCCGGCCCGCCGCCGGGCCGGAAGCAGGCGGTGATCGACTTGCCGCCGTGGCACGCGTGCACGTCCAGGGAGTCGGCCAGCGCGGTGACGATGCCCAGCCCGCGGCCGGAGGTGGCGCTCGCGTCGCCCTCGGGTGTCCGGGTACGGGGAAGCCGCGGATCGGAGTCGGCGACGCTGACGTGGAGGCAGCGGCCGTCCCAGGTCAGTACCAAGTGCGCGGTGCCGACGGCGTGCAGGTGGGCGTTGGTGACGAGTTCGGAGACGCAGAGCAGCACGGAGTGCACCGTGTCGGCCGCCGATGCGTTCCACGGCAGGGACGCCAGGTGCTCGGCGGTCCACTGCCGCGCTGCCCGGACGCCCTCCGAGATCGGGAACGAACGCGCCCAGCCCACCGCTTTGACCGCCAATGTCCTCACCCCTTTTCTGCCGTTGCGCCGTCCATTACCGGTTCGTCTACCCGGAGCCCGCCGTCGCATCCGAAGATTTCCGAAGCACCCTGGCGGGAACGTGAGTTCGGGCCGGAGAGGGTGGGGGTCCCGGCAAGTCCCCTTCCCCCGGATTCCGGATGCGTCGGCCGCCGGAGTGATCGACCGTGCTCCATCGCCCCTCCGGCGGCGCTAGCCTTCACCGGAACCGGTGCTGCGGTTGGGACGGATCGCGCTGGAATCGGGCGCTCCGGCATGCCCTGGCTCCATGGTGCTGTCCTGATCCGCGTGTCGGCGCGGCTGGTATCGAGAGTGAGGGTGACGGATGGCCGAGCGGGCGGGCGCGGATCCACTGGGTGGCGCTCCGGCGTTGCCGGGTGACGGCGGGATCGGCGAGTCGGAGCTGCGCCGGTTGCTGGCCGGGCTGACCGCCGTTCGGGACGGGGACTTCCGCACCCGGCTGCCCGACGGGGCGGACGGGCTGCTCGGGGAGATCGCCACCGTCTTCAACGGGATGGTGAACCAACTGTCGCTGTTCACCTCCGAGGTGACGAGGGTCGCCCGCGAGGTGGGCACCGAGGGGACCCTGGGCGGGCAGGCCGACGTACCAGGCGTCGGGGGCGCCTGGCTGGACCTTACGGATTCGGTCAATTTCATGGCCGGAAACCTCACCGCCCAGGTGCGTTCCATCGCGCAGGTCGCGACGGCCGTGGCCAAGGGTGACCTCTCCCAGAAGATCACCGTCACCGCTCGCGGAGAGATCCTGGAGCTGAAGGAGACCATCAACACGATGGTCGACCAGCTCTCCGGGTTCGCCGGGGAGGTCACCCGGGTGGCCCGCGAGGTCGGCACCGAGGGCAGACTCGGCGGCCAGGCGGACGTGAAGGGCGTCTCCGGTACGTGGAAGGACCTGACGGAATCGGTCAACGTCATGGCCGACAATCTGACCGCGCAGGTCCGTTCGATCGCCGAGGTCACCACCGCCGTGGCCCAGGGCGATCTGACACAGAAGATCCGGGTGGATGCCCGGGGGGAGATCCTGGAGCTGAAGGAGACCATCAACACGATGGTCGACCAGTTGTCCGCGTTCGCCGACGAGGT